>CAYRGJ010000077.1:0-2812 GCA_964423835.1 uncultured Dehalococcoidia bacterium | reverse complement strand
TGGTTGATTTTTACAACCTTGAATTCCATGGTTTTATCAACAAAAATATCGTAATCGCGGATGGGTTTTACATCGATCTGCGATCCGGGGAGGAAGGCTTCAATGCCGAACACATCTACAATCATACCGCCCTTGGTACGGCATTTAATATATCCTGTAATAATTTCGTCTTTTTCAAGCGATTCGTTGACACGGTCCCAGGATTTCAGGGCCCTGGCTTTCTTGTGGGAAAGAATCAACTGGCCTTTTTTATCCTCCTGGTTTTCAACAAAAACTTCAACTTTATCACCAATCTTAAGATTAGGGTTATACCTGAATTCATTTAAGCTAACAACTCCCTCTGATTTGTAACCTATATTGATCACAACTTCTCTTTTGTTCATTGAAATTACAGTACCTTCGATAACTTCGTTTTCGGCAATTGTAGAAAGTGTCTGATCATAGAGCTGCTTAATCTCATCGCGCTGATGGGAACCGTAAACATTACTGCTATTTGCGTAATCATCCCAATCAAAATCAGCATCTGGTTCCGATGCTGAAACTGCAACCTTCTGCACTTTTTTTCCGGCAGGCTTTTTTTCAATTTTTTCGGCTACTGCTTCAACCTTTTCCTCTGGTGCGGTTACCTTTGCCGGTGCTGCTACATCTTCATTTACTACAGTTGCTTCTTCTTCGGCAGGTTTTTCCTCTGCCTGTGATTTTGCTTTCTCTGGCTTTACTGTACTTTCGCCATTTTCTTCATTATTCACATTTTCAGAATTTGAATCCTGAATTTCTTCTGTTTGTTTTTTTACTTCTTCAGACATTTAATGATCGGTCAATTAATAAGTTAGACATTATGTTGTTTAAAATCAGGCTGCAAAGCTATAATTTTCTGCCAAAAAAAGCTAAATAATGAGGTAAATTTCTTATAAAGTGAGAGTTGTTGTGGGTTTAAAGTTACGGGTTACGGGTTGCGGGTTTCGCATAGTCTATGCCTGAATAGAGTTGACTTTTTTTTGTTTGTATTTATATGTTTTATAATAATTATGATTAACTGTTGATAATGGGAAATAACTTGGAGAGTTATTCTCATTATCTACAGTTTTCTTAAATTCTACTGGGCTCATTCTGTTTAAAGCTTTATGTGGCTTTGCGGTATTGTACATTAATACTGCTCTATCCAATTGTTTCTTTAGTGAACTCATGTTAGTAGGACCATATGGATAAAGATAATTGTTTTTAATAATTCCATTGAGTCTTTCTGCATGTGAATTCTCGTAGACCTTCTCCTCAGTCATAGAGTTGATCATGTCCAGTTCTTTTGTCAGAGCTTTGAATTCTTTACAGTAATATTGACCTCCACCATCTGAGTGAAAAATTGCCCCTTTTAAACTGGATCTGCCTCGTTGTAAAATTACTCTATATAAAGCAGGAATTGTTGTATAGTCTGTTTGAAGACTGTCGCTTGCAGACCAGCCTACTATTTCACGGTTGTATAAATCCATTATAAAGGTGAGATAGTAAGTTTTTTCTGACATGTCGTAATAAGTTATGTCACTCACAAATACTTGGTTTACACCTGTAACCTCAGTATTCTTTAAATGATTTGGAAACCGGGTTACACCAAAGCTATTTGTTGTTACTCTATAATTTCGCAGTCGCTTTATTCTGTAGCCTGAGTCCATACAAAATCTTTCAAACTGATCACGCCCCATGCAAGATGGCTTTAGCTTATAGTAAATATCCCTGGCTGACATTCTGGGATGATCTTCCCGGATTTCATTAATCAGGGGAATTAGTTGTTCCTGTTCTTCCAATTTATACCTGCGACGTTTCAGCATCTGATAAAAAGATTGTTTACTTATACTTAATACTTCAAACAGATCTTTTAACTTTCTTTTATGTATTTCCCGGTTGAAGTAGTACCAGATGAGAGTTTTGAACCGAGTTTTTTTTTGATATCTATACCATAAGTGTTTTCTGCTATTTCTATCATCTTGTCTTTAAACTCTAATAATAATTGCTTTTGTCCAACCATTCGCTCTAATTCTTTTATCCTCTCTTCAAGTGCTTTGATTTTTTGTGTGTCGCTCTTTGATTCAACTACTTGTTTTACTTGCTTTTTTGCCATTGCTGAATATTTATATATCCATTTGTATACTGATGTTCTACTTACAGAATAGGTTTTACAAATATCGGCAACAGAGGTAATGTTCCTTTCTAATTCGCGAATTTTTTTCCTCTTAAATTCTTCACTAAAGCTCCTATGATACTGTGGCTTTGTGTCGTGTTCAAAATAGCTGATTGTTTTCATTTGTTAACCTCTTTTTAGGTCAACTTATTTCAGGCACTGACAGGTACTGGGTACTGGGTGCTGGGTGCTTATTCCGGTTGTTTGCCCGTTGCTTTGTAATTTTTTGTATTAATCTCAGCGCTTTATGTGTGAAGTCTTAAAGAATTCCAGGTTAAATCTGCAAAGAAAACCTTCTATCTGATTGGCATAGAGGAAGAAAATTAAAAAATTATTCATTCCCATGCAACATTTTATTTTGTGATTTGTCTTATTATCCAGAGTTCAGTAAAATCCGCAAAGGAGTTACTTTTTAATCAAAACAATTCAAAATGAAAACAAAAATTATCTGGTTATTATTTGCAGGTTTAGTCGTTGTGATGAATTCCTGCGAGTTCAATGAAAGAGTCATCCCTTCAGGTAAAGTTACTACGGAGGAAAAAGATTTTTCAGGTTATGACAAATTGGACGTTTCGCATGCCTTCACAGTATACGTTAATTTCTCCGAAACAGAAGAAAGTATTGAAATTGAAGCTGAAG
>CAYRGJ010000076.1:0-3324 GCA_964423835.1 uncultured Dehalococcoidia bacterium | reverse complement strand
CCAGGTACGAGCCGATGGTCAGCCCGTTGGGGCCGCCACCTATGATGATCATGTCGAACTTCTGGGCCATCTTACCTCCTCAATCCTTGCCTGCATTCTGACCCTGGTTGGGCCGGCCGCTGCCTGGGGGGGCTTTCGCCACCCGCCATCCCGCGGCGCTGGCCTGCCTAGAGCTGGCGGGGCTTGAACGACTCCCGCATCTTGTTGGTGCACCAGCGGGTCCACTGTATCAGGGACTCCGGCTCCTCCTTGCCCTTCTCTTCCCAGGGCTTCGGCAGATCGAGGTCCCGGGCGATGGTCTTGTAGCAGTTGTAGCCGGCCTCGGCGCTGGCATTGCCGCCGATGGGCCAGAACCCTCCGGTGCAGAAGAGGTTCTTCACCGGGGTGCGATGGTTGGCCAGTTCCGGCGTGGGCCTGTTGGGGCCCATCTGCCAGAGGGTCCGGTCGATGCCGGCGAAGTTGCCGTGCGGCGCCAGGTTCTTCAGCCTCAGGTTGTCGTAGGGGCTGTTGGTGTCAACGCCGATCACATTGTCCCAGGTCATGTTCGGCGCCTGCTCCTGCCATATCTTCAGGACGTCGTCGGCGTACTCGGCCTTGACCTTCAGCCACTCGGCCTCGGTGAGGTCCGTGGCGCGGGGCCCCTGCATCTCGCACTGGGCCGTGAACTTGCCCTCCGGTGCGTAGAGGGGGTCAGCCAGGCTGTGGCACCAGACAACCGGGTTGTAGTGCTCTATGGGCGGGAACCGGCCCATCCGGACGGAGTTGCACTCGATGGAGATGTGCTCCGGGTTGGCCTCGCTGGTCAGCCCCAGCCATTCGCAGAGGTTGATGTCCGGGTTGAAGGAAGCGCTCTTGTACTTGGGGCGCTCGTGCAGGGCGAAGGTGTACCACATCAGGTTGCCGATGTTCCGGGTGGAGAGCCTGTCGATGCGGCGGGCTATCTTCTCGCCGATGACGTCGCGGCCCATCAGCTCCACCAGCTGCCAGGCGGAGAGCCCGGCCGAGGCCACCAGCTTGTTGGCCTTGACCTGGGTGCCGTCCGCCAGCTTGATCCCGGTGCACCGGCCGTTCTCGATGATGGCCTTGACCACCTCGGCATGGGTGAAGAACTTGACCCCGCTCTGGACCAGTATCTGGTGCATGGCGTGGGCCATCTGGTGCGTGCCGCCCCTGGCGTAACCGGTAGTGGCCATGGTCATGCCCATGCCGTAGGAAGTGGCGCCAAGCTGCGGATCGTCGGGGTTGGTCACGTATGAGACCACGCACCGCATCATCGTGTATATCAGCTCCGGGCTGTCGAACCACTCCTGCGCGGACCGTTTAGGGCTGGCGGCTAGCAGCATGGAGTCGGGCTCGAAGCCCGCCTCGAGCATCTTGGGGTACACCGCCACCTGGCGGTTCAGGAACTCCGGCTGGATCTGCCATTCCGGCGGGTTGAAGAGGGTATCGATCTGCGCCGCCTGCATCTCGTCGCTCTGCCAGAGCTTCCAGAACTTGAGCCAGGTCTCGGCGTCCTTGGGCGAGAAGCGGCCGATTTCCCGGGCGGTCTTCTCCTGGTTGGGGTCTTCCTTCTCGCTGTAGATGCAGAGGCAGGTGCCGTTGTTCTGGAACGAGCTGCCCGCAGCGACCGGGTACTGGTCTACCTGGCCGCCGTACTCCCAGAAGTCGGGGAAGTCGCGGTAGAGGGGCGCGTAGTACCAGGGCAGCAGGAGGTTGGCGTGGGTGTTGCCGCGGAAACCGGGCGCGGCAGTCTCCTCGGTGGCCAGGCCGCCGCCTATCTCGTGCCTCCTCTCAAATACGCCGACGCTCATGCCGGCATACTTGGACAGGTACATGGCGAGGACCAGGGCCTTGTTGCCGCCACCACACACGACCGCATCGAAGGTAAGGTCAGCCATTGCCGCTCCTTTCGGGGGCGCACCGCCGCGGCGGTGCGCCCGCATGCATGCTATTCTATGCCGTGCTTATGCTATCTTGACGATGGTCTTGATCGCTTCGCTCTTGTCCAGAGCGGTATAAGCATCGTTCACCTGGGCCAGCGTGAAGGTGTGGCTGATCATCTTGTCCAGGGGGATCTTTCCCTGCATGTACATGTCGACGAACCGGGGCACGTCCACGGAATGGATGATGTCGCCCTGGACCGTGCCCACGATGGCCTTGCCCAGCAGGAACTCAAACGGGGCGATGGTGAGCATCTCCACCAGTGGGGCCATCCCCGCCACCACCAGCTTGCCCCCATTGCGGATGGAGCCGAAGGCCTGCATCATGACCGCGGCCTTGCCCACCGCCTCGACGGCATAGTCCGCTCCGCCGCCGGTCAGCTCCTTGACCCTGGCCACGGGGTCCTCCACGCCGGACTTGACCACAAAGTCGGCCCCGAGGGCTTTCGCCGCCGCCAGCTTCTGGTCCGACCTGGAGACAGCGATGATCTTCCCGGCGCCGGCCAGCTTGGCGCCCATGATGGCGCTCAGGCCGACTCCGCCGCTGCCGTATACCACTATGCTCTCGCCGGGCCTCAGACCGGTGGTGTTGATGGCCGCGCCCATGCCGGTGGTTACCCCGCATCCCATGATGCAGATCTTGTCCAGAGGGGCGTCCTCCCGCACCTTCACCACCGACCGCTCCTTGACCACGGCGTACTCCGCCATAGCCGCCAGGCCGAAGACGTGGTTTATGGGCTTGCCGTCCTTGCTCAGGCGCGTTGCGCCCATGGTCCCCGGGAGGCAGGCCATCATCATGACCGGCAGGTTCTCCACGCACTGGGTGGGCTTGCCCTCGGCGCACAGCGGGCACTTTCCGCAGGAGTATGAGACCATCATCAGGACATGATCGCCGGGCTTGACGGAGGTCACCCGGGGCCCCACCTTCTCCACGATGCCCGCGCCTTCGTGCCCCACCACCAGAGGCATGGGGGCTGGCATATCGCCCTTCATGAAGGTCAGGTCGCTGTGGCAGACGCCACAGGCCACCAGCTTGACCTTGATTTCGTCGTCTTGTGGATCCGCCAGCTGCACCTCCTCCAAGACCAGGGGCTTGCCCGCTTCATACTGTACGGCTGCTTTCACGAATGTACCCTCCCTTTAGCGTTATTCTCAATCGCCTATCTCCCGCGACAGACGATTTGCGAAAGTATCCCCCTAATCTGTGTTTCCCGTCAAACCTGCCGGACCCCGCCTGCCCGCCGTTGCTGCCGGCGGGCAGGCGGCCCAAAATGTCCGAAAGGATGACCTTGGTCTCTATCCCTCGTACGTCTTCAGGTATCTCTCCAGCAGCCTGGTGGGCTTCCACCACTTCTTGAGGCCCATGTCCTCGGCCACCTTGTTG
>CAYRGJ010000075.1:0-3649 GCA_964423835.1 uncultured Dehalococcoidia bacterium | reverse complement strand
TCTACCTGGATCTGGTAGTGCACCCCGGACGGGTCGGTGACGTCCGACCAGTCCAGCCACGGGGTGGAATCGGTGATGGCCTTCCCATCAGGAGGGGACGCCAGGACGGGCACAGGCGGAGTGGTGGCATCGACTGTGAAGGACCAGGCAGCCGTCCACTCGCTCGGATTCCCGGCTCCATCCACCGCCCTCACGTGCCAGTAGTACGTCCCATCCGCCAGCTCCGTGGTCACCACGCACGACGACGAGTTGATCCACGTCCGGCTGAACTCCGGAGACCCAAAACCAGAATCATCGTCTACCTGGATCTGGTAGTGCACCCCGGAGGCATCAGAAACGTCCGACCAGTCCAGCCACGGGGTGGAATCGGTGATGGCCTTCCCATCAGAAGGAGACGCCAGGACGGGCACGGCCGGAGTGGTGGCATCGACGGTGAAGGACCAGGCGGCCGTCCACTCGCTCATGTTCCCCACACCATCCACCGCCCTCACCCTCCAGTAGTAGCCCCCGTCGGCCAGCTCCGTGGTCACCACGCACGACGACGAGTTGATCCACGTCCGGCTGAAAGCCAGGGATCCAAAACCGGCTTCATCGTCCACCTGCAGCTCATACTGCACCCCCGACGGGTCGGCGACATCCGACCAGTCGAGCCAGGGGGTGTTGTCCGTCGTGAGTCTGCCGTCCGTCGGGGACACCTGGAGTGGAATGGGGGGAGCAACGACCGCAGTGCTGAACACCTGGTTGTCCCCGAAAGCCATCGCCGCGCCGGTCGCGGCACACGATCGGTAGTTGTAGGTGGCGCCTTCGACGAGCCCCGAAACCGCGGAGGAGAATTCCCCCGGGGCGCTCGCGGTCTGTGGTGCGGTCCAGTTTCCGTAGGCTGTCGTCAATCCCCAGACAAACCATACCCGGCAGGGCAGCGGCACTATCTCGCCCAGGCTGCTCCTGTGGTCGTTCAGCTTACCCGTCCCCAACTGGCCGTAGTAGTTCGCGCCCGAGGTGTAAACAACACCGTCGGAACACAGCGCCAGGGAGTGGACACCTCCCGCGGCCGCCGCTGCCCACTTGCTGGCCGATCCAACCCGGACCGGCGTGAATTTGTCACCATAACCACCCAACCCCAGTTGGCCATGCGAGCCGGAGCCCCAGGCCCAAATGGAGCCATCAGACTGCAGCCCCAACGAGTGTTCCAAACCGGCGGAGATGTTCACCCAGTTGTTCGCGGTTCCCGCCTGCACCGGAATCAGCCTGTCGATGTAGTTAAGGTCATTAGTACCCAGTTGGCCATACGAGTTGTCGCCCCAGGCCCACAGAGTGCCGTTCGAGCGCAGGCCCAGAGAATGGAACTCGCCCCCGGCTATGGCTACCCAGTTGTTGTCGCTGGCCACCTGGGTCGGGACCAGCCTGTCGGTCTTGTCATCCAGCCCCAGCTGTCCACTGTAGTTGTATCCCCAGGCCCACAGAGTCCCGTCCGAGCGCAGGCCCAGAGAATGGGACTGGCCCCCGGCTATCGCTGACCAGTCGTGGTCGCTGCCCACCTGGGTCGGGACCACCCTGTTCGCGAAGAGGCCGGAGTCGCCCAGCCCCAGCTCACCGTGTTCGTTCTTGCCCCAGGCCCACAGAGTGCCGTCCGAGCGCAGGCCTAGAGAATGCAGGTCCCCGGCGGCCACCGCAGCCCAGTTGCTGTCGGTACCCACTTGAGCCGGCACCCATCTTGCGACCCAGTCTCCCACTCCCAGGGCGCCATAGTTGTTATTTCCCCAGGCCCACAGGGTGCCATCGGAGCGTAGCCCCAGGGAGTGGCTCCAGCCAGCGGTTATCCCTATCCAGTTGTTGTCGCTGCCTATCTGCTCCGGGCTGAGCCTGTCTTCCTCGTCACCCAGGCCAAGCCGACCGCCCTGATTGCGGCCCCAGGCCCAGATGGTCCCGTCAGAGCGCAGGCCCAGAGAGTGTTGTTCGCCTGCAGATACCGCCACGAAATCGGGCTTGCCAATGTCGATAATCTCCCCATTGAGCACGGCCCCGGTCTCAGTGACGTCGGTGGCCGTCAGGGTGCTGACCGACGGAGGCGATGGCAGCGCAACGAGTACCCGCGCCGGTTCCGACCTGTTGGTGGTGTCACCCAGCCCCAACTGACCATGCGAGTTGTAGCCCCATGCCCACACGCTACCATCAGAGCGCAGGCCCAGAGAGTGATTCCCTCCACAAGGCCGGGCCACCCAATCAGTGTCGCCCCCCACTTGAATCGGGCTCTTTCTGCCAACCTGGTCCCCGACTCCAAGCCGGCCGAAGCTATTGTCGCCCCAGGCCCACAGGGTCCCGTCTGCCCGCAACCCGAAGGTGTGACTGAATCCGGCCCCCACCGCCACCCAATCCACAGCGCTTTCCACTTCCACAGGACTGGCCCTCTGGCCAGTGTCGCCCAGACCCAGCTGACCGGACCCGTTGCGACCCCAGGCCCAAAGGGTCCCATCCGATCGCAAAGCCAGCGAGTGATCGGTACCCGCGCTGACCCTCACCCAGTTGTTATCGCTCCCAACCTGGATCGGGGTCCAGTTGTCTGTGGCGTCCCCCAACCCCAGCTGGCCGTAGTCGTTGTCTCCCCACGACCAGAGAGTCCCATCGGCACGCACCCCAAGTGAGTGATGCAGCCCTCCACCAGCCGCCACCCAGTTCGTGGCTGTGCCCACCTGGACCGGGCTCGTTCTGACTGAAATGTCACCCAGCCCCAGCTCGCCCTGGTCGTTGGACCCCCAGGCCCAGAGTGTGCCGTCAGAGCGCAGCCCGAGAGAGTGCCAGTTCACAGCATGCACCGCCACCCAGTCAGTATCGCTGCCCACCTGGGTCGGGACCGTCGGCGCGGAGTAGTCTCCGAGTCCCAACTGACCACGGCTGTTGTTGCCCCAAGCCCAAAGCGTGCCATCGGAGCGCAGCCCCAGGGAGTAGTAGTTCCCGGCAGCCGCTGACACCCAGTAGGCATCACTCCCCACCTGGGTGGGAACCCCTCTATCCTCCTTGTGTCCCTGCCCAAGTTCTCCGTAGCCATTCTTGCCCCAGGCCCACAGAGTGCCGTCGGAGCGTACCAGGAGCGAATGGAAGGCACCGGCAGACAAGACCGATGCCGTCTTCGCACCCTCCTCCACGCCGTCCCCAGCAGCCCAGGCCGGCGTGGTGCCTGCCGGCACTATGCACGCCACCACAATCCCGGCCGCCAGGAGGATGGTCACAACCAGCCACTGCAGCCCGCCTCTTTTCGTTACATGGTCTCTCATCATCTCTGGCCCTCCTGTTGCTCTTCCTACCCCAACGCCGCCGTGCCCGGGCACTCCTGGCGACACCTCAGGCGCCCCTTCAGACAAACGCGATCCAGAGGACCCACTTCAAGGGGCGTGATGTGGAATGTTACACAGGACTATCGGTTATTGTCAAGGCTATGCGTTGCGCTGCCTGGCGGATCTCGCGCAATCATCCAGAGGAGTCGGCACCAGGGATTCCAGGGAACCGCGACCTGCGCGCAGCGGGACCGACAGACGGAGAGGGGGCGGGCATCTCTGCCCGCCCCGGTGGTGTTGTCCGATTGATCGAGCTGCTGAAGGCTACTGTATCGTGAAGGTCCACGCGCCGGTCCAGGCGCTGGTGTTCCCGGCCG
>CAYRGJ010000074.1:1795-3663 GCA_964423835.1 uncultured Dehalococcoidia bacterium | reverse complement strand
AAACAGGAATGAAATCTGTTAGTCAGTTTTATTTAAACCAACTTACTGGTATACTGATATTTACTGTGCCGGTAAAAAACCTGATACCAAATTATCCTGTATGTTAGATTATTTCAATCGACATATCTCAGTGGTTATTTTCATTCAAAAATGTTTTTCCAAAACAGGTCTGAATACCTCAGGCGTTTTCAGGGATATAATACTGGTTGTTGTTTTTCTATTAATTGGATTTAATTTATCCGGACAGGCAGTAGGTGATTATGGTTCCCGATTTGCAGGCCCGTCTGATTGGAATATAGCATCTAATTGGGTAAGGTGTGTTGCTCCTGGAGTTTGGGATCCAACTCCAAGTGACACTGTACCGGTTGCAGGGAGTACCGTATGGATTTTAGCAGGGCATAGCATAACCCTGAGTTCAGATGCGGAATGTGCTAATTTAAATATGTTGGGTTCTTTTAATATTGGTGACTACAATTTCACACAAACAGTCAATTTATATATAGATGGATCAATAACTATCGGTTCAGGTACTTTTAATATCAGAGATGATAATATTGGCGGAGGAGGATCAGCTTCGCTCGATTGTGGAACGGGTTCATTAAATTTTTATCGACCGGGAAATCAAACTATACCCGGCTATACATATTACAATCTTATAACCTCGGGAGGTGGCACCAAGACTATTATAATGCAGAGTGCTGTTATACAGGGAAATCTTACGATTAATGCCGGGACAACACTTAATACTGCAAATTTCAATATTACCATCTATGGTGATTTTTTGAATTCCGGGGGTTTTACGGCTGGTTCAGGAACAGTTCTGTTTACCGGTGACGAGGAACAGTCCCTTTTAAATCCCAGTAATTTCAATAATCTAACTATTGATAAAAATGCCGGAATAGTAACATTAAACGGCAATATAGTTGTATTGAATAATCTTAATATTCTTGACGGGTGTATTGATTTCAATGGCCATACCATTGATCTTGGGGGAACGATTCTGGATGGGATTATGATACCGGGAGAGATCGGTAATGATCAGACGATATGTTACAATGCTGATCCTGATGCCCTGATTGAAATATTTCCATCTGCCGGGGGTATAGGAACATTTGATTACCAGTGGCAAAACAGTCCTGATGATGTGATTTGGAGTGATATACCTGGCGCGAACTCACCGGAATACGATCCGGGAACTCTGACAAACAATACATATTATCGCAGGAACGTAACCAGTGGCAGTTGCGACATAGTCAGCAGCGGAAGTATTTTAATCACGGTACATCCTGATTTACAGACAGGGTCTATCAGCGGATCAAGTACACCGATCTGTTACAATACCGATGAAGGCACCCTGACAGCGAACCCGAGTGGAGGAGACGGGACTTATAGCTATGAATGGTTCCGTGATGGAGTGAGTACAGGCATAACGACCTCGAGCTATGCAGCAGGCAACCTAACAGCGGACACTGAATATTACTACGAGGTAACCTCCTGCGGACAGACCAAGCAGAGTCCGACAGTCACTATTGTTATCAATCAAATTCCATCACTGACTTTTATACCACAATCTGATACGATTTGTAATAATACAACTACCAATGTTGAAATTATAAGTTCTGTACTAAATACAGATCTTAGTCTTGAGGTTATTTATAGTGGTAGTATCCTTGGATCTTCAAATATACTTAATGGGAATTTTCTACAACAGAGTTTGATAAATCCCACTCATAATTATGATTTTGTCACATACAAAGTAACTCCGACAGGCCCTGATCCGACCAATTGTATTGGAGAATCGGATACAATCATCATATGGATCAACCCGACTCCTGATATAGAAGTATCGGCAGATGACACACTGTGCA
>CAYRGJ010000074.1:0-1695 GCA_964423835.1 uncultured Dehalococcoidia bacterium | reverse complement strand
GTGACGGAGGCTCGGAATGCGGATCAGGTCTTGACACAACGATAAGGATATGGATCAACCCGACTCCTGATATAGAAGTATCGGCAGATGACACACTGTGCAACAATGAATCGGCAATCTTTACCATCACCAACCCGAACACATCAACGGGAGCGTGGCGCTATGATATCGAAGTTACCTATCCCGGGGGAGTTACAGGGACCCTGGGAAACCTGTCAGACCAGACAGCCCTTGCCCAGAGCGATAACCTTGTAAACAACACGGGTGATGTACAGGAGGTTACCTATACCTTCACCCCCCATATCGAACCGGGTGACGGAGGCTCGGAATGCGGATCAGGTCTTGACACAACGATAAGGATATGGATTGAACCGACCCCCACAGTCCAGCTACAACGTCAGGGGATATATGATTCTATATTCTGCAGCGGACTTAAAGCCAATTTCCTTATCACCAGTATTACCCAACCTTCTTTTGATATAAGATTCGAATACACAATTCAGGCTGATTCTCTATCTAAAATTGAGATTTATTATTCCGGTGATACGACTGACCTTCATAAAATGGCCAATATAAGCGATAGTATTGTAAATACTTCTTTATTCGTTCAACCTGTTTCTGTTATTGTAACTCCTTATTTAACCGATCCCTCCGGCAATAAAAAATGTAATCCCGGAATTAATGATACACTCAGATTTGAGGTTACTCCTGCGTTGCGCCAAATGGATTTTGCCAAAACATATGTTTTCGATACATTGAATATAAGATGTAATGGAGATTCTTCTGGAGTTATAAATTTCAGGGCGGTTGGTGGAATTGAAGCTTATACAGGTTATGACTTTTATGACCTGGATTATTATTTTGATGAAGATTTACTGGAAGTTACGGAAAGAGACTCATTAACGAATCTGGTACAGGGGACTTACCATATTCGTATTGAAGATTTTTCAGGTTGCCATAGCGACACAACTATAACTCTTAATCAGCCTGAACCTCTCACGAGCGGAATGGGTTCTGAACCTGAATTTGGATGTGGAGTTTCAGAGGCCGATGTTTTTGTTATTCCGCAGGGAGGTACTTACTATTTTGATGGCAGCCAGAACCATGGATATACCTCTACATGGCTAAGTATAAATTGCTCAGGTTATCCACCTCCCATACCTGATACAATCAGGTGCTCCTATGGTCAATACATCTGGGAAGTAAAAGATTCAAATAATTGCGTGATCAGGGACAGTGTGATTGTTACAGAAACTGTTATGAGCATTGATGCCTATGCCAGCTGGACATATGGGGATGATGCTACTGAAATAAGCTGTTATGGCGTCAACGACGGTAATATATTTGTCGGAGGGGAATTAGGATGTACTTATATTTTATACAATTCAGACTCTACACAATCAGATACAGTTTTCAGCGCTTTAAGCAGTGCCGAGTTTGATAGTTTATATGCAGGGACTTATTACATACAGGTCATATCCCCGGAATTATGTATCGGTTCTGCAACGGTAATATTAAATCAACCCGAGCCTCTTGATTATGATACTTTATTAAGTCTAAACCATTCTCAGTATAATGTATCCTGTTTTGGTGAGGATGATGCATCGATAGAGATAAAAAACATTTCAGGAAGTCATGGAGAACTATACGGATATCAATGGTGGAAGGAGGATGATCTGCTGGAAGATGAAGGTT
>CAYRGJ010000073.1:0-3809 GCA_964423835.1 uncultured Dehalococcoidia bacterium | reverse complement strand
CAAATCGCTCAAACACGGAAAGCAGGATTCCGCCGACTAAGGGTTGACAGTTACCAGCTGCACGTTGCCGTTGCGATACTGAGCCCCCGGCGTCTATAATGCTATCATTGGCCCGCATGGCCACGAGAATGCCCGTTTGACCCGTCAACACCGGACCCGGGAACTACGCAGCCACCCGCAGATGCTCTCGAAGGCGCCGGCAGAGCCCGTCCCACATTCTCATGATCAGCGGACTGCTGTGAGGAAGCTATGGGAAAAACCCTGGCCGAGAAGATACTGAGCACGAAGTCCGGCGACAACGTCAGGGCGGGTGACATCATCATCGCCAGCGTTGACCTGGCCTTCGTGCAGGACACCACCGGGCCCCTGGCCGTCAGGCAGTTCCGGGCCGCCCGGTTCGAGCGGACGGCCGCCAACGCCAGGGTGGCGGTCTTCCTGGACCATGCCTCCCCCAGCCCCAATGCCGCCCTCTCGGATGACCAGGCCCTGCTGCGCGAGTTCGCGCAGCAGACCGGTGCCATCATCTCCGATGCCGGGGACGGCGTGTGCCACCAGATAGTGGCCGAGTCCCTGGCGAAGCCCGGCGACCTGGTGGTCGGGGCCGATTCGCACACGACTACCGCCGGCGCCCTGGGGGCCTTCGCCTGCGGCATGGGATCCACCGACATTGCGGTGGCCATGGCGCTGGGCAAGACCTGGCTTCGCGTCCCCGAGAGCATACTGGTGGCGCTCTCGGGCGCCTTTTCCCCCGGGGTGTATGCCAAGGACCTCATCCTCTACCTCATCGGGGTCCTGGGAGCCGACGGGGCCACCTACAAGTCCCTGGAGTTCGGCGGGGAGGGCGTGATGTCCCTGGGCATGTCCGGGAGGCTGACCGTGTCTAACATGGCGGTGGAAGCCGGGGCCAAGGCAGGGCTCTTCCCGGCGGACGAAGCCACCCGCTACCATCTGGCCAGCCAGGGCAGGGTGGGGAGCTACCGCCGCATCCAGGCGGATGAGGACGCCGTGTACGAGCGCACCATCGACATCTGGCTGGGCGACATCCAGCCCATGGTGGCCCGGCCCCACACCGTGGATAACGTGGTCCCGGTCCGAGAGGTGAGCGGGATCAAGATCCACCAGGTCTTCATCGGGACCTGCACCAACGGCCGCCTGGAGGACCTGGCGGTGGTGGCCCGCATCCTATCCGGAAAGAAGCGGCATCCCCGGACCCGGCTGATCGTCGCCCCGGCATCCCGGGAGGTGCTTCAGGCGTCGATAAGGGGCGGCTACATCCAGACCATGATCGATGCCGGCGCCGTCATCCTGCCCCCCGGCTGCGGGCCCTGCCTGGGCCTGCACCAGGGGATACTGGCCGACGATGAGAGTTGCCTGTCCACGGCCAATCGCAACTTCGAGGGGCGCATGGGGAACCCCGACGCGTACGTTTACCTCGCCAGCCCGGCCACCGCCGCCGCCACGGCCATCACCGGGCATATCACCGATCCCAGGGAGGTAGTGTAGCCAGGATGCTGACCGGAAGGGCCTTCAAGTTCGGAGACGACATCTCCACGGACCACATCATCCCGGGCCGGTACGCCCACCTGAGGAGCAACCTGCCAGTGCTGGCGGCGCACGTCATGGAGGACGCCGACCCGTCCTTCGCCGGCAAAGTGAAACCGGGGGACTTCATCGTGGCCGGCAGCAACTTCGGCCTCGGTTCCAGCCGGGAGCACGCCCCCCTGGTCATCAAGATGGCCGGGGTCAGCGCCGTCCTGGCCAAGTCCGTCGCCCGCATCTTCTTCCGGAACGCCATCAACCTGGGGCTGCCGATCCTGCTTTGCGATACCGATGGAATCAGTGATGGAGACCAGCTGCAGGTGGACCTGACCAGCGGGACCATCACGGACCTGACCAATGGAGAGTCACTTACCTCCGGCCGCATCCCCCAGGCCATGCTGGATATCCTGAATGATGGCGGCCTGCTGCCCTATATCAACAAACATGGCGAGTTCAGGCTGTAGCATCACCCTCATTCCCGGCGACGGTGTCGGCCCCGAGGTGACCGCCGCCGCCGTCCGGGCCGTGGAAGCCACCGGGATAGACATACGGTGGGAAACGGTCCAGATGGGCCAGGCCACCCAGGACACCCTGGGAACGCCGCTGCCGGAGACCGCCCTGGCATCCGTCAGGAAGAACCGGGTAGCCCTCAAGGGCCCGGTCACCACCCCCATCGGCTCCGGGTTCCGCAGCGCCAACGTGGCGCTGCGGAAGGCGCTGGACCTCTATGCCTGCGTCCGGCCCTGCCGAAGCTACCCGGGGATCCCCTCCCCTTTTCGGGATGTCGACCTGGTGGTGATCAGGGAGAACACCGAAGACCTTTACGCCGGCATCGAGTTCGAGGAGGGCACCCCGGAGGCGGCCGAGGCCATTGAGCTCATCCGCCGCACCCGGGGCCAGTCGCCGGCCCGGGACTCGGGGCTCAGCATCAAGGCCATATCGGAGACGGCCAGCCGCCGCATCGTCCGCTTTGCCTTCGAGTACGCCAGGAGGCACGGCCGGAAGAAGGTGACGGCGGTGCACAAGGCCAATATCCTCAAGTTCTCGGACGGGCTGTTCCTCTCGGTGGCCCGGGACGAGGCCCGGAGCCACCCGGACATCGAGTTCGAGGACCGCCTGGCGGACAACATGAACCTGCAGCTGGTGCGGCAGCCCAGGCAGTTCGACGTGGTGGTGGCCCCCAACCTCTACGGCGACCTGCTTTCGGACCTGTGCGCCGGGCTGATCGGCGGGCTGGGCGTCGCCCCCGGAGCCAACTTCGGGGAGGGGATGGCCGTCTTTGAGGCCGTCCACGGCAGCGCCCCGCGGCACGCCGGCCGCAACCGGGTCAACCCCATGGCCATGATGCTCTCCGCCGTCCTCATGCTGCGGCACATCGGGGAGCCGGCCCGGGCTGACCTCCTGGAGGCGGCCGTGGCCGGCGTCATGGCCGAGGGCCGCCGGGTCACCTACGATATCAAGAGTGAGGCCGACGGGGAAGCGGCGGGCACGTCCGAGGTAGCCGATGCGGTAGTGGAGAGGATCGGGCGCCTGGCGCGGGGCTAGCCCCAATAGTGTTCACTTGAGGATTCCTGATGTCCTTGGCCAGCGGTACCGGATAGGGTATTGCATCGGGTCTTGCTGGGCTAGCGGCTCATGTTGCGCTTGACGCAGCGCGGGTTCAGCTTGCCGCAGCTGGAGAGCACACGTTCATCCGGCCCCTAACTCCTGCCTGACCTCAGGTGTTTTGCTGCGCAACTGGATGCCGAAGCCCTGCAGATTAATCTTGAGCTCACCCAGGGCCGTCTTGATCTCCCACTGTTCGGAGTACAGAGCAGCCAACTCCTCAGCCGGGTCGGCTCGGCACAGCATCCCCACCTCAAAAGGAGACCGCTTCGGGCCAGGATGGTCTCCGCCTTCCGGCAGGATACCTACATGAATAGAACCAGGGCACAACAGTATGAACCAGAACGAATTGAGTGAACAGTATTGCGGGCCAGTACTTGTCGCATGAAAGAGGCCGCCTTCTACAACCCGCCGTTCGCCTGCAGGCGAGGCTGGGGCTCCTGTCTCCGCGGCCTTCTCAAGACAGTACCACGCCCAAGCAGCGGCAGCATGACAGGTTTGGTGTCCACCATTGACATCACTTCTCATTTAGAAGGCGTGTCGGGCAGAGTAGTGACCCAAGCTTCTGGCGTTCCGTGGGAAATCGCTGCGAACTTTGAGCCTCGATGCAATGTCAATCATCACGAACTTTGACCCACCTTCCGGCGATTTCATCACGATCTTTG
>CAYRGJ010000072.1:0-4224 GCA_964423835.1 uncultured Dehalococcoidia bacterium | reverse complement strand
GAACAGCGACTCTGGACTCTAAGCAGGGATGATACTAATCCTGGGGGAAGGTCAGTCAATCAGTAAGCCATCTCGGATACTCTATCACGAATATGGGTACTGTCAAAAGTCCGGGGATCTGTGGGCGGACTAAAACAGGCGGCTTTGGACTTCCCCTGTGAGCAGTGCGGCTATCACCCGAGGAATGTGCCGGGGGAACAGTGGTATGAGTGATATCGACCCAATGCTGAGCTTGGGTTAGGTTTGAGTTGCTCTAGCTGACGTTCTCGGGTCCCCAGTAGGACTTCATGTATTGAATCTTGCCCTCAGCGTTGAAATCGAATACATCAATCGGGCTGACTGTCATCTTCTTCATCACACAGTCAAAGCTGAAGGCCACCGAGTTGCCGCAGCATCGTGTCTTGCCGGTTAGCCTAAGCTTCACCTTTGCCGCCATCCCCCCTTTGTAGAACTCCATGATCTCTTCAATGCCGTGACGGGCTGGAGAGCCTACGGGATCTTCTTGGATTGCATCTTCGGCAAATAGGTTGCGAAGCATATCGAGATCTGCTTTCTCAAAGGCCTCAACGTAGATCTGAACAGCTTTCTGCAGTTCGGCGGTTTCCATGACACCCCCTTGATTCCTTGGATTATAACCTGAGACGGAACAGGGAACCAAACAAGCCATGACCAGAGGAATGTGCCTGGGGAGAGGTGGTTTGAATAGGCGATGGGGATCTTCGGTGCTACCTCATAGGAGACCGATGCAGCTTCCCACCGGCTCCCGGTCATTCACCCGAAGCAGGTTCTCGTACCACAGGTGGCCCTGCAACGGAGTCCAGGACTGTTGGCGGCAGTTCACACAGATGCCATCTGCCTGAGAATTCAACGAGAGGTAGTCTCATCGCATAATCGTAATGATTGATGTAAATCCGGTTCTGCTCCGTCCTGTGATTGGGTGACTCGGTTGTACTCTTCGTCTCCCATCGGTACTTCTCGCACCGCAGCTTAAGATCAACCGCTGCCGATTTCGGAGTAGTGGACTGGACTGATTCAATCGCACATTGGAACTCATTACGGGCATCGTTATGACTAGATACCTGATTGCCCAGAGTAGTCACGAGAAACTGATTCATTTCAGCATTCTTTCTCCGAAAGTCCTCCCAGCCGCCGGCCTGTCTTTGGGCCAATGGAGTCAGAAGATTCCAGGCGTAGAGATCATTGGGCCCATTTAGAGCGTCATCTTCACCCGTCACCCCCTGTGTGAAATAGGCGGTGAGAGCCTGTGCAGGCGTCTTGAAGGAAGGTTTCTTGACCAGTTTGGCGACTTGACGAAAGGTATTCGCCACCGCCGAGAGTGCGGCACCAATTGTGCAAAGGCGCAACATAAGGGCGAGAAACCCAGAATCGAGCCAAAACCATCTGAGCGCCTCGAAGATGCCGATCAAGATTAAGGAGAAGATGATCCACGGTACGGAGCGTTTCAGGCCAAAGAAGATGGCTGAGGGCCCCTTGGTCTTCCTTTGTCCACCGGTGAAGGAGTCTAGATGCTCAGCAAAGAAACTGTTTGCGTATTCCTTCTTTGTGCTTTGAAAGCCTTTGGCCACCCTCGTGCCTCCTGCCTCCTTTGGTATGTCGAACAAGAATGCCATGAAACGAAGTGCGGGTCAAAAGCTCTGATTGGAATATGTCTATACTAGCTATTTGTCGCCTTGTGGTCAAGAAGAGAACCCGCCTCTCACGAGAGGCTGACTGAGGACACCATCGGGAGGAGCCTGTGGGTGGGAGAGCTTGTGGGGGTGAGGTCTAACTAGGTGGCGTGGGTATCTTGGCGACGTCGCCGAGGTCCTTCACTTCCTAGTCCTATCGGTCAATACCCAGACGCCATAGGGCGAATCTGAAGGTCTGCGGAGGTACCCCTCGGTCACCAGCTTCCTCTTTGCCCAATCGACATTGTGAACCCACCTCGGTTTGGGTGGCGTCTGGCTACGCAACAAAGCATAGTCCGCTTCTGTGAATTGACCCTTGAACGTGCCGTGAATGGCATCAAGAACTTCTGGACGGGAGGCTTGGCCTCCAGATGCTCGCAGTAAGGAGAGTACGATGTCCCCGAATTCACTCTGTTCGATGCTCCCCAGTCTGCCGTGACGGAGTCTTCTGGACTTCAGAGATTCAGGGACCCTCATCGCCCACCTCGGAGGAAGTGCCTAGCGAAGGTCGATCATGCATTTTCAGACTCACAGCTCTCAGCAATCTCGTTTATGAAGTCCGGTTTTAGGTAGCGGACAACGCCGCTCACTTGCTCGACCTTTTTCTTCAACTCCGAATAAGCTATGAACTTGCAGATCCTGGGCAACGGCGGTTTGAGTCTGGCAAAGGTGGGCCGATTGATCTCACTGACGACCTTATCCCGCCTATCATCGGGGGCAACCAGGTATAGATCCAGCTTGATGTTGGGCTGCATGCTGACCAGGTCGGACATTCTCAGTAGTCCCGAGTAAATGGCTGTGGTGTGCTCAACCTCAAAGGCAGCGACAATGGCATCTCGTTGGAGCCAGAGGACATCTATTAGCTCTATCGTCTTGTTGGTGGCATCATCAAACTGCCTAGGAAGCTCCTTCCTCAGACGTGGCATATCCCCGAAGTTCACTCCGCCAAATCCTCTGTTTCTATCGTTCTTGGCTACCCACACATCGAGTCCAAGGTCAGAGCCAAGCTTCAGCAACAGCCATTGAATCTCCTCATGCGTTGTCTTTTCAGCCTGGGAATCAGGGACAGTCCTCTTTTCTTCCTCTTCAGGGACAGTCACTGACCCAAGCTTCTCCGATTGGTAGGTCTTAGGCCTCCGCCAATACTTCCTCTCATCAAACTCTCTTTTCACTGGATGTGCTTCTGCTGCCTTGATGGCTTCAACTATGACCTCGCCATCCCGAGGGTCAAACTTGGCAGGGGAACCTCTGAAGAAGCCGGACCATCTATTGTCCTTGATTCCCTCAAACAGAGTGAGTTTTCCCTTGAGTTCAAGGACTGGCACCGCTGTCTTGGCATCTAGCTTGTGCAGAAGATTCACCTTGAATCGGACCGGGAAGGACTCACCCTCCCATATCTTGGGGCCGTCGGCATAGAAGGATCGTGACTTCACCTCTAGTACACCGACGAATCTGGAGATGCCTGTGAGGTAGCAGAGGAAATAGTCACCAGGCAGAATCTTCTGGGAGATGTTCTTTCTGCGCTCCCTGAAGCCAGTAATGTCGGCCCCATGCTCAAGAAACTCTTCCCATGTCTTGCCTGTGAAGAGGTCGAGCCAGTAGTCCCTACTCATGGCGTTTCCTCCCGAAAGGAGACTCCAGCACATTGAAACTGCACCCTGGGGTGGTAGTCATGTCTTTCACCCGCATCCAGATCCCTTCGTCCATGATGGTCCAGATCGAGATTATAGCATGCGAGAATATGACGAGATCCGATCTCACTCGGAGATGAACCGTCTTGCCACCTCGTGGAAGTAGGCTTCAGTCTTCGGTTTCTCCGTCACCCAGCCCATAAACCTGACGGAACTAAGAAACACCAGAAGAGAATGAAAACAGGAAAACACAAGGTGTGCTTCATTCGCCTTGTACCTCTTCCCAGCAAAGGAGCCAGGGACGCTAACGATTTCGGCTTTCACGGCCTTGCTCAGACCCGAGAAGCTTGCATGCGTAGATGGCGATCCCCTGCGGTAGACCTGACAGTATAGATACTCATAGAAGTGTTGCTCGTTGCAGGTAGGGGGGCGCTCTTTATCCAAGAGCCTGACATTCTGCTCCAATGTCTTTCCTGTCCAGGTCGAGAGAGCGGGTCCGTATCTGCCTACGTATCCGTTCCTCTCATTTCTGACCGTCTCCGCTTCCGGTGCAGCAAGACCGCTGAGCTCCGCAAGCCCTAGTCTCTCAAGGTGGGCGAGGGTCTTGTACTCTTCCACATATTGGTAGCGCTTGTAGCGATCCAAGTCGTCAGCGATCACAGACTTGGCCAAGAGACCCATCGAGACGATGCTATCAAACATGGAACGGGCCAGAGTATATATATCGGCTACCCTTTCATGCTCCACCAGGTAACGGATGGTGAGAAAGGTCGAGAAGTTCCTGTCGTGATTCAGGAAGATAAGCCCAATACGGTCTGTGTCCTTCCGGGTAGGCACCGGGTATAGGGCCACTAGTACCTACTATCATAAGTCAGCGTAACTTTTCTTGAGATGGCCTGGGTGGA
>CAYRGJ010000071.1:0-5847 GCA_964423835.1 uncultured Dehalococcoidia bacterium | reverse complement strand
CAGCCTGGTGGGCTTCCACCACTTCTTGAGGCCCATGTCCTCGGCCACCTTGTTGGCGGCGATGTAGCCCGGCCCGCCGGTGACCATCCCGCCGGGGTAGGTCGAGGCGCCGCAGAGGTACAGGCCCCCGATGGGGGTCTTGGACTGAGAGCACTCGATGTTGGGCCGGTTGAAGCCGATCTGCATCGGGGTGTAGTCCCCGTGCTTGATGCCGCCGCGGCGCATGTTGGGCAACCGGATCTCGATGTCCTCCGGCGACTCGCTGGTGGCCATCAGGATGTTCTCCTTCTTCAGGTTGGGGGCGGCCTTGGCCCACTTCTCCATGATGGCGGCGTCCACCTCCGGGGCCTTCTTGCTCCAGCCGCCCTCGATGCCGTAGGGGGCATGCATCTGGAAGAAGGAGACCTGCCCGCCGTACGGCGAGTGCACCAGGTGCGGGTCCCAGAAGCTCTCGCAGGTGGCGTGCCCGCCGATGAGCTTGTAGTCCAGCTTGCCACCGACCACGTTCTTCCAGTGGGCCACCACCTGGTCGCAGGTATCGAAGCCCACCACGGTCATGAAGCTCTCGCTGGCCCAGGGGTCATCGCACTTGTAGACCGGCATGTCCTTCGACACGATGTGCAGGGTGTGGTAGCTCCACTTGTCGGGCTTCCAGGCCTCGGCGCTGTCCTTGAGGAAGGTGCCGGGCAGGTTCTTGGCCCCGATCAGGTCCAGGAAGGTGGTCCTGGGGTCCAGGCTGGAGATGACCACCTTGGCATTCAGCTTGCGGCCTTCGCGCAGCTCGATGCCGGTTACGGCGCCGTTCTGGACGACTATCTTCGACGCCTCAGCCGCCTCGACGATGATGCCGCCGTTGGCGTGTATCTCCCGCGAGAAGGCCCCGGCCAGCTTGTGCGAGCCGCCCACCAGGTAGGCCTTGTCCATGGCCCGGGTGAGCAGCAGGGGCACGAACAGCCCCACCCCCGTCTCATTGGGGTCCAGGCCCCACATGCAGGTGGCGTAGAGCAGCAGGGCCCGCAGCTTGTCGTTCTCGAAGTGCTCCTTCATGACGGCCAGCGGGCTCATCTCGTTGAGCTCCAGCAGCTCCCGGCCGACCTCCGTCTTCTGCATGGTGACGATGAGGTCCAGCGAGGGCTTGGCCGGCAGGTAGGTAGCCGGGCCCACGATCTCGTCCATCATGCGTTGCCAGGTCCGGATGTGCTTGCCGAAGGCCACCGCGTCCTTGTGGGAGAACTTGTGGATGGAGTCCACGGTGTCCTCCACCATCTTGGTCAGAGCCAGCGAGGTGCCGTCGCTGTACACCATGGCCATCTGCAGGTTGGGCTTGACCCAGGTCAGCGCGTGCCGGCCCAGGTTGAAGTCCTTCATGGCCGGCATGTAGTCCACCATCATGTGGTAGATGGCGTGTATGTTGGAGTAGTATCCCGGGAAGAGGACCTCCTCGGTGGCCAGGCCACCGCCCACCTCGTACCGGCGCTCCACCACCACCACCTTGGCCCCGGCCTTGGCCAGGTAGGCCGCCGTCATCAGGCCGTTGGGCCCGCCACCGATGACGATGGCGTCCCAGCTGGTCTCCATGGGGAACTCATCGTACTGCTTTCCGACCAATGCATCCATTCCCATCTCAGTTCTCCTTCCTTAAGGCCGCTTCGCCGATTTCTTGCCCGGCGCCGGTATGTAGTACGGCGCCGAGTACCACCACGGGCCCGGCTCAACCAGGCCGTCCTCGATCAGGATGTGCATCAGGTTGTAGGGGATGGCCTGCAGGAAGAGTCCGCCGGGATGGCAGGATGTCTGGTTGCACAGGTAGAGGCCGTCTATCGGCGTCTTGTAGCGGGCCAGCTCCGGCACCGGGCGGTTCTCCGCCCACTGGTCGTTGCAGTGCCGGGTGCCGCACCAGGTGCCCCCGATGAGGCCGGTGTTGCGGAACTCGGAGTCATAGGGGCTGTTGGTCCACATCTTGATGATGTTGTCGGAGTTGAGGTTCTCGTAGACCAGGCTCATGGACTTTATGATGTGCTGGGTGAGCTGGTCCTTGATCTTGTTGATGGCGTCCGGCCCGTCCACGTGGTACTCCGGCGGAGGCACCAGGTAGTAGACCGGGGACATGATGTGCCCCTCCGGCCGGGTGACCTGCTTGTCAGTGGGCTCGAAGCGGACGTAGGGCGTGGAGAGCCACAGGGTCCTCTCGGGTGGCATCCGGGGGTTGCCCCGCCAGCCGTCCACGTCAGCCACGTGGTCGTAGTAGAGCTCCCGGGAGTCCTGGGGGTAACCGCCGCCCACGAATCCCTTGTCGGCCCAGGGCTTCCGGGGCTTCAGCCTCTCTCTGGTGTAGAAGTGGAAGTTGAAGATGCTGCCGCCCTTGAGGCTGATGTCGTTGACCTTCTGCAGCAGCCCCTGGTCGCAGTGGTTCTTCCCCACCAGTTTGTTGAAGGTCTGCCGCACATCCACGTCGCTGATGACGGCCTTCTTGGCCCAGATCTTCTTCGACGCCTGGGTGGCCGTCTCTCTCAGCCGCACGCCCACGGCCACGCCGTCATTGATGATGATCTCGTCCACCGGGCAGCAGGTGCGGATGGTGGCCCCGTGCGCCAGCGCGCAGCGCAGCACCGCATGGAAGTAGTCATGCATGCCCCCGCGCGGCGGCCGCATGCGGCCCAGGATCAGCAGGGTGATGGCGCAGCACCAGGCCGGCACCGCCACCCCCTTCCAGTGGCCCGCCGCGCCCGAATACCAGGCCACCACGGCCTGCTGCACCTTCCAGGGCTCGCTCTCCAGGTGCTGGTCCATCAGGTCGAACATGTCGTAGTCCAGCATCTCCTCGGTCCACACGTCCGGCTGGTGCTTCTTGTAGACCTGCATGTAGGGGATGTTGTTTATGTCCACCTCTATCTCGGGGGGGTGGGGCGGGGTCCAGAAGACGGAGCGGAGCAGCTCCTGGGTGAACGCCGGGGAGCCAAGCAGGCCGGCCATCTTGGCAAAGCCCATCTTGTCCTTCTCCGTGAGCGGCGACATGCCGTTGCTGACGGCCACGCCGCGGTCCGCGTCCGCCATCAGGTCGCCCATCTCCCCTTCGCCGACCCGCCAGCCGTACTTCCACAGCTCCAGCTGGTCGTAGCCGGGCGCCGACGATCCGTAGATCATGATGGCGTGGGGGTTGATCTTCACCCCGGCTATGGGCTCCGTGTTCTCGCAGGCGCCGCCGGCCTCGGGGCGCTCCTCCAGGACGCAGACGCTCTGCCCGCTCTTGGCCAGGTAGGCGGCCAGGGTCACCCCGTTGGGCCCGCCACCGACGATAACAAAGTCGTATCTCTCGTCTTTCGGCATGCTAGTCTCCTCTCCTCCTAATCAGGCCCCCGCCTGTATGGTCTATGCTGAGCCTCCGGCATGAATGAAGATGATGAGAAGATCGCTCGTTTACCCCCCCTTAAGACCGATCGCCGCCGGATGGGGCGGCCATCGGGTCAGTGAAATGCCAACTGCATGTCTGCTGGAAGACCCGCGGCCCGCGCGGAGGCAGTAGTGCCGAACCCGATGCGCGCCGAGGTAACTGCCGGCCTGCAGTTGCCGGACCCCCACCCTACTTAGGTAGCCGCAAACTATTTGTAACTCTGCGAGTATTGCCAGACTACCAAGTGTTGTGAATATAACAAGTACCGGGGAGGTTGTCAAGTCGGTTTTGGGGCTTCGGTTCCGCGGCCCGCGGGAGCTGGCGGCAGGCTGTGCCAACGGCAGGAGGCCGGCAACGGGGCGCTGGCTCACAGCGTGATCATGACCTTGATCGGGACCGTTGGGTCCATCTGCGACTCGAATCCTCCCGGATCTATCCCGGCGGGAACCTTTGCCTGGCCGTGGGAATTCGCCAGGAATATAGGGCCGGCCCCGAAGGCTGTCAACTTCGACTGCGATTATGCCAGGTGCTCTACGACTACGACATCAGGCGTTCAGTGTGTGCGGCGCGGCCACCGCCGGGGGCGGACCAGACTCACCATAGCGCCCGGGCGGCGAGGACGAAGACTGTGTTCAGCAAGTGGAAGCGGTCCGGGCCTACAGCAGGTAGCGGTCACGCGGCCGGGGCCGCCGCCGGAACAGGAGCCCGGCGCCCAGGCCCACCAGCAGGCCGCCGAGGTGGGCTTCCCAGGCGATGCTGAGGCTGGCGGAAAGGACGGTCATCAGCACGAATCCGCCGATGACCGCCACCCACAGGGGCATGGGGATGACGAAGAACAGCAGCACCTTCAGGTTGGGCTGGAGGATGGCCAGGGCCCCGCCGACGGCGAAGACGGCTCCGGAGGCCCCGATAGCGGAGACATAGGGATCGCCCCACGGCGTGTAGAGCGCCCAGAGGAGGTAGGCCAGGCTGCCCGCCAGCCCGCCGATGAGGTAGGTGGCCAGGAACTTGGCCTCGCCCACCAGCATGGTCAGGTAGGTGCCGAAGAAGTAGAGGGTCACCATGTTGGCCAGGATGTGGTAGAAGTCGTAATGCACGAAGCAGTTGGTGATTATGGACCAGGGGTGGCTGGCAAAGAGGCTCGGCTGCAGGTCGAAGTGGAGGACATCGAACACGGACTCGGGCCGGAGGCGGGCGAAAATGAAGACCACGACGTTGATCAGCATGATGATCAGGACGCCGGTCGGATTCGGGCGGCGGTAGTCTCTCATCCAGTCTCGCGGTGTGGCTACAGCGTTCCGGCCCCTGCCGGTCAAAGCCGGGCGGCGCGGCCGCCCGGACGCCAGTATACCACGGCGGCCAGCCCTCGCGCTCTCTGCCGGGTCAGGCCGGCGGAGAAGCCGCCGGCGCGGCAGGCCTCTTCTTTTCCTCGCCCCGGTAGCTGAAGTAGAAATACGGGAAGAGCACGATAAAAGTCAGCAGACCGAGGCTCACCATGCCCAGCGCCTTGAGGCTCTCCGGCGGCGTGATGATGACATCCATGGGCACCTGGCCCAGGGCCAGTTGCTTCAGGACCAGCCTATTTCCGCTGCGTTCAATGCCCTGGAATACAGAGGCCACCGTGCCATCAGGATTGTAGGCCGTCATGCCCATCGCGAGTACCCCCCCTTTTTTGCCACCCAGTCGGTGTAGTAGTTTGAGCGCTGGCCGGGGCTCCTGTCAAACCAGCCGCGGCCCGCTGACCGGGGTTCCGGAGTGGCCCGGCGGCCGCGGCGCGATGCCGGCGGCGAAGGGTGTGCGGCCACGGCCCGATGCCGGCGGCGAAGGCTATGCGGCCCGGGCATACCGCGCCCGGAGGGTGAGCGGGGCCCGTGCAGCCCGGCGGTGGCCGCTGCCCTAGCAGTTGACTGGCAGGCGCGCCCGGGCGGGCACGGGCAGGGCCTTCCTCTGCAGCCAGCCTTCCCGGACTTCCTCGAACTGGGCGATGATGGCCACTATCTCCTCCTCGGACAGCTCCGGGCGGGTGCGGTTGCATTTCTTGTCCCACCACCGGCGACACTGGGCGGAGACGGCGCAGCCGTCATCGTTGTCGGCGTTCCTCAGGCAGCAGAGGTCGAGGTAGCCGCCGACGCTCTTGAAAGTGGTCCCCAG
Organism: uncultured Dehalococcoidia bacterium; assembly: GCA_964423835.1. Classification (GTDB taxonomy): domain Bacteria; phylum Chloroflexota; class Dehalococcoidia; order UBA2247; family RBG-13-53-26; genus JAFGCL01. Next base: position 305 of record CAYRGJ010000071.1, on the reverse strand, counting down.
CATGTACTCATAGCGATAGCTATGCCGCAAGTATGGTCTTCTAGTCCCAGCCATCCTTTGCACCTGTCGTGCCGCGGCCGTGCTGCCGCGACGTCCCCCTGGATCCGCGTCACTCGAGCGCGCTGACCCTCTGCGCCTTTGGCGTAACACGCTGTGCGCTACGCCCTCTTAGTCGCTGTGGGAGGCTCGATTCCCTTGTCGGGGACGGTCTCCGCCGGCCCGCATCCACGCTCAAACCGCGCTGGAGAGGGTTGCTGTATCTTGTTAGTCGGCAGGGGTTGACGTAGAGAGAAGAGACCCCGCAG
>CAYRGJ010000070.1:0-6094 GCA_964423835.1 uncultured Dehalococcoidia bacterium | reverse complement strand
ACAGCGACTCTGGACTCTAAGCAGGGATGATACTAATCCTGGGGGAAGGTCACCCTCATTCTATCTTCAGAGGGATTCTTCGTCAAAGGCAAAGAGGATTCGTTGAAAGAAGGAGAACTGGAACGTGCCGTAGGTTGGGCGAAAGAGATAGTAAAAGGGAAAACGGTTCAACACCCAAGTAAGACCGAACGCTTGTAGGCAACGTTCCATCACCTTGGACCAGAAGTGCTGCAATCCGACGCTGGGAGGGCCAGAGCGATTCTGGGTGAAATCCGAGCCGAGCCAGGCGAAGAACAGCCCCCGGGATGACACACATGGCAATCCCGACCCGATAGAGTGTGTATTGCACTTGAGGGCCCACACCCCCTCGGGGTCGCCAGGACTCCCGCTTCAGGCCTGCGTCAGAACCTCGTAGAGCCTGGCCACGTTCAGCTTCTGCAGCCACTCTCCCATTCCGCTCGTGCCGACGTCCATGGGATACCTGCTGAGGAACGAGATCCTTTCCTGCGCTTCTTCCTTCGACAATCCCTGGCTGACGGCTCCCAGCACCGCCTCCATCCACTCCTCGAGGAACGACGCCTGCTCGCCAAGATAGAGCCTGTTGCAGACATCTCCGTGCCCGGGGACCAAAACATCCACGTCCAGCTGCGCCAGTCTCTGAAGCGATGTCAGCCAGGCCCGGGGATCAGCGTCCTGCAGCCACGTCTGGACCCGACAGAAGACATTGTCCCCGGTGAATACCACTCTCTCCTCGGGTATGTGGACCGCGATCTCACCCGCAGTGTGCCCTGGCATATGCAGCAGCTCAATCCTGCAATCCCCCAGGTGCAGTGTGGCCTCTCCGTCAATGGTGATAGTCGGCAACTTCAGGCTGTATCCATCAAGAAGAGCCGAGCCATCGAGGTCGATGGCCCTCGCGTAGTCTCTGAAGAAAGTCTCCATGGGGACTCCCAGCATGTCTTTGGTGAGGCTTTCTCTGGTGTGCCTGTGGGCTATGATCGGAGCGGCAAACAAGTAGCCCGTAGTGCAATGGTCTACATGGGGTTCGGTGAGTACTATGTAGCGGATCGCTCCGATCCTTGACGCAGCTTCAAGCCATCGAATGGCATCGCTCGGCTTCTGCGGCATATCAACCATTACCACGCCGTCCGACGTCGCTATGATACCGGGGTTACAGCCATGAAACTGGGTTTCGACCAGAATCCGGCGCGTCACCTGCTGAAGACTCATGACCCTGCTACGCCCCGGCCGGCCAGGCGTAGAATCCCCTTCCCGTTTTTGCCCCCAGTTCGCCTCTGGCGACCATGTCGAGGAGAACCTGGGGTGGGGCATCCGACGCCAGGCCGGACTGGCTGCAATACACAGTCTCGATATCGCGAATAACATCCAGGCCGGTGACGTCCATCATGAAGAATGGTCCATAGGGCATCGAGGTGAAGAGCTTCCATGCCTGATCGATCTCATCCGGCGAGGCAATCCCCTGGTCAACCAGCTGCAGGCACTCCTTCTTGATGGCATGCCACACCCTGTTGAACACGAACCCCGTGCTTTCCTTCCTGGCGATCAATGGGGTTAACCCCAGGCTTTCAGCAAAGCGCCGGGCGGTCTGCATCGTCCCGCTTGATGTTTCACTCCCACCCATCAGCTCAACCATGGTGGTCTGCCACACCGGAGCCCAGAAATGCATGTTAAGCACCCGGTCGGCACGCTGCGTGGCTGTCTCGATAACGGAAATGCGGATGGACGAACTGTTTGACGCCAGGATCGTACGCTCACAGCATATCGAGTCCAGATGCGAGAAGAGGCGGCGTTTGGCGTCCACGCTTTCAGGTATGGTTTCCACCACGATATCGGCATCAGACAGAGGGCCGTCCGCGCTGGTCGTGAGGAGGATGCGATCGGTAATGGAATCTACATCGCTCTTGGTGAGCTGAGCGGCAGCCAGTCTCAGGCCCAGCGTTTCACGCTGCACCTTCGCGGCACGGTCAAGCGATGTGCTCGAACGACCCACCAGGCACACCGAGTGCCCGCGCGTAGCACAGTGCAGCGAAATCTGCGTGCCCATGAATCCGGGCCCGACAACGCCAATCTTCATCGAAGCGCCCGATCCGCTCATGCCTTCTTGCCCGTCGATCATAGTCGAATCCACCATCCTCATCCCTTTAGATACTCGGTCATGATATCTCGAGGCCCAACTTCAGGTCAAAAGGCTTTCGCGGCACGGCCATACGGCCCACCATCTGGCTGACATGGGCAATCCCGACGGTTCTGTTCCCGGCAAGCTCCAAGGCGAAGTTGGTCTGGATGCTTCTGCGTCCCTGTTATCGCAGGAGCGGTCATCGGCTCAGGCTGGAAGGCCAAGCAGGCACCGGCGCCGGTGAAGGCCGGCGGAGAACGGCCCCAGGGATGACATACATGCCAATCCCGACCCGATAGATCGTGTATCGCCCACAGCGAAGAGCCAACGCTACCACAGGATGAGAAGCCGAATATTTGGATGGGTTGCGGACTACCAGGCGTAGTCTCAGCCTTGCTCTTAATCGGCCTGGCGTTTTCGGTCGCCTTAAGCAACCACTACTCATACCAAGCGTCACCAGGCACATTCCTGGGGTGATGCTCACATAGGCTTCACCCACAGGCTCCTCTCGATGGCGTCACCTCAGATTGGGACTAAGGTCTCAAGACGGTTGGCCTGTGAAATGGAATAATCGGAGCGTGACCAGAGAGAGGAGGGAGAAGACGTGAATCACAATGAAGGCTGGTCTGTTGCCCTTATCGGGTTGGTGATCGGTGTTCTCACTGTTGGCTTGGGTGTTTGGGGTTGGCTGGGAGCACTGACATATGAGCAGTACGAGAAGGCCGGCCCAAGCCTGGGGATTGCCGCAGTTGGCGGGATAATCGGCTTGGTGCTCTTCTTCGCGGGTGTAGGCCAAGCTACCTCCAGAGAACAGGGACGCACCTCTTCTGTCAGCAAGCAGAGTTGTCAACGTTGCGGTTCACACCTGCGGGGCAACCCTCAGACTTGCTCCTGGTGTGGGCAGGAAAGGCCTCTAGGTTAGAGCATCTCCCTAGTTTGGTCCCCTATTCCCCCTGAGCTATAATCTATCGCCAAGGAGGGGGAGCATGGCTCTTGGTCCACCGCTTTACAGGCCGGGGAACAAGAGGTGCCCGAAGTGCGGGAAGAGCCAATGGTGGCATCTTCTAACCGGGCTGTCGTGGAGAGGCTGGCATTGCTCAGGGTGTCGCAGTTCACTGGATTGGGATCACCGGCGTCAGTTGGTGTCCTACTTGTTGTGGGTCGTCTTCTGTGCCTACGTCTTTGTATCCAGTGTCTTTCTGCAGCCATGGCGAGTCTGGCACTGGGTGACCTTCGCAGCTCTTCTTGCGGCAGTCTGGTTTCTGAGGTGGTGGCTTGATTCGGTGAGACTCATAAGCGCACCTGACCAAGCGTCAAGCAAGGTGAACCCGAAAGGCTAGCTTGAAGGCATGATAACCATAGGCCGGCTGGTCGACAAGATACCAATACTGAGAGTCATTCCCCGAGCCGTAAACAGCATGGGAACTGGTATTTCGCTTCCTATCCGTATCATTGCCGTAGTCACGGTCTTTCTTCTTCTCATGGCGCTCTTGGCCCTCCTAGTCATTCTGCTCGCAGCGCAATGCGGCATTGTTGATCTATTTGGTCCCACATGGTGATCAACTTGGCTTGATCACTAAGCTGAAGAAGAGCCTCACTTTGGGACTTCACTCGAACCACACCTCATTCCTGATATTCCTCGGGTTGTAGCTCCTGCACCCACAGGCTCCTCTCGATGGTGTGGCCCCTCCATTCCTGGCTGAAGTTGGTCGCCAGCGAATTTGACATGCCGTATTGCTCGTGTGGTATGCTCGTCCAAGATGCAACCATCGGGTGTCCCCGGCAAAGAGACTGGCGCCACGCCCACGCATGGGCGTTGATAGGATAGGAGGAGACATGCCTATGGTCAAGATCGGCGACATCAACATGTACTATGAGATACAAGGCAAAGGCGATCCCCTCATCCTCCTACACGCTTTGGGCCTTGATGGTACGACCTGCTTCTTTCGTCAGATACCAGGCTTGGCAAAGGAATACCGAGTCATTGCCATAGACAACAGGGGCAGCGGCCGAAGTGACAAGCCTTCCATCCCCTACAGCATGGATATGATGGCAAAGGATGCTGCTGAGCTACTCGGTGCTCTCGACATCCGCAAGGCCCACATCTACGGCATCTCCATGGGAGGCATGATTGCTCAGCATATGGCACTATGCTACCCGCAGCTGACGGCCACCCTGGTACTTGCAGGTACCAACTGTGGTGGCAGCCAGAGCGCCATGGGGGATCCGGCAGTACTCGCCGCTCTCTTTGACATGCAGGGGACTCCGGAGGAGAGAAGCAGGAGACTCGTCCAATGCTGGTTCAGCCAGGGCTTCCCGACGATAGAGCCAGACGTTGTGGAGCAATTCTTGACGCACGGCGTCGAGTGCTTTCCCCCGGCTCACGCTTTCATGAGACAGTCTGAGGCAATTCTGATGCACGACACCTATGAGCGGCTGCCAGAGATCGGGGTGCCCGCCCTGGTGATCGGCGGCGGAGGGGACGGACTGATGCCGGTGGACAATTCCAGAACACTTGCCTCGAGGATACCCGGGGCCGAGTTGGTCACCCTGCAGGGGAAAGGACATCTCATATCTGTTGAAGCTCCGGAAGCAGTCAACAGAGTCATCCTGGACTTCCTGAAACGGCATCCGATGAAGCAGACCCGGTGAGCGTCAGTCGAAAGTCGCCAACTCTTCACTCATAGTGATTTCTGACCTCGTACTCCGTACTGGTAGCCCTCCAACCACGCTCCTCTGCATTCAAGATCGGAAGATGCTTCCTGCTCGAGATTGGCAAGGCATTTGGCAATCCCCTCCTAATCTACCCCATGTGTCACCTCGATGACGTCTACTATTCACAGGCTCCTCTCGATGCTCTCACCTCAAATAGGGACCAAGGTCTCAAGACAGTTACCTGTTGCCGGTCCACACTTGTCCCAAGGAGCCAGATGCTATTACCTCTCATCCCGATAGTCGTCATCATCACCCTCCTCATGTTTCTGAAGAGGTAACAGAAGGTGACTGTCTTTCCGGGAGATACTCCGGGGCGAGCATCGATAGCCTTGGCTGTGGTTTCGCTGCTGCTATTTCTGGCACCATTCCCGGCAGTGTCATGCTTTCGTGTTGATTTTGGACACTGGGTACTGGGATCAGCCATGTTCGCCGTTTCGAGTCTGGTCGATGTCGGCGCCGTGGCCACTTCTGGGATGAGTCTGTGGGTATCCCGAGAACGCTCTGTCCTCGTATTCCTCGGCTTGGCAGTCGGTCTCTACTTCATTCTTCTCAACGCTACATGGGTGCTCATCCCTCCCCACTAGCCACGAGCTTCTGAGGCGCCTCCCTCTATATCCCCTGTTTGGTCCCCTATTCCCCCTGAGATATAATCTAACGCCAAGGAGGGGAACACTGTGTTTGGCGGCTACGGTTGAGCAATGAAGTGTCCTGGTCGGGCGGGTTTTCTGTTGGGTGGTCTATTCTCTTTGCTTTCCGTTCATGGCTTCCCGGTACCAGTTCGCTCACAGTCACCCGCAGCGGCATAACCTTCAGAGTGTGGTCCAAACGCTATCACATTGACAGGGGGGACGTTTCCGGTATTCGGCAACACAGGCCCTTGTTTTGGCTCATTGGTGACAGAGGCGTGCAGATTCTGCACACGAGGAAAGACTACCCCAGGTTCATGCTCTTCTTGACACCGGCGCCGGAGCCCGTGTTAGCAGATTTCCGGCGGTTGGGCTTCCCGGGCCTGGAAGAAGCAGGCAATCTGTGGAAGGACTTGAATGACTCTATGGGCTGAGAACGAGCTCAGCAGCAACACCGCCGCTGTAGCAGCTCCGCCTGCTGCGACACAATCGGGGATATGATATGGCCTGGATTGATCCTCCGCTCTACAAGCCGGGGAACAAGAGGTGCCCGAAGTGCGGCTGACCTTTCCCCCATAAACAGTAGCACCCGGCATTAGAGTCCTCGGTCGTAATA
>CAYRGJ010000069.1:0-6209 GCA_964423835.1 uncultured Dehalococcoidia bacterium | reverse complement strand
CGGGTGGGTCAAAGAATGTGATGAGGCCTGGGTCAAAGATACTGGTGATTGACAGCAATCAGCAATTCGCACCGCCAGAATCAATCGTTCTCTGATGGTCAGGCACTCCATCTCATTGTAGTCTAGTGGCGTTGTGGCTTCCTATCCTGCTGCGATCTGCAGTGCTCTAGAATATGCCACTCTAGTTACTCGCAGGTCAGAGGGAGCACGTGTGATCGTGCCTGACACTGTGAATGGGCCTCGCAAGAGGGATGCGATTGTCCCGCAATACAATCCTTAGTGGAGCGGGAAGAAGGAGCTGGCCACGACCTGGTGATCGGGATTGCCACCGATCCTGAGCTTGAGGGGGTTGACAAGACAAAGAGAATGGACTTCGAATTGACCGACGATCAGAAGACCGTCCAGAGGCTGGCGAAGGTCTTCACCGATAGAGAGATTGAACCAATTGCAGTCCAGATAGAGAGAGACGCGAAGATCCCTTCAGATATGCACCGCAAGATGGCCCGGGCGGGACTCCTTGGTGTGACCACTGCGGAGGACTATGGTGGCTCCGGCCAAGGGTTTCTGGCTGGCATTCTGGCTCTTGAGCAGGTTCACTATCCATGTACTCCATGCACGTGGCTAGCGGCGTCCGGTGGTGTCACTGAAGTCTATGAGGAGTTTGGAACAGAGGAGCAGAAGCGAGAGTATATACCGCAAATAATCCGGGCCGAAGGCTGCCCCAGTTCCGGCTTCACTGAGCCAGCCAGCGGGCTGGACCCAAAGATGTTAACGACCACTGCCGTGCTCGAGAGAGGTTACTGGGTCATTAACGGTGTGAAGCGGTTCTGCACTTTTGGCAGCTACAACGGACCAAGCATAGTGTATTGCAGGACAGACGGGGACAGGATCAGCGCTATAGTCGTTCCCAAGAATTGTGCTGGGTACTCCTGTTCGACGCCCTGGGAGCTCATGGGGCTGAGAGGACTAGACTCGGTGGACGTGTTTCTCCACGATGTCCGTGTGCCCGAGACGAATCTGCTAGGTGAAAGAGCAGGAGGCCATCTCATTGTGAAGAAGATAATGGAATCCGGAGGCGTAACCTGCGGCATCATCTCTGTGGCTTGCGGACAACGAGCTTTGGATGAGGCAGTTAAGTACGCCAAGCAGAGGAGGACTCGGGGGGGGACGATCTCGGATATGCAGGGCCATCGCTGGCTCTTTGCCGAGATGGCTTGCCGAGTTGAAGCAGCAAGGTCGCTGACATATCGAACCGCGTGCATGAGGGAGCAGGGCAGGAGCACGCGCAAGGATTCGGCGATGGTGAAACTCTATGCCGCCGAGGTGGGCGAATGGGTAGCCTCGCAGGCGCTCCGGTTGCAGGGAGCTTACGGCTACACGACAGAACACAGAACAGAAAGGATACTAAGGGCATCGATAGCAATGGAGGTCATGGAAGCAACAAACGAAGTGCAAAAGACGATAATCGGTGCCGATCTCTTTAGGGACTAACCTGTCCGGTCACCTGAGCGGCTTTGCCTTGTGGATCGACCGTGATCTGTCGTTATGCGCTCGTGTCGGTCAAGCCCCGCGGCTTCGACACAATTGATATACCCTAGGTGTTGAAGCGAGCAGGAACGCTACCAAATGCTCTCGAACAACAGGGAATCAGCGGTGAGGCAGCATCACAGCCCTCCAGGCAGCCGAGGAGTACTAACTCAACGTACGGTGTGTTCCAACGGAGGTGTAAACATGGGCAAACTCAAGGGCAAGGTCGCTTTGATCACAGGGGCTGCGTCTGGAATGGGTAGAGCGACGGCACTGCTCTTTGCTGCGGAAAGCGCCAAAGTTATGGTCGCCGATTGCGACTCGACAGGGGGACAGGAGACTGTCGAGATGATAACCAGGACAGGAGGAGAGGCGGCGTTTGAAGAGGTTGATGTCTCTGACTCAGCTGACGTGAGGAGGATGGTCAAGACGACGATGGATACCTTCCAAGGTATCGACATCTTGTTCAATCACGTGGGAATGATGGGCCCTACTGGCCGATTGACGGAAATCTCTGAAGAAGGATGGGATAGGGTAATGGAGGTCAATCTCAAGAGTGTGTTCCTGGGATGCAAGTATGCCATTCCTTTCATGCTTGAGCGGGGCGGTGGTGTTATCATCAACACGTCATCCTGTCAGGGGATAGCCACTGTTCCGGGAACTGCACCCTACACTGTGTCCAAGGCAGGAGTCGTCCACCTCACTCGGTCCATAGCTCTTGAGTACACCAACAGGAATATCCGGGCGAACTGTATCTGTCCAGGGATGATTCATACCCCGATGACCGAACACATCCTGCCAACACTCCAAACCAAGGCCCTGCTACAGAGAAGAATAGGTGAGCCCGAGGAAGTCGCGAGGGCTGCCCTTTATTTGGCATCTGACGATTCGTCCTACGTCACCGGGCATGCCCTGGTTGTTGACGGGGGTTGGACAATTGCCGCGAGTCCTCCCTACAAATAGGAATCCGAGGATGGTGGCAGCACTTTGAATGTGGGAGAGACGATATGGACTATCGATACACCGGCGAACAGGTACAGTTTCGCGCTGAAGTTCGCTCCTTTCTGCTGAGCGTCTTGCCTAAGGACTGGATGGGCGTCGACCAGGATCTAAACAACCAGGATAGTCACCGGGAAGAGTATGAACTGGGGCGCGACATGCGAAACAGGCTGGGGGCAAAGGGGTGGCTGGAAATCAGCTGGCCGGAGCGGTATGGCGGGCTGGACGCTTCGCTCACTGACAAGATGATCCTGGAAGAGGAATTCTACTTCCTGGGAGTCCCTGGCTACGACCAGCCAACCTTCGGCGTTTGTGGACCTCTGATAATGCAGCATGGAACTGATGAACAAAAGGAGGAGTTGCTCTTGCCTATCGCCAAAGGCAAAGCAAAGTGGGCAGTGGGCATGAGCGAGCCAGGTGCGGGCTCAGACTTTACCGCCTTGGCACTACGGGCAGACGAGGACCAGAATGGTTATCTGCTCAATGGCACGAAAACCTGGCAGAGCGGCTTTCATATAGCAGATTGGGCCATAGTATTTGCCAGAACGGAGGCCAAGTCAGGCAAGAACGGGATGAGCGCTTTCCTCGTCGACGCCAGAGCTCCGAGAATCAGGCACCGTCCGATAGTATTCATGAGCAACGTTCATGCAGCCGATGAGGTTTACTACGACAATGTCAGGGTTCCCAAAAGTAGTCTGCTTGGCGAGAAGAACCGCGGCTGGGAGGTTGCCACGGCCTTGTTTGCGCTCGATCGGTGCTGTGGTTTCCAGGAGATACTCCGCGGCATGAGGGACTTTGAGCTATTGGTGGAATACTGCAAATCCTGCATCGGGGGAGGGCGGCCTCTATCTGCAGACCCAATGCTCCGCAACAAGCTAGCTGAGGTCGCTATTGAGCTTCAGGTCGGGTACGACCTCGGCCAGAAACTGGTCTGGAAGACGGTTCACGGATTGAGCGCAATCACAGAGTCTTGCGAGATGAAGGTCGCTGGAGCCAGGGCGCTTCAACATCTATCTGCCGTGGCCATGTCAGTTCTCGGACTTCATGGTCAACTAGGAAAGGACTCGAAGTGGACGAGCCTGAGGGGACGGGTCGAGCATATGTACCTGTGCTCACCAGGATGGAGCATAGGGGGAGGCACAAGTGAGGTCTCAAAGAATGCGATCGCATCAATCAGCTTGGGTTTGCCCAAGTCCATGCTGGGATCGCGAAAGTAAGGCCAACCGTCGGTGTGAGGCACGGATCGGATTCTACTGGGCGTCCGATGCAGCATGTGATCGCATATGTGCCACAATGCCGTCACGCCAGCAGCAAGCCACGGAGGAGGGGACACATGGCTCAATTGAAGCACCTATTCCAGCCCATTAGAGTGGGCCAGATGGAGGTCATGAACAGAGTTGTAACACCCGCCATGGAACCAGGCTTCGGCATCGACGATGGATGTCCCTTGCCTGAACATACTGCGTTTGTTGTGGAGAGGGCACGGAACGAACCTGGCATGATCGTAACAGGAGCCGCGGCTGTTCACCCTTCAGGCGTCACTGGACCTAGACTTATGGGGCAGATCCACCTGTGGGAGGAAAGGGTCTTCCCCAGTCTGGAGAAGATGGTGAAGGCAGTACATCGGTATGACGTTAAGTTCGGCGCACAGTTGAACCACGGGGGGCTGAATCACCTGCCCGAGCAAAGCGTTTGTCCGTCTGTCATCCCTGAAATGCAGCGAGCTCGCATGTCGGTACGCGAGGTCACAAGAAGTGAACTGAGGGAGTACTCCGAGTCGTTCGCGTCGGCGGCAGCGCGCTGCGCTGCGGTTGGATTCGATTTCGTCGAAGTGCACGGCGCACATTCGTACTTGATAAACGAGTTCCTGACGCCTCGTTACAACAGAAGAACCGATGAATATGGGGGCAGTTTTGAGAATAGGATAAGATTCCTGCTCGAAGTTATCAGAGAAGTCAAAAGGAAGGTGGGAGATAGCTTCCCCGTGGGCGTTCGCCTTCCGGGCGACGATTTCATAGGCGAAGCTGGATGGAGGATAGGTGACCTCTGTAAGCTAGCCCCTCTTCTGGAGAAGGAGGGGGTTGCCTACATAAGCGTGACACAGGCAGGCATCGCCTTTGGCACATTGCATATAAATATAGCCCCAATGTATGAAAGACAGGGAGCGTTTACTCACTTCGCAGAGGAGGTCAAGAGACGTGTGTCAATCCCCGTGGTAACAGTGGGGAGGATCAAGAACCCGATGATGGCTGATGCGTTGGTGAGGAATGGCAAGGCCGACTTGATAGCCGTGGGCAGAGCTCAGGTCGCTGATCCCGACTGGGTAGCAAAAGCAAGAAGAGGAGATCTGACGGACATACGACCGTGTCTTGCCGAGTGTCTGGGCTGTATTGAGGGTATCCTCAGATACGGGAAGGGTTCCTGTGCTGTTAATCCCAGAGTTGGTCGGGAGCACCTTGTGAGCGACGTCCAGGATGACAAGAAAGATAGATCAACAAAAGTGTTGGTAGCCGGAGCTGGGTGCGCCGGGCTCGAAGCAGCCAGGCGAGCTGCGTTCGCAGGACACAAAGTAATGGTGTGCGAAAGCAGGGGCTCGATAGGTGGGCAGGTCCAACTGGCCGCGAGAATGCCAAACAGGGAGGAGATCGGAGACATTATTCCCTGGTACCAGAGGCAACTCAACAAACTAGGGGTCGAGATCCGCCTGAATACGATGGTTGAGGACAACCTCCTCGAGCAGTTCAGGCCCGACGTCCTTGTAGTAGCCACCGGCAGCCTGCCTGAGGTGCCACTAGGCTTCGTCGAAGGACTGGATTGCATAGAAAAGATAGGCTTGCTCATGGCAGATAGTCTTATCGAAGGAGATGGATTGACGGGAGACTCTGTCTTGATTGTCGGGGGAGATCAGATTGGGCTTCAGATAGCGGACTACCTGGCGGAGAAGGACAGGGCCATCATCTTGGTGCAAAACGGAACCCAGTGGGCCTCCAAGATGTCCAGCAACGACAGGCACTACCTGATCGGGAGGCTGATAGAGAAAGGCGTTACCATGCATCGAAATGTCCGGAAGATCCACGTCCTGCCCTATGACGACGTGTGGATGGTGACCGCCGCCGGAAGGGCGCATTTGCCCGGGATCGAAACTATCGTGTTCGCAGGTGAGCGGCGGCCAAACACCTCGTTGGTCGAGGTGGCAAAGACTAAGGGCATCGATACCCGTGTCATAGGGGACGCCTCCGGGGTTCATGCAGAGGGTCAGGGCACCATCATGACTGCTATTGCCGCGGGCTATGACGTCGGGCGAATGCTGTAGTTGGAGAGAGCCGCGATGCCCAGGCAGGCATGAGCCACTCCCGCCTGGTCAACGCCGGGCCCTGATTCTGTCTTCCTGAAGTCCGTGCTTCAATTGATTCGCCGCTCTCCAGTATGCCGCTCCTGCGCTTCTCCTTCAGCCTATGCGACTGGCCCCTGATGTTGATCACAGTGGCGATCTCGCTCAGCCACGTGCGAGACTTGAACGAACCCGGGTGGCTCACTTTCTGACCGTTGCCAGCCCATTCTGTTGCCCGGCTGGGTCAGAGATCGAGTCTCTCTTTGGCGTCCCTACTGAGCTGACGGTAACCCAGCTTGTGTTAGCGGACACCCAAAACCGGCCACCCGCGGACAGGTCAAAACCGGCCACT
>CAYRGJ010000068.1:0-6219 GCA_964423835.1 uncultured Dehalococcoidia bacterium | reverse complement strand
CGGGTGGGTCAAAGAATGTGATGAGGCCTGGGTCAAAGATACTGGTGATTGACAGTGAGGGGTTCCTTAGCATCGCAGCGACTAAGGATACAGAAGATACATTCTCATTTGTACCATATCGGCAGAGGGGCGTTGAACTGCCACCTGTAAATGGTCACTTCGGTGGCACGGAGCCAATAGTGAAACCGACCTGAAGAAGGTCGGTCTTTTGGTGCGCATCCGGCAATGATGGGCGTGTTTCATTTTGGCCAGATGTTTGGGAGGTCACACGCCATGGAATGATATGGCTTGGCCAAGCCTTCCATCAGTGTGATAGGACGGGGCGAACGATGAACGGCCGGCGGAGTGATTTGGAGATAATCGCGGAGATCCTCAAGGCGTCTGAGCGAGGCGCCAAGCAAACCGCCATCATGTACGGGTGCAATCTCAACCATGAAAGGGTGAAGAGTTATCTCGGCACCCTCAAGTTGAAGGGTCTGCTAGTATGCCAACGGCGCGGTACTCACCTCGAATACGTCGCCACCGACAAGGGTATGCGTTTCCTACACCACCTCGATAGCGCCCTGGTCACATTGGAGAACGCTTCCGAACTGATTCACTGTGACTCAGGCCACACAGCTTCTGCGTCACAGTGACCTCCGGCCCGGATTGCTTCGTAGCGCGACGCGCTACACTTGGGTATTTGAGCAGACGCACCGCCATCTTCATGGCCCAACTACTCCGGCATTCACCCGCATAAGGGTTGTGCGTGGTGAGGCCAGGCCACCATTGGCTGGCTCAGCCCGCACAAGAGGCACCGATATCGCGGGTGCAATGCCAGTCTGGCCCGCAAATCTAGCTCTCGCAGCTAGACCACAAATCTAGATTCCAAGGGCTATCTTCTGCTGCAAGAGCCACATACAATCCACGTTGCAGCGGGAACTCTCTGAAATATCATATCAGCGGTTTTCCGTCATGCTAACCCTGCCCGAAATCCTGTGCCTAATCCTGACACGCGGTCGCATGGAGGGGAGTAGGGGGTCGATCAGGGTGGTGCGAAAGTGGGAGCCGGGACCAGGGAGGGACTAGCTATCGAACTGCAGTAACATTCCCCTCGTCATACCAAGATCCCTCCTGGAGTCCAAAGGAAAGGAGAGAACCATGATGAGAAAAATCACAATTATGGCCCTGGTATTGGTTCTGTGTCTGGGAGCCATCGGCGTTGGGTATGCCAGCTGGACAGACGAGATCAACATCACTGGCGACGTCGAAACGGGATCAGTGGACATTGAGGTCGGCTCGATCTTCTCGGGGACTTACGTTTACAAGGACCTCGACACCCATGAGATGGTGGTCTTCGGGCCTTTTCCCGCGTCAGCGGAAAAAATAGAAGCTGACCACCTACTGCTGGTCGGCAGCGCTTGGGCACAAGCAGGAGCTGCTGATGACACCATCGACGTGTTCTTCGAGAACTTGTTCCCGACCTGCTTCCCGTGGAAGGCCGATGCCTTCCTCCACTATGCGGGATCAGTTCCCGGTAAGGTCAAGGCCATCGAAGTGACGACGACCGACGCAGACCCTTGGATTCTGGACTACGTTAACGTCATCATGAAGATCGCGCCGCCCGTCCCCAACAGCCTCCCCACCAACACGCCAGTAGAAGTGGGGACTCAGCTCCACAACTGCGACGATATCTCGCTGGTTGTCAGGCTTGACGGCCTGCCCCAAGACAACACCTTGCAGGATTTGGATGCAAGCTTCTCGGTTAGGATCGTGGTGGAGCAGTGGGCCGAATGCCCACCCCCCGCTTAGGGGTAGTCTCGAGAGCCGCAATAGAGGGTGTTGTTGCTTTGCGCATCCTCGGGAATCTGTCACACTGCGAGTAACGCGGCTCACCAGAGAGACGGTTTCAGTGCAGGGGGTGAGCTCTCTCACCCCCTGCACCCCAAAGGAGAACCTGAGTGAGTGCAGGAAAACCGAACAATCTCAGAAAAGGTATAACCTGGTCAGACTGGGCCATGAGCCCGGGCAATGCCGACTGGTCAGTTTACCTCGACCTAAACGCGCCAGAAACGGCGTCGGACTCCATCGAGTGTTCCGTCCGGCCGGTTATGTTGGCTGGCCCATAGGAGAAGAGTACGCCACTATGAAGAACATCGCTGATGCTTGGACAATCAGGAGACTTGGCAGCCTCTTTGGCCAAGGTGAAGATGGCAAGGTGCCCACTTCCGAGAAAAAGGCTTGGCGTGTCGCTCTTTCAGCTGGGTTCGTATTGTCTGCCATGGCGGGCGTCTACCTTCTTAGCGGATACGCCCAGCCGGGCTTTCTCTCAGCCTTCGGCAGGACATACGTCCTCTACCCCGTATTGTGGTTATCCGTGGCCCTAGCGGTCGCGGTCATGTCTTGGAAGGCAGCACCTGGGCGCATCGTCTACAGCCGACGATTCCTTTGGGCAGCGCTTCTCGTGGGAGCCTTCCAGGTGGCACTCCTGGCTATTGCCGGCCTGTTCCACGGTTTCGGCCGCAGCCCTTATAGTCATACGGCTTACCACATCTTCCTGAATACCTGCCTCTTCGGCTCGTCCCTAGTGGGAATGGAGTATGCCCGATCTTATCTGTTAAACAGTCTTCCCGGACGGCGAGCGGAGATGATGGTCATACCCATAGCGTTGATGTTCGCTCTACTGAGCCTGCCGCTGGCGCGTCTGACAGGTAGCAGTATGTTCTCATTGACCTTCTTCGCCGGTACTTGCCTTCCGTTGGTGGCCCGAAGCCTGGTAGCCTCCTACCTGGCGTTAGTTACCCGGGGCCCGTTAGCGTCCATCGCATACCTGGGCGTCTTGCTGGGATTCGAATGGTATTCCCCCATCCTGCCCCACGGGTCTTGGATTCTCAATGCATTCGTGGGCACCACGGGCGCAGTCATCGGACTGCTGGCTCTCCAGTCTCTCTGGGAAACCAAGACCGAATCCAGAGGTGAGGTAAATGCGAGAGGTTCCTCTTTGGCTGGTTGGGTGTTGGTGGCTGTCGTCTGCGTGGCGATTGTCTTCGTATCCTTTGGAGTCCTGGGATTTCGGCTGATGTTGGTGGGTAGTGGCAGCATGAGTCCCGCACTGGACGTTGGCGACATAGCCGTGGTCACACGAGTCTCGGCCGACGCCATTGGCGAGGGCGATATCATCCAGTTTACCAGAGGTGGCACCAGTGTGATCCACCGGGTGGTCGAGGTTCAGGATAATGGCTCACGCATGTTCATCACCAAGGGCGATCTGAACGACAGTCCCGATTCAGACCCGGTGTATCCGAGTCAAATTCAAGGCAGGGTGAGTTTCAGCATACCCAAGGTGGGATGGATAGGTGTAGCCATCAAGAGTCTGTTCAACTGAACCTGCACGTCGCCTCTTGTCCGCACAGTCACACCCTTGTCGGGATGTTATCTCTGTTGCACCTACGAGTATCCTTCTGTCGAACCCTCGCTAACCATCGTGACTGCACAGGAACGGCATCCGAACGGTCTCGGTGCGTCTTTGCGTCCACGCAGGCCTCCGGAGACCACTTGAACCAAAGAGCGCCGGATTTACAGTCGGTCAATTCCGTGATCGGGCTCTATGGCAACGATGCCATACCGCAAGCGCAGCTAGAGGCTGAAATCAAGCGGCTGAGGGACGAAGAGGCCGAAGCCAAGCAGCAGATAGACGAACTGCTGAAGCAGAGGAAACGCGTGGCCTTGGCCGATAAGGTAACGCTCAAGCTCTCCGAACACGCTGACAGGCTGCGCAGCGCTCTGCCCGCCACCATTGGGCCAGAGGGTAAACGAGAATTCCTGACGATCTACAACGTCGGTGGTGTAGCGGGGCAGGGTGACTGTCGCTTCTGGTGTAACCTGGGCGCACTTCTGCTGGACTCAGAGGCCGACTATGACGAGCCGTTCTTCGAGGGCTTTGCGGCAGAGCTGGCCGAGCTGGAACGACTGCATCCTGACCTCTCGATTGCCGACTTTGCTGACTACGCCAAGGCGCTGCCTGGGGATCACCCGTTGGCAAAGCGTTTAAACATCTTGAAAGACAAATGCAGGCCGGCATACTCTGCCAAACCGTCACCGGCGAGCGTGAATCGTTCCTACACTACCATTGGACAAACATCGGCATTATGATGTGGATGTAGTTGTCGGCACCGATAGGGCGCACCACGCCGGGGCTGGACGGGGTGGTGGTCTCCAGCGCTATCTCACCCTGGTGGATGACCCCCAGCACGTCCGTGAGGTACTTCCCGTTGAAGGCTATCTTGGCGGCATCCCCCTCCACTTTGGCGTCGATCTCGCCGGTGTTGTCCCCCACCTGCTCCGAACGCGCCGAGACGCTGACCCGGCCGCCGCCGTCATCCGGCGATATCTGGAGCCGGACGATGCCGCTCCCGTCCCTGGCGAAGATGGCGGCCGTCTTCGTCGCCCGGAGGAAATCGGGTGTGCCGACGACGGCCCGGGTGGTGTAGCTGGCCGGTATCAGCTGGCGGTAGTTGGGGAAGGTCCCCTGGATCAGCTGTGACACGAGCTCCACATCCCTCATGCGGAAGAGAATCTGGCTCTTGTTCTGGCCCACGGCTATCTCCACCGGCTCCTTCTGGTCGGACAGGAGCCGGTTCAGCTCGGCCAGTGACCGCCCGGGTATGATGACCTCCACCTTCTCCTTCGCCGGTGTCAGCAGGGGGGCCTTGTGCACGGCCAGCCGGAAGCCATCGGCCGCCGCCAGGGTCAGGGTGTCCTGCTCAAACTCGGCCGAAACGCCGGTCAGCACCGGGCGCGTGTCCTCGGAGGCGGTGGCAAACACCACCTGGTTGATGGCCGCGCGAAGGGCCTCCGGCTCCATGCGGTAGGTCACCCCGTCGCTGATCTTGGGTATGGGAGGGAAATCGTCGGCGTCAATTCCACTGATGCGGGCTTCGAACCGGGCGCACTTCAACTCGAGGGTGTGGTCCGCAAGAGCCAGCTCGATCTTCTCGCTGGGCAGCGAGTTCACCAGCTCGTTGAGCAGCCTGGCCGGCACCGTGATGGCTCCGTTCTCCTCCACCATGGAGCCCAGCCAGCAGCTGATGGCGATCTCCAGGTTGGTGGCCGACAGCCTCAGCCTGGAGTCCTCAGTAGCCAGCAGCACGTTGTTGGTCACCGGGAGGGTGCTCCGGGTAGCCACCGCCCGGCCCACAACGCCGAGGCACCTGCTCAGGTTCTCCTGCAGACACGACAACCTCATTCACTACCCCCTTGAAAACACGTACGTTCGAAACCGCGGGGACAAGTATACACTGCCTGCCAATCTCTCGACAAGACTCCTGACCCGTGCGTCTCCGGCCCTGTCCCCGGGGCGCCGCCGGGAACGCATCCAGGGGCGCCGGCCCCGCCGGCCACCTGGCCTCATGACTGCGCACCTGCAGGCTGGCCGCCGGTGGCTGCGCCCGCACCGGCATCCTGCTCGCCACGAGATGGCGTCCGGCCCCTGACTCCAGTCGCCGGACGGCCTGGCTCCGGGTGGCGCCGCAGTGGCAATAGGGTATTGACAGGGGGCAAACTGTGGGATAAAATGGGCCGCTGTGGCAAGACCAATGTGACCGGGCCTGACAGCTTGCGGGCGGCCTGGCGGCCGTGCGAAAGGAGTGGCTCATGTCGCCGGAAATAGAAGGCAGGAACGGGGTGCTGGAGTTCGCCAGGACGTACGCTAACACCTGGCTCAAGCTGGACCTTCTTTGCTTCTGGGGCAAGTACCCCTATGCCAGGTTCACCGTGGGCATCATTGCCCGGGCGCTGGGCTCCGAGAGGAGGGTGGATGTTGAGGAGGCGCTCGATTCCCTGGTCAGGGAGCATCTGGTCGACCGGCGCGTGGACAAGGGGCAGCCTTTCTACAGCCTTGCCGGCGACGCCAGCAGCCGCGAGTGCGTGCTCAAGATGCCGGCCTACAAGAGCAGCTTGCGCCCCGCCGTCTAACGGAGGTGGGGCCGGATGATCAAGAAGACCCTGCGGACCATCAGGAAGCGCCTTTTGCCGGACCAGGCGCTGCTGGAAGCCGCGCCACCGACGGGCGCCAGCGTGCTCACCGAGATCAAGCTCCACAGCTCTCTGCACCGGCTCCTGGAGCAGCGGATCCGCTGCTCCATCATGAGGGCGCCGCGAGACTAGCCTGCCGGGCCCCGGCCCCTGGAGTGTCGTTGGTCTACGATTTCGTCAGTAGTTAACTGGTCAGGGAAAATGTCA
>CAYRGJ010000067.1:0-6368 GCA_964423835.1 uncultured Dehalococcoidia bacterium | reverse complement strand
TATTACGACCGAGGACTCTAATGCCGGGTGCTACTGTTTATGGGGGAAAGGTCATTGCAGACCAAGGACAGGAAGGGGCTCTTGTTAGATCTGGAACGCAGGGCCCAGGAATTGGCCAAGGTGAAAGCTGAGAGGCTGAAGCTTAAGGAGGAGGGGGAATCGCTCAGGGCGCAGATTCAGGAGGTCAACCAAGGCGGTAGGGCCTTGCTGGCTGATGCCCATTTCAGATCAGAGGATGACAAAGACCTGAGAGAGGCCTTGAAGTTGCTGTTGGGCTGCCTCGAGCACTATGTGACTGAACTCCAGATAGGCATTACAGACGGCAAGGAGCCCAAGGCACCAGACAAGCTGGAGATAACGGACAGCGTTGCCAAACAGATTGCTGCCTCTTGTCTCAAGAAGATCGACCATCTGAAGAAAGAAAGAGCCGATGACAAGAAACTCGAGGTGCTCAGCAAGATTGTGCTGGCCAAGGAAGCGTATCTGACAATCAAGAAGCTGAAACAACAGAAGAAGCTCTATGAGACGCAGCAGAAGACCCTAGAGTTAGTGTATGCCAAGTTCGTGGAGAAACAGAAAGAGAGTATCGAGACCTTCTTGGCAGTCTTCTCCAAAGAGATAAACGGGCTGTACGAGTTCATGAATCCAGAGGAGAGAATCAAGAACATTCGTGTCATCTCTGTTGAGAAGGATGAGGAGTTGGTTGGGGTTACCCTGGAATTCGAGTTCTTCGACAACAAGCAATCACCGCCACACAAGTACTTAAGTGAGTCTCACCTCAATTGTCTGGGCATAGCATTCTTCGTTGCTTCAGCCATGGCCTTCAATGGACGCAACAAGTTGCTGGTTATGGATGACGTCATATCCAGTTTCGATTCAACCCACAGAAAACGCTTTGCCGATCTTCTGGTAGAAAGACTGTCCGACTACCAGATTGTGCTGCTGACTCACGAGAGGAGTTGGTTCGAATACGTCGCGAGGATTGTGAGAGCAAAGGGATGGAAGCTGGCCATGGTGAAATGGAGTGATGACAAAGGGACCCACCTGGATGAATCTCCCGCAACCGTGAGGGAGAGGATTGAGGCCAAGGTTGCCTCGAACGAGGCCGCAGGGCTGGCCAACGACATTCGGATTCACCTGGAGCATGACCTGAAGGACATCGCCTTGAATCTACAAGTCAAGGTGAACTACATGAACAACGACAAGAACGAAGATAGGATGTGGGAGGAACTCTTGTCAGAGCTCCGGGGGGCCGTGAACCGGCACGCGGATGTGGCGCTCAAAGGCAACCCCGTTTTCGACAGACTCAATGGCTCCGAACTGATTGCGAACAGGGGTTCTCACGACAGCTCAGTCGAACTCAAGATCGGGGACTTGAAGGCTGTATGGAAGGACGTCAAGGAATTGGAGGCTGTATTCTTCTGCCAGGATGGCTCGTGCAGGCAGCCTTGTGTTTCTCTGAGACATTACGACACTGTGGCCAAGAAGGCGCGGTGCAGCTGTGGGAACAGATCCTTGGACTGGAGGAGGTAGGAGCAAACGGATCCAGACTAACTCGGGAAATGGGTTTAGTCCAAGCGTCCACTCTATCGCGAGGCCTCTAGCGGCGAGACTGAGATGACCTATTAGAAAGCCCAGAGCACCCTGATCCACACCTTCCTCTTCGTTGGTGAGCTTGCACGTCGGACGGGCATGGAGCCAATCACTGAGCTTCACCAGCCATGATACCTCCAGCAGAGAAATGGAACGTCAGCGTTCTTGACGCAACTGGGTCTTTGATCTATGATGCGCTAGTGCCATGCTGAAGCTGAAAAGACCCAAGCAACAGCAAAGTCTCCCTCTACTGATGCCAGACGGCCCGAAAGACAGCTTTCTAGCCATCTCCCTTTTCTCGGGGGCAGGAGGACTCGATCTTGGGCTTGAGAGAGCCAGCCCCAATACTATTCGATTCTGTGCTTGGGTGGAGAAGGACCCAGACTGTCAGCGCACCTTGCTGGAGAACTACCCGGACGCTGGGAAGGCCCTG
The DNA here is from genome assembly GCA_964423835.1 of uncultured Dehalococcoidia bacterium. GTDB lineage: Bacteria > Chloroflexota > Dehalococcoidia > UBA2247 > RBG-13-53-26 > JAFGCL01. The sequence goes on along the minus strand of CAYRGJ010000067.1, from coordinate 4,342 downwards.
TTTGGGGATATAGCAGCTGTCTCTCCATCAGACCTACTGAGAGCCACTGGCCTGGAGCGTGGTCAAGCATTCCTGGTTGCTGGAGGCCCTCCATGCCAGGCTTTCAGTACCGCAGGTCTCCGACAGTCAATCCACGATGATCGGGGCCAGGTAGCCGCACACTACTTCAACATCATAAAGACCATCAGGCCGAGGTTCTTTGTGTTTGAGAACGTGCGGGGTCTCTTGTCGGTGGCTATCAAGCATCGTGGCTACGAAGAACGGATTATCAGCGAAAAACTAGATCCGGGTGAGCCTAATCTAGCCCCTGAGGAGCGTCTTGGCTCTGTCTTTCAGCAGGTCGTCTTGCCCGGCTTTGAGAGATTGGGGTACGAGCTAGTCTACGGGCTGGTCAATGCTGCTGATTACGGCACGGCGCAAATAAGGCACAGGGTCATATTCCTGGGAAGTAGAGATAGGGAGTTCGGCTCTGGAAGATTCCGAAAGACAACCGGACGCCAAATGACGGTGCAGGACCTCTTGCCTCCCACGCACCATGAGTTCTCACCCTACGATCCCATCAGGCCCTGGCGGACTCTCCGTGATGCCATAGGACATCTGGCAGATACACTTCCCGCTAGGGATGAGAGCTTCACCTACAGTGCAGCACGGAAAGAGATATGGAGGCGGATTCCGCCCGGCAATTATTGGGTCTACATTCGAGATCATCCCGAACTCTTTCCAGAAGGCCTGAAATCTCTCCTAAAGGGTGCCTATGATGCAGGTGGCGGAAAAGTGGGCATGTGGAGACGACTCTGTTGGGAAAAGCCTGCCCCAACTCTGCCGACTCAGCCACAGCATCTGGCCACCGGACTATGTCATCCGGAGCAAGAGAGACCGCTATCCGTACCTGAATACGCTGCCCTTCAGGATTTTCCGCCTGACTACAGGTTTGTGGGCACAAAGGCTTCCATGTATCGGCAGATTGGAAACGCTGTTCCGGTCAGGCTGGGCCAAGCCATAGGTAGCTTGTTGCTTGCCGTATCAAGCTGCTCCCGTTTGGGCCCCTCGGACGATAGCCTAGCTCTTGCCGACTAAGCTGTGCAGCAGTGGTACCGAAAGCGCTAGTCAAGAACCATATCAACGCAGCTATTGGACGCGCGACCCATCGTGTTCACAAGCGGGCGGACGAGTTGTTTACTTCAGAAGTTGCCTCCTTGGAAAACGGAACGGCTTCGCCGTTTCAGAAGCTGCTCTTACCGGAGGCCAAGATATTCTCCTCATTCGAGCGTTCGCTCAGCGCCTCTCTCGGCAAGGCGTTTGATTATATCGCCTCAGATATTGCCAGAGCTACCTATGGGAATGGAGAGCACGATTACCGGCTGACCGGAAAGATTTCCGCTGGGACGCTGGGCGAAATCGAGGCGATCGTCAACAGATACAGACAACGCCGGGGCATCATGCCGGACACGGATGGCGAGCTTGAGGCTCTGCGCGATTCCCTGGAGACCACAGATGCAGAGCTTGAGCGAACAGTAAAGAACGACGTGTTCTTCATCGATCACGAAGGATTCGAGAACTACATTGAGATAAAGACACCTATGCCAAATTATGACCAGTGTGCGGCGATGAAGACCCGTATACTCACCATATACGCTCTCAAGTATTCCAACCGCGACAGAGTCCGTGCTCTTGCCGTGTTCCCTCACAATCCGAACGGGTTGGCTGGCGTATACGCGTGGCCGCCTCTGCGATACTTCTTAGACCCCAGGCGTGACTGGTCTGCGCGAGGCCTCCCCCTCATGGGACCAGGGCTGTGGAACTTCATTGGCAACTCACCTGGTACCTATGAGGATTTGCTGCAGTGCTTCTACGAAGTCTCCATCGAACAGAAGGATCATCTCTTTGACCTGCTCAAGATAACGGAGGGACAAGATCCGTCGAACGCGTCTTAGGTGCCCGCCGAACACCTGGCCTGCCGAATTCACGGGAAAGATCGCCATAGCTGTGACTGAGGCCTCGGGAAGCAGCACGCTATGGCTGCTCTTCAGCGTTGTAGAAGGCGAGACACCGGCCATCTATGCCATGCTTTCAGATGAGAGGGCCACGCCTCGAGACATACGAACAGAGTCCCCAATCATCATTGCCAGAGCTCGGCGTAGCGTCTGGGAGTTGACTGGGACGGATTGGGCGGAGTTCTCGAGGATGGTTTCCGATGGGCAGGTTCAAATTTCGGGAGAATACAGAGTATTTGGCCGTTACGTTCCGGCCTTTCTCAGGGCAATTCAGGCCAGTCCCATTTGGGATGATCTTGGCAGTATTGTCGAGGAGCTTGCCATGAGCCCAACAGACCCAAGCCGAGAGGCGTGATTGTAATGCACACGACACTCCGCGACCTACTAGGGGATGCAGGTTTCGGTGACGTTCCGGCGGAACGGTCCAGGGCAATGGGTGCGGTGAAAGGTCGCGGAAATCGGACAACCGAGCTGCGCTTCAAGATGTGCCTTGTCAGGAAGAGAATGGACGGTTGGCGACTGCACCGTCGCATCGGGACAACTCGTCCCGATCTGTACTTTGCGCGGGAGAGGGTTGCCGTGTTCCTCAATGGATGCTTTTGGCACGGTTGTCCGCTCTGCGGTCACACACCTAGAACGAACTCCTCCTATTGGGCTAGGAAGATCGAAATGAACAAAGCACGAGACTGCGACAACTTTAGGGTCCTTGGTGAGGAGGGGATCCTGGCAGTCGTTTTTTGGGAACATGAAATAGCACAAGATGTTGGTGCATGTGTTGACAGGCTGGCCGCCGACTTGAAGAGTAGAAGCCGGACTGCTGCGTCGTTGGGCGCTAAGTACAAGAGCACATTGGGCCCCCGTGACTGCCCTTGAATCTCAAGCTAGGTTCTTGTGGCTCTATTTCCGTGAGCCTAGGCGATCCACCGGAGACGCCTTCTCATGCTCCCGGAACACGTCCTCAAACCCCAGGCTAGAGCAGTACCTTCTCGTCATGTCCAGGCTGGCGTGACCAAGGCTCGCCTGAAGCACAAAGGGATTCATCCCGTTCCTCAAGGCTGAGATGGCATAGGTATGCCGCAGCTTGTGCGGATTCACCTTGATTCCCGTCTTGCTCTCCAGCCTCTTGAACAGCGAGGCAATGCTGGTGGGCCTCATCCCCTGTCCGGCTCTCCCCAGCCAGAGGTAGTGGGTGTGACCGTCGATAGTCTCCCGCAGAGCCAGGTACTTCCACAGCGCCTTAGCAGCGACAGAGCCGAACCTGACCATCCTCTGCTTTGACCCCTTACCGGTGACTATGATGGTCTGCCTGTCCAGGTTCATGTCCTCCAGGGTGATGTTCCCGAGCTCAGCCAGCCGGAGACCGGTATCCAGAAACAGGGTCAGCACGGCCCGATTCCGGACGGCGGTGAAGTCCCTGCCCTGGTACTCACCGAGGAGAATACCCATCTCCTCCTGGGACAGGGCCTTGATCAGCTTCCTGGGGGCCTTGGGAGGCTTGATGCCCAGCAAGGGGTGCCGGTCCAGGTACCCTTCCTCCAGGAGCCAGTTACAGAAGGCCCTGAGGCACCCGTAGTAGTGCTGTATGCTCCTTGGGGATAGCGGCGCATTGGCTCTGGCGTTGGTGGAGTCCCAGCGGTGGTTGCTGTCCTTCAGGTAGACCAGGAATTCCTTGATGGTATCCGTGTCTAGGTCACCGAGGGTGAGCTTCCGGTCCTGGCAGTACCAGAGGAAGTTCCCGAGCTTCTCCTCGTAGTAGGCTACCGTCCTGGAGGAGATACCCTCGACTCTCCGGGTCAGGATGAACCCCTTGAGGAGTGCCCGAAGGTCGATCCTCCTCTCCGTCCCAAAAGAAAAGGCAGGAGTGACCCGAGGGTCTTTCTCCTGCCCTTTGTGCTTGCTGGTAGCGGGGGTTGGATTTGAACCAACGACCTTCGGGTTATGGGCCCGACGAGCTACCACTGCTCCACCCCGCGGCGTCTGTTGGCTAACTGTGGTATTGATCTAGGTGGAAAGGTCAAGCCCTCGACCATTAGTACAGCTCAGCTGAACACATTACTGTGCTTACACCTGCTGCCTATCAAGCAAGTAGTCTACTTGCGGTCTTACCTGGTTACCCAGTGGGAGATCTCATCTTGGGGTGGGCTTCGCACTTTAGATGCTTTCAGCGCTTATCCCATCCAGACATAGCTACCCAGCGGTGCCGCTGGCGCGACAACTGGCACACCAGAGGTCTGTCCCCCCGGATCCTCTCGTACTACGGGGAGCTCCCCTCAAATCTCCTACGCCCACGACAGATAGAGACCGACCTGTCTCACGACGGTCTGAACCCAGCTCACGTACCGCTTTAA
>CAYRGJ010000066.1:0-6627 GCA_964423835.1 uncultured Dehalococcoidia bacterium | reverse complement strand
TTACGACCGAGGACTCTAATGCCGGGTGCTACTGTTTATGGGGGAAAGGTCAGTGGCCTATTGGCCACTCCGTGAAAGTAGCTCGCTATCGTTGGGATAGCCAGCGGCGAGGTACTTCCGGATGGTGCAGCGCCAGCGCTATGGCCACCGTTTCCTTGAGCCATGGTCCCTCCTGCATGGACCAGTTTTGTTCACGCAGGAGGTGGTCTCTCGAACTGCGCCGCTTTCGAGGGAAGCGGTAAACATCATCTGTGTTCCTCGTGATGGGGAATCACGGGCAGCATGGTATCACCAGCTTGCTCACGCCAGTCGGTAGGCAAAGGCTCACAATCCTCAAGCATGGCTATCACCCAATTCGGGAGCGGATATCGCCGGCCCGGCTGCCAGAGAGCGATGATATCCTCCAGTTGCCGAGCCTGGAGTGTTCTACCGTTGGCCCTCGGCGGGAATCCCTTACAGTGCCACTGGAGCGTGGGGATTTCCATGCCCGTCGCCTCGTGAATTTCTCGCAGCGATAGGCCCGCTTGGCGGAGCTTCTGAGCGTAGGCGATCTGTGGTCTGCTGTACTTCATAAGCTCTTCGTGATAAAACTTATATCATCTAAGACTCAGTCCTGTCAACCGGCTCTTACAACCTAACCGCCTGGATTGCCGTGGTAGAATGCGCCTATGAAGATCAAGATTGACCTACCAGACCTTGACGACGCCGAGATAGAGGGCATCGCTGGGAAGCAGATTACGAAGCTAAACCTGGAGGGAGAATGGTGGCCCGAAGCCAGATGGCGAGATATCGACCCAAGGAGCCTGGCAAAAGGGGGCATTGATGGCGTCCACATCCGAACTGACAAGCCTCGGTGCGGCATGTGCGGCATGCATGTCGCCGTCGTAGTCTCCATCCAGTTTGAGATGAGAGAACACAGTAGCCCGTACTACTACTGCCTCCAGTGTGCCTGCGCCTTCATCTACGGCATCGAGAACTACGGACACCCCAGGTATGCCAAGAAGTTGCGAGCACAACTGAAGACCTCGATGAGTGAGCTTCAGAGATTCTATCAAGAACTGGACACTGAGGGGCCATAGCAGGCGGGACAAATAGTCCACCACCATGATCCTGATCACCACAGCTGGGGTTGTGTCGGGTACTTGCCATGCTGGAACACCCCCCGCCTTTTGCCCTTGAGGCCCAGGTTGCGCTCCTCCCGGTATAGCCTGAGGCGCGACTCGGTGAACCTGTTGTACTCATCGTCGTGGAAGCCCTCCTGCTGGGCGATCCGGTCAATATTGTATCCGTACCGCTCCCGCACCCAGGAGTCCTTCCGGATGGTGCCAGCATACTTGCCTTTCTGGACGACCAACTTCCTCATCCACCCATAGAGCGGATCGGCCCGGAGTTCGGTCAGGCGAGCCTTGGCCTCGATGTCCTGGTCTATCCTCTCGGCTTCCGGGCAGGAAGAGCAATCGAAACTGCGGTCATGAAGCAATTGGCGTAGGTGTTTGAGCTTCCCGCACGGGCCGCATGGAACAACCCGGCCGCTTCCCAGCGCCCCGATAACCTCGTCCAGTGGCTTTTCAGATATCGTTGCAGCCCCTGCATTTTTCTTCCGGGGACGGCGGGCAACCTTGCTGATGTCACCACCAGACCGCTGGAAGGTGCCCTCGGGATCCTCAGCTATCTGCCGGTAGCGGGTGTAGAGGCTGGGGTCCACTGGCAGTTTGGCAAGCTCACGCCGCCATGCCGTCTGGAGCTTCCTCCCTACCAGGAGGGGACGGTCCTTCCGGTAGAGCCGCTCGGCCATGGAGAGCAGCCGCCCCCGTTCGGCATATATCTGCCAGTGAACCTCCTTCAGCGAGGCCAACTTGGCGGTGTGCTCTGCTATGGCAGAATCCGTCTGTCGCTGCCAGATGTCGAGCGCCTGCCAGTCATCCTCAATGGCATCGATGGTGAAGTCGGGCAGGTCCGGTATCCACCCAACCTCGGATTCGGGGGTAGTCACCTGATGCTCCGTCACGATATACTTATCAGATCAGTCCATCAGACAACGCAGCGGCGGCGCTTGGTTACGGCTGTATTCTGCTACTGATGGTGGACGGGTCTGCCTGACGCTAAGCTATCACGAAGCTGAGTTCTTGTCCATAAAGGAATTCCACCGTTTTGTGTAGATGCTGCATATGACATGACGACTGCGTGTATTGCGACGGTCGGGCGGAGGGGTACTACGTGCCAGGGGATTTTGGGGAGGATGTGGGGGTCAAGGTGAATGCGGTGGAGGTTCTTCGCCGGGAGCTCGATCCCCGGCGGCGGCGGCGGCCCCTGCCCAGGGGCTACGTCATGCTTGGGGGCGGCGTCGGTGACAGCTACCAGCCCATCGAGAAGAAGTACGGGTTGACCCGCCGGGCCCTCGAGGCGGTGCACGACTCTGGTTTCCCGGTCCACGTGCTGACCAAGTCGACCCTGGTCACCAGGGACGTTGATATCCTGAAAGCTATCAACCAGCGGAGCCGGGCTATTGTCAGCTTCAGCTTTTCGTCTGTGGATGCGGTCCTCAGCGCCGCGGTGGAGCCGCGGGTGCCTCCCCCGGCTGAGAGACTGCAGGCCCTGCGCTTCTTCAAGAATCAAGGGCTGGCCTGCGGCGTGTTCCTGCTTCCGGTGATACCCGGCCTGACGGACAGCACGGAAATGCTGGAGCGGTCCGTGGCTGAAGCCCGGGAGGAGGGGGCGGACTTCATCATCTTCGGGGCTATGACCCTGAAGGCGGGGCGGCAGGCCGAGCACTTCATCTCCCGAACGCGGGACCGCTACCCGAGGCTGGAGGCGGACTACCGGCTTCTCTATGACGGCGGCAGGTGGGGCGAACCAGATCGGAAGTATGCCAGGTCCCTGAACAGGTCCTTCGCCGCCATCGCCCGCAGATACCGGATGCCGGTCCGCATGCCGCCGGCCCTGTACCGGGATCTCCTGGGCGAGAATGACCTGGTGGTGGTGATCCTGGAGCACATCGACTACCTGCTGCAGATGAAGGGCGAACGATCGCCGCTGGGCCGGATGGCCTACTCGATCTCGCAGGCCCGGGAGCCGCTTTCAGGAATGAAGGGCAGGCTGCGGGAGATCACGGGCGCTGACGAGGGCGCGGAACGCCTGGTGCTGGAGGTCCTGGAGACCGGGAGCTCATCGTACCTCGAGCAGTTGCTGGCTACCTGAGAGCCGACGCCAGGCCGGCCATGAGCTCGTCCTTCAGGGAGTCGAAGTCGAACTTCCACTTGCCGTCCTGCCTGGTGAGGGACATGGTGACCGTCTCATCGGCCGAGTTGCCGCCCCACATGACGGCCATGGTGGCCCTGGCCGTCACCTCGGCGGTGGCCGAGGACCCCTCGATGGTGATGTCGGTGATACTCGTCACCTCTATGCTCTGCACCACGGCCCTGGCCAACCCCAGCGTGGACATGGCCCCCTCGCGGGTGGAGTCGTCGATGCCCTGGAGGTACTCCGTGCACTTCTGGTAGTCGCCGCTGTTGTAGGCGGCCGCGAACCCGTTGACGGAGTCCCTGATGGCCTCTTCATCGCTCTTTCCGCAGCCGGCCAGCAGGATGGAGGAGGCCAGCAGCAGCCCGAGGGCCAACAGCAGTCTGCGCATTGTCACGTTCTCCTCCCTGGTCGGGGCCCTCCCACTACGGCGGCCGCGGCCGGCCGCCGCTTCACTGGCGGCACGCCGTATACATTATAGCGGGCGCGTCCAGCGATCCGGCCGGCTTCATGGCGGGCCGGCCCGGTCCTGGCCGGCCTGGCCCCAGGCGGCCTGGAACCGGTGATAGTCAGCGAAGCGCTTGAGGGCCCGGCAGGCAGCCCTCATCGAAGAGTAGGTGGTGATCCCCGCCGTCCTCATGTCACGGAGCATGGCTTCGGCCTCCGCACCCATCCGGTCCGACCCGCGGATGGCCACCACCACCGGTTTCTCGGGGGCCCTCCGGCCGAAGTCCGTGACGCAGGCCTTGAATGCCGCGATGGCCTCCGGCGTGGCCCTCTTGGGGAAGAAGGTGCTCATGTGCAGTATGACCAGGTCCACCGAGGGGTCCGCCGTCAGGGCTTCCAGCACCTGCCGCAGCAGCGAAGCATTATATGGGACCGCGGGGCTGTCTATGGGGTTGACCACGCTCTGGTTCACCAGCGAAAGCAGCCCCAGCAGCCGGCCCCTGGTCTCGGGCCCCAGCGGCGGGAGCTCCACGCCCTCCTGCGCGCAGATATCGCCATTGGCCACGTTGCTGCCGCCGCCGCCAACGATGACGGCCGCTCGCGCCCGTGTGATCGGCTTCAGGCGGAGGAAGGTCATGGCGATGTCCGCCATCTCCTCTATCGAGCCGGCCTGGACTACCCCGGTCTGCCTGAAGAAGGCCTCCCAGACCCGCCCCTCCCCCGCCAGGGAAGAGGTGTGCGTCTTTGCCGCCCGGGCCCCCTGGGAGGTCAGCCCGCCTTTCCACATGATGATGGGCTTTGACCGGCCGATCTCGCGGGCCAGCATCCTCAGCTTCGGCCCGTTCCTCGTTCCTTCCAGGTATAGGCAGATGACCTGCGTTTCCTCGTCATCGGCCAGGTACTGCAGGAAATCGGTGGCGTCCATCAGGAGGGCGTTGCCGTAGCTGACCACCTTGCTGAAGCCGATGCCCAGGTGAGGGCCGTATCCCACGTAGTCCTGGGCATGGCCTCCGCTCTGAGACAGGAAGGCCACCGGGCCTCCGAGGAGGCGCACCTCCTGGTACATGTTCATCCGGGATGCCGGCACGTGGTAGCCCAGGCAGTTCGGCCCCACGACACGCAGGCGGCCCCGGGAGGCGATCTCCTTCAGCCGGTCCTCGGCCTCCCGCCCCTCGGTCAGGCCGGTCTCGCTGAAGCCGGCGCTGCAGACATGCACGTTGACGACGCCCGCCGCCAGGCAGTCCTCCAGGACCGCGGGGACGCCCTGGGCCGGTATGGTGACGATCACCAGGTCCACCGGCCCCGGGATGGCGCGGACGCTGGCAAAGACGGGGAGGCCATCTATGACGGTGGCCCTGGGGTTGATGGGGTACAACCGCCCGGGGAACCCGGCATCGCGCAGCAGGCGCAGGATCTTGAGGCCGGTGTACCCCGGCGGCGGGTTGGCGTCATCCCTCGACACGCCGACAATGGCCACCGCCCGCGCGTGGAAGGCCCGGTCCAGGTCCGCATTCAAGGACGGGTCGCAGATCATGGCTGTATCTCCTCCCAGATTGACCTACCGCCGGAAGCTGCTCCCTAGCCGAGCTCCGGGCCCATGATGGTGATGGCGATCACGGAGCGCGGGGGAGCATCGCCCAGGTTGTGCGTTAGTCCCAGGCGGACGTTCTTCAGCTGGCGCTCGGGGAGGGTGGCCCGGCCCTGGAATTGGGTCACCAGGTCGTAGATCATGCGCAGGCCCGTGGCCCCGATGGGATGCCCGAAGGACTTCAGGCCGCCGCTGATGTTGATGGGCTGGGCGCCGTCGTGGGCAAAGCGCCCGGCGAAGACGTCTTCCTTGACCCTTCCGGTGGGACTGAAGCCGAGGTCCTCCATGGTGACGGCCTCGGTGATGGAGAAGCAGTCGTGGACCTCGGCGAAGCTGATCTCTTCGCGGGGATTGGTCACCCCGGCCTCCTTGTAGGCCCGGCGGGCGGCCTGACGGTTCATCTCGATATAGGTGGCATCCCACGGCCCGGCGCTCCACTCCTCCGGCTCCCCGGAGGTAGAGCAGGTCTGCAGGGACTTGACGTATATGGGGTCTTTCCGGAACTTCTTGGCCTCCGAAGCGCGGACCACGATGGCGGCCGCGCCGCCATCGGTGACGCCGCAGCAATCGAAGAGCCCCAGCGGCCAGGCGATGAAGGGAGCGGCGATGATCTCCTGCACTGATACCGCCTTGCGCAGGTGCGCCCGGGGGTTCAGCGACCCGTTGTAGTGGCTCTTGGCCGAGATGCGGGCCAGCATCTCCTTGCCCGTGTTGTAGTCCAGGTTGTACTTGGCGAAGTAGGCGGTGGCCAGCACGGCGAAGGACCCCGGGCCGCCGCTCAGGATGGGGCCCTGGAGGGTGCCGCGGGGCGGGGTGGTGACCCCTCCCACCGGAAGCCCCGGGGTGCCCACGTCCTTCAGCTTCTCCACGCCGATGGCCAGGGCGATGTCGGCGGCGCCGGAGGCCACCGCGTAGGAGGCGAACCTGATGGTGTCGGCGCCGGTGCAGCAGTAGTTCTCGTTGCGACTGAAGGGGACGTAGTCCAGCCTCAGGTTCTCCGCCAGCGGCGTGCCGCCCGGCCCCAGATGCGTCTCCGGCATCGCGGTCCCGCCAAAGGCCATGTCGATATCCTTGGGCTCAATCCCGGCATCCTCGATGGCCTCTTTGAAGGCCTCCACCAGGAGGTCCCCGGCGGAGGTATCCCATCTCTCGCCGAACTTGGTGCAACCCACGCCTATGATGGCTACCTTGTCCCTTATTCCGTTTGCCATTTCAGCCATTCCTCCACAATTCGTTCGATGTCCCGACTACTGCCGGACGGGCGTGGCGCACCAGTAGTAGATGCTCACGCCGCGCGGCACATCGACCAGCTTGCGCCGGTAGGTCATCTCCACCGGCATGCCTATCTGCAC
>CAYRGJ010000065.1:0-6742 GCA_964423835.1 uncultured Dehalococcoidia bacterium | reverse complement strand
CCCTACTTCGGCGTCAAGGAGGCGGTGTTCCCCTTCAACATGTTCCCCGAGGTGGACCCGGTCCTGGGCCCGGAGATGAGGTCCACGGGCGAGGTGATGGGGATCGCGGACTCGTTCGGGCTGGCCTTCTACAAGGCGCAGGCGGCGGCCGGCACCCGGCTGCCGCTGAAGGGCAACGTGCTGCTGACGGTGGCCGACAAGGACAAGCCCGAAGCGTACCCGCTGGCCAGCAAGATCAAGAGGCTGGGGTTTGATCTCTACACCACCGAGGGCACGGGCAACCTGCTGAAGGAGAAGGGGCTGCCCACCCGCCGGATCAAGAAGCTGCACGAAGGCCGGCCCAACATCGCCGACGCCATCATGAACAAGGAGATCCAGCTGGTGATCAACACCCCGGTGGGGCAGAGCAGCAAGTACGATGACAGCTACATCCGGAAGACGGCCATTCAGTACAAGGTGCCGTACGTGACCTCCATGACGGCGGCGGAGGCCACCGCCGAGGGCATCGAGGCCATGGCCGGGTCGGAGGTGGTGCCCCGTTCCCTGCAGGAGTACCACCGGGAGCTGGAGCGCGGATGAGCCAGGGCCGGCCGGAGGGATGCCGCGATGCGGCCGGGGATGGGGCCGGGCGCCCGGCGCAGGTCGCGGCCCGGGTCAGGTCCATCTGGGAGGCGGCGCCGCGCACGCGCCTCCTGTGGCTGGAGGCGGGCGGCATGCCGGTTCCGGCGCCAGGGCAGTTCGTCATGGTGCGCTGCGGCCAGGGCCCGGAGCCCCTGCTGCGGCGGCCTTTGAGTATTCACAGTGTCGATGGGCGGGGAGGCCTGGCGCTGCTCTTTGAGACGGTGGGCCGGGGCACCGCCTGGCTGGCGGACCGGGCGCCGGGAGACCCGGTGGATCTGATCGGCCCGCTGGGCCACGGCTTCACCATCCCTGCCGGCTCCCGGGAGATACTGCTGGTAGCCGGTGGAATCGGCATCGCGCCGCTGGCCTTCCTGGCGGAGACCGCCGCGGCCGCCGGCCTGGCGGTGAGGCTGCTTCAGGGGGCCCGGACCGCGTCCCTGCTGTGCCCCCGGACGGGCGGACTGCCGGAGGACGCCGTGGTGCGGCTGACCGACGACGGGTCCTGCGGCCGGAAGGGCATGGTGACCGGGCTGCTGGGCGAGCTGGCCCCCCGGGCCGGCGCCGTCTTCGCCTGCGGGCCCGTGGCCATGTACCGGGCCATGGCCGGCCTGGAGTGCCTGAGGGGGAAGCCCGTCCAGCTCTCGCTGGAGGAGCGGATGGCCTGCGGCCTGGGCGCCTGCTACGGCTGCACGGTGAGGACCAGGAGCGGCCCCCGGCAGGTCTGCCGCGACGGGCCGGTCTTCGATATGTCCCAGATTCTGTGGTAGAGGCGGGTGAGATGGTCAGAAGCAAGACATTGCAGCTCAGGACGTCCGGGAACTGCGACATCGTGGACCTGACGGACAGGGTGGCGGCCGCGCTCCGGGACACTGGCCTGGACTGCGGCACGGTCACCGTGTTCTGCGTCGGCTCCACGGCCGGGGTGGGCACCATCGAGCACGAATCGGGGCTGCTGGCCGATTTCAAGCTGCTGTGGGACCGGCTGGTCCCGCCCGGCGCCGGCTACGGCCACAACCAGGCCTGGGGCGACGGGAACGGGCATTCGCACCTGCGGGCCTCGCTGCTGGGGCCTTCGCTGACGGTGCCGTTTGCCGGCGGGAAGATGCGCCTGGGGACGTGGCAGCAGATCGTCTACGTCGACTTCGACAACCGGCCCCGATCGAGGGAGATCGTGCTCCAGATCATGGGAGAATAGGGCGGGCGGATGTCGGGCCAGGACCTGCGCTCCGTTTTCCGCCCGGGCTCGGTGGCCATCGTGGGGGTGTCCTCGGTCAGGGACTCCATGACTAACCGCAACTTCCTGAAGCCGTTGCTGGAGTTCGGCTACCGGGGGAGGATCTATCCGGTCAACCCCCACGCCAGCGAGATCATGGGGCTCAAGGTCTACCACAGCGTGCCGGATATACCCGGCCCCGTCGACTCCGTGGTGTCCGGCCTGCCGGCGGCCCTGGTGCCGGGGCTGATGGTCGATTGCGCCCGGGCCGGGGTGAAGGCCGTCACCTGCTTCAGCGCCGGATTCAGCGAGACCGGCGAGGAAGAGGGCGTTAGGCTGGAGCGGGAGGTGCTGGAGATCGCCCGCCGGGGCGGCGTCCGCCTGCTGGGGCCGAACTGCCTCGGGGTGCACCACCCGGCCATCGGCCTCACGTTTGAGGCCGGGGGCGCCCGGGAGAGCGGGCCGGTGGGGTTCCTGTCCCAGAGCGGGGGGAACACCCGGGAGCTGATCCTGGCCGGGGCCAGGCGCGGCGTGCGCTTCAGCCAGGCGGTCAGCTACGGCAATGGGGCCGACCTGGATGAGACCGATTTCCTGGAGCACTTCGGGGAAGATCCCGGGACCCGGGTGGTGGGGGCCTATATCGAAGGGGTCAAACGGCCCCGGCCCTTCCTGCAGGCGCTGCGCCGGCTGTCGGGGGCCAAGCCGGTGGTGGTCTTCAAAGGCGGGCGCACCGGGGCCGGGAACCGGGCCGCCCTGTCTCACACCGGCGCCCTGGCCGGCAGCGGCCGGGTGTGGGACGCTCTTTGCCGCCAGCAGGGGGTGACACAGGTGGGCGACATGGCCGAGCTGGCGGATGCGCTCATAGCCTTTTCCTGGCTGGCCCCGCCCCGGGGCCGGCGGGTGGCGGTGGTGGGCATCGGCGGGGGCCTCGGCGTGCAGGCGGCGGACGAGTGCGAGACGGCCGGCCTGGTAGTGCCGCCGTTCCCCGCAGCGCTGAAGGCCGAGCTGCGGGCCTTCACCAGCTCCGCGGGGACGGGGATAGGCAACCCGGTCGATACCTCCCCGGACGTCTACTGGGAGCCGGCGCTTTACCGGGAGACGGTCCGGCTGGTGTCTGAGCACGAGGGGACGGACGCCGTCCTGGTGCTCTTCCTCTGCGAGCGGGCCGTCAAACGCGGGTTGGAGGAGCTTCGGGGGCAGGTGGAGGCGGTGCTGGACGCCGGCCGGTCCTCGGGCAAGCCCCTGGCCGTGGTGCTGCACACCGGGGGCATCGTGGAGGCGGAGGGGGTGGCGGCGCAGATCCAGGCGGAGTGCCTGGAGGCGGGGTTCCCCACCTTCCCCACCATGGGCCGGGCGGCCCGGGCCATCAGCCGCCTGGTGTCCCGCTCCGAGAGCCGCGGCGGATAAGGGGGCCCGCGGCTGGGTGGATTCCCCATGTGTGTTTGTTATATAATATCTATTCGTCAGCTCTGAGAGGCCTGGGGATGGGGATGGTGGTCGGGGCACCTTGACTGCAATCACGGCGGATGTTATATTTACTCTTTGCGTGTCTTGAAGGATTGAGAAGATGCCGACTGTAAATCAACTGGTTAGACATGGAAGACGGAAGACGCTCCGGAGAACGAAAGCTCCGGCGATGCGGGTCGGATTCAATTCACTGAAGCGGCGGGCGACGAAATCCAAGGGATCGCCGCAGAAGCGGGGGGTCTGCATCCAGGTGAAGACCATGACCCCCAAGAAACCCAACTCCGCCTTGCGCAAGATTGCCCGGGTGCGACTGACCAATCACATGGAGGTTACGGCCTATATTCCTGGTGAAGGTCACAACCTGCAAGAGCATTCCGTGGTGATGATCCGGGGTGGCAGGGTGAAGGATCTGCCCGGGGTACGCTATCACATCATCAGGGGTACCCTGGATGCCGCCGGGGTGGCTGACCGGCGGCAGGGCCGCAGCAGATACGGAGCAAAGCAGGCCAAGGGCTCGGGGTCCTCGGGGGCTTAGGGCTTCTGGACTTTCCAGAGCGGGCAAGGGGAAGGAGCACCCGGGCTTTTTTGTGGGTTGGAGACTGAGGAATGCCAAGAAGAAAAGGTAAAGTAACCAAGAGGGTCCCGAAGCCCGATACCAAGTACGGCAGCGTGCTGGTGTCCAAGATCACCAACAAGGTGATGGAGGGCGGCAAGAAGCGCACCTCCGAGGGGATCGTCTACGATGCCCTCCAGATCGCCTCGCAGCAGGCCAAGAAGGCGCCGGTAGAGGTGCTGGAGCAGGCCATCAAGAATGTCACCCCCCTGCTGCAGGTCAAGGCCAGGCGCGTGGCCGGTGCCACGTACCAGGTGCCCATGGAGGTCAGTGGCGAGCGCGGCACTACGCTGGCCATCCGCTGGCTTCTGGATGCCGCCAGGTCGCGCCATGGCAAGTCCATGGGGGAGAAGCTGGCGGCGGAGATCGTCGACGCTTCTCACAACCAGGGGGCGGCCGCCAAGAAGCGCGAGGACACCCACAAGATGGCGGAGGCCAACAGGGCCTTCGCGCACTACAGATTCTAGAGAAGTTCATTGGCAGTGAGACAACGTTCAGGAACCGCACTATCCCCCGAGTCCGCCGCTGGCAACAAGAGCGTGGGTGGTATGTCTGAGGGCTTCAGCCTGGAGAAGGTCAGAAACATCGGGATCATCGCCCACATCGATGCGGGCAAGACGACGGTCACCGAGAGGCTGCTCTACTACACCGGGCGCACCTACAAGATCGGCGCCGTGGACGACGGAACCACGGTGATGGACTTCCTGGACCAGGAGCGGGAGCGCGGGATCACCATATCCTCGGCGGCCACCACCTGCTACTGGGCGGACCACCGGATCAACATCATAGACACCCCCGGGCATGTGGACTTCACCGCCGAGGTGGAGCGCAGCCTGAGGGTGCTGGATGGCGGGGTGGTGGTCTTCGACGCCGTAGCCGGGGTGCAGCCCCAGTCGGAGACCGTCTGGCGCCAGGCCAACAAATACCATGTGCCCCGGATCTGCTTCGTGAACAAGATGGACCGGGTGGGGGCCAATCTCCAGCGCACGGTGGACATGATCCGGCGCATCCTGGGGGCCAAGGCCCTCCCCATTCACCTGCCGCTGGGCGAGGAAAAGGCCTATGAGGGGATGGTGGATCTCATAGAGGGCAGGGCCTGGATATACTCCGAGGGCGCCGACAGCCCGCAGGTGGAGCTGCCCGTGCCGCAGTCCTGCGCCCAGAAGGCGCGGGAGCAGAGGGAGCTCCTGGTGGAGAAGCTGGCCGAGGAAGACGACCAGCTGATGGATGTCTATCTGGAGGGTCGGGCCGCCACGCCGGAGATGGTGAAGGCGGCTCTGCGCCGGGCGACCCTGGCTGGCAGGGTGGTGCCGGTGCTCTGCGGCACAGCGCTGAAGAACAAGGGCATCCAGCACCTGCTGGACGCCATCGTCAACTACCTGCCGTCGCCCCTGGACGTTCCGGCGGTGGAGGGCACGGTGCCGGAAACCGGCGAGCCGGCCGACCGCCCCGGGACCAACGACGCGCCGTTCTCGGCGCTGGCCTTCAAGGTAGTGGCGGACCCCTTCATCGGCCGCCTGGTCTATCTCCGCGTCTACTCCGGCCGGGCGGAGGGCGGGACCCGCCTGCTGAACTCGGCCAGGAGGGAGAAGGAGCGGCTGGGGCGGCTGCTGCGGATGCATGCCAACCACCGGGAGGAGATAGGTGCGGCGTCCGCCGGCGACATAGTGGCCGCGGTGGGGCTGAAGAATACCCTCACCGGGGACACGCTCTGCGATCCGGCGGCCCCGATCATCCTCGAGGCCATCTCCTTCCCTGAGCCGGTGGTCTCCGTGGCCGTGGAGCCGAAGTCGAAGGCGGACCAGGACCGGATCGGGGAGTCGCTGCAGAAGCTGACCGATGAGGACCCCACCTTCCAGACGCACTACGATGAAGAGACCGGGCAGACCATCATCTCGGGGATGGGGGAGCTGCACCTGGAGGTGATCCTGGAGCGCATGCGCCGGGAGTTCCGCGTGGATACCAAGACCGGCAAGCCGCAGGTGGCTTACAAGGAGACCATCAGGGACTCAGCCCGGGCTGAAGGCAGATTCATCAAGCAGTTCGGCGGGCGGGGCCAGTACGGTGTGGTGGAGATCGAAGTGCAGCCCGGTGAGCGCGGCAGCGGGTTTGAGTTCGTGGACAAGATCAAGCAGGGCGCCATACCGAAGGAGTACATCCCGGCGGTGAAGTCGGGCATCGAGGAAGCGCTGCACCGGGGCGTGATGGCCAGCTATCCCCTGGTTGATATCAAGGTGACCCTCCTGGATGGCAGCTACCACGATGTGGACTCGTCGGACATGGCCTTCAAGATGGCCGGCTCGCTGGCCATCAAGGAGGCGGTGCGCCGGGCCCGGCCGACGCTGCTGGAGCCCATCATGAAGCTCGAGGTCTACGTGCCGGAGCAGTTCCTGGGGGACATCCTGGGGGATATCGATGGCCGGCGGGCCCGCATCGAGAACATCCGTTCCACCGAGGACTACCGGGAGATCCTGGCCTATGTTCCGCTGGGAGAGACCTTTGGGTACACCACAGTCATACGCTCCCTGAGTCAGGGCAAGGCCACTCACTCCATGGAGTTCGACCACTACCAGGAGGTGCCGTCCTCCGTGCTGGAGCAGATCACAATCAGGGCCAGAGGTAGGGTGATATAGCATGGCTAAGCAGAAGATCCGCATCAAGCTGAAGTCCTTCGACCATCGCATCCTGGACCAGTCGGCGGCGCAGATCACCGGAACGGCCGAGCAGACCGGCGGAAGGGTAGCGGGCCCGGTGCCCCTGCCCACGCGCATCGAGAAGTTCTGCGTCATCCGCTCCCCGTTCATCGACAAGGACTCGCGGGAGCAGTT
>CAYRGJ010000064.1:0-7417 GCA_964423835.1 uncultured Dehalococcoidia bacterium | reverse complement strand
GATGCAGGATGCCGTCAAGGCGGACGACCTCGAGGAGCGCCTGGCGGTCAAGGACGTCTCGGAGATACTGCTGGAGAGCGTGGCATAGCGCGCGGGCCGCGAGTGGCACAGGGCAGGGCCAGGCGTGGCCCAGTGCAGATGGTCCACGCGTGGCGTAGGCGCGCGGGCCCACGCCTGGCGTAGGGCGCGTGGCGTGGGCGGGCGGCACGCCGCCCGCATCCCGGGCTTGATCCCGGCTGGAGGCGGGGCTTTGACACCCCCGAAGAGAAGTAGTACAACACTGTCACCCGGGTGGGTCAAAGCATCTGCCCAGGCCTGGGTCACAGATCCTGTTGATTGAACGATCGTTGTGAGGGGAGGTCGGACAGCCGCCATGACTGAATCCTCATCCGCCCAGAACCATCCCCGGCCTGAAGAATCCGATCTCAGGATCATCGAGCTCCTGGACTCCGACCCGCGCATGACCTACACCGAGGTGGCCGCACACTTGGGGGTCAGCAGGGCCACGGCCAAGACCATGATGGACAGGCTGTACAAGAGGGGGGC
Source organism: uncultured Dehalococcoidia bacterium (assembly GCA_964423835.1). GTDB lineage: Bacteria > Chloroflexota > Dehalococcoidia > UBA2247 > RBG-13-53-26 > JAFGCL01. The sequence goes on along the minus strand of CAYRGJ010000064.1, from coordinate 6,871 downwards.
GAGGACGGTCTGCTACGTGGATGAGTGGGTGAAGGGCTATGTGCGCAGCGTCGCCTTCTTCATCAACACGGACGCCTCATTCCTGTTCGAGGTGGCCAACGGGCTGGCGGCCATGGACGAAGTCCAGTCGGTGGTGCTGTTCGCCGGACCCTTCGACATCATGGCCACGGCGGTCTTCAAGGCGCATAAGGAGATTCCGCGGTTTGTGTCGGACAAGCTGGGGAAGCTCCGGGGGATAGCGCGGCACGAGTCGCTGGTATATTACGAAATCAAGCCCGGACACGGTACCCGCTCGGACGAGGCGCGGTCCAACGGCGGGGGAGCGCCCCTGGATGAACTGGACCTGGCCTTGATCCGGGAGCTGGAGAAGAACGCCCGGGAATCAGCCACAGCGCTGGCCACCAGATTGCAGACTACCAGGAGCACCGTGGTGCGCCGGCTTAACCGGCTGATGGAACGCAAGATCCTATTCTTTCAGACACTGTGGGGCAGCGCGGTCTGGGCGTCCAAGGGCGTGGCCTTTGTGGGGATGAAGGTATCACCTCCCCGCATCAACGAGGTAGCGCAGTCGCTGGCTGGCTACGAGCAGGTCCAGGGCGTGCTTGTCGGCACCGGCCGGTATGATGTTGTCTGCTGGCTGGTCTTTGACACGCAGGAAAAACTGATCGACTTCCTGGGCAGTGAGCTGGGCCGGATTCCAGGCATAATCGGCATGGAATCGGCTATGGCCCTGAAGCTCATCAAGTATGATCTGGGGCCTGCGATCCTGGCCCGGCCGCATGCTCAGGCATAGATCAGGGCGAACATAGTTGCCTGGCTTGCCGTTCTGCGGGGGCGGGCTAACGGAACACGCCTTCGCTGTCCATGCTTATGAACTCCTCATCGCTGTAGCCCAGCAACTGGCAGATCACATGCTCATTGTGCTCGCCCTGGCCGGGGGCCCCGCGGGCAACCACACACGGGGTCTCAGACAGGATGCAGGGGAAGCTGAAGACGTTGTGCGACCCCATCTCCGAGTGGGGCACGTCATAGAAATGCCGCCGATGCCGCAGCTGAACGTCTTCCCACACCTCTCGGAAGTCCTCAACCACGCCGGCGGCTACGCCGGCCTCCTGGAGAGTGGTCATGACATCGCGGGCTGACAGGCCGCGTGTCCAGGCAGCAACCTCGCTCTCCAGCTGGTCCTCGTTCTTCTTCCTGGCAGGGAGCGTGGCAAACCTGGGGTCACTCGCCAGTGTGGGTCTGCCCATGGCCTGGCAGAGGCTGGCCCATTCCGCATCGGAAGACACGGCGATGGCGCACCATGAGTCTTCCCCCCGGCAGGGAAACGCCCCGTGGGGCGCCGCGTCCGGCCGGCGGTTCCCCGTCCTGCTTATCTCGCGGCCGTTTACCACATAGTCCAGGACCTGAGGCGTGAGAAAGTTGACGCAGCACTCCACCATGGACGTGTCCAGGTACTGCCCCTGGCCGGTCCTCAGCCGGTGCAGAATGGCCGCAATCAGATAGGTGGTGAACAGGCCGCTGGAGCTCAGGTCGGCATAGGTGGACCTCCCAAACATGAGGGGGTCCCTGTCGGGCCACCCCACCAGGCTTATCATCCCGGCTTGCCCTATTACCTGGGTGCCGTAGCCCGGATGCATGGCCCAGGGCCCCTCAGTCCCCTGGTTGGTCATCCGGGCCAGGATAATGTTGGGGTTCCTCTTGACCATGTCGCGATAGCCGAACCCCCACTTCTCCAGCACTCCCGGCGTGCGGCTGTCAACAACGACATCCGCCCAGGATATCAGCCTCCAGGCCACATCGGCGGACCGGCGGTTGGCCATGTTGAGGGATATGCCGTACTTGCCGGCGTTGTAGTTGGCAAACGAGAGGGCTCGATTGATCCCGGGCTCCCTGCCTTTGTAGGGGGGGATGACCCGGTATATGTCCATCTTGGTCTCGGACTCAACGTGGACCACTGTGGCGCCTTGATCGGCCAGCAGCCGGGCGGCCAGCGGGCCGGCCATCGCCTGGGTGAAGTCCAGGACCTTGAGGCCGGCCAGCGCCTGTCGACCGTCTGCCCCGCTGCTGGCAGGCCCGCCTTCCCGCCCTGGGGAGCCCGGCTGCCCCGGCTCCGACGGGCCGCCGGGCCTGAAAGCTGCGTTGTGCTCGCCGATGCGGGGGGCACGGACGAACCCGCCGCGCGGGAAGGCGGTGGATATGACCGCCGTGTCGGGATAGGTTACGGTCTCCCCAAGCTCCGGGTGGTCCACCTTCGTCCAGAACCGCCTGGACTGGAGTTGAGGGCTCTCCAGCAGGTCGCTGACGGTGGAGCAGGGGGCCATGAGGATCTTCCTCTCCACCGCCCTCTGCTGCAGCTCCGCCCTGGTACGCGTCCTGAAAAACCTGTCGAAGCACTCGCATATCCGGGTCAGTTGCTCCGGTGTGGCGGTCTCGAAGTCAAGCTCCTCCCATTTCATCCCCTCCAGGACGGGAGACGCCATCCCCTCGGATTCCATCCACTGCTGCAGCTCACGGTTGGACCGGGCGCCGTGCTCTCCTCCGTATAGGAAGAAGCAGACATAGCCGTCTTTGCAGGGGCTGACGAATCTGCGGACAACCCCGGTCTCGCTGGTGTAGGTGTTGCCTTCGCGCCTCCCCTCTATCAGCCCGTATTCGGTCCAGTACTCCACATCCACTACGTTCAGGACCACGCTCTCCTGCATGGAGCAATCGATGTGCTGGCCGCGGCCCGCCCTTTCGCGGTGACAGAGGGCCAGGAGCACGGCCTGGGCGGCATGGGCCGAGGCGAAGGGGTACAGGATGGGCACGCTGCTGTTCAGTGGCGCCCTGTCAGGCTCGCCGTTCATGCCCATGAAGCCGCTGAGCGCGCTGACCACGATGTCGGGACCCCTGTAATCCCGATACGGCCCGTTCTGGCCGAAGGGCGTGATGGAAGCCATGACTATCCGGGGGTTGAGTTCGCTCAGCCTGGAGTAGCCCAGGCCCAGGCCATCAAGGTAGCCGGGGGCGAAGGACTCGATGACAACGTCGGCCTGCCCGGCCAGGTCCTTGAAGGCGGCCTGCCCATCGTCGGTCTCTATGTCCAGGGTGATGCTCTTCTTGCCCCGGTTGTTGGCAAACCACGAAAGGCTCTTCTCGGGGTCCGGGACATCGTGATAGAAGGGGCCCGTCCGGCGCGCGGGATCACCCCCGGGCTTCTCGATCTTGACTACCTCGCACCCCAGATCCGCCAGGAGCCTGCCGCAGAATTGCCCCTTGTCGTCGGTCAGGTCCAGCACTCGATACGATTTCAACATGCCCCCTCCTTCGCATAAGAACTCCAACGCCACGCATTGCGACTGACCACGCCGCCAGGAGTCTGTCGTCAATCGGTGCCCGGGAGGAGACGGTGGCCCGTCCCGCCGGGGAGGCGCCCATGGCTGCGCCAATTCAAGGCAGCAGCCGGCACCATTACCCCAGTTTCACCCCCTGCTTGCTCCCCGGGTAATCCCCCTGCACGCTAGCTCACTGGCTCACGGGCGCATCGGGGCCGCCGCATCCCTCTAGGAGCACTTCTTGTCGACCCCCTCCAGTCCGTAGTCCAGCGCTTCGCAGGCCATATCCAGCAGGTCCTCTGTAACCGTGCAGTTCGGGGCGAGGACAGCGGCATTCGGGGGGAAGGGCCCGATGTTCACGCCCTTTTCCGCCGCCCTGCGTGACACCGTGAATGAAGGCCAGCCGGCCCACAATCGTCCCGCGGCGTCCGTATTCCGGTCCGCCTCCACGAAAGGCTGCCTGGTTTCCCGGTCCTTCACCAGCTCCGTCACCCAGTAGCACCCTCTGCCGTCCACCTGGCCGACGCACCGGTGCCTCTTCTCCATCTCCATGAGCCTCGGGCGAAGGTACTCGCCCACCCTCCTGGCCTTCTCTATGGCGTTTTCGTCCAGCATCGTGCGCAGATTGGCCTCCACCGCGGCCATCACAACGGGGTGGGCGAAGAACGTGCCGCCGGTATTCCAGCGGTTCTCCCCGAAGAACTGCGCGATATCCCGGTTGACCACCACGCCGCCCACAGGCAACTGAGAGCTGCTCACGCTCTTGCCGATGGCCATGATGTCCGGCGCGGCCCCACCATACGCCTGGTAGGCAAACCATGATCCCAGCCGGCCGGCGCCCATCAGCACCTCGTCGTCTATCCACAGGATCCCCAGCTCCCGGGTCAGCTGCCGCAGCTGGGGGAAGTACTCCCCGGCCGGTAGCAGGGCCCCCGAACCGAGGGCCACTTCGGTGATGATGGCCGCCACGGTCTCCGCGCCTATGGACCTGATCATGCTTTCGACCGCTTTGATGCAGGGCAGCCTGCCGTCGGCCATCTTGCAGCCGGGGTACCTGTGCCCCAGGCTGCAACGGAAGCAGTTGTGCCCCGGAACAACAAAGGCCGACCCCTGTTTGCCCGGCACGTCCCTCACCCAGCGCGGCTCACCGGCCGAGCACAGGTTGTGGGCGGAGAAGCGGAGCCGGGTGCATGCGTCCCCGCCAGCCGTCCAACCGTGGTACTCCCATTCCCTGGTGACCACGTTGGGGCGGTTCATGTACAGGCGTGCGATCTGCAGGGCCAGCTCGGTGGCCTCACTGCCCGATCCCACCCAGCGCACGGCCCCGCCCCAGTTGTCCGGGCCCAGGATGTCCTCCATCAGCAGCTTCGAGGCACTCGCCTTGTACCGGTTGGTGGTCCCGCCCTCGCCCACGAACCCGAAATCGTCGCAGGCCTGCTTCACGGCTGCCATGACCTTCGGATTGCGCAATCCGTTGATGCAGGAGTAGTTCCCGCTCATCATGTCCAGCACCCTGCTGCCATCCGAGTAGTGGATGAAATGCTCGTCTACCCGGTCCACATACCTGATCGCCCTGCGGATCTCCGTGGCCGTGGATACCTGGTGCAGGCAGTACTTGAGGTCCCATTCCTTCATTAGTTCCGCGTCAATTCCCAGTTCGATCATTCGTCTTACCCTCCCGATTTGTCGCGGGCCAGCCCACTGGCATCTTCTACGGCCGGGGCAACACGGTACGCCTCCCCGGGTCTACTGGCGGATGGTGCAGCCATCGTCGCCCGCTTGATGAAGAAACACAGTACCGATGCCAGCGCCAGCCCTGCCGCACCGATGTAGAAGGCCACGTTGTAGCTGCCGGAGTCGGAGAATATGTAGCCGGCCAGGGTCGGCCCAATAGTGCCGCCAATTCCGTAGCTGACGGCCACCACGCCGATGAGGCCGGCAACGTAGCGCAGCCCGAATGTCTCTCCGGTGACCGAGGCGATCATGGGCCCCCAGACCCCTTCACAGAGACCGAATACGATGGCAAAGGCGTAGAGCATCCATGCGGAAGTCGCCTGCGGCAGCAAGACCAGGGCCACCACCTGTACCGCCAGCATCAAGGCCAGAAGGACCTTCTTGGCCATCCTGTCGGAAGCAACGGCCCCCACGAACCTGCCGATGATGCCGCCGATGGACAGCGCGCTGAGCAGCGCCGCACCCAGCATCGCCGGGTGGCCGAGTTCCTCCGCATGGGCGGCCAGGTGGTACATCACCATCATCATGCCTGCGTAGGCCAGGCCGAAGATGGCGAAGAGTACCCACAGAGACCGCGTCCGCAGTGCCTGCGATATGCTGAGCCCCTCCAGGTGGGCCGTGCTGTGCTCTGCATTGGCAGCCTCCGACTTGTCGGCGGGAGCCCCCTTCATAAGCACCGCGGCGCCGATCACCAGCACAGCGCCGAATCCGAAGAGTAAGCAGGAGGTCCTCCATCCGTAGGCATCTATGGCCCGTGCGGCCAGCGGGGCGATGGCCATGACCCCCAGGGATGACCCCAGCGCCACCACGCTGACGGCAAATCCCGTCTTGTGCGGGAACCACCGCATGGCCACTGGCATCAGCGGGGCAGCGGCAAAGCCGATTCCCATCCCCACCAGCAGGCTGTAGTACATGTAGAGATGCCAGGGGGTGCTGACACGACTGGCCAGCATAAGCCCCATCCCCATCAGCACCGCACCAAACAAGGTCACCGCGCGCGGCCACCTGTCCGCCAGCCACCCGCCTATGACCCCGGCAATGCAGACGACAGCCATCTGGAGACCGGCCACCCAGGAGACCATGCTCCGGCTCCAACCGAGGTCTTCCTGGATCGGTGTCAGGTAGACCCCGAACGTATACAAAATCCCGTACGCGAAGCCGCATGCCAGGAAGCACGCCATCAGCGCTACCCAGCGGTAGTTGGTGCCCAAAGGTGCCCCCGGTACGCCTTGCGATACGCTCTTCATGAGTACCCCCAATCTGAAAATGAGACTTCCGGTTGCGCCAATCCCGGTTTCTACGGGCCCTGCGGCGCCGTCAAACCGGCTCCTCGACTCTGCCCCATGTCTCTCTGTATCCCCCTTCTTCTGGTCCTGTACCCCCCTTCCTGCGGCCGTCAGGAACGATCAACTGGCGCCCTTCCTGCGGCCTTTGTGCGCGTTGCCGCGCCGTCGCCTACCCTCTTCCGACCGAACGACCACCCTGCATCCCTTTATCCGCTAGTTCGATACGCAAGTTCAGGATGGGCTGCCCTGCAGTGTACCCACGGGACCCCGAATTGTCAAGCCCCGGTTGACGGAATTGCGGCCTTGCTTTAGAATATCTGCACGTTATGCTGGCCTAATTGCCTACATTATGCGCGAAATGTCGGACATGTCACGAGAGGCATCGAATTTGTGGTGTACCATCCAGCCGGCCCGGGGGCCGGGGCAGGAGCGCCTGCCGGACTGCAGGTGGCCGTCCGCGCTGTGGTAGAGCTGTCTCTGCAAACGCTGGGATACAGGAGGAAACGTAAACATGAGCCAGGACCCCGTACTCTC
>CAYRGJ010000063.1:0-7469 GCA_964423835.1 uncultured Dehalococcoidia bacterium | reverse complement strand
TGCTTGGAGTCAGTAGTGGTCCTGAACCTCCTCTTCTGCTTGCACCGGATGCCCACCTTCCTGCGAATGCGCCTGATGCGGCAGATGCCGGCACGGATGCCATGGCTGGACAGCTCGTGATGCAGCCGCCGGTGAGCTGCCCGGATCTCCATCTCCAGACGGGCTTCCTCCTGTGACCTCCTGCACGGTGGCCGGCTGACTCAGGCGTAGCAGCCGCTGGCCGAGACATTCATAGCCCTGCACAGAGGCTGTATCTGGTATTCGAGCCGCAACTCCTGGATCATCGCGTACCGGGCAGCGACTCCTTGGCAAAGTTCGCGGCTGCTTTCTTTAGGATGTCCCGCTCCCATCTTCACTTCAGCCAGTTCCTTCTTGGTGCGGGCCAGCCCCATCTCCAGTGCGGTCAGGGGCCGATACGCCTTGCCAACGCCCCCCAGCTTTCCTGCCTTGTGCAACCTGACCCAGTTTCCCAACGTGGACTTAGGGAGTGACAGGCGTTGTGCCGCCTGAGGCACCGACAGCTCTTCGTTCGCTGCCAACCTGACTGCTTCTTCCCGGAATTCCTTGGTGTATCTGCCGTATGGAATACGCTCCGTTTTGACACGTCCATCGCACTATCTTACTCCGACTTTGGTGTCCATTCTTCCCATCCTACCCCGCAATGCCAATCCGGGAGTCGTTTCGGGGATTCCAATTTGACGCCCGAAAAGGTAGACTTCCAGCCAAGGAGGGCACTGCATGAGTCACATAGACACCGAGTTGCAGGCGCTTGTAGGGGTTGAGGGGCCCTGTTCCGAGGCGGTTGACGAAGTCTGCCAGCCTATGATCAGGCACTGGTGCGAGGCCATGCAAGACGGCAACCCGATGTACACGGACCTGGAGTATGCCAGGAAGAGCAAGTATGGTAGCACCATTGCCCCGCCGACAATGCTCTTGACATGGGGAATGGTACCATTGTGGCCACCGCGTGAAACAGTGAAGGGGCCGCTAGACCGAGCCATAGAGATACTGGACAGGGCTGGCTTCAGCCAGCTTATCATTGCCCGCGCCACGCAGAAGTACGGGGCCCCACTGTTTCCCGGAGACCGCGTCAAGTCCACCTACAGAATCGACAACGTGTCTGCAGGCAAGGAGACTGCGTTGGGCAAAGGCTACTTCGTCACCACCGTCTTCACGTACCTGAACCAGAGGAACGAATTCGTGGGCAGTCAGAATCTCGTTATTCTGAAGTATCAGGCGAGGCCCTGAAGCCAACGCAGAAGGAGCAGACATGATTTGGAGAAGCCTCTACTGGGACGACATATCCGAAGGTCAACAGATGCCTATTGCCATCAGACACGTTACAGCCACTGACGTCGTAGCCTGCGCGATAGCCAGCCGGGACTTCATGCGACTTCATCATGACAGGGACTATGCCCAGCAGGCGGGACTCAAGGACATCATTCTGAGCACCCCCGGGCTGTACGGGTTGACCGGGAAGTACCTGACGGACTGGGCAGGGCCGGAGGCAGAACTCAAGGAGATATCGCTTCAAATCACCGCCTCCTGTTATCCGGGTGACACGCTCAGGACTGCGGGTGTTGTGTCCGCGAAGTATGAGAAGGACGGCATGTATCTGGCTGACATAGACATAACGTTGACGGTTCCATCGGGGGTGAATGCTAGAGGAAAGGCAGTCGTCGCGCTGCCAACCAGGGGGAGCGCAAACCTGCATGCTGAAGCATAGCAGCCCAGGGCCCCCTCGAGTCTATCAGACGACTATCGAGCCTTCCCTGGGTCACTGACAGACCCCGAATGGGAGCGGCACGTTGGATGGTAAAAGGAGAAGCTCGACTTGAAAGGGGTGGGGGGTGGTGTGCTTGAAGGTGTGAGAGCCATAGAGGTGCCGCAGCTGGGGGTGGTGCTGATGCAGGAAGCCCGCTCCCGGCTTCGGCGAGCACACCGACGACATGCTGCGGTCCTTGAGTCTCAGCGCAGAGGGGATAGCCACGCTGTATTCCTCTCGAGCGGTGTCCTGATAACAGGCCTGACCGGGGCTAGAAGTCCGCGAAATCGAATTCATGGAGAGTGGTGTTATGCCTGATGAGTTGATGGCGGGGATCAGAATCATCGAGTTGGGTGAATTCATCTCGGCGCCGTTCTGCGCCAAACACATGGCTAATCTGGGAGCGGAAGTCATCAAGGTGGAGAAGCCGGGGTGTGGGGACAGATCAAGAAGGCACGGTCCTTTTCCCAATGACGAACCACACTTGGAGAAGAGTGGCCTGTTTCTCACTCTCAACACTGACAAGCTAGGCATTACCCTCGACGTGAGTCAGCCCAGAGGGCGCGAGATACTGAAGGAATTGCTGAGAGATGCGGATTTCCTGGTTGAGAACGGTCGTCCCTCGCATATGCGAGAGTTGGGGCTGGACTATGCGTCACTTAAGGACGAATTCCCCAGGTTGATCATGGTGTCGATTACTGCATTCGGGCAGACGGGGCCGTACAGAGATTACAGGGGCAACGACCTTCTGGCCTCTGCGCTGAGCGGATACCTGATTAACGCAGGCAGCGCTGGCCGCGAACCACTAGGAAACCCCATGTCATTCGGGGACTATGTGGCGGGCCAGGCTGGAGCCACAGCCGCCTCGATCGCGCTCTTCGGGAGGGACCGCACGGGTAGGGGGTGCCAGTGCGATATCGCACAGTTCCAGGTTGAAATGTCTTACTACATGATGGGTGGGCTGGAAACCTGGAGGATGAATCACATGGCAGGAATGAGGGTTGGCAACCACATCACCTCCTTCGTCTACCCGGCTGTCATCTTGCCCTGCAAGGATGGATACTACACCATATACACCTTCATTTTTGAGCACTGGAAACGTTTCATGGAGATCCTGGGAAACCCGGAGTGGTGGACCAAGGACGAGAGATTCCGGATCAAACCGGAAGAGGAGCCCATGGGGGTTTACAAGCTGGCCCCTTACATGGACGAACTCGATGCACGGCTCGTTGGCGAGCTGGAGAAATGGACCAAGGCGGATCTGTCCGAGAAATGCTACGAAGCCAGGATCCCGTTCCATCCCGCGCAGACTATCGCGGAAATGCTTGAGAATGAGCAAGTGAGGTTCCGCAACGAGGTCATCGAGATGGAGCATCCTCTGGCCGGCAAGCTCAAGTACCCGGGGGCGCCGGCGAAGTCCGAGAAGACGCCCTGGAGGAGCAAACGCCCCGCACCGCTTCTGGGCCAGCACAACCAGGACATCTACGCCCAGCGGCTGGGCTACACCAAACAGGACCTAGTGGAACTGCGAAGAGCCGGGGTCATCTGAGAAGGCTCGGAGGAGGAGCAGATGAACGAGACGATAGTATTGCCGCTCGAAGGCACGCGGGTGGTCAACTTCGGACACATGGGCACTGCGCCAATGACCACCATCTGGCTGGCCGATTGGGGTGCCGAGGTCATCAGGGTGGAATCCAAGACGAGGATCGACTCGATGCGATTCCTGCTGTCTGCCAAACAGGGTCTGCCGTACGAAGACATGATCAACTCCAGTATCCAGTTCAATGAATGGAACCGCGGCTCCAAGAGCATCCTGGCGAACCTGAAGAAGCCAGCGGCTGTTGATCTGATGAAGAGACTCGTCAAGATCAGCGACGTGGTGCTGGAGAATCATGCACCGGGCGCGATGCGGCGCCTGGGCCTGGGCTACGAGGACTTGAAAGAGGCCAACCCAGGAATCATCTACGTCTCGCAATCAGCCATGGGGCAGGAGGGACCAAGAAGCAACGTCGTCACTTACGGGCCCACCATTGCCTCTCTCACTGGCAAGCAAAGCATGATGGGCTATCCGGACGGGGAAGCACAGATAGACTACGGCATATCAGACTGTCATAGCGCCAGCACCACCGCGTTCTACATAGTGAATGCCCTGCGTTACCGTAACAGGACCGGAGAAGGACAGTACATCGATCTGGGGCAGGTAGCCCCGGTGCTTTCTGCGTTGGGCGAGCCGATAATGGACTACGTAATGAACAAGAGGGTTGCCGGCATGATGGGTAACTGGAGGACCGGATTCTGTCCACGAGGTGTGTACCCCTGTAGGCCAAATGAAATAATCGAGCAACTGCCGCCCGAAGATCAGTGGATCGCCATTGCAGTGGAAACTGAGGAAGAGTGGGACAGTCTTTGCAGAGTCATGGGCAACCCGGAGTGGACAAGGGATGAGCAGTTTGCCCACCGCGAGAAGCGCTGGCGCAACCAGGGGGAGTTGGACAGACTCATCGGGGAGTGGACAGTCCAATGGGATCAGGCTGAACTGCAGATCATGCTCCAGAATGCAGGTGTGCCTGCCATGACCGCCATGGGGCTAATGGAGAAGGAATGGGATCCGCATTGCAGGGCACGCCGGGTTTTCAGGCCGAGGGACTGGACGGCGGTCAAAGCAGTACCGATGAAAGCACCGGGGGTTCACATAAGCGGCTATGAAGCGTTGCTCAACAAGGGGCCGGATATGGGTGCCGCCAACCATTACGTATATGGTGAACTGCTCGGCATGTCCGGAGAGGAGATCGAGAAGCTGACAAACGAAGGTGTCACCATTTGAACCTGGGTGGCCACGCACTGATGGAGAGTCGCGAGGTGCCTCCTCTGGGCAACCTCATCTTCCATCAGCAGTCCCAGGAAATCGGTGAAGGCCAGCTGGTGGTGGATGGCCTCCTGGTTTCGGGCATCGCGGGCGGCCGCCATGCCGAACAGCCTCAGTGAGCGCAGCTTGCGCTCCAGCTCTGGGTTCACAACTGTCGTACCTCCTCTGCATATTCGGATAGATCCTGGATCATCTCGTGGCTCTGCATGAGCATCGGTATCTGGTGGGACTGCCTGGCCTCGGCCTGCTCCACCAGCGGCGCAACGCCTTTTCCTCCCACGCTCACGGGACCGGCAATTCACGCTCATACCGGACGGGTCACTGTAGAAGAGTTGGGCAAAACACTCACACCCCCCTGCAAGGAATCCACGGATTTGGGTCGCCACTCTTCCATTGACCAAGGGCCAGAGGCGCTATATACTCTCGGCAGATTATCACCGAAGGGAGGGGTGCCGACTATGAACCTGAGGTTTGCCGGGAAGGTGGTCCTGGTGGTCCTGGCGGTGATGCTGGCGGCCTTGCCGTTGCTGCTCGGGTGCGGCGGCGGGGAGACGGAGGAGAATACCATCGTGATCGGCTGGCCAGGGGACCAGACGGGCCCCAGCGCCGGGGCTTTCAAGGAAGTCTTCTGGGGGATGGAAGACTACCTGGCGGAGATGGACCCGATAGACGGGTTGGAGATCCGGATGGAGGTCTATGACACCAGGCTGGACTATGGCCGAACGCCCATCGGGTACGAGTGGCTGGTGAATCAGGGCATGGACCTCTGCATGCTCTACTCCGTGGCGATGAGCTTGGGGATCAAGGGGCGATTCGCCGAAGACAAGATACCCGCTGTATCGTTCACCGTTGACCCCGAGACACGGACGACCGAGTACATGTACGGGGTGGCCCCGGACTACCAATTTGAGGGTGAGTACCTGATAACCTATTTGGCGAAGGACTGGTGGGAAACCAGAGGGATGACCAGGCCCATAAGGATAGGCATCCTCAGCCAGCCGTCTTCGGCCATGACCGACGCAATGTGGGAAGGGTTTGACCTTGGCATGGCCGCCAACCCGGGCAAGTGCGAGTTGGTGAAGGTGACCGCACCCATGACGCAGACGGCATTTGTCAGCGAGGTGGCGGCCCTGAAGAACTGCGATGTGATAATCATCACCATGGTGGGCACGGCAGGGCCGATGTTCATGAAAGAGGCGCTTCTGAGGGGGTATCAGGGGAGATGGGTCGGCTCGACTGCGTCCCTGCTGGGTGTGTGGACCCTGACGCGGTCGCTGCTCACGCCGCAGGAGCTTGATGGCCTCATAGTGCCGCACTCCTGGGCACTGTGGGAGGATGAAACCGAGTTTGTGGCCACGATGTCTGCCGCGTTGGAGAAGCGCCGGCCCGCCGAAGCAGCTACCTTGAAGAAGGGGACAACCTGGGAGTCGGGCTGGACCACCGGCCACATACTGGCCACCATACTGCGCCAGGCTGCTGACGCTGTAGGAGCGGAGAACGTGGATGGCCCCGCCATCAAGGATGCCATCGAGGCGCTTTCGCTGAGCATGCCGGGATTTGAAACGATTGGCTTGGCCGCCAGCGGAGGACACCACATTCTGCAGCCGTACTACAGAATGGTTGAGTACCGGGCTGCCGACGACCAGTTTCACGCCTTAGCCGATTGGTTCACTGTTCTCCGTTGATTCTGGTGAACCCGGGCTCAGGCTCCGCCAGGGGCTGCAGCTCCCAGTCCGGCGCCGTTTAGTGCGGCACACAACGGCCGGGGGGGGCGGTCATGGGAGCCAGAAAGCTGAAGGCCGTCGCGGTGAAGAGCGTGCGCCGGCACATCGAAGTGGCCCGGCCGGACGCGGTCCGGGATCTCGCCGCGCACTTCCGGGGGCTGGGGAAAGAGACGGTGTCGCGGGCCGGCAACGTGGTGGTCCGCATTGACGGGCCGCAGACCAGGAGGGCGCCCTGCTGGGGCTGCAGCGGCCGGTGCCTCCGGAGGGTCTACCGGTCGGCCAGCGACCAGGAAGGCAAGTTCACGTGCGACGCTGCCTTCTATCAGCCGTGGGCCGAGGCTCACTACGGACCGGGATACGATGTCTCGTTTCATGCCGCCCGGCTCTGCGACAACTACGGCCTGGATGACATGGCCCTTTCCATGATCATCGTGTGCCTGGGAAGGTGACATGTGATGTCAATAGTGGACACTAAACCTGTCATGCTGCCACCGGTTCAGCGTAGTACTTCCTTTCCAATGCCGCGGGGGACAGGAACCCCAGCCCGGCCTGACAACGCTGGGGACTGTAGAAGATCTCGATGTACTCTGTGATGTCCTGGGCTGCCTCTCGCCTGCTCACGTAGAACCGGTGGTGCACGAGTTCTTGCTTGAGGGTTCCCCAGAAGCTCTCCATGGGCGCGTTGTCGCAGCAGTTGCCTGTCCCACTCATGGACAACTTCAGCCCGCAATGCTCCACCAGGCTCCTGTATTCACTGGAGCAGTACTGGCTGCCCCCGATCTGAGTGGTGGATCAGACCCAGCGATGGGCGCCTGGACTGGACGGCCATCAGCAGGGACTCGGCGGTCAGGTTCCTGGTGAGATGCTCTCCCGCGGCATAGCCCAAGTGGTGGGCAACGCTCTGAGATTGAGCCACCCCGGGTTGTACCATGACTACCCTCCTTGAATGGCTCAACCGTCTCACATGTATCTGAACGAGCTCGTCAGTGGAGATGAATCACAGGCTCAGCAAAGCGCACCAGAAGGGGGTCTCATCCGCCGAAGGTGGCACCGATCCTCTGTCGTTGTCCAGGGAAAATGTCAGGGTCTATTGTTCAGCGATTCTGTCAGTCGA
>CAYRGJ010000062.1:0-7943 GCA_964423835.1 uncultured Dehalococcoidia bacterium | reverse complement strand
CCCTGGCCCAGTCCTTCGGGCTGGCCTCGCTGGGCCAGCTGGTGGGGATCAGCACCGCCACCGGCCAGCTGGTGGGGGCCACCGCCCCTTCCGTGATGGGCTTCATCTTCGACCGCACGGACAGCTACAGTGCGGGCTTTTACATCCTGATGGCCATACTGCTCCTGACCGGAATCGTGGCCTTTTTCATGAAGGTCCCGGGGCCGGCCGCGGCCCGGGAGCCGGCATCCCCCGGCAGCGGTTGACGCGGCCGAAAGGGGCTCGACCACGACCCGGGCACCGCCAGCCCGCACCCCGCGGCTGACTGGCTTCACCGGCGGTGATATAATCCGGGGGAGCGCCATCCATGGCGCCAGGAAGGGAGTACAGCATGTTCTGTCACAAGTGCGGTGCCCGGGTGGACGACCAGGCCGCGTTCTGCGACAAGTGCGGGGCCAGCCTGCAGCGCCCGCTTCCCGGGGCCGATGCACCGCCCCCGGCGCCGGGCTACGCCCCGGCGGCCTGGCCCGCGCGCGTGGAGTACGCCGGGTTCTGGCGGCGCCTGGCGGCGGCCATTATCGACGCGCTGATTATGGCGGGAGTGCAGATAGCGGTGATCTACGTGCTCAGGGCCACCAACGTCATCTCGTTTGACAGTTTTGAGGTGGGCACCGCGGAGTACAACCGCGCCATGCTGAACATCTACCTTGTGGCCTGCGTGCTGCTGCCCCTGGAGATCCTGTTTTTCGCCATCCTGGAAGCGTCGCCATGGCAGGCCACCCCGGGCAAGATGGTGGTGGGGGCCAGGGTAACCGACCTGGACGGGAACCGGCTGTCCCTGGGCCGGGCCGTACTGAGGGTAGCCCTCAAGCTGTTCCCCGGCATTGTCACCCTGGCCGCGTCCGTGGCCGTCTATGCCCTGTCCTCGGAGCCCGAGGGCCTGGACGGGCTCATCTCCGTGGTGAGCGTGGTGCTGCTCCTCCTCTACCTGGTGATCCCGTTTTCGCAGAAGAAGCAGGGCCTGCATGACATGGTGGCCGGCACCCTGGTGGTGGCCAGGGTTTGACGGGCTCCCCGCCGCGGGGGGAGAATGGAGGGCGACAATGCTTTATGACAAGACCAGGGCCCGCCTCGACGAGCAGGGCGCCTCCGGAGAGAAGGCCGCGGAGCAGGTGCTCTACGCCGGCCCCTGGAAACGGCTGGCGGCGGGGGCCATCGACGCCTTCGTGATACCGGCCGCCTGGTACCTGTCCTCCTTCATCATGGGGGGCTACTTCCGGGCCGCGGGCAACGGCGAGGACCTCTCGGACGACACCGCCCGGCTCATCAACTATGCCGCCTGGGCGGCCGGCTTCGCAGCCTGGTGGCTCTACTGCATCCTCATGGAGCGGTCGGCCAACCGCGGCACCGTGGGCAAGATGCTGATGGGCATTGCGGTGACGGACGCCGGCAGCGGGCGCATCTCCCTGATGCGGGCCCTCACCCGGAACCTGGCCAAGATCGTGTCGGGCGCTCTGCTGCCGGTGAACTGGCTGATGGTGGCCGTCACCGGGAAGAAGCAGGGCCTGCACGACCTCATCTCCGGTTCCATGGTGGTAGTGAAGAGGTAGGGCCGCCCCCCGCCTGGAGCGGAGGCCTCCGCCTACAGCGGCGGCGGCTGCGGGCTCTCCTTGCGGTGGCGCCGCCACTGCACGTACTGCCGGCAGCCCTGCTCCAGTGAGACCTGCGGCTCCCATCCCAGCTCGGTCCGGGCCTTGGTGCCGTCCAGGTTGCCGTCCTTGCCCAGCTGCAGCATGATGTTGCGGTTGAGGAAGGGCGTGCTCTTGGTCCGGGTCAGCCTGGCCACGCCCTCGATGAGCACCGCACCGATATAGCCCAGGGTGAAGGGCACGGTGACGAACACTTTGGGGCCGCCCTGGGCCTTCATCATGGTCCTGGTTATGTCGGCCATCCGGATGTTCCGCCCGGCCACGTTGTAGACCTGCCCGATGGCCTTGTCGGTGGTGGCCGCCAGTATGGCCAGCTCCGCCACGTCCCTGGTGTGCACCACCGCGAAGAGGGGATTGGCCTTGCCCGGCCAGGCCACTACGGGGATCAGGGTCTGGATG
The DNA here is from genome assembly GCA_964423835.1 of uncultured Dehalococcoidia bacterium. GTDB lineage: Bacteria > Chloroflexota > Dehalococcoidia > UBA2247 > RBG-13-53-26 > JAFGCL01. The sequence goes on along the minus strand of CAYRGJ010000062.1, from coordinate 5,856 downwards.
TAGACCCGGTCGCCCGTGAGCCGGTCGCGGGGCCCGTAGGCCACCCCGATCCGGATCATGGACACCTGGATCTGGCCCGCCTGGTGATACTCCCAGCAGGCCTCGTCCGCCAGCCGCTTGGCGTAGTCGTAGTAGGACGAGGGGGTCTTCTGGGCTATGCACGGCGTGGTCTCGTCCACCAGGGCCTCCCCCTTCTGAGCGGCGTCGCCGTAGGTGGTGACCGAGCTCACCTGGAGGAACCGCCTGACCCCGGCCTCGCTGGCGGCCTTGAGCATGTTGCGGGTGCCCTCCACGGTGACCGCCTGGAACTGGGACCAGGGGCCCCAGCCGGGGGTGACCTGGGCGGCGCAATGGAAGACGATCTCGACGCCCTGGGCCGCCGGCACCAGGGTCTCGCACTTCGTGACGTCGCCGAAGACAATCTCGGCGCTGGTGGTCTTAAGATAGCTCAGGTCGGAGGTCTGGCGGGCCATGGCCCGGACGTCGTAGCCCTTGGACAGGAGACGCTCCACCAGGCCCGTCCCCACGCATCCCGTGGCCCCCGTAACCAGGACTTTCATCGCTCCCCCCCAATCGCCGCGCCGTCACCTGCGGCCAAGCGGCCCGTCTTCGCGGACTCCGGGACGGGACGGCCGCCGCCGGCCCTCCCAGGTAGCGCGATGCTAAAGATGATAGCCACGCTGCCCGGCACCGTCAAGGCGGACCAGGGCGCGGCACCAGGCGGCCAGGCGGCGGACCAGCGCACCGGGGTCCCGACAGCCAGGACCGGCGCGGAGGCAACGCATGCGATGCAATCCGGCGCCGGGGTGGTATAATGGTCGGGATTCGCGGGGCCGCCATCGGCGGAGCGGGCCAGCGGGCGGGGTGTCTGAGAACGGAGGGCGCCATGACGGACAGGTACTTCCTGGACCTGGCCAGGAGGCTCATCGGCAAGCAGGTTAGGATCGGCTTCATCGCCGGGCGCAGCTGCTCCCTCACCGACGGGCACGTGACCGCCACCATCGTGGCGGTGGGGGATGACTTCTTCACCGTCACCAGTCCCGCCCTGTCATCCACGGACGAAATCGCCATCAACCCGGCCGCGGTGTCCATGATCCTGTATCCAAAGCAATTGTCCCAGACCGGGTGAAGGAGAAGAGAATGGCCATTCTGTTCTTTGCCATCGGCATGCTGGGGCTGATCCTGGCCCTGATCAGCTTCATCTTCGGGGAGTTCCTCCACTCGGACCACGTTGATGGAGTGGGCGACTGGCTGGGGGACCACCTGCCGTTCTTCGACTCCGATCACCAGATAGAGTTCTCCCGCGTCCTGAACACCGGGGCGTTCCTGGGGGCCCTGTCCGGTTTTGGCTTCGTGGCTGCCTTCGTCATGGCCCAGTTCGACCGCTCCGCCCTGGAGTCGGCCGGCTGGGGCGTCCTGGGGGGGGTGGTCCTCGGCGGCATGATCGGCTTCTCCTGGTACTTCCTGCGGAAGTCCGAGGGCACCGCGGGATACGACATCGGGGACCTGGCAGGGCTGGATGGCGTAGTCGAGGAGAAGATCTACGCCAACAGCCTGGGAAAGGTCAAGTGCACCGTCAAAGGGACCCCGGTCTGGTACGCCGCCCGGTCCGTGGACGGCGCCGAAGTGGAGAAGGGGACGCCGGTCCGGGTGGAGAAGGTGGTGGGCAACACCCTGTACGTAGCAAGGAAATCGGACTAGAAAGGAAAGCTCAAGAATGACCGCTCTTATCGTCGTTGGCTCCATTGTCGGCGTAGTCCTGGTGATCTTCATCCTGGGGGCGGTGGGCTCCAGCCGGTACAAGAAGGCCGGGCCGCACCAGGCCTTCATCACTACCGGAAGGGGAGGGCAGCGGGTGGTGATCGGCGGCGGCATGTTCGTGTGGCCGGTCGTCCAGAGCCTTTACGTCATGGACCTGCAGGCCCAGAAGGTCCCGGTGCACCGGGAGGGCATCTACTCCAAGAACAACGTCCCTATCACCATCGATGTCACCCTGGTCTACAAGGTCAAGGGCGACGAAGGGTCCGTCAAGCTGGCAGCCCAGGCCCTCCAGGAGATGCAGCAGGAGTTCCACAAGGGCTCCAAGTCCCCCACCAGCGAGATCTCCGAGATCGTGCAGAGCGTGGCCGAGGGCGCGCTGAGGGACATCGTGGGCAAGATGACCCCCGAGGAGATCAACGCCGACCGCGAGTCGTTCCAGAACAAGGTGCTGGACACGGCCGCCGGCCATTTCGACAGGATCGGCATCGACCTGGTCAGCTTCGTGGTCAACCACATCAGCGATGACAAGGAGTACTTCACCTCCCTGGGGGCCCCGGCCATCGCCGAGGCCAAGAGGGTGGCCCGCGAGCAGGTGGCCACCAAGAACAAGGCCGCCACGGTGGTGGAGGCGGAGCAGGCCCGCGACGCCGGCATCCGCCAGGCCGAGACCAAGGCCGAGGTGTTCAACGCCGAGATGGACCGGGACGTGAAGAAGGCCGGCTTCGACGCCATGGTGGCCGTGGAGAGGGCCAAGGCCGACCAGGCCGGGCCGCAGGCCTCCGCCCAGGCACAGCAGATGGTGGTGGAGCAGGAGACGGTCCTGGCCGAGAAGCGGGCCCAGAAGCGGGAAAAGGAGCTGGTGGCCGAGGTCCTCAAGCCAGCGGAAGCCGAGAGGCAGAAGAAGGTCATCGAGGCCGAGGCCATGAAGGCCGCCGCCATCGTGGAGGCGGAAGGCGACAAGCAGTCCAGGGTGCTCATCGCCGACGGCACCAAGCAGGCCACGGTGATGGCTGGCGAAGGCGAGGGCGCGGCCGCCAGGGCCCGCAAGACCGGAGACGCCGAAGGCACCAAGGCCATGCTCTTTGCCGAGGCTGACGGCACCCGGGCCAAGCTCCTGGCCGAGGCCGACGGCACCAAGGCCAAGCTCCTGGCGGAAGCCCAGGGCCTGCAGGCCAAGGCCGACGCCATGAAGGAGTTCGACAGCACCACCATCCAGCTGGAAGCCTACAAGTCCCTGATAGCGGTCCTCCCGTCCATGGTGGAGGCGGCGGCCAGGCCGATCGCCGGCATCAGCGACGTGAAGGTCATCCACTTCACCGGGGGCCAGGGCGGCGACAAGGACGGCGGCAGCCCGGTATCCAAGTTCCTGGACATCCCGCCCGAGGTGCTGGCCACCACCGACGAGTCGCTGCGGGCCACTCTGGGCGTGGGCCTGAAGGAGATCCTGGGGGCCATCACCGGAGACACGGCCGGCGCCATCAGGAAGATCCTGCCCAGGGCCGAGGACGAGAAGCCCGAGCGGAAGAGGTAGGCCATTCCGGCGGCCGGCCTGATCCGGCCCGGAGGTCCTGTCCGTTGATTCCGGCCGGACGGTGTGGCAGCGGATGGTGAGCCGGCGAGGCTCCTGCTTGACACTCGCACCCGCGGCATGCCATAAATGGTTTAGGGGGGGCAGGTCACAACTACCCTCGATAAGCAGGCGTGGGCGGAGCCTGCCCCAGAATGACCGCTGGAGGTGAACATGAAGAACCTTAGGAGGCTGGTGCTGGTGCTGATCGCGCTCCTGGCTGTGCTGGCCCTGGTGGGGTGCGGCGGCGGAGACGACAACGGCGACAACAACGGGAGTGGCAACGGCAATGGCACCACGAACGGCGATGGCAACGGCGATGGCAATGGCAACGGCGATGGGGATGGCGACGGGGATGGCGAGACGGCGCAGTGGGCGGGCTACAACTTCGGGGTGACCGTGAAGCCCTCCTCCGGCGCCTCCGGCCAGGTCAAGACCTTCAAGTACGAGTTCGGCTACAAGGACGACGAGGGGCTGCGGGAGTTTGACGTCGATGGCACCTACCTCGGAAGGGTGAACGAGCCCATCCTGACCCAGAAGATGACCTACAGCACAACCACCCACGAGTTCACCTACGAGAACGTCACCACCATGATGGACTGCTACAAGTTGAAGCACCGGGTGACCGTGGTCACCAACCAGACCGACGAGGAGTACCCGGAGTGGTCGGAGACCACCATCTGGATTCCTGTCGATGTGCCGGAGGACAGCGCCATGGGGACCTGGATCTACCCCAAGGCGGAGTACCGCGACTCCGAGGGCGATGAGGGCATGTGGAGCTACTGGCTGACGGAGGCCATGCAAAACGAGGCGGACAACGCGGCGTCGGGAGTCAGCTACATCCACGCCTGGGAAGGCGAGGTCTTCGAACAGGGCTTCTTCGACTGGACCTACATCGGGCTCTACGGCTGGGGCTGGTCGTGGTTCAAGGACTTCGCGGAGGGCGGCGAGCAGGAGCTGAAGGCAGGGAGTTGGGGTTCAAGCGGCTACAGCTACGAGTGCCAGAAGGTCAAGAAGACCGTCGGCGCCTACACCCTTGATGCCTGGTCTCTGGAATTCTCTATCACCTATGGCGGCGACTCCGGGGGTTACAAGGGCATCTTCTCCCAGGACCTGGCCATGCCTCTCTACTGGAAGTTCGGCAGCAGCAGCGGCGGCGATGACACCTACTGGGAGTACGAGATGACCGACCTGGTGCTGGGCTGACGGGTCCAGGCCGGAGCCTGGCTGAATAGCGCAGACAATGGGCGGGCACTCCTGCCGGGATGAGGGGTGCCCGCCTGCTTTCACGTGGTACGGTGGGTCCCGGCGGCGATCCGGCGATGCCCGGGCCTCCGCTGCCGCCACGGGCCGGCGGCCCTATTTCCTTCGGGTCTCGTACCTGATGAAGACCGAGTGCTCCCGGCGCTCGGTGTTGAAGAGGTCCATGGCGATGACCAGGTCCAGGAGCTTGCGGTACCCGTAGTTCCTGGCATCGAAGTCGGGCGCCTGCTTGTTGATGTTGTTGGCCACCTGCCCCAGGTTGGCCCAGCCGCTTTCGTCGGAGGCGGAGTCAATGGCGGAGCGGAACAGCCCCAGGAGCTTCGAGTCCTGCCTCAGGGCCTGGGTCGATTTTCGCTTGACCGGACCGTCATTGGCGGAAGAGGTGGAGAAGACCTCGGTGTAGATGAACCGGTCACAGGCGGTGACGAAGGGCCGCGGCGTCTTCTGCTCGCCGAAACCGTAGACTGTCTTGCCCGACTCCCTTATCCGGGAGGCCAGCCGGGTGAAATCGCTGTCGCTGGATACCAGGCAGAAGCCGTCGAAGGTCCCTGAGTACAGCAGGTCCATGGCGTCGATGATCATGGCGCTGTCGGTAGCGTTCTTCCCCGAGGTATAGGCAAACTGCTGTATGGGCTGGATGGAGTACTCCAGCAGGACGGTCTTCCACTGGGCCAGGCGGGAGGTGGTCCAGTCGCCATAGATGCGCTTGACGCCGGCCACCCCCAGGTTGGCGATCTCGGCCAGCAGGCCTTCGACTATCGCCGGATTGGCGTTGTCCGCATCGATCAAGACCGCCAGGGCCGCCCCGTGCTCTACTGATTGAACCACTCTAGCCTCCTTGCTGATCAGCCCCCGGCCCGCTGCCGGGGCCATGCTTCCATTGCTGGCCTTTGACAGGCAACCCGCCGGCCCCGGCCTGCCCCTCAGTCCAGCCGCGCGGCGATCCTGGCCCAGTCCCATGTATGCTCGTAGAGGTGCAGGCCGCTGGAGAGGCAGATCATCTCCCCGTCCGGCACGCCGATCTCCGCGGCCATGTACTCCTTCATCAGCTGCAGCCCGGCCAGGTTGGAGGGGAACCCTCCCCACAGGTCCCACGACCGGAAGTAGACCACGAAGTGGAAACGGCCGTAGCGGATGCGGGTGTGGATGCCCCGCAGGCAGGGCGGGTCCTCCAGGTAGATGGATTCCCGGCTGCCCACGGCCATGTAGGCCTGGTTGGTGTTGGGGCCGCCCTCCCGGTACATGCGGATGACCTCGCCCATCTG
>CAYRGJ010000061.1:0-8529 GCA_964423835.1 uncultured Dehalococcoidia bacterium | reverse complement strand
TTCACCTCCCGGTAGCGCGGCCGCCCGCGGAGAGCATCATAGTGGGCGTCGTCGATGATGGTACGCCTCAGCACCGGTTCCAGGGGATGCTCGCTGACAAGCTGTCCCCCGGCGGTGACCACCACGCGGTCTTCCTTGACCGGCCTCACCCAGACGCTCTTTCCCGCCCGGTCGGCCGGACCCGAGTAGCGGCAGCCGCCATAGCGGACCAGGCAGTCGCGGGACACCGGCCTCTGCACCGCCAGGTGGACCGGGTAGGCCGGCAGTCCCGCGATCGGCGCCAGATGAATTCGGGAGAGCGGCGGTCTCTATTCGGGCGATTCTGGTAATCGTCTCACCGGCGGTGACAGAGACGCTAAGCAGAGTCTGAGGTACGGGCCATTCCCGGGAGGCATGGAGTAAGCGAGTGAACACCATTGACATCATGCCTCATTACCTGTTAGGTCGTGAGCACGCACGGACATGCCCAGAGAGTAAAGCATGGAGAACCCCAAACTAAGAGATTGGCTGATTGACCAGAAGACAACGACCATTCACAATGCATGCTAGGGATCGAGGATTTCGTGGTGGGGCGAAGGTGTGTGACAGTCAAGGGTAGTCCCCCACCTATCCTCATGTGTGAGGGCTAGTTCAATCATTCGGATTGCGCCGTAGTCTTTGAAAGGATGTTAATAACGGGAGGTGTATGACAATGGCAAAGAGAATGCTGGCTCTGATTCTGGGGATCCTGCTACTCGTAGCGCCTCTGGCAACCGCTTGCGGCGGCAAGTCCGCGGAAACGACCACTGTTGTGAAGGTCGGGTTTCTGAACAACCTAACAGGCGCGTCGGCAACATCTAACGAGGGATTCCTGGCTGGTCAAGAAGTCTACTATCGATACGCTAACGACGAAAACCTCATTCCCGGAGTGAAGATCGAACTCGTCCCCTATGATGTCAGGTATGACTCAGCTCGAGAGATCCTGGGGTACCAGAAACTCAAGCAAGAGGGAGTAGTGGCGATTCAGTCTGCCTCTGGGAGTGCGCTCGACAAGATAAGGACTCTGGCTGACCAAGACCAGATACCCATCATCAGCAATAGCGTGACCAAGTTGCAGGTGATACCGCCCGGTTACATTCTCGCCATTATTGCACCATTTGAATGGTGTGGCGAAGTGGCGCTGCAGTACATACACGAGAATTGGGACTACCAAGGCAAAGGAAGAAACCCGAGGGTAGCCGGCATTGGATGGAATATGGCCTACGGCATGGGACAATCCACAGGAGGAGCGGCCTGGGCATCTGAGTATGAGGTGGACTGGTTAGGTACTGAAGTTCTTCCGGTCGGTACAATGGACTGTTCGGTTAACGCCAGACGCATCGCGGATCTCGGCGCGGACTACTGCTTCGCCAACCTGTTGGCAGGGCCTTGCGCCAGTTTCCTGAAAGAACTCTATGTCAGGGCTCCTGGACAAGTAACATGCTTCATTGGGGCCGCCTCTTTCGCGGAGTACTTCACCGCGTGTGGCGAAGCGATGGAGGGCCACATCTTTACAACTGTTGGCAATACCTTCGAGCAGCACGGAACTGCCATAGATGAGCTCCGGACTCTCATGGACAGATACTACCCAGACGGATGGGAGCAGTTCAACAATCCGCTCGCGGCCATAACATTTCCTGGAGCCAAGCTTCTGGTTGGCGCTCTGCAGAAGATCGTCGAGGAGCAAGGAGTGGAGGCCATAAACGGGACAAACCTATACGAGGCAATGTTGGCCACGGAAGTGGACTGCGACGGTATTTATCCGGGAAAGATCATGAAGTTCTCTGAAGACTCAAGGTGTGGTGTGCCTTGGCAGAACTTCTATCAGGCTAAGGGAGGTCAAGCAGTATACCTCGGGATCTTTGAAGCCACCGGCCGCTGGCCTTCATGAACCGGGATGCGAAGTAATGGGGTGGCTGGCAGGGTGTCGTAACGCTCAGCGGTTGCGGCAATGGGCCTAGAGCATTCCGTAGACGCAGGTGCCGGCTGTGAAGTACTGGATTTACTGTTCGCTGTCAGGGATCGGTTATGAAGCTAATGAACCATAAGCGTAAGGACTTACTGGGTCGCGCTACCGAGCGTGCTGAGTTTCCTTTGGGCGATGATGTTGACACCTTCCCCAAGCTGCTGCTCTTTGCCTGTCGGAAATGGGGCGATGGGAAGGTCGCCATGAGGAAGAAGAGACTGGGCATCTGGGAGGAATACACCTGGACAGAGTGCTACCAGAAGGTCAAGCATCTTTCACTGGGCTTGACAAGCCTCGGGTTTCAGAGAGGTGACAAGCTGGCAATCATAGGCGACAACAACCCGGAGTGGTTCTGGGCCGAGTTGGCCGCGCAATCTGCCGGCGGGGTTGCTACCGGCATCATCTCCAGTTCCCTGCCCAGTGAAGTCGAGCATATCGTAGTCCACTCCGACTCCAGGTTCGTGGTGGTTCAGGATCAGGAGCAGGTCGACAAGATGTGCCAGCTAGTCCAGGAGGGCAAAGTACCCTTAGTGGAGAGGGTGATCTACTGGGACAAGAAGGGTCTCGGTACCTATCACGAGTCGTACCTGATGAGCTTTGATGAAGTCATGAAGTTGGGCCAGGAGTTGGATAAGGCCACGCCGGACCTCTTTGAGCGGAACATCGGCCAGGGGCGGGCGGATGATGTGGGGCTAATACTGTATACGTCAGGTACGACGGGCTTGCCCAAAGGGGCAATGATTGCCTACCGGAGCCTAACTGCATCGTACAGGATGACGGCTCTTCGTAACCCGGTATACGAGACTGATGAGTTTCTCTCGTTCACTCTGCCAGGGTGGGTAACCGAACAAGGCCAGGCTCTCATAGCCGGACTCTCACTCGGACAGAAGGTGAACTTTCCTGAGCGGATGGATACGGTGCCAGACAACTTCGTCGAGATCAGCCCCAATGTAGTCCTATATGGATCGCGGGTGTGGGAGGGAATAGCCTCAACCTTTCAGAGAAAGATACTGGAAGCTCCGTTTTTGAACAGAGTGGCATACAAAATGATGATGCCGATTGGTTACAGAGTAGCTGACCGAGTATCTGGGGGAGAAGCACCAAACCCGTTCTGGAAGGCTCTGTATCTCCTGGCGGATCTAGCGTTGTTCAGGCCGATGAAGAGCAGACAGGGATTACAGAGAGTACGGCTGGCCTATACCGGCGGATCGACTCTGGGGCCGGATGTCACCAAGTTCTTTTTGGCCATCGGTATCGACATAAAGCAGATGTACGGCCAGACTGAGGGAGGATACATCTCTGGTGAAACAGATGAAGAAAAGAAGCTAGGTTCCGTGGGATCTCTGATCCCAGGCGTAACCCTGAGGATTTCGCCGCAAGGCGAAATCATGGTGAGAAGTCCGTACACGTTCGTGGGTTACCACAAAGCGCCAGAGGCGAATGAGAAGATATTCGACAGTGGTTGGTTACGAACTGGCGATGCAGGTCACGTCGATGATGAGGGTTACGTCTTCTTCCTCGATAGACTGAGTGATATGAGGCAACTTGCTGACGGAACGAGTTACTCGCCGCAATTCATCGAGAGTCGTCTTAGATTCAGCCCCTACATTTCGGACGTCTTCATCCTGGGTGGAAACAACAGAGACTTTGTGGCAGCCGTTGTCAACATAGACTTCGATGCAGTGGGAAGCTGGGCAGAGAGGAAGCACATCCCGTACACAACGTTCCTTGACCTGTCTCAGAAGCCGGAGGTGTGCCAGTTGATTGCTGGGGAGATAGAAAGGACGAACCTGTTGTTGCCCAAGAACTCCCGGGTGAAGCGTTTTGTGAACCTGCACAAGGCCTTCGATCCAGACGAGGCAGAGGTCACCAGGACATGGAAGCTGAGGAGAGGCTTCATGGAGGAGCGCTATCGCGAACTGGTGCAAGCAGCGTATGGTGATGAAGAGGAGATGAAGGTGGAAACCGAAGTGGTATATCGTGATGGCAGAAAAGGGCACGTCACTGCCGCCATAAGAGTGAACTACATTAAGGCAGGGGCAGAGCAATGACTGCTTTCGCTGAGACTCTGCTCACAGGTCTGTTGGTCGGCGGCATATACGCCTTGCTGGCTCTGGGATTGGTCATGCTTTACAAAGCCACGCGCATAGTCAACCTGGCTTATGGTGGTGTCGTAGTGTTGGGCGCCTACATGGGTTATGAAGTGATCACTGCGATGGGGTTGCCCGCCTGGCTCGGTTTTGTCCTGGCATTGGCCTTCGGGGCGGTTGTAGGAGTTTTGCTGTACTACTTCATCGCCCGGCCCATGATCGGGCACAATCCAATGACCATTTTCATACTAACGCTCGTCGTGGCAGTCCTCATAGATGCTGTGATAGGCGTAGTGTGGGAAGGGAAAGACAAGGCACTCGACATGTTCTCTCTCGGTCTAGTGGGGGTTGGTGCAGTACAGGTGAATCAGCGATTGGTGTATTCGTTCGGCGCAGCTATCGTCTTGTTTGCCGGGATGGTTGTTCTATTCCGTTACACAAAGAGCGGATTGGCGATGAAGTGTGTCGCAGAAGATCTGCATGTGAGTCAAAGCCTCGGCATAGATGTGAAACGGATATTCCTCCTCTCCTGGATTCTGACGTCAGGGATCGCTGTTGCTTCTGGCATCCTGTACGGAGCGGCGTATTCTGTGAACCCCGAAATAGGGCAATTCGGACTGATGAAGGGCTTCCCTGTCATACTTCTTGGTGGAATGGAGTCAATAGGCGGGGCTCTTGTGGGCGGAGTGTTGCTTGGAGTACTTGAGATAATGGCGGCAAAGTACGTTGAACCGGCGATCCACTACGAGTTTGCCACCACTATGGCGATGCTGGTCATGGTGGCAGTGCTGCTGATTAGGCCATACGGTCTCTTTGGCGAGAAGAGAATAGAGAGGATCTAGAATAGAACATGGAATTGCCGGGCGTCTTTGCTACAACATACAAGAGTGACATGGCCATCGTGCGAACCAAGACCCAGTGGATGGTGGTGATAGCCTCGCTGATCTTTGTTTTCACCCTTCCCGTCTACATTTCCAATTACTGGGCAACTTGGCTCATAGGCGTGTGCGTGTGGGTTATTGCGGTGCTCGGCCTGCATCTACTGACGGGAATGTGTGGTTTGTTCTCCATAGCTCAGGCAGCTCTGATGGCAGTCGGAGCTTTCACTACCGGTATCCTGACATCGAGATTCGGCCTCTCAGCGTGGGCTACGCTTCCTCTCTCTGCCCTGGCGGCAGGGATAGTTGGTATTGGCTTCGGTATGCCCTCCCTGAGAATCAAGGGCTTCTATTTCGCCATGGCTAGCATAGCCGCTTCCTTTCTGATCCTGTGGGTAATAGGCTATCTGGACCAATGGACCGGGGGACAAGATGGGCTTCTCGTGCCCCGAATAGAACTGGCAGGGATAGATTGGGGCGAACCCACCAACTACCTGTACGTAGCACTGATTCTGAGTGTCTTGATGATAGTCCTGACAAAAAACATCCAGAGAACGACGAAAGGAAGGGTCTTCGTCGCCATAAGGGATAACGATTTGGCGGCACAAATGATGGGAATCAGTCTTTTTTGGAACAAGAGTCTGGCTCTCTTCGTCTCAAGCCTCTACGCTGGAATAGCTGGTTGGTTGTGGGCGCACTACATTGTAGTCATTCATCCGGACCAGTTTGACATGATAACCGCTGTATGGATGATTGGGGCTCTCTTCATCGGTGGCATGGGCAGCACCGCGGGAGCCGTCGCGGGCGTTGTGGGCATCAAGCTACTGGATGTCTTGACTGATGAAGTAGTGTTCCCTGCCCTTTCTCGCGCCTTTCCCGAGTCCAGTATATCGATTTTGGCTTACGCCGGGGTATTTATCTACGCGATAGTGCTCATCCTCTTCATACTGTTCGAGCCTAGAGGATTGAATCACCGCTGGCTGGCGTTCAAGTTCAGGTACAGGCTCTTTCCTTTTGGGTACTGAGGGCCCACCCCAGGGGGCGAGTCCGTAACCGGGGGGAGAGGGAAAAGGACGATGACTCCGGCCGTACAACATCTCGATCAAATGGCGGAAAGGAGGGTTCATGCGCAGACTGTTGTCAAGTTTACTAGTGCTGGGCCTGATTGTGCTGCTGGTCTCGGGCAGCTTGGTGGGATGCGCGCAGGAGGAGGAGGAGAAGGTACTTGCACCTCCCACCATCGAACTCATGTCCGTTACCAAGGAGAAGACGACTGATTTCACCACCGCACAATTCGATAGTCTCGTGGCAGCGATGGGTGCTTCGGCCTATGGGATCCAGTTGGCTATTCGGAGTGCAACAATGGGAATGGATCTCTATATCACCAATCCCAACGACTTCGAGATTTCGCTGAACTCGATTCTGATCAAGGTAACCATAGACGGTTCATCGGTGGAGACGCCCAACATTACAGAGGAGTTGTACGTCCCTGGCGGTACTAGTGTATTTGCGCGTGTCGTTTTTACTTTCAAGCCGTCGGAGCTCGTTGGCACTCTCGTATCCTTCCAGGCGAAGCCGGCAGCCGAGGCCATGGGAATTGCTGGAAACGTCTGGGCGAAGCTTGTGGACGGCACAGCAACATGGGATGTGGCCTGCCACGCCACTGTGTCGAGCGAATTTGGAGACCTGGCCGAGAATTACGTTCTCAGTTGGACAAAACCAGCATAGCAGGAATGAGTGATCGGACGTCGTTCTGTACAAAGCAGCATGGTCTCCAATCGGAATCGCGATCTGCAGTCCAGATATACGTGATACAGTGACAATGGATTCACGTGGAATTGTTCGGACTGCCCGGCGGGGTTGGCCGTCTCTGCAAGTGCCACCGGACACCCAAAACCGGCCAGCGAGGGACGGGTTAAAACCGGCCAGTTGAAGTGGGCGTTATCACGATAGTACTACCTGCCCTCCCCGGTCAAGGTTCTGGTCTCCAGTGCGTTCCTCCGTAGCTCCTTGCGGTCGTGCATGCGGTAGCTCCTGCCGTCCGTCTTGATGATCTCGGTGTGGTGCAGGAAGCGGTCCAGGATAGCGCCGGCCGCGGCGGTGTCTCCTAGCACCTTGCCCCAGTCCTCCAGCGGCCGGTTCGAGGTGACGATGATGGCGCCCCTCTCGTAGCGGCGCACAAACACCTCCAGCAGGTCCTCGGCGGCGGACGGAGGGAGGCGGCGCATCCCCAGGTCCTCCAGAACCAGCAGGTCGGTGCGCAGCAGCTCGCCCACCAGTTCCTTGCGGGTGCCGGTGGCGTCTGCCTCGGCCATCTCCTGCGCCAAGTCGAAGGCCGAGATGTAGAGCACGGTGTACCCGGCCTGTATGGCCGCCACCGCCAGGGAGATGGCGATGTGGCTCTTGCCCGTTCCCGGAGGCCCCAGCAGCAGCACCCCGGCGCGCTCGGACACGAAGCGGGCGGTGGCCAGGTCCAGGATGAGTGACCTTCCCCCGTGCTTAGTACCACAGTCATCTAGGGTCCTGCCTTGGTTTCAGCGAATTCCCTGGGTGTGAGACCGGCCAGCGAGCTGTGTGGCCTGAAGTCATTATAGTCCAGGCGCCAGGTTTCGATGACCTCTCTGGCGTGCCTCAGGTTCATGAACCAGTTCTCATTCAGACACTCATCGCGCAGCCTGCCGATGAAGCTTTCGGCAAAAGCGTTGTCGATGGGTTTGCCGGGACGAATGAAGTTCAACCTCACGCCCCTGCGATAGGCCCACTCATCCAGAGCCCGGCCGGCGAACTCCGGTCCGTTGCCCATAGTGATGCCCTCGGGAAGGCCACGTGTGTCTGCCAGACGCTCCAGGACGTCCACTACCCTGGCGCCGCCGAGTGAGGTGTCTACTTCGATGGCAGGACATTCCCGAGAGTAGTCATCGATGACGGCGAACGCCCTGAAACGCCGCCCGGTGACAATGGCGTCAGTGGCGAAGTCCATGGACCATCTCTGATTCGGCCGCTGCGGCGCCGGGAGAGTCACTCTGGCCCCCGCCGCTCTCTTGCGACGCCTGCCCCTGCGTCTCAGTGACAGCCCCTCTTCCCGGTAGAGGCGCTCAGTCCGCTTGTGGTTGATCACCAGACCTTCCCTGCGGAGCAGCACCTTGTAGCGGTATACCTGCCGCTCCAGGGCCACCCGGCAGGCCCAGTCCACCCTCTCCCGCGGGTGCTTCCTGGTGAGAGAAAGCATCCCCTGCAGCAGGCGGTAGGCCCGGACCCCTCTCTCCTGGCAGGCCGCCGTGGCCCACTCCAGGGCGCCAGCGCCGACATGCTCGGCCTTGCCCAGCAGGTTTGGCCACGTAGGCTTCCTCCCTGGCCGGCTTGTGGGCGGGACGGTGCTCCTCCCGGGTGGCATAGGTGCCCGGATGGGAGCGAGAGTGGACCGCCACGCACTGGCCGCGGGCATAGACCCGCACCAGCTGCTCGTCCCAGTGCACCCGGACCTGCTGGCCCGCCAGCATGTGGGGCACGGAGTAGAAGGCTCCCTCTACCTGGATGTGTCCGTCGGGGTGGACGGTGCGGGTGCCTACCTCGAACA
>CAYRGJ010000060.1:0-9079 GCA_964423835.1 uncultured Dehalococcoidia bacterium | reverse complement strand
GTGAGCCGCACCGGCTACACCTTTGCCGGCTGGTTCACGGCTGCCAGCGGTGGTACCGAAGTCACCGCAACGGATCCCGTAGCGATTACGGCCAATCAAACCCTTTACGCCCGCTGGGATGCATACCCTGTGGCTGACGCAGGCACTTCATATCCGGGAAATGAGGGGTCTGACATCAGTTTTGATGGTTCAGGTTCAACCGACGACAACGGAATCGTCAGCTACGAATGGGACTGGGACAACAACGGAACTTTTGATGAGTCCAGTGCAAGTGCCACGACTACTCATAAATGGAACGACAACTTCACTGGTACCATAGCCCTCAGAGTCACTGATGGTGTTGGTGGTACCGATACGGACACGGCAACAGTGACCGTGAGCAACGTTGCTCCTGTCTACACACCGCCCTCCAACCAGACGGCTCAGGAAGGTACCGGCAAATCTTTCGATGTGGGTTCCTTCACCGATCCTGGGGCTGATAGTCCGTGGGCTGTGGTAGTAGACTGGGGCGACGGCACTGACAATACCACCTTCAATGCCAGCGCCACCGGTAGTCTGGCCAACAAGTCACATACTTATGCCGACAACGGCAACTATACGGTGACCGTTACCGTGACCGATAAGGACGGCGCTTCCGATACCGACAGCAATACATTCACTGTAGCTGTAAGCAATGTTGCTCCTGTCTACACACCGCCTTCCAACCAGACGGCTCAGGAAGGTACCGGCAAATCTCTCGATGTGGGTTCCTTCACCGATCCTGGGGCTGATAGTCCGTGGGCTGTGGTAGTAGACTGGGGCGACGGCACTGACAATACCACCTTCAATGCCAGCGCCACCGGTAGTCTGGCCAACAAGTCACATACTTATGCCGACAACGGCAACTATACGGTGACCGTTACGGTGACTGATGAAGACGGGGCTTCCGACACCGACGGCAATACCTTTGTCGTAGCTGTAAGCAACGTTGCGCCAGACCCAGATGGTGAGCCGGACAAGCAGCAGTGGGTTCAGTACAGCGATGGCATAGACACGATTCAAATCGACGCTACCGATGTCACCAATGATGCCCTTACTGCCAGCTTCACCACTGATCCCGCTTTGTTTGATGACTTGTCATTGACTGCAGGTAGCGTCACTGACAATCTCGACGGCACAAGCACGACTACATGGACAATTGATGGAATCGCATCAGTGGCAGCGGGAGATTACACTATCCGGATTACGGTGGCCGATGAGGATGGTGGTTCGGCGTACTACGATGTTGTCATTCACGTGACTCACGAGGACGCTACCGGCGATCTGCAGAGTGAAGTGGCTTGGAAGACCGCTCCCGGGCAACCATACACAGCTGATCTGGTCCTGACGGTATGGGTGAAGGAAATCTACGATTCTGCGACAGGGGAACCAAATGGAGAACCTTTGGCCGAACCCGGTGACACAGGTCTTGCACAAATGACCAGCTGTAAGCTGGAACCGGTAAGCGGAGGTTCAATATCCGGCTCAGTTGTTGTGGGCGCCAAGGTAGGCAGTGGTTACGAGGCATACATCCCGATTACCTGCACCTTCACTACTGACATACCTGTGAACACCTATTCACTCGTGATACCTATCACGGGGAACTACTACTCCGGAACCTATGAGACGGTAGTGGTGATCTATGACCCGACTCTGGGTTTCACCACGGGCGGCGGCTGGTT
The DNA here is from genome assembly GCA_964423835.1 of uncultured Dehalococcoidia bacterium. Classification (GTDB taxonomy): domain Bacteria; phylum Chloroflexota; class Dehalococcoidia; order UBA2247; family RBG-13-53-26; genus JAFGCL01. Next base: position 7,379 of record CAYRGJ010000060.1, on the reverse strand, counting down.
CTACTGGCCAGACACTGAGAATGCGTCAACCGGTTACCCCGGTGACAAGACCAACTTCGGCTATACCATGAAGTACAACAAAAAGGGCGCGAACATCCAGGGCAGTCTCGTAGTAATTCGCCATATGCCCGACGGCTCTATCTACCGCATTAAGAGCAATGCCCTGTACGGCCTGGCCTTGGACATCATACAAGGTACCGCTTCATTCAGCGGCAAGTGCACCTATTCATACCCTGTCGAGAGCAGTGACCCGATCAATGTCGGCGGGCAGGAGTTCATGGTTTGGGTCCACGACGGAAACGAACCGGGTACTGGTATCGACGAGTTTTGGTTCAGTGTACTGGGACAAGCCTTCTCACTGGACTCCAGTGCTAACAATAAGGCCGACACTGGCGAGATACAGGACATTGATGGCGGCAACATCGTTGTCCCGCACACGCCTCCGAGCAACATACCCGCGCCAACGGTGGCAGGCGTCAACCCCGACTTCGGCAGTAGGGGACAGACGATCAACGTCACCATCACGGGCACCGGATTCACTGGGGCCACCAAGGTCAGTCTTGGGGCAGGCATAACGGTCACTGACGTTGTCGTAGTTGACGACACCAAGATCACGGCTGTTATCTCGATCTCCTCCAAGGCCAAAACAGGCACCAGAAGTGTTTCGGTAACTACGCCCGGTGGCACAGGCACTCTTAGCGGAGGATTCACAGTCAACTAGTTCCGAAATAGTTGGCCTGTAGCTTCATCGATTACAGCACTTGGGAGAAGGGCGGGGAAAAGAATCCCCGCCCTTCATGTTTGCCAGCACCACTAATGGGTCATGGCCTTGGGCTTGCATTGGCCTATCCCCCGTAGACTAGGCCACCAGCTACTAGAGTCCTCCGGTAGGTGCACAAGAGGTACACCGAGGAGCAGATTATCCAGGTGCTGCGGGAGGGGGAAGCTACCATGCCCTTCACCACGTATTTCTGGCCGTACGGCGTCTCCTCCACATCGACCACGTCCTCAGACCGGACAAGGCGCCTCAGGCTGTGCTCAAAAACAGTCCATTGCTCAGCCGAATACCCGAACCTGCAAAAAAGGCCGCCTTGAACCGTCCCACCGGATGTGTGGGGGAGAGCACGTATCCCCGTATCTTCTCGCTTTCGATGAGTTTGGCAGGGCTCCCGGGGCCTTCACGGTCAACGATGTCGGCAGCAAGGTGCGCCTCTGGGTCTACCTCGTGGCTGGTGCCGGAGGGGTGGTCGTATTGGGCGCGGCGGCCCAGCCCGTCCGAGCTGGACCAGGGCGATGACTTGTGCCTCGTCCGGAGGCGGTCCCTCCCGGGATAGACCGCAGGTCTGAGCAGCCAGAACGTACTTCCGGACCGTGTTGCGGGCAATGCCTGTCGACCGCGCTATCTCCCGTATCTTGCGGCCGGCCTGCCACTGCCTGACGACTTCAATGATCTCCACTCGGGTAACCTCCGTATACGCCATCGCCGCTCCTTGTTCACCGGTTAGCGACAATGGTATTCAGTTGCCCGGGTAGGTCAAAGATCGTGACTAAGGTGGGTCAAAGTTCGTGACTAAATGGCCGGCAGGTGGGTCGAAGTTCGTGACCATCGACAGACAGAAATCCAAGCTTTGAACTACCCTTAGGCCTGCTTTCAGAACTGGCAGAGACGAGGCGATTTCTGGCACACTAGATGGGGTGGCAAGATTGGATTTTGGTTCTATCCTCCTCATAGCCATTGGGCTGTCTTTCGACTGTTTCGCGGTGGCGCTCGGAGCCAGCACTTCCGGGAGCAGAATCACGTCTCTCCAGATGTTCCGCGTCTCTGCGGCTTTCGGAGTATTCCAGGCCGCGATGCCGGTGCTGGGATGGTTGGCTGGAAGGACACTAGTCGAACTGATATCAGACTACGATCACTGGGTGGCCTTTGGCCTGCTCCTCATAGTCGGCGGCAGAATGATCTGGGAATCATTCCATTCAAAAGAGGGTAAGGCTGCAGATCGGGACTTCTCCAAGGGATTCACGTTGCTGACTCTGGCTGTGGCAACAAGCATTGATGCTCTTGCTGTTGGCCTGAGTTTTGCCTTCCTTTCCGCGAACATAGTCGTGGCTGTGTTGACCATTGGAGCAGTTGCCTTCTTGATCACAGGAGTCGGCTTCCTAATAGGCAGGAAGGCAGGGCAATTCCTGGGTAAGCGAGCCGAGACCATCGGTGGGATAATCTTGATTGGCATCGGAATCAGAATCCTACTCGTCCACCTTCTTTGACGACCGCATCCACAGTCTCCTCATCACTGCCGACAATGCCGACTATGGCGGGTTGTTCTCCTGGCCATCGTGAGAAGGAAACCTGCCAGCCAGAGAGCGTGATCTGATCCGCTCCGAAACGCTGCCTCAACGGCTGAACCAGCTCGGGAGTGTCGTTGGTCTACGATTTCGTCAGTAGTTAACTGGTCAGGGAAAATGTCAGTCAATGGAAGGACTGACATTGAACACGAAGGAACAGGCAAGGCTACAGGTCTTGAATGGCGTGCTGGAGCAACGTTTGTCCGTGGCAGAAGCGGCACAGGTCCTGGCAGTGAGCGAGCGCCATGTGTGGCGAATCCTGGCGGCGTACCGGAAGGAGGGCGCTGTTACCGTTAGCCATGGCAATAGAGGTCGGCGGCCGGCCAACGCGATTCCTGAGGGGATGAGGCGGCGGCTGGTGGCTCTGGTGCAGGAACGGTACTTGGATATCAACGATAGTCACCTGACTGAGCTCCTCGCAGAGCGGGAGGGTGTACTTCTGTCTCGCTCCACTGTGCGGAGACTACTTGTGGGAGCTGGACTGCCCAGATCCCGTCACCGCCGGCCACCGCGCCACAGATGCCGGCGTCAAAGGATGCCGCAGGAGGGAATGTTGCTGCAGATCGACGGCAGCCACCACGCTTGGCTGGAGGCCAGGACCCCGGTCTTCACTCTCCTGCTGGCGGTGGACGATGCCACGGGCACGGTCCCCTACGCGCACTTCCGTGAGCAGGAGGACACCCATGGCTACATGCTCCTGATGCAAGGCATCATCCAGCGCAAGGGCATCCCCCTGGCTCTCTACAATGACCGCTGCAGCGTGTTCGGCCGCCATCCCCATAGTCCAGGGACAGATTGTGAGCGACCGGCCTGGGATAAGAGGCACACCCAGTTCGGGAGAGCGCTGAAGGAGTTGGGGGTCCAGGCCATCTTCGCCCGGTCGCCACAGGCCAAGGGACGAGTGGAACGGATGGCCGGAACCTTCCAGGATCGCCTGGTGGCAGAGCTGCGATTGGCAGGCGCCAGCTCTATGGAAGAAGCCAACCGGGTGCTCTGGGAGTTCCTGCCGCGCTTCAACCAGCGATTCGGCGTGCAGGCAGCCGAGCCGGGCTCTGCCTATCGTCAACTACCAGAGGACCTGGACATCGATGGTGTGCTGTGTATGAAGGAATTGAGAAGAGTGGCCAGGGACAACACCGTGCCATACCACGGCAAGATCCTGCAGCTGTTCCCCGACGTGGACCGGACTACTTATGCCGGGGTCAGGGTTGAAGTGCAGGAACGCCTGGACGGCAGTCTGGTGGTGTGTTGCCGAGGGAAGGTGCTCACACCTTCGGAAGCATCCCCGGTCGCCGCCGGACTCCGCAAGAAGGCTGAAGACTGTCCGGCGCTGCCGGTGGACCCCTGGCCACCTGATGAGGTTCCAGAGAAACGCAGATCTGAATCCAAGCCTAAGACCGGTCGGGGCTGGGGAGGGGAATGGTATCGGAACGAAGAAACGAGACGTACCCATCGAGAACTGGTAGTGGCGGGTATGGAACAGGCGCGGCTTCGCGGCACTCACATTGGCCGGCCCAGGGTGACTGGACGGGATGGCTTCCGGCAGAGATTCGAAGCGGTCATAGCTCGCATCGGTACTGAAGGCATCTCCAGGCGGCAGGCCGCCCAAGAACTAGCCATCGGCTACGCGACCCTCCGGCGCCTCCTGGACACCCGGCTACTGTCGGTAGACAAGAATGCCGGCGAATGGTCACTGCCTGCGACTACAGCTTCTCATGCTGATTCCCATGTCTGCGCCGAGGTGCTCGACTGACAGAATCGCTGAACAATAGACCCTGACATCTTCCCTGGACAACGACACGGAATTCGCTGAAGAGGGATTCTGCCATCCCTCTTATGAAGCGGGGTGCGTGACCTTGATCTCAGGTCTGTCCTGTGGCAGACAACACCATGAAGAGATACCACTTGGGCCAGCGTTGTCTCTTGTTAATGCACCGCCTCAGGATTACCATTCTCGTAGCCGATTCCTTTCATGCCGCGTGGGGCGGCAGATTCCAGAAAGGAGCCAAAGGGGCAAAGGATGAATGACAATGATTCAGGCCAGCAGCCGCTGAAGGGTGTTCGGGCTCTGGAGTGGGGGGCCTTTCACGCCGGGCCGGGGAGCCTCGCTATCTTAGGGGACCTGGGGGCCGAAGTCATCAAGATAGAGATGCCCAAGACGGGCGACCCAATTCGCGGGTTGGTCCGCTTCGGCAACTTCCCCGTGGCCAAGGATGGTCACAGCATTTTCTACGAGGGAGCCAACCGTCACAAGAAGAGTATTGCCCTGGATGTGAGCAGGAAAGAGGGTAAGGAAATCGTTTATCGCCTGGTTTCGAACTGCGACGTATTCCTGACCAACTTTCGTGCCAAAGCCGTGAAGAAGCAGCGCCTGACCTACGAGGACCTGCGTGAATTCAATCGCCAGCTGATATATGCCGCCGTATCAGCCTTCGGATCAGAAGGTCCGGATAGAGACGCTGGAGCCTTTGATTTTCTGGGTCAGGCGAGATCGGGACTCATGTGGGCCGTGGGCGAGCCAGACATGCCGCCTCTTATCGCGCAATTTGCCTTAATCGACCAAATGACATCGATTACTACGAGCCATGCTATCCTTACCGCCCTCTACGCCAGGGAGCGCACCGGCCTGGGACAGGAGCTGAAAGTGTCCCTACTCAGCTCTGCCGTATTCCTCCAATATTTCACCATCCTCAACGCACCTGTCATGGGTCAAAATGCACCGCGCCATCAGCGGAATTCCACCGATCCGCTTCGCAACCATTATATGTGCCAGGATGGCAAGTGGCTTTGCATAACGCAGCGCCAGCAGCCTGCGGCGTTGCGAAATCTCTGCCTGGCCATCGAGCACCCGGAATTGGAGCGCGATCCGAGGTTCCAGGATAGAAACAAGCTGTTTGAGTATAGAGACGAGTTCGTAGCGTTTCTGGACAGGGTCTTCATCGCCAAGCCCCGTGATGAATGGGTCAGGATTCTCTCGGAACACGACGTGTTTTGTTCACCCGTCAATACTGCGCTCGACTTCACAGAGGATCCTCAGACGGTAGCCAACAACTACGTAATCGAGACCACTCACCGGCTATTTGGCGATATCAAAATACCGTCATACCCTGTGAAGTTCAGTGAAACGCCGGCCGTTGCCGGATTTTCCGCGCCCCGGCTCGGCGAGCATACCATGGAGATCCTGAGAGATATCGGCGGCTATAGCAGGGCGGAAATCGCACGGTTTCAGAGTGATGGAGTGATCGACGGGGCTGGGTAGGCCCATTCATGTCGAGCCTGGGGATCCGGATGAAATACGACTTCGACCTGGTATGCGATAGAACCAATACCAGCTGCGCCAAGTGGGATGCGCTCAAGAACGTCTTCGGGCGTGAGGATGTGATTCCCATGTGGGTGGCCGATATGGATTTCCCAGCGGCCAAACCTATCGTTGAAGCACTGCGGAAACGCGCCGAGCATGAGTTCTACGGATATCCGCATGCCGGAACGAAGCTCATCGAGGCCATTACTGACCGCATGCACCGCAAGTTTGGCTGGAAGGTCGAGCCGGAATGGATAGTGTTGACTCCTGGTGTGATTCCGGCACTAAGCGCTGCCGTGAGAGCATTCACACACCCGGGAGACGAGGTGATCGTGCAGCAGCCCGTTTACTACCCATTCTTCCCCGTAGTGACCTCCAGTGGATGCCAGGTAGTGAATAATGGATTGCAGCTCATTGATGGCCGCTACCAGATGGACTATGAAGATCTGGAGAGCAAGTTTCAGCCCAGGACGGGCATGCATTCCGGACACAGCCGGGCGAGGGCCATTATCCTCTGTAACCCCCAAAACCCGGTCGGCCGCCTCTGGACCAAAGAGGAACTGACCCGGATGGGAGAGACGGCCATTCGCAATGGGGCGCTAGTAATCTCCGACGAAATCCATTGTGAGATCCTGTACGGGGGTCACAAGCATACGCCCTTTGCTACGATTTCGGAGGAATTCGCGCAGAACTGCGTAGTCTGTATGGCGCCCAGCAAGACCTTCAATCTCGCCGGGTTGCATGCCTCTTCCATTATCATACCCAACAAGAAACTGCGTAACTGCTTTGCCGATCAGATGTCAGCCATGGTCCCCGGCCCCAATGTCTTTGGACTGACCGCCATGGAAGCGGCCTATCGCTATGGTGACGAATGGCTGGAGCAATTCCTGGGCTACCTGGAGGGCAATCTGGAAATCACTATGGATAGCTTTGCACGAAGAATTCCCAGGATCAAGGTTATTAAGCCTCAAGGTACGTATCTGGTTTGGCTTGACTGCCGGGAGCTGGGAATGGACAATGAGGCTCTCAGAACCTTCATGCGAGAGAAAGCCAGGATAGGTTTGGATGATGGCTTTCTCTTCGGCGTTGCCGGGTCGGGATTCCAAAGGATGAATATTGCCTGTCCGCGCGCTATCCTCCACGCAGCGCTAGGGAGGATGGAGACGGCGGTGAATTCCCTGTAGCTGCCTGGGCACCTTGCCCTGCTGCCGAGCAAGATGGCCATTCGAACATCGTGGAGTTTGACTACTGGGCTGAATACGGCAAGCTGGAAGGCGCGCGCGACGGCAACTTCTACCGGGCCAACGGCATCGTCCGCAGCTTTGTAAGCCCCTGCAAAGACGGCTATGTATGCTTCTTCCTCTACGGCGGTGCACACGGCGCCCACTCGAACCGCGAGCTGCAACACTGGATGGAATCCGAGGGCACGCCCGAACCTCTTTTCCAGGGAATGAACTGGGAGGAGCTCGACTTGAATACCGCTCCGCCTGAACGCGTAACAGCGATCTGCCAGGCTTTCGACCGGTTCTTCAAGACGCGCACCAGAGCGGAGATACAGGAAAGAGCCGTCGACAGGAAGATACTCATGGCCCCCTGCTGTACGGCCTCCGATCTGCTGTCGAGCCCCCAGCTCCAGTCGAGGGATTCCGGGCCGGGGTGAAGCACCCGGAGATTGGTGACTGCCACCGGACACCCAAAACCGGCCAGCGAGGGACGGGTTAAAACCGGCCAGTTG
>CAYRGJ010000059.1:0-9123 GCA_964423835.1 uncultured Dehalococcoidia bacterium | reverse complement strand
AAGCTGTTCAAGGGCGCTGTCGGAGCCACCCGGCCCGCGGTGGACAACAACTGGGTCCCCGCCACCATCCAGATCGGCCTCACCGGCAAGATCGTGGCCCCTGAGCTCTACATCGCCATCGGGCTCTCCGGCTCCAGCCAGCACATGGCCGGCTGCTCCGGGTCCAAGACCATCGTAGCCATCAACAAGGACCCCGAGTCCAACATATTCCGCGAGGCCCGGTTCGGCATCGTCGGCGACTGGAAGCAGGCCCTCCCCGCCTTCACGGCGAAGGTGAAGGAGCTGCTGAAGGAGTAGCCCCGGGCGCACCTCTGTCCATACCAGGGGCCACGCCAAAGCGTGGCCCCTTTCTTTGTTCCACGGCCCTCCATCGCGGTGCAGGGCGGCCCCGCCGGGACTGTCCCGGACCCAGGTTCCGGACCCGCGCCGTCTTGTTGACGGCCGCCGCAGGCACTAGACTGTAGGCTGTGTCCCGCACCAGCCTGAGCACGGTCAACCGGTACCTGGCCCGCAGGCAGCACCTCGCCAGCGGGTCGCCAGCCGCCGACATCGTGCAGATCGCCCGGGACATCTACGGCCTGCATGCCACCAGCCCGGTCACGCCCTACCTGTCCCTCTTCGCACGCGCCACGGACTTCACCCGGGAGACGCTGGAGCAAGAGCTTTATGTCAATAGAAGCCTGGGCAAGATCAGGTGCGTCAGGACCACCGTCCACGTCCTGCCCAGGGAGAGCATACCGGTCGCTTTTGCCGCCACCATGGCCCTGGCGGAGTTGAACTCGCGGGACTTCATGCGCTACACCGGCGGCATCACGCTGGAGCAGTATGAACAGATCTCAGGGGAGATCATGCAGATCATGAAGGGTGAGGGCCTGTCCACCGCGCTGATCAAGAAGCGCCTGGGGACCAGCCTCAACGTCTCTCCCGTGGTGAACCTCATGTGCGACCAGGGCCTGCTGGTGAGGGGCCGCTCGGACAAGGGATGGCGCAGCAACGCCCACACCTACTACCTGTTTGGCGACTACTTCCCCGACCTGGACCTGCACGCCCTCGACCCGGTTCGCGCCAGGGAGATGACGGTGAGGCAGTACCTGGCCGGCTACGGCCCGGCCACCGCGAAGGACATCTCCTGGTGGTCCGGCTTCACCGTGACCGAGGTCCGCCGCATCCTGGGCCATCTGGAGCCCGATACGGCCCGGATCGGCATCCCGGAGCTGCCGGGGGACTACGTCATGCTGGCGGCCGACCTGGAAGCCCTGGAACGCTTCGAGCCCCGGGGCGAGCCGGAGGTGAACCTGCTGCCGGCCCTGGACCCCTATCTCCAGGGCTACAGGGAGCGGAGGCGCTACCTGGACGAAGCGTACTACGACCTGGTCTTCGACCGCTCCGGCAACTCCACCTCCACCATCCTGGTGGCGGGGCGGGTGGCCGGGGTCTGGGACCTGGACGAGGGCCCCCGGCCCACAGTGAAGCTCTTCCTGTTTCAGCCGCCGGACGAGAGGGTTCTCGACCTGGTGCGGTCACGCGCCCGGGCCATGGGGGAGTTCATCTGCGGCCGGGCGGTGGCGCTGGAGATGTGCGACAGGATGACGCCCCTGACTCGAAGAAACGCCGGCGGGTTCATGTCGCCCCTGGCTCCATCCCGGGGAAGAGGGCTCCGGAGCTAGGCCTTCTCTTTTTCCTTCTCCGCCGCCCGGGCCTCGATGATCTTCTGCGCCTGGAAGGACGGCACCTCTTCGTAGTGGTCGAACTCCATGGTGTAGGTGCCGCGCCCCTGCGTCAGCGAGCGCAGGTCCACCGCGTACCTCTGCACCTCGGCCAGCGGGACCAGGGCATCGATCACCTGCAGGCCGCCCTCCTGTATCATGCCCGCCACCCTGGCGCGCTTGGTGTTCAGGTCCGAGATTATGTCTCCCGTGAAGGACTCGGGCACCATGACCTTGAGCTTCATCACCGGCTCCAGCAGCACGGTCGATCCCTGCGACATGGCCTTCTTGAGGGCCTGGGCGGCGGCGATCTTGAAGGAGATCTCCGAGGAGTCCACCGGGTGGGCGCTGCCGTCGTACAGGGTGACCTTCATGTCCACCATGGGATAGCGGGCCAGCACCCCCTCGTTCTTGCCCTCCATGATGCCCTTTTCCACCGCGGGGATGTAGTTCTTGGGCACCGCGCCGCCGACCACTCTCTCCCCGAACTCGAAACCGGACCCCCGCGGCAGGGGCTCCACCTCGATCAGCACGTGGCCGTACTGGCCATGCCCGCCGGTCTGCTTCTTGTGCTTGTGCTCGGCCTGGACCGTGGCCGTCACGGTCTCCTTGTAGGGGACCTTGGGTATCTCCAGCTTCACGCCGACGCCGAACTTGCGCTGCATCCTCTCAGCCACCACATCCACGTGCGTGTCGCCCATCCCCATCAGGACCGTCTCGCTGGTGTCGGTGTCCTTGCGCACCCGCAGGGTGGGGTCTTCCTCGGCCAGGCGGGGCAGCACCGTGCCCAGCTTGTCCACGTCGGTCTTGGTCTTGGGGTGGAGGGCGACGCTGTAAATCGGCTCCGGGAAGCTGATGGGGGCCAGCTTCACCGGCCGCTCCTTCACGGCCAGGGTATCGCCGGTGACGGTGGCCGACAGCTTGCCCACGGCCCCGATGTCCCCGGCAATGATCTTGGCGACGGCTTCCTGGTTCTTGCCCTTGAACATGAACAGCTGCCCCACCCGCTCTATCTGCGCCTTGGAGCTGTTCCACACTTGGGAGTTGCTGCTGATTGCGCCCGAGTACACCCGGAAATGGGTCACCTTGCCCACGTACGGGTCAGCGCTGGTCATGAAGACCAGAGCGGCCAAGGGCGCGCTCTCATCGGCCTTGATGGTCTCCGGCTGTTGGCTGCTGGCGTTGATCGCTTCCGGCGCCGGCACCTCCAGGGGTGAGGGCCCATACTGGCATATGGCGTCCAGGAGCGCGTCAACGCCGACGTTCTGAAGTGCCGATCCCGGCAGGATGGGCACCAGCCGGCCACTCTTCACCCCCTGGATGAGGACCCGGCTGAGCTCGTCCGGTGCGATCTCCTGGCCGTCCAGGTACTTCATGGTCAACTCGTCGTCCAACTCCGCCACGGCCTCCACCAGCTTCTCCCTCATGGACCTGGCCGTCCCCTCCAGGGCGGCCGGAATGTCCTCCATCTTCTTGTCCTTCTTGCGGGCCTTCATGGAGAGGAGGTCCACCACCCCTTCGAAATCCGAATGGGCTCCGATGGGGATCTCCATAGGCACGCAGTGCCGCCCAAACCTCTTGTGGACCTGGTCCACCACCTTGTTGAAATCGGTGTTCTCGCGGTCCATCTTGTTGATAAAAATAAACCGGGGCAGCTGCCGCCCGTCGGCCATCTTCCACATCAGCTCGGTCCCTACCTCTATGCCCGACGCCGCGCAGATCACTATGATCGCCGCATCGGCCACCGCCATGCCGGCCACGGCCCCGGCTACGAAATCGGCGTACCCCGGGGCATCCAGGACATTGACCTTGTTGCCGTTCCACTCGCACGGCAGCACCGACAGGCTGATGCTGATCTTGCGTTTGGTCTCATCGGGGTCAAAATCCGAGGTGCTGCTGCCGTCGTCTACCCGCCCCAGGCGGGGGACAGCCCCGGACGTGAACAGCATGGCCTCAGACAGCGAGGTCTTGCCCGCTCCCGCGTGCGAGAGTAAGACCACGTTGCGTATATGGTCAGTGCCGTAGCTCTGCATTGCACCATCCCCCTTTCCCGGTTACTGGCTTGGAAATGAACGCGAGGCGAAGACAAATCAAGTACCCAGTATAGCCAAAAATGCGGCAGATGGAAAGGCGCCGAACCTCGCCGGCGGCCGGCCAGCCGCCTCGTGGACTCGATGGGCCCCCGGGCCCCCCGGCGAGCCCGGCCGCCGCGCCGCGCCGGGCGCTGCCGGTGCCCGCCAGCCCCTCTGGCGCCAAGAGGGCGCCTCTGATATAATCGGGCCGCACACAAAGGCAGGGGCATCCGGCTTGAAGATCGTCACCGTCAACCAGATGCGGGCCATCGAGCAACAGGCCGCCGGCGTCGGCCTGCCCTCGGAGGTCCTCATGGAGAATGCCGGCCTGGCCGTGGCCCGGCACACCCGGACCTGGCTGGGCAGCGTCCTGGGGCGGCGCTTCCTGGTGCTCGTCGGGCCGGGGAACAACGGCGGCGACGGGCTGGTGGTGGCCCGCCACCTTCACGACTGGGGCGCTGACGTAGCGGTCTGCTCGCCCTCGCCCAGGGCCGAGGCGGACGTCAACATGCGGCTCTGCCGGCGCAGGGGCATCCGGGAGGTGGAGCCCGGGCAGCTGGGCCCGACGCTGGCGGCGGCGGAGGTCGTGGTCGACGCCTTCTTCGGCACCGGCAGCTCCCGTCCCCTGGACGGGGCGTTCCGGCAGGCCCTGCTGGAGGTCCGCGACGCCCGCGCCCGGAACCGCGGCCTGAAGGCGGTGGCCCTGGACCTGCCGTCCGGCCTGAACGCTGACACCGGCGCGGCGGACGCCGCCTGCCTGGCGGCGGATCTCACCATCACCCTGGGCTATCCAAAGCACGGCCTGTTCATCTTCCCCGGCGCCGGCCTGGCCGGGGAGCTGGTGATAGCCGACATCGGGATACCGGACCAGCTGGCCGATCACGTCAGCGCGGAGTTGATCACCCCGGACATGGCCCGGGCCCTTCTGCCCCGCCGCCCCCCCGACGCCAACAAGGGCACCTTCGGCCGGGTGCTGGTGTGCGGCGGGTCCGCCAACTACATCGGGGCCATGTACCTGGCCTGCGAGGCCGCCCTGCGGGTTGGCGCGGGGCTGGTGACGCTGGCCGCTCCGGCCAGCCTCCAGCCGGTGCTGGCCTCCAAGCTCACCGAGGCCACCCATGCGCCCCTTCCAGAGTCCGAGCCGGGCGTGGTATCGGCGGATGCCGGGGCCGCCCTGGAGCCCTTCCTGGCGGCGTCCACCGCGCTCCTCATCGGCTGCGGCCTGGGGCAGAGCCAGTCAGCGCAGGCCCTGGTGGAGTCCCTGGTGCTCGGGCCGGGAAAGCTGCCGCCCCTGGTCCTGGATGCCGACGCCCTGAACCTCATGGCCCGGAGGCCGCGGTGGTGGCAGAGGCTGCCCCCCGATGCTATACTCACTCCACACCCGGGCGAGATGTCGCGTCTGTCGGGATTGCCTGTAGCTGATGTCCAGTCGAAGCGCCTGGCCGTGGCCCGGGACTCGGCCGTCCTGTGGGGGAAGACCGTGGTGCTCAAGGGCGCCGGCACCATCATCGCCTTTCCCGACGGCGCCGCTGTGATCAATCCGGCGGCCAACCCGGGACTGGCGTCTGGAGGTACGGGAGACGTCCTGGCCGGGGCCATTGCCGGGCTGCTGGCCCAGGGGCTGCCTCCCCGGAGCGCCGCCATCGCCGGGGTCTTCGTTCACAGCCAGGCCGGCGAAGCGGCCCGCCGGCGGATGGGCCAGGCCGGCATGCTGGCCAGCGACCTGTTGCCGCTGCTCCCCGTGGTCCTGAGGAACGCCTGAGAGCCCGGCCCGGAGCAGGGCCGGACCGGTATCGAGGTACGAGAGATGTTGCTAGCACTAGACGTGGGAAACACCAAGATCGCCTGCGGCATATTCGAAGGCAACAAGCTGATGACCAACCTCTCCATTGCCACCAGCATCCACCGGTCGCCGGACGAGTACGCCGCCGTGCTGTTCAACCTGCTGCCGCATCACCAGGTGGCCAAGGAGGACCTGCGGGAGGCCATCATGTGCAGCGTCGTGCCCCCGCTGGTACCCATCTTAGAGGACCTGTGCCAGAGCTACCTGGGCGTCAAGCTGCTGGTAGTTGAAGCCGGGGTAAAGACCGGCGTCCGCATCAGCATGGAGAACCCCCGGGAGGTGGGGCCGGACCGCATCGTGAATGCGGCCGCCGCCTACCGGCTCTACGGGGGCCCGGCCATAGTCATCGACATGGGCACGGCCACCACCTTCGACGTCATCTCCGGGGAAGGCGACTATCTCGGAGGCGCCATCGCCCCGGGCATGGAGATGGCCAGTGAGGCCCTGTTCACCCGGACGGCCAGGCTGCCGCGCATCGAGCTGGTGCGCCCCAGCCACGCTATCGGCAAGAACACGGTCAGCGCCATGCAGTCGGGCGTCATCTTCGGCTACACCGGCCTGGTGGAGGGCATGGTGAGCCGGATCACAAAGGAGCTGGGCATGAAGCCCAAGGTCATAGCCACGGGTGGCTACGCCCACGTCATCGCCAGGGAGACCCCGATCATCGAGGTGGTCAACCGCCATCTCACCCTGTATGGGCTGCAGCTGATCTACGAGCTTAACCGGCGCTAGGCCAGGCTCCCGAGGATGCTCCGGCCCGGCCGCGCCGGGCGGCCGGGCCCGATGTGGCGTTTTCCTCATGTTTAGGATAATATTGAGGCCATGATCAGAGACAAGACCGTCCTCCTGGGCGTCACCGGCAGCATCGCGGCCTACAAGGCCGTGGACCTGGCGAGCAAGCTGGTGCAGGGCGGCGCCAGCGTCGACGTAGTCATGACCCGCTGCGCCACCGAGTTCGTCACGCCGCTGAGCTTCTCCAGCATCACCCACCGGCGGGCGGTGAGTGACATGTTCCAGGCCCCGGATGAGTTCGAGATCGAGCATATCGCGCTGGCGGAGCGGGCCAACGTGGTGGTCATCGCCCCGGCCACGGCCAATATCATCGCCAGGATCGCGGCCGGCATCGCCGACGACATGCTCACCTGCGTTGTGCTGGCCACCCGGGCCCCGGTCATCCTGGCCCCGGCCATGAACGTCAACATGTGGGAGAGCCGGATCACCCAGGAGAACCTTGCCCGGCTGCGGGCCCGCGGTTTCAAGGTGGTGGAGCCCGTGACCGGCCCACTGGCCTGCGGCTCTCAGGGCAAGGGGCGGCTGGCCGAGGTCGAGGACATACTGACCGTGATCAGCCAGGCGCTGCGCGCCAAGACGGACCTGGCCGGGAGACGCGTGGTGGTCAGCGCCGGCGGCACCCAGGAGCCCATCGACCCGGTGCGCTATGTCGGGAACCGCAGCTCCGGCAAGATGGGTTTCGCCCTGGCGGAGGCCGCCCGTGACCGGGCGGCGGAGGTGACCCTGATCACCGCGCCGACGGCCCTGGATGACCCGATAGGGGTCGACGTGGTCCGGGTGGACACCACCGTGCAGATGCAGGATGCCATTGAAAAGGCCGCTTCCAGGGCGGACGTGCTTATCATGGCCGCTGCCCCGGCCGACTTCCGGCCGGCGAAGGTGTCCGGCAGCAAGATCAAGAAGGAATCGGCCTCCGGGATGGACCTCCGGCTGGTGGCCAATCCGGACATCATCAGCGAAGTCAGGGGAGGAATCCTCAAGGTAGGGTTCGCCGCCGAAAGCGAAGACCTGGTAAAGAACGCTAAGGCCAAGCTGACCAGGAAGGGCCTCGACCTGATCGTGGCCAACAACATAACGGAGGCCCGGAGCGGCTTCGGCACCGACACCAACAAGGTGACCCTCATCGACAGCCGGGGCAAGATCGAGGCCCTGCCTCTGCTGCCCAAGTCCGAGGTGGCCCACAAGGTGCTGGACAAGGTGGTCGCCCTGCTGAATGCCGGCCGGACCAGTCCGGGCAAGACCGGGCGCCCAAAGTAGCCCGGGGGGCGATCTCGGAAAGCGACAATGCACCACGCGGACCTACCCAAGGCCTACGAGCCCAGACAGGTTGAGGACAGAATCTATCGATTCTGGCTGGACAAGGGCTACTTCACGCCGAGAATAGACCCCTCCCGGCAGCCTTTCACCATCATCATGCCGCCGCCCAACGTCACCGGCGAGCTCCACCTGGGCCACGCCCTCACCGCTACCCTGGAAGATATCATGATTCGCTGGCACCGCATGATGGGCGAGCCCAGCCTGTGGCTGCCCAGCACCGATCATGCGGGCATCGCCACCCAGGTGGTAGTGGAGAGGCAGCTGGCCGCCGAGAAGAAGACCCGGCATGACATCGGCCGCGTTGAGTTCGAGAAGAGGACCTGGAGCTGGGCCCTCAAGTGCCGCCAGCGCATCAACGACCAGCACAAGAAGATGGGCATCTCCTGTGACTGGACGCGGGACACCTTCACCCTGGACCCGGGGCCGGTCCGGGCAGTGGCCACCACCTTCGTCAACCTCTATCGGAAGGGGCTCATCTACCGCAGCGAGAGGATCATCAACTGGTGCCCCCGCTGCCAGACGGCGCTGTCCGACCTGGAGACCTCCCACGAGGAGACGGCCGGCCACCTGTACCACATCCGTTACCCTATGGTGGGCCAGCCGGGGCACTTGATCGTGGCCACCACCCGGCCCGAGACCATGTTCGGCGACGTGGCCGTGGCCGTGCACCCCGAAGAGAAGAGGTACGCCGGCCTGGTGGGCCAGACCGTGGCCATACCGGTCATCGAGCGCCCCATCCCAGTCATAGCCGATGAGGCCGTGGACCGCAGCTTCGGCACCGGCGCGCTCAAGATCACGCCGGCCCACGACCCGGTGGACTTCGAGATCGGACAGCGCCACAGCCTGCCCCTGATCAACATCTTCAAGAAGGATGCATCGCTGAACCGGGAGGCCGGGCCGTATGATGGTTTCGACCGCTTCGCCTGCCGCGAGGACCTGCTGCAGCGTCTGGAGCGGGAGGGGCTGCTGGTCAAGATCGAGCCTCACACTCACGCCGTCGGCCACTGCATGCGCTGCGGCACGGTGGTGGAGCCCTGGGCCAGCCTGCAGTGGTTCGTCAAGGCCGGGCCTCTGGCCGGGCCCGCCATCGAGGTCGTGAGGAGCGGGGAGATCACCATCATCCCGGACCAGTTCCAGAAGGTCTACCTGAACTGGATGGAGAACATCCGCGACTGGTGCATCAGCCGGCAGCTGTGGTGGGGCCATCGCATCCCGGCGTGGTACTGCGACGACTGCGGCGAGGTCACCGTGGAGGTGGAGAGGCCCGGCTGCTGCGCCCGCTGCCGCTCCGCGCGGATCCAGCAAGACCCGGACGTGCTGGACACCTGGTTCAGCTCCGGGCTCTGGCCCCACTCCACGCTGGGCTGGCCGGAGGACACCGAGGACCTGCGCT
>CAYRGJ010000058.1:0-9819 GCA_964423835.1 uncultured Dehalococcoidia bacterium | reverse complement strand
TGACAAGTATACGCGGCATGTATACACTGGCCACCCCACACGAGGCTACTCCCAACGAGGCAGATGAAGTCGCCGTCGGGCATTTCCTGTCTGTCATGGCAGAGGTGGCGCTGGCGGTAGCCTCCAGAAAGGCCAGACGGTAAAGACATGAAGGCCGTGGGCTATCTGCGGGTATCCGATCCTTCCCAGGTTGAAGGGCACTCCCTGGATGCCCAGGAGCGCCTCTTCCATGAGCTCTGCCGGAACCGGGGCTGGGAGGCAGGGAAGATCTACCGGGAGGAGGGCCGATCGGCCCACGTGGAGGCCGTCGGCCGGCGCCCCGTCTTCCGCCAGCTGCTGGAGGACGCCGGCCATGGTCAGTTTGACATAATAGTGGTCCACACCCTGGACCGCTGGTCCCGCAACCAGAGAGTGATGCTGGAGTCCCTGGCCACGCTGGCCCGGCACAACGTCTCCCTGGTCTCCATCACCGAGAACATCGACTACTCCACTCCCCAGGGCAAGCTCTTCACCCAGATGCTGGGCTCCTTTGCCGAGTACTTCTCGGACTCACTGTCCACCCACGTCAGCAAGGGCATGGAGCAGCGGGCCTACGAGGGAAGGCATACCGGCGGGATCCCCTTCGGCTATGACACCTGCTGGATCATCGAGAACCGCAAGAAGCGCCTCAAGTGCGAGACGGAGCACCCGGGAGGCGTCCATTTGGTGGAGAGAGAGGCCGCGGCCGTCCGGGAGCTCTTCCGCCGCTACTCCCTGGGGACCACCACCCTGAGCCAGTTGGCGGTCTGGCTCAACGGGGAAGGCTTCCGCACCCGTAATACCAAGAGGCTTGCCGACGGCGATGGCAACCTGACGGCCGGCCCCCGCCTGTTCACCACCGCCTCCGTCAGGGGGGTCCTGCACAACCCCTTCTACATGGGAAAGGTCTCCCACAAGGGGAAGCAGCTCCCCGGCGCCCATGCGCCCCTGGTCAGCGCGGACATCTTCGAGACAGTGCAGGCCACCCTCAAGAAGAACAGCGGCCGGTCCGAGACCCTGAACCCTGCGCCCAGGAGGGAGTACCTGCTGAAGGGGATGATCCGCTGCGCCTACTGCGGCATGCCCATGTGGGCTCAGACCTACAACAGTGGGCGAGCCTACTACCGGGAAGAAACCCGGTCGCGCAGCGGCGAGGTGTGCCCGGCCGAGGGGGCCTCCATGCCCTGCCACGTCCCCGACGGCCAGATGGGGAAGATAGTCGAGGCCATAGAACTGGGGCCAAAGTGGCTGGAGGAGGTCCTGGCCATCATCAGCCTGCAGGACCAGGTGCAGAAGGTCAGGGAAGACAGGGGCAAGGTCCAGGAGAAGCTGCGCAGGATGGCCAAAGCCTACATGGACGGGCTCTTCCCCGACGAGGAGTACCACCGGGAGAAGCGGCTGCTGGAGATGGAGCTGGAGTCCCTGGTCGTGCCGGAGGCCAATGCCGCCGAGGAGGCCGGAAAGCTGGTCAAGGACCTGCCCAACCTCTGGGCCGGGGCTACCCTGCCCGAAAGAAGAAAGCTGCTGATGGCCATGCTGGATGCCGTCTACGTCGATGCCAGGGACGAGAAGCGCATCGTGGCCATCAAGCCCAAGCCGGCCTTCCGGCCCGTATTCCAGGTGGCCACCACCAGGGAGGGATCCGGGATCGAGCTGCTAACAAGCGAGCCTCCGGAGAACTCCCCGGAGGCCCGTCGGTGTTTCTGGTGGAGACGGGGGAGAGTCGAACTCCCCGTCCAGAAGAACTTGCCCAGGACCTGCTACAGGCTTAGTTGATTAGTTTGTCTCGCCCGACCGTCTTCAATCAACGGAGGTTCGGCCGGGCCAGTCGATTTTCCTTTGGCTGCCCTGATCGACGTCGGGCAGCCGCACCCCGACATTGCGTCGCCCGTCCCTGACCCATCGGGGTGAGGTCAGAGCGGACGGCAGCCGTTGTTAGGCGGCTACAAGTACTCTGTCGTTTTCGCCAGTTACTTTCTTTGCCACTGGATTTATGAGGGTAGTGGCACCTCAGCCTGCAATCCTGGCGCGCCTTCCTCTGTCGAAGCCACGCGTCCCCACGTTCAATGTAACCGGCGTGTTTTTAAGGAGCGGTCTATCTCCCGGTCGGTCTGGCGGCGGGCCAGCGCCTCCCGCTTGTCATACATCCTCTTGCCCCGGCCCAGGCCCAGCTCCACCTTGGCCATGCCCTTCTTCAGGTACAGCCGCAGCGGCACCAGGGTGAACCTTCTCTGGCTGGCCTTCAGGGCCAGCTCCCGGATTTGGCCCCGGTGGGCTAGCAGCTTCCGCGGCCGGGTGGGCTCATGATTATACCGGTTGCCGGCATCGTACTGGGCGATGTGGGCGTTGAACAACCACAGCTCGCCCTCATGGATGGCGGCATAGGACTGGGCGATGCTGCCCTTGCCCGCCCGCAGGGACTTGATCTCGGTCCCCAGGAGGACGATGCCCGTCTCCAGGGTCTCGTCGATATCATAGTCGTGCCGGGCCTTCCGGTTCATGGCCAGGGTCTTGCTCTCGGTGCTCATCTCAGCCTGATTATAGCACAGCGCGTGCTTGGCGGCCGGGGGATAGCGCCCGGCAGAAACAGGCCCTTTCTTTCGGGAAACCTGTGGCCTATAATCGGCCTGTAGGGGGATGGCGGTGGTGGTGTTGCGGGCGGGGTATGTTCTGCTGCTCCTGGGCCTGGTCCTGCTGGGCATCTGGCCGGCCACGGCCGGCGCTCAGGCGGATGGCCCGCTGGTAGTGGTGCTGCGGGCCGACGGCAGCGTCAACCCTTCGCTGGTGCGCTACTTCGACCGGGGCATCGGGATAGCGGAGCAGCAGCAGGCCGCGATGTGCCTTATCCAGCTGGACACGCCGGGAGGGCTGCTGGGCTCCACCGAGGACATCGTGCGCCGGATCTCGGAGGCTTCGGTCCCCATCGGCGTCTACGTGCCGCAGGGGGCATGGGCGGCCTCGGCTGGCGCCTTCATCGTCCTTTCCGCGGACGTGGCGGCCATGGCGCCAGGGAGCGTCATCGGGGCTTCCACGCCGATAGCCGGCGGCGGCAGCCAGCTCTCGGCCGACGAGCGGGCCAAGGCGGTGAACCTGGCCAGCCACTGGATAGGGGCCATAGCCGCTGATCGGGGCCGAAACCAGGCCGCCGCCATGGCGGCGGTGGAGGAGGCGGCGTCGTTCACGCCGGATGAGGCCCGGGGTTTGAGCCCGCTCTCTGCCAATAATCAGGGATACCTGGACGTGGAGAGGCTGGACCCGCCGCTGATCGATGATGCCGGGGCGGCAGACCTCGGGGAACTGGTGGCCCGGCTGGAGTCCGGGATCACCCTGGCGAACGGGGAGCTCTTCGGCCTCCCGTCCGGCGCCAGCCTGCGGTATGTCGACGCCACGGCCATAGAGCGCTTCCTCCTGGCCATCAGCGATCCGACCATCGCCTACCTCCTGATCAGCATCGGCATGCTGGGGCTGCTGATCGAAATGCTGCACCCCGGGACGGTGCTGCCGGGGGTGCTGGGTGGCGTGTGCCTGCTGGTGGGCGTATACTCGGTGGGGGTTCTCGAGGCCAACTACGCGGGGCTGCTGCTCATGGTGCTGGGGTTTGCCCTGCTGCTGGCCGAGGCCTTCACGCCGTCATTCGGCCTGCTCTTTGCCGGGGGGATGGTGTCTCTGGTGGCTGGTTCGCTTCTTCTGTTCAGCGGCACGCCGTTCGAGGTCAGCCCATGGGTCATGGGGGTGGTGATATGCGCCATCGCCGTGCTGTTCATCCTGGTGGTGGTGCTGGTCATCCGCGCGCAGCGGCAGCCGGTGAACACCGGCCGGGAAGGCCTCATCGGCCAGACGGCGATAGTCAGGTCGCCACTGGATCCCAGGGGCACGGTGTTCGTCGAGGGCGAGATCTGGAACGCCCGGCTGCAGGAGGGCCAGGCCGATCCGGGGGAGGAAGTGAAGGTGGTGGATGTGGACGGACTGCTGCTCAAGGTGGACAGGAAATCGAAATAGGAGGTGAGTGGAATGACAGGAGTCTGGATCGGTGTGGTTGTCTTCATCATCCTGGTGCTGGTGTTGATGATGATGGCCCTCAAGGTGGTGGCCCAGTACGAGAGGGGCGTCATCCTGCGGCTGGGGCGCTTTGTGGGCATCAGGGAGCCGGGGCTCAGGGTCATCATTCCGTTCATCGACCGGATGTGGAAGGTGGACACGCGCATCGTGACCATGGACGTGGCGGGGCAGGAGGTCATCACCCGGGACAACGTGACCATCAAGGTGGATGCCGTCGTATACCTGAGGGTGGTCAACGCGGACTCCGCCGTGCTGAAGGTGGCCAACTACATCCAGGCTACCTCCCTCATCTCCCAGACCACGCTGCGCAGCGTGCTGGGCCAGTCCGAGCTGGACGAGATACTGGCGCACCGGGACAAGCTTAATGACCGGCTGCAGCAGATCGTGGACGAGCAGACGGACCCCTGGGGGGTGAAGGTGAGCGCCGTCGAGATCAAGGACGTGCAGCTTCCCTCCGGGATGCAGCGGGCCATGGCCGCCCAGGCGGAGGCGGAGCGCGACCGGAGGGCCAAGGTGGTCCACGCCGACGGCGAGTTCCAGGCATCCGAGAGGCTGGCCCAAGCGGCGGCGGTCCTCTCTCAGCAGCCGGCAGCCCTGCAGCTGCGCTACCTGGGGACGCTGAAGGAGATAGCCACAGAGCGGACCAACATGGTGATCTTCCCCATACCCATCGACTTGTTCAGCGCCTTCCTGGGGAAGGGCTCAGGACCGAACCAACAGGGGCCGGCGGTTTGACATAACATCCGAGGAGGCTGATGGGCACCGCGTGGGTGCCAGCGTTGGGATCGGCGTAGTCCGTGAAGGGCGCCGCGCCATCCTCAGGCGCCGCGGAGGAGCCAGGAGTCCAGGCACATGGCCAGGAAGATGAGGCCCAGGTAAGGGAAGGCGGAGAGCTTGTATACCTTCCAGGCGTCCCGGGAGTCGGCGGAGAGGGCCAGGCGCAGATTGGACAGGATCATGGCCGCGCTCAGAGCCACGGCGGCCGCCAGGTAGAGCCAGTGCAGGTGGCCGGTGAAGTAGAAGACAATGGACATGGCCGCCAGGGGCAGCGTGAGCAGCAGCAGCACCTTGACCGACTGGCGGGTCTCGCGGCTGAGGGGGAAGTAGCGCACCCCGCCCTGCATGTAGTCCTCGCGGTGGGCCAGCATCACGCTCCACACGTGCAAGGGGATCCAGATGCACACCAGGAGGCAGAGGACCAGCAGCTCGTAGCTGAACTCGGGCCTGACGGCCAGCCAGGCGATGACCACTGGCGCACAGCCGGAGATGGAGCCCAGGAAGGGGCACATCACCGTCTTCCTCATGACTACCGCGGAGATGGTCCCCGCCAGGCCGGCCACGAAGCACCACGGATTGAGGGCCCAGGCCAGTCCCAGCGCCACCCCGGTCAGCGCCAGGCAGAAGATGAGGGCCTTCACCGGCTCGACAGCCCCCGCCGGCAGGGGCCGGCAGTTGGTCCGGCGCATGCGGGCATCGATGTTGCGGTCGAGGTAGTTGGTCAGGCCGTTGACCCCGCCGCTGCCCAGGGTGATGGCCGCCAGCGTGAGCACCAGGCGGCCTGCTGAGGGGAGGCCGTCGCCGGCCACGATCATGGCGCAGAGGCCGATGAACACCAGGAGGCTGCTCTCCCGCGGCTTGGTGACCCTGATGTACTGCCAGCCCGCGGCCGCTGTCTTCTTGAGGTACGTGCCCATGTCCATGAACTGCCGTTGCTTAAATGGTATCACGAAGGGGGCCCAGGCGGAAGCCGGAAGGGAAGGCTACCCCTGAAACAGGGCGCGCAGCGCCAGCCGCCTCTCGAGGTCAAACCCCTCCTGCAGGGGCAGGCTGGCCCCACGGGAGACGGCCTCCTTGGTGGCTCTGAGGGCGGCCCGGGGGCGGGAGGCCAGCCGGTGCGCCAGGCCGTCGACGGTGGCTGCCAGCTCGGAGCGGGGGACGACCCGGTTCACCAGACCGGCCGACATCGCCTCGCGGGCATCCAGCCAGCGGTTGGTCAGCAGCATGTCCAGGGACCGGGCCCGGCCGATGGTCCGGGGTAGCGTCTGCGAGCCGCCGGCGGCGGGGATGATGCCCAGGGTCACCTCGGGCAAGCCGAAGCGGGCGTCCTCGGAGGCGATCCTCAGGTCGCAGCAGAGGGCCATCTCGATCCCCGAGCCCAGGACGTAGCCGTGGAGGGCGGCGATGACGGGCTGGGGCAGGCCCAGGAAGACGCCCCACACGTCCCGCTCCCAGCGCACCCGGCGCGAGGCCGCCGGGTGCGGCGCCGTCAGGAACTCGGACAGGTCCGCCCCGGCGCAGAAGGCCCGGTCGCCGGCGCCCTGTAGGATTACCACATCGGCGTCCGGGTCGTCCCGTATGGCGCTGAGCACCTCGTAGAGCTCGTCCCGCATCCTGACGTTGTAGACGTTCAGGGCCTGGGGACGGTTGAGGGTGACGCGGGCCACGGGCCCCGCCTTCTCGAAGAGGATGGTCTCGAAGCCGCCGCCTAGCTCGCCCGAGCGCATAGCTCCTCGATGCTGATGTCGTTGTAGTACTTGCCGATGTCGCTCAGGAAGTGGGCATCGCTGTTCTGCAGGAGGAGGAGGTTGTGCTCCCGGGCGGTACGGTGTATGGCCTCCTGGTCCATCTCGTCATCGTGATTGGGGTTGTGGATCTCGATGCCATGCAGGGAGCCGTCGATGCCGGCGGCGAAATCATTGGCGGGGGGGTAGCCCGGGTGGGCCACGAAACGGAAGACCCGGCCCCCGGGCAGGTACAGCATCACCACGTGGAGACGGCCCTGGTCGACTTCTTCGCCGGGGATTACCAGGATCTGCCCCGGGAAGTGCTCCTCAACGATATCCCTGACCTTGAAGCCGTAGCCCTTGTTGTAGTGCTCGGTGATGCCGATCCCGTCCAGCCCTTTGGAGCGGACGGCCGCCACTATCTTGCCCACAACCTCGCGATTGGGGCGGTAGATGCAGGTGGCCTCGAAGCAGTGCGTGTGGAGGTCGAGCTTCACGGCGGCGCTCCAGTCAGTCGCCCCTGAACACGGGCTTCTTCTTGTCGCGGAAGGCCGTGATCCCTTCTGTGCGGTCCTGAGTGGTGTGCAGGATCATGTAGAGGTCGCATTCCAGCCGCAGCGCCTGCTCCAGGGTGAGGTCCATGCCCTTGTTCACCGCCTCCTTGGCGTAGCGCAGGGCGATAGGGGCCCTGGAGGCCATCTCCTCCGCGGTCCGCTCGGCGTCAGCCGCGGCCTCCGCCGGCGGCAGCGCCCGGTGGACCAGGCCCATGCTGAGGGCCTCGGGAGCCGTGATGGGGTCCGCCGTGAGCAGCAACTCCATGGCCTTGCCCCGGCCGACGATGCGGGGGAGAAGCTGGGTGAGCCCGTTGGCCAGGAGAGAGTAGCGGGCCGGGTCGCCGATGCCGAAGGACGCCTGCGTGGAGGCGATGCGCAGGTCGCAGGCCAGGGCCAGGGCCAGGCCGGCGCCCAGAGCGTCCCCGTTGACCAGCGCGATTACCGGGCACTCGATGCCGGCCACCATCTCGGCCACGCTGCGACGAAGGCCAAAGCCCGGCAGCTGCTCGGGAGACGGGGGCTCACCGGCAGGCCCGCCGGCATCTTCACCCCGACAGAAGGCCTCGTCACCCGCCCCTCGGATGAGGGCCACGGTGACCTCCGGGTCCTGGTTGATCCGGCGGCAGACCTCCTCCAGGGCGGCGGCCATGTCCTGGTCGAGGGCATTGCCGGCGCCGGGCCGGTTGAGCGTGATACGGCCGACATGGCCCTGGCGCATGTAGAGGACCGGGCCCTGGCGGAGCCCAAAGGCGGTGTCGGTGCTCATGTTCTCAGGATATCTGCCTCGCGTGGCGAGTGTCAAGAGACGCTGTGGCAGCTCCAACGACCGGTGCCGTTGAACAGGTGTTCGGGATATCGAGTATTGGCATCGCGTGGGATTTGTGGTAGAACTGGGGCCGGCGTTCGGGGTCCCGAGGGTCCCATTTGACACGGAGGAGGGAGGAGAGCTATGGAAGCCGCTGAGATAGCCATGCACCTGGCCGTGGCCATCATGGAGAAGATGCCTATCACCCGCGCTGATGCCGGGCCCCGGAGCACTGGCGATGCCGTGGGGGACCTTTACGTGTCAACACTGCAGAAGGTGACCCAGGGCCTCAAGGACACCGGCCTGTATAAGAGCGGCTGAGCCGACCGCGACAAGGGAGGCACACCGCAGGGTCCCTGGAGGAGGTGCCGTGCAGTTGCACCAACGCCTGATGGACCTGCTGGGCCACGAGGTGGCCGTCATGCCCCGGGCGCCTGGAGTCTCTCCGCGGCCCTGAGCTTGGCGCTGCGGCTGCGGGGGTTCTGGGCCATCTCCGCCTCTGAAGGGATCACGGGCTTGCGGTTGACCAGCTTCAGCGCCGGGGTGTGGCCGCAGGCGCACACCGGGACCTCGGGCGGACAGAGGCAGCCCCGCGATTCCTCCCTCATGAAGTGCTTCACTATCCGGTCCTCAAGCGAGTGATAGCTGATCACTACCAGCCGGCCCCCCGTCGCCAGGACCCGCACCGCCTGGGCCAGGGCCTCCTGCAGGTTATCCAGCTCCCGGTTGACGGCGATGCGCAGCGCCTGGAAGGTGCGGGTGGCCGGGTGGATGCGCCCGGGTATCATGCCGGGGAGGTGCTCGATGGCGCCGGCCAGATCCCTTGTAGTCCGCACGGGGCGCATGGCCACGATACGTCGGGCAATGAGGCGGCTGTGCCGTTCCTCGCCATATTCCCGCAGGATGGCGGCGATGTCCTCCTCGGCCCAGGTGTTCACGATATCGGCGGCGGTGGCGCCCGCGCCGGGACCGAAGCGCATGTCCAGCGGAGCATCCAGCCGGAAGCTGAATCCCCGCTCGGCGTCGTCCAGCTGCAGTGAGGACAGGCCCAGGTCCAGGAGGATGCCGTCGGCCGCCAGGAATCCCTCCGCCCGGCAGATCTCCTCCAGATGGCTGAAGTTGTCGTTGACCAGGGTCACGGCATCGCCGCAGGGCGCCAGGCGCCGCCGGGCGATCTCCAGGGCCTTCGGATCGGCGTCTATGCCCAGCAGGCGTCCGCCCGGGGATGAGCCGCGCAGGATGGCCTCGGCGTGGCCGCCGGTGCCCACGGTGCCGTCAATAAAGCGGCCCCCAGGCCGCACTTTGATGAGCTCGACAGAGGCTTGGAGGAGAACTGGTATGTGGGGCGCTGCCGCCTGGGGGCCGGCTATGGGCTCTCGTCGATGGCTTCGCTGATCTGCCAAGCTTCGTTCTCCATGAGGCTTCTCTCCGCTTCCCAGCTTTCGGTGCTCCAGATCTCGAAGTAGTTGTTGACGCCGGCGACCATCACCGCGTCCGCAATCCCGGCGTACCGCCGCAGGGGCGCCGGCAAGGCTACCCGGCCCTGCGCGTCGAGGTTAGCCATGTAGGCCGTGGCGAAGGTGAAGCGGCTGATCCTCCTGGCCTTGCTGCGGTTGGCCGGCTGGGCCGCCATGCGGTCCGAAACCCGCTGCCACTCGGCCAGGGAGTAGGCCGTGATGCATTTATCCAGGCCCTGGGTCATCACCACCCCCTCGCGCAGCTCCTCTCGGAACCGGGGCGGGAGGGAAACGCGTCCCTTCTCGTCTATCCGGTACTCGTATGTGCCCAGAAACATGTTCTTTTGAGCGGGCGCCGGCCTCCAGGTGTCGTTGTCCAGGGAAAATGTCAGGGTCTATTGTTCAGCGATTCTGTCAGTCGA
>CAYRGJ010000057.1:0-11859 GCA_964423835.1 uncultured Dehalococcoidia bacterium | reverse complement strand
CTTGCCATGGCAAGAGTATACAATATACCGGAGATTATTGATAGTAGGTACTAGCTGGAAATCGAGTGCTTCTCGGCAGATCCTTAGCAGGTTGGACTTGGTGAATCTCTCCTCAGCCATTCTCTTCTACCAGTCACAGGCCATCGTCTGACTCCTGGTTGGTCCCATCGCCATCTAACCTCAATTCTGCCAAGCGGCGATGAAGCTGAGCCTTGCTCTCGTCCATTTCCTTCTGGAGTATGGCCAGAATCCTGCCGGTCTTCTCCGCTGAGTCCATCCGTTGAAACGACCAATCCCAGTGAGAGCCATCGTGGCCCACTGACAGTCTGTTGAATACTTCGGCCACTGTGGCAACAAGGCTGTCGAGTTGGCCCTTCTGCAATGGTGGAAGAGGTTGCTGTCTCGCATCAAGATGGGCCAGCCTCTGATCACGAATGCACTTGAGGAATTCCGTTGCGGCCTCATGCTGAGAAAGCTGGGCCTCCATGTCTTCAATGTCCTTCTGCGTCAGTCGTGGTACCAAGTCCATTTGTCCCTTTGCTGCTTCGAGCAGTCTTCTGAGGCTCATGGTTCTTGAATTCCGATCAAACACCTTGGCCAATCCCATCATCATCGTCTCGTAGAGAGAATTCCGAACAGGCACGAAGAATCCCCTATGCCGATTGAATACGTCAACGATTTCGTTGGTAGGCCATATCTTAAAGTAGATTTCATACACAAGGACCGTATGAAACCAATGTGATTGGAGCCCTTTAACCTGCCTGAGGAACTCCTGGCGCTCCAACGCTGATCCTCCTGCGCTCTGCGCCCTGTCGTGGCGTGAGCTACTGCATTGTACCGTACATGGATAGTGGGAGGTCAAAAAACCACCTTTTCACCCCAATTTTGTTTCGTCAAACAATGGTTGCACACGTCCCTCCTTTCGTCTTATAAGATATATATCCTGCTGTTGAGCAGGGCACGTTCAGACGTATAGCCTGAACAAAGGAGGGAGAGAGACATGACGGCCATTGAATTCAAACAGGAGCAGCCCAAGCAGAAGAGCACAGATCACGTTAACACCGCCTTTGGCTACTTCCCCGCCAGCAAGCCATCACCCTACACCAGGGAGGGGAAAGCACTCAGTTGGCTGGAGGTACAGGAGTTGGTGAAACAGATTATGACCGAGCACGGGATAGTCCCAACTAGCACCGCTGACCTTCAGAAGAGACTCCCCGCACTCATCTTCACCCTAGTCTCAGAGATTGACAACCTCAAGACAGAAAAGGCAGCAGCCAAGGCCAAGAAGTAGCCACAGCCGGTCACCACGGCATAGGGGCAGGAGCGATCCTGCCTTGTGCCGTTTGTGCCGGAACTGGCGGCCAGGAGTCAGCCTGGACGAGATTCAGCCACCATGCTAGGATTTATAGCGGTGATCGCTATAACAGGAGGCCGACATGAGGGGAAGGAATACCACCGTCGTCCGGGTGAGAATGCCAGACACGCTCCTGGCCATGATCCAGATGAGTGCGGCCCTCTCAGAAAAGAGCGTCACCGAGACCATCAACGGAATCCTGGCCGAGCACTTCCACTGGGTGGATAAAAGGTGGAAGGACCAAGATGAAGCAGAGGGAGAAGAGAACACATGAACGCCGCCGTATACTGCCGGGTCAGCACGCTACCGCAGGAAGAAAAGGGCACCAGCCTCACCACTCAGCTTGAGGCTTGTCGGAAGAGGGCGGAGCAGCTTGGCTATGCCGATCCGCTCGTCTTCAAGGAGGCTTTCTCGGGACTCACCAGGGAGAGGCCACAACTGGAGAAACTGCGAGAGCTCATCAGGTCAAGGCAAATCGACTGCCTGATAGTCTACTCGATGGATAGGCTTTCCCGGAACCCAACGGACTTCATCATCCTTCAGGAGGAGATGGAGAAGCATCAAGTCAGGTTGGAACTGGTGACCGAGACCGCTGACAGCTCTGAACTCGGCAAGCTGATTTCCCATGTGAAAACCTATGCTGCGAATATGGAGTCGGAGAAGATCAAGGAGCGATCTATCCGGGGGCGCAAAGAGACCGCCCAAGCAGGGACGATACCCTCAGGGTGTCTGGCCCGACTGTACGGCTACAGCTACGGCCGCAAGGGCAAGGGCGGTGACGGCAAGCGGCACATTGATTCCGTCACCTCCGAGTGGGTGATCCAGATGTTCCACTGGCTGGTGGACGAGCAAATGAGCACCCAGCAGATAGCCACCCGACTCAATGAGAACAAGGTCATTACACCCACCGGGGATACGAGATGGGTCAGAAGCACGGTCCTCCGTATCCTCAAGAATCGAGGTTACATCGGCGAGACCTTCTACAATACCAGCTACCGTCAGAAGAACCCGGTGACCGGCAAGGTCAAGATCATCATGCGGCCCAGGGGAGAGTGGATTGACATCCCGGGTGTCACTCCACCGCTCATTGATCCGGCGCTCTTTGAGCGGGCACAGAGGCAGTTGCGCCACGAGAACACGAGGCTCCATGCCGGGCATCCGACCCACAAGCGCCTGCTACAGGGACTGGTGAAGTGCGGTGTGTGCGGAAGGGCTTTCTGGGCCTTCCCCGGCGGCAAGCACTACCGGTACAGTTGCGCCAGCCGCTCCATGGACATCGCTGTGAAGCACTGCGGCAACCGCACGATGTCCGGGCGCAGGTTGGAGGCCGAGGCTTGGCAGAAGTGCGAGCACCTGATGGAGGTCATTGCGGACGAGCCCCTCTATGCCAAACGGTTCATGAAACGGCCCCGCAAAGCCAACATCGCCCCGCAACTGGCAGCCGTGACAAAGAGGCTGGAGAAGCTCGCTGAAGGGAAGCGCAGAGCAACCAACCTGTTCGTTAGCCAGGATTATGACGAGTCTCAGTACAAGAACAAGGTGGCCTACCTTGACCGTGAGATAGCCAAGGAGACGGCGGCGAGGGAGGATTTGGAGAGGCGGCTGACTGAACAGCAGGTCGGCGAGGCCGAGGCCGACGCCGTGGTAGCGGTCGCCAAGGAGCTAGCGGGGAGCGTCAAGACCTTGGACTACACCGCCAAGCGGGACTTCCTGATAAGAATGAAGGCGGGCGTCGAGGTGTTCCCCGACCGAATAGATCTCCGTGTAGCGGTTCCGATTGATACAGCCCTGATGATGACATCGTGAAAGCAGCCCCGGTAGAGATTCATCCCATAGCGGGACAGGAACCAGGAATCGATCTTGCGGTGCCGCCTCAGTACGGAGCGGGCCTCGATCTCGGTGACAGTCACCGCAGCCGGCCGCCCTCTCCCGGCGCTGAGGCGCCGCGGGCGGAAGAGGTCCGCTCCTTGACCTTCACCAGGTCGGTGAGCACCTGGTTGACGGGGGCCGGCACTCCCGCCTCCCGGCCCAGCAAGGCGATGGCCCCGTTGAGCGCCTCTATCTCCGTTTTCTTGCCCCGCCTGACGTCCTGCAGCATCGACGCGTGATGGGCATAGGTATCGGGGATCAGCCGGCCGAAGAGGACATCCCGGTACTCGGCCGGTGTGCCCCAGGCCAGCGTGACCCCCTTGGCCCCGGCCACCGCGAAGATCTCCCCGATCACCGCCGTCATCACCCGCCTGGTTTCCTCGTGCTCCAGGAGCTCGCCGTAGTTGACCTCGAGAATGGCCGAGAGCGGGTTCAGGCTGCAGTTATACAGCACCTTGCCCCAGATGAACTCATCGATAGCCAGAGTGGCCTCCGTGGGGATGCCGGCGCGGGTGAAAGCGGAGGCGACCTCCTCCAGCCGCTCCAGCTCCACCCGGTGCGACGGGCTGCCCAGCATCACCTTGTCGGCATAGACGGTGATCCGGGCCACGCCGGGCTCCGGGATCTCGATGCCGAAGATGAGCCGGCCCCCCACTGCCCGCCGCTCCCCCACCACCGTCGAGATCGTCTCCACGTTTCCCAGGCCGTTCTGCAGCGAGACCACCAGGCTGTCCTCCGACAGCAGCGGCAGGACCTGGCCCGCGGCCCGGGCCGTGTCGTAGGACTTGGTAGTGATGAGGACCAGGTCGAAGTGCTCCCGGAGCACCTCGCCGACGCCGTTGAGGGCCCGCAGGCCGGCTACCAGGTGCCGGCCCCAGATGCCTTCGATACGCAGCCCCTGCCGCCGGATGGCCGCCATGTGGGGATCACGCCCCACCAGGGTCACCCGGTGCCCGCCCTGCGCCAGGAAGCCCCCCACGGCTGTGCCCACCGCCCCCGCCCCCATCACCAGGACGTTCATGGCCTTCATCCCGGCGGGCCGCCGCCGGGATGTGTGGAGGCTTCCCCGCGGCACCGGTCCGCGGCCAGAACGGCGGCGCCGATGGCGCCCATCAGCTGCGGATCAACCTGGAAACGCACCGTAGTCACTCCCAGGTGCCCCTCCAGGCTCCTCACCAGCCCCACGTTCTTGGCGGCGCCGCCGGTGACCGCGATGTCGTTCTCCTGCCCCACGTCCCGCACCAGGTGCATGATCTCCCGGGCCACCACGTCGTTGATCCCGGCGGCGATGTCGGCCCGGTCCCGCCCCTCGAAGAGCAGGCGCTTGACCTCCATCTGGGTCAGGATACAGCACGGCTTGTTCATCTTGATGGGGTCCTTCGCCTCCAGAGAAATGGGCCCCAGCTCCGACACCTCAACGCCGAGGCTACGGGCCATCAGC
The DNA here is from genome assembly GCA_964423835.1 of uncultured Dehalococcoidia bacterium. Taxonomy (GTDB): domain Bacteria; phylum Chloroflexota; class Dehalococcoidia; order UBA2247; family RBG-13-53-26; genus JAFGCL01. Next base: position 7,195 of record CAYRGJ010000057.1, on the reverse strand, counting down.
TCCAGGGCCTTCCCGGTCCCCGCGGCGCATTTGGTGTTCATCCGAAAATCCACCAGCCCGCCCTCCGCGTTGACCCGGATGGCCTTGCAGTCCTGCCCGCCCCCGTCGATGACGGTCCTGACCGAGGGCGCCAGCCACTGGGCGCCCCGTCCATGGCAGGAGATCTCGCTCATGTTCCCCTGGGCAAAGGGGATCAGGTTGCGGCCGTAGCCGGTGCTGAACAGACGGTCTATCTGGCGGTAGGACAGGCCCAGGTCCCCCAGCAGCTGGTCCATGACGGCGGTCGCGGACGCTACCGCCTGGGACCTGGAGAGGACCATGGCCGATCCCAGGAGAACGCCATCCCGGACAACGGCGGCCTTGGCCGTCAGCGCTCCGACGTCGCACCCGGCGGTGATCACTTACTCCCGGCCCTCCCGCCGCAGCCGCCGGGACAGGCCATTGCTGAGGCGCTCGCTGTCCAGGGTGCATCCCTCGCGGGCCATGAGGGCGGCGCCATACGCCCCCACGATCTGCGGGTCCATGCCGCCCAGCCCGGAGAAGCTCAGACCCAGGTTCTTCTGCAGAATGGCCATCACCCGGCGGTTCCGGGCCACACCGCCTACCATGGCCACCTCCGGCACCACGCCCAGGCGCCGGGCCAGCCCGGCGATCTTGTTGGCCACCGCGATGATCACGCCTGCCTGAACGTCCCGCCGGTCATGGCCCTCGTTGACCAGGGATATGGCCTCGCTTTCGGCGAAGATGGGGCACTGGTTATCGATGAATGGCACCTGGCCTGCGGGGCGCTCCTCATCGCCGGAGCCGTCGAGGGGAAGCTCCAGGGCGGCGGCCACGGTCTCCAGCAGCAGCCCCATACCGGCGGTGCACATGTCGGTGATAGCCGACTCGCCCAGCCCGCCGTCAGCCCGGATATGGAAAACGGTGAAGCTGTGCCCCCCCACGTCGAGCACGGTCCTCACCGCGGGGTCCGCCTTCCTCAGCGCGCGCTGAAGGCAGACCGTGTCGGGCAGGGCGCCGTCCGAATGGGGAACAGCCCGGCCGCCGAAACCCGTTGACAGGAAGCGCTGGAGATGGCCCCGAGTCACCCCGGCCCGGGCCAAAGCCTTCTCGGTGGCCGCGGCGGCGGCCTCCTGCGGGAAGCCGGCATAGGGCAGCACCTCGGCCGCCAGCAGGCTCTCCTCGTCGATGACGGCCACCTTGGCCGTAGCCACGCCCAGATCACAGCCGGCGTACAGCAATACCCCAATCTCCTTCAGGCCGGAACCAGGCGACAGTCACACGGGAGAGCCCGGCGCGTCCTGGACAGCCCCATGGACTGATTCTCCCCAATTGCGGCACTTACCGTCAAGGCCGGGCTCCTGGCCAACCGGCTGTTGACAACGTGGCGGCATCAAGGCTATAGTTCAACGGGTCGCCACTAGGAGGGGATAATGGCTCAAGCGTATTGCTTCAAGTGCAGGCGCACGGTCGAAATCCAGAATGCCAAGCCCGTGACTCTGAAGAACAAGCGCCCGGCCACGAAAGGCGTTTGCCCGGATTGTGGCACCAAGGTCTCCAGGATGGGGAGGGGCTAGGGAGGCCACTGCCCGGGATTAGCCGCGTTTCCGGGAGCCGCCCTGGCTTGAGGGGGACAGGGGCAGCTTCCGGAGAAGGCTGGCGGGGCCGGCCTTCAGCACTGCCTGCGCCTCCTTCTCCCCCAGTCCGGCACCCAGCAGAATGTCGATGGCCAGCCGCGGCGTGAGAAGATCAGAGCTGTCATGAGCATCGGAATCCAGCAGCATCCGGCAGCCGGCGGCCTGGGCCAGCCGGACCACATGCCCATTGGTCAGGCAGTGCCCCTTGCGGGCGCTGATCTCGATGAACACCCCGTTGCGGGCGGCCAGGCCCGCCTCCTCCGCGGTGATCAGGCCCGGATGGGCCAGGATATCCACATCCGGTGACTGCACCGCCGCCAGGTTGGTCCCCCTCTCCACCGGCTCGACTATGGTCTCGCCGTGAACGACTACCAGCCAGGCCCCCAGCTCCCTGGCCCGTTTCGCCGCGGCGGCGATGGCCCGGGCCGGAACGTGCGTCAGCTCAACACCGGGGATGGCCATGATGTTCCAGTGCTCACGGGCCACCCGACAGTCCTCGACAATCTCCGGAACGATCCGCTGCAGCGAGCCCATTCCAACGTGGTCCGTCAGGGCGATGCCGCGGTACCCCGTGTCTAACGCGCGGCGTATCAGCTCGATGGGCGACAACTCGCCATCGCTCAGGAAGGTGTGGGTGTGGAAGTCGTAGATCACATTCCTTGCCTCAGCGCCAGATTTGGATTATAACTATAGCATCGAAAAGTCATGCCGGACAAGCAATCGGGTAGACTGCCGGCGTTCAGCCTCAAGAGCATCCTGGTGCCGCTTGACGGCTCTATTTTAGGCGAGGCCGCGCTTCCCTGCGCGGAGGAGCTGGCCAGGGCCTCAGGGGCCAGCCTGGTATTGATGCAGGCAGTGACGCCCCCCCATCTCGAGATCGAGCTGGCCGAGGCACGCTCACCCCACCTGGCTAGGCTCTCGGAGGAGTACCTGGAGCACGCCACAGCCACCGCCCGCGACTACCTGGCCGGGATCCAGAAAGGGTTGTCCGAGAACGGCATAGCCGTCCATACCGCGGTGGAGATGGGCCAGGCGCCCGAGGCCATACTGGCCAGCTCCAGGAGCAACGCCGTCGACATGATCGCCCTGTCCACCCACGGGCGCTCCGGCATCAGCGCGCTGGTGATGGGCAGCGTGGCCAATAAGGTGCTATACTCCGCCGAGGTGCCGGTTCTCCTGGTCAGGCCCCGCAGCTAACCAAGTAGGATGAGGAGGTTAGAATTGGCAAAACCAAAGAGTGGCAAGTCCGCGGGCATCAATGTGGCCATCATCGGCGTGGGGAACTGCGCCTCTTCCCTGATACAGGGCGTGCACTTCTACCGGGATGTGGGGGATGATGCCGACGTGCCCGGCGTGAGGCGCCCCAGCCTGGGCGGGTACCACATCAGGGACATCAATTTCGTGGCGGCCTTTGATATCGATCAGAATAAGGTGGGCAGGGACCTGGCGGAGGCCATCTATGCGCCGCCCAACAACACCTTCAAGTTCGCCGATGTGCCTCTGACCGGGGTCAAGGTCAGCCGCGGCATGACCCACGACGGGCTGGGCAAGTACCTGTCGCAGATGATCACCAAGGCCCCCGGCGCCACCGCCGACATCGTCGGGATCCTGAAGGAGACCAAGACCGACGTCGTTATCAGCTACCTTCCCGTAGGCAGCGAGATGGCCACAAAGTGGTATGTGGAGCAGATACTGGACGCGGGCTGCGGCATGATCAACTGCATCCCCGTGTTCATTGCCCGCGAGGGCTACTGGCAGCAGCGCTTCGCCGAGAGGGGATTGCCCATCATCGGGGACGACATCAAATCTCAGGTGGGCGCGACCATCACACACCGGGTGCTGACCCGGCTCTTCCGCGAGCAGGGGGTGAAGCTGGAGCGCACCTACCAGCTCAATTTCGGTGGCAACACCGATTTCTACAACATGCTGGAGAGGGAGAGGCTGGAGTCGAAGAAGATCTCGAAGACCAATGCCGTCACTTCCCAGCTGGACTACAAGCTCAACCCCGATAATATCCACGTGGGGCCCAGCGACTACGTTCCGTGGCTCACTGACCGCAAGTGGTGCTACATCCGAATGGAAGGGACCACCTTCGGCAATGTGCCCCTGAACCTGGAGTGCAAGCTGGAGGTCTGGGACAGCCCCAACTCGGCCGGGATAGTCATCGACGCCATCAGGTGCTGCAAGCTCGCTCTGGACCGGGGCCTGGCGGGATCACTGGTGGCCCCGTGCTCCATGTTCATGAAGTCGCCGCCCATTCAGTTCTCTGATGATGAGGCACGCCGGAACCTGGGGGACTACATCTCCGGATCGAACAACAGCACGCTGCCTCCGCAGAAGTAAGCAGAATACGCCACCTTCCCGGTCAAACCATGAGAATTGGTCTGGTTACTCCGTATGACTTCGCCTACCCGGGTGGAGTGAATACCCACATCTCCAACCTGGCCATGAACATGGCCTCGATGGGACACCAGGTGAAGATCCTGGCGCCCTGCAGCGGCCGCCAGGTCCTGCCGGAGACCACGCCCATCATCCCGCTGGGAAGGACTGTTCCGTATCCCTCCAACGGCTCGATATCCAGGCTGACCCTGTCGTTCTGGCTGATGCACAAGATCAAGGGCATCCTGGAAGAGGAGGACTTCGACATCCTGCACTTCCACGAGCCGCTCTGCCCTTCCCTGCCCTGGATGGTGCTGCACTACTCCCGCTCGGTCAACATAGGCACGTTTCACGCCTTCTACCGTCGCTCCGCCAACTACCGGGTCTTCAATCCGCTGCTCATGCGGTTCCACCGCAAGCTCCACGGCATGATCGCCGTTTCAAAGCCGGCCCACCGCTTCATCTCACGGTACTTTCCCGGCGACTATCGAATCATACCGCATGGCGTCGACATGGAGCGTTTCGGCACGAAGCCATCCTATATCGAGCAGTTCCATGACGGCCGGCTGAACATCCTCTTTGTCAGCCGCCTGGAGAAGCGCAAGGGCGCCAAGTACCTGCTGCACGCCTACCGGAAGGCCAAGCGTGATTGCCCGCCTTCCCGGCTGATCCTGGTCGGCCCCGGCGACAAGCAGCGGCGCAACTACCAGCGCTGGGTCTCGGATGTGCACCTGGAGGACGTGGTGTTCACCGGACACGTGCCGTACGCGGACCTGCCCCGCTACTATCACACGGCGGACATCTTCTCCATTCCCGCGGTGGGACAGGAGAGTTTCGGCATCATCCTCCTGGAGGCCATGGCGGCCCGCAAGCCCATAGTGGCTACCGACATCGACGGGTACGCCAACGTGGTGACCAACGGCATGGAGGGCATCCTGGTCAAGCCCAGGGACGAGGCGGCCCTGGCCGACGCGCTGGTCTCGCTGGCCAACGACAAGGAGCTGCGGGAGAAGATGGGGGCCAGGGGAAGGGCGAAGGCGGAGGCGTTGAGCTGGCCCATCATTGCCCAGAGGACCGTGGACTTCTACCAGGAGTGCATGAGGAACAGGCATTGAGCGAACCGGCAGACTGGCGCCACCGGCTGGCCCAGCGGTTCACCAATCCGGCCGCCGGCCTCCTCTCCAGGACCGGGGTCACCCCCAACGCCCTCACCGTAATGGGATTTCTGGTGAGCGTCGCCGCCGGCGTTCTCGTTGCGCTGGGGCACTTCCTGGCCGGCGGGCTGGTGATGCTCTTCGCCGGCGCCTTCGACCTCATGGACGGGCCGGTGGCGCGGGTCACCGGGAAGACCAGCAGGTTCGGGGGCTTCCTCGACTCCACGCTGGACCGCCTCTCTGAAGCGGCGGTGCTGGCAGGCATCCTGGCCTACTATGCCTATAACCAGGGGACCTGGGAGTCGCTGCTGGCCTACGGGTGCTTCGTGGGCTCGGTCATGGTCAGCTACCTCAGGGCGAGGGCGGAAGGGCTGGGGTTGAAGTGCGAGGTGGGCCTGTTCACCCGGGTGGAACGCGTGATCGTTATGTCAATCGGGCTGGTGGCCGGCCAGTGGGTAGACCAGGCCATCCCGGTGATGATGGGCATCATCACCGCCCTGGCCTTCGTCACCGTGGCCCAGCGCCTGGCCCACGTCCGGCGGGCAGAGAAGCCATAGCCTGCCCGCTAGCCTCCCCAAGTCCGTCGCCGCCGTGCCGGCCCGCGGGCCGGCCGCCTCGCCGAGAGAGGCTCCGGCTCCTCAACGCCGACTTGCCACCGGGTCAGGCATGCTCTACTATTGTTAGGGGCAAACCAGCGGCGCCACCGGTCTTTCCCACGCGTCCAGCTGCACACAAGTGAGGTTCCATGCCAGTTACAGTTATAGTCGGAGTCCAGTGGGGTGATGAGGGAAAGGGCAAGGTCATTGACCTGCTGGCCGAGAAGGCCAGCATGGTGGTCCGCTTCTCCGGCGGGCCCAACGCCGGCCACACCGTCTACAACCCGCACGGCAAGTTCACCCTGCACCTGATCCCCGCCGGCATCTTCTACCACCACACCACGTGCATCATAGGCAACGGCGTGGTCATCTCGCCGGCGGTGCTGACCGCCGAGCTGGACCAGCTCACGGCCAAGGGGATTGACACGTCGCGCCTCTACATCAGCGCCCGGGCCCACCTCATCATGCCCTATCACACGCTTCTGGACCGGCTGGAGGAGGAGGCCAAGGGCACCGCCGCGCTGGGCACCACCCGCAGCGGCGTGGGGCCGGCCTACATGGACAAGGTGGGCCGCCTGGGTATCCGCGCCGGTGACCTCACCGACCTGGATGGCTTCCGGCAGCGGCTGCGCTTTGTCCTGGATCAGAAGAACACCGTCATCACCCGGGTCTACGGCGCCACGCCGCTGTCGTTCGACGAGATCTACGAGCAGTACCGCCGCTTCGCCGAGCGGCTGGCCCCCATGATACGGGAGACCGAGCCCATAGTGGCCGAGGCCATAGAGAGAAACCACCGGGTCCTTCTGGAGGGCGCCCAGGGCAGCCTCCTGGACGTGGACTTCGGCACGTATCCGTATGTCACCTCTTCCTCGGTCATCGCCGCCGGGGCCTTCTCGGGCCTGGGCCTGAGCCCCACCAAGATCGACTACGTCTTCGGCGTGGTCAAGGCCTACACCACCCGGGTCGGCGCCGGCCCCATGCCCACGGAGCTGCACGACGAGACGGGCGAGAGGATCCGCCAGATAGCCCAGGAGTTCGGGGCCACCACCGGGCGGGCGCGCCGCTGCGGCTGGTTCGACGCCGTGGCCGGGCGCTTCAGCACCCGCATCAATGGCTTCAACGGCCTGGTGCTGACCCGCCTGGATGTGCTGGACACCTTCCCCTCCATCAAGATCTGCACCGGCTACCGGCTTGATGACAAGGTCTCAGACCGCTTCCCCACCAGCATCGCCGCCCTGGAGAAATGCCAGCCCGTCTACGAGGAGATGCCGGGCTGGGGGTGCCGCACCACCGACATGCGCCGCTACGCGGAGCTCCCGGAGGCGGCCAGGAACTACGTCAAGAGGCTGGAGGAGCTGATGGGCTGCCCCATCGACATCATCTCCATCGGGCCGCAGCGCGAAGAGAGCATCACCATCCGGGCCATCCC
>CAYRGJ010000056.1:0-12278 GCA_964423835.1 uncultured Dehalococcoidia bacterium | reverse complement strand
TCTTGCCATGGCAAGAGTATACAATATACCGGAGATTATTGATAGTAGGTACTAGTATCTCTGATTCCGTTGACGATAGTAGGAGGCTGGGTATTGAAGCAGAAGAGCAGGAGCTTGTGGTGGCTCTTGCTGGCGCCGGTTCCCTACTGGATCGGATGTGCAGTCTGGCTAGCCCTGAAGGACAAGACGCAAGCGGCTGCTTCGTGGACACTGACTGCGGCAGACGCCTCGGGTTCGCTGGGAATGGAAAGGTCCGCAGACCAACCACACCATGATGCAGAACGAGACGAGCAGACACGCTGCCCTAACTGTGGGATGGAAGTGCCGGAGCACTCCAAGTTCTGCCTGGAGTGCGGAAGAGGGCTCTGTGTAGGGGATGAGCCAGACACTGGTGACGCTGCCGAGGCGGCTCCCGGCTCCCTTGAAGTCGGTGTCAACGCAGGGCTGAACGCGCTCAAGAACATCGTTGCCGTGCTGCTAGCACTGCTGCTTCTCTTCATCTTCGTTGCCGTGGTCATCAACAAGCTATCGTAGAGGAATCTCGGCTTCGGGAGACTCCGAGAGAGGAACGTAGTCTGATACCCATAGACTGAGTACAGGGGGAATGAGGCTGAGGTGGATGCGGTGGTTAGGAGAGGTCAGCTGGATATGAGTATGGTCACAGTCACACTCAACAAGGATGTTATGGTGGCTCTTCCCACAGGTCTGGCCTGGCCAGATCGCGTCTTACGTCCAAGCCACCTACCAAGTAGTTGATAAGAGAGGCTATCGTTCACGACCATAGCAGTGGAGCGAAGGGACTGCCGAGCTCCACCTGCCGCTAGTACCGATACCCGTAAAACTGGAGAGAGTCGCCACCTCTCACTTTCTGCCCAACACGTAGTACAGTATCAGTCCAATCACCGGCAGGGCGACGATCAATATGACCCACAGGATCTTCATTGCTGGGTCCATTGGCCTTCTGATGATATCGACCATCGCGACAACATCTAGTGCCAGGACGAGAACCAGTGCGAGGAGACCGAGTAGTCCGATACCTGTCATACATCCTCCGTGTTCTGTCTATGAATGGTATTGGCCAATTCCCAGAATGAGGTCATAGCATCACGCCAGCAGACTTATCATGCACAATGCAGCATGTGTTGACGACAAGGGGTCTCCCTCTGTCTGGGATATGCAGGCGTAGCACTCGCCCACGACCATAGCACCGAAGAATGGGCGGCGTCAAACAGGCGTGTGCTGGCAGTGCCCTCCTACTGTCAACGCCGGTTTAAAAACTACCACTTTCGCCGGTTTAAAAACTACCACCTCGGGGTACCTCTAGGCTTGGTCACCGGTCGGCTTCTGCCTCCTTGAGGGCCGTGTTTCAGCTGGTTCACCGCTCTCCAGGATGCCGCCCCTGAGCTTCTCCTTCAGCCGGTATGACTGGCCCCTGATGTTAACCACGGTGCCGTGATGCAGGAGACGGTCCAGGATGGCGGCGGTGAGTACCTCAGAGGCGAAACCTGCCCGCAAGACCCATTTGGGTTCTTTCTTGGGAGGCTGTCTGGGCAACCGACATCCAGTGCACTGGCTCAGTTTCTGACCGTTGCCACCACTCAGCGTCCAGTATCTGGTCATGGCAAAGCCAGACGAGGTGATCATGACGAGGGCCGTAGTGCCGGTGTCGATTGTCCTCATCCTGGCCGATGCCGAGCACCCGGTCCACGACGGACCAATGCTCGCCGTCCGTCTTGACACACGACTCCACAGCCTGTTATATTATCCAGTATACTCATTAATTAGTATACTGCATATGCAAAGTACACAGAATGGAGATGAGGTGTGTTCGATCCCAATCTTACCACCAATCAGAAGATAGTCGACTGTCTGAACGACATCGATCTGATCAAGACCAGCGTTGAGAAGACGCTGATCTTGCCCAAGCACGAGCGATGGCTTCGGAATGAAGCACTCCTTAGGGCTGCGTACACGTCGATCATGATAGGGAATCCATCAATAACGAAAGATGAGATAGATGAAGCGGTAAAGGCCTCGCCTGCTCCAAGCGTACCCAAGGCCTTGGCCGATGTTGCCAGCTACTACCGGGCCCTTGGCTTTGTGGGCTTTCTCGCCGATAACGAATACCCTTGTGATCAATCGACCCTACGCCAGGTACACTTTCTTCTGATGAACGGTTTGCAGAATACGAATTCCAGGCCGGGGAACTACCGCAACGAACCCGGTTGGATCGAAGACCAGGGCATCGCATTCTACGAAGGTCCGAGCCCGGGCGATGTCCCCATTCTCATGGCTGGCTTCTCGGACTGGCTCAGGTCTACTCAAGACATACCTGTCGTACTCAAAGCTGGCATAGCTCACGCTCACCTCCTGGCCGTGCATCCATTCGTGGACGGCAATGGGCGCACCGCCAGGCTCCTGGCAACCCTCATTCTCCATAGACACGGCTACGGATTCCGAAAGCTACTGAGTATTGAAGCGTGTTGCGCGCAAGATCCCGACAACTACTTTCGCGCTCTCAAGAGACTCTTGGGTCAAAGATGGGCAGGCTCCGACCAGGAAGATCTATTGTCCTGGCTCGGTTTCTTCTGTACATCCGTTCTCCTGCAAGCCCAGGCCCTGCAGCGAAGGCTTGCAGACTGGACAAGCATGGTGGACGAGGTGTATCGAGAGACTCAGCAATCCGGACTGAACGGCCGGCAAGTGGATGGGCTCATCTACGCGCGAAAGAATGGCTCCGTTTCGCGAAAAGACTACGCTGAGATTAATGACATTGGCCTCATCACGGCATCACGAGACCTTGCTGACATGGTCGAGAAAGGATTGCTGGCGCGAAGGGGAACTGGGAGAAACCTCTTCTATGAAGATATGCCTTCTATGCCAGACTTCGAGCCCCAGGCCAGGCAAGATTCAGGCCATGCGACAAGCCATGTCAGTTCCGAATTCACCTCGCGGACTACCGGGACAAGGCGGTCGAAGACTCGCGCCATACCGAAGAAGTAGGGAGCCTTTGCGGCAAGAGAGCCCGGTCTAGTCGCTCTTTCGAATGGAGAAGACGGGCTTCATGATGCACTCCTCATCTTGGGCCATCATCGCGGTCGTCAGGTCTGTGGTGCCTGGATGGGTTCTGCTGACTGTTCATGTCAATCGGCAAGCCTTGCCGAGGTCCGGGTAGTCAAGCCTGGGTCGACTGCGGCGATAGACAGCGTAAGATGTCTTGCGGGATGCTGAGTTCGCTTGTGACTACCCGAATCCCGACCCGGTAGATCGTGTATTGCAGTTGAGGGTCCACACCCCCTCGGGGTCGCCACTTCATTATTTCCTCCTTGTACTGCTCCCAGTTCAGATTGAAGAACGGCCCAAAGACAGGCTTTGGCCTGGGGTTCTGTCCTCTAGTCAAACCACATCTCCCCCGCCACATTACTCGGGTCATGCCTGTTTTGTCCCCATCTTGTTCCTGACGTTATAATCTAGCGCCAAGCAGGAGGAGCGATGGCTGAGAATACGGCTAGTGAAAACGACGGGAAACAGGAAGATACTTCAGACCGAGATACCCACAGCGAAGAGCCAACGCTACCACAGGATGAGAAGCCAAATATCTGGATGGGTTGCGGATTACCAGGCGTAGTCTCAGCCTTGCTCTTAATCGGCCTGGCGTTTTCGGTCGCCTTAAGACTATGAGCTGACATCCAGACAAGCAGTACTGCCTTTTGTCCCCATCTTGTTCCTGACGCTATAATCCATCGGCAAGGAGGGGGAGTATGGCTTGGTTTGACCCACCGCTCCACCGGCCCGGGAACCAGAGGTGCCCGAACTGCGGGCAGCCTCAAAGGTGGACAGTAGCCCTTGCACTCCACGACGAGTGGGCCTGCCGGGCGTGCAACTCCCCTCTGACTCTCGATCCCAGGCGGAAGGAGGCGGCAAGAGCGGTGCTGATTGCAGCCGCCTGCGCTGCCGGTGCAGCGCTGGCTATCTTCACCGACTGGGGCAAGATCTCCATCCTCTTCGCGGCCCCCATCTTCATTCTGCTTCTTATGCCGATGTGGTACTGGGCCGCATCCGTCCGACTGAAATCAACAGACGCGGAGGAAGAACAACGCAGGTCCGAAGGGCCAGCTCGTCGCCAGCAAGGGGAGCAGAGCCAGGTGTCGTCGGTTAACATAATCCGGAGGGACGAGTTGGACACGGTACCGTGGTGAACCCCAGGAGCGTTCACACTACTCAAGTACGCACTCTTCGTGGTTGGGGCCGTCTCAGCATGGCTTGGTTTGATCGGCCACTCTACAAGCCGGGGAGCCTAAGGTACCCGAGCTGCGGGGAACACCAAGGATGGTGCCGCCCTGCATTCATCTAGCTCATTCTGATCATGGAACGTCTGCCAGAATCTTCTCTGACAGCAGCTGATCAACCACCTGCTTGACCTCTTCCGTCTTGCACGTGACACGCCACATTGCGTGTGGGAGATTGAATAGTCCATACTCTCTGTGTATGCCTTTTGCCACAACGATCACAGAATCGTGCGTCTTCTTGTCCTCAGAGATGTAGATCATTCCGATGTTCTTCAGCCCCTTCAAGCCGGTCAGCAAGCTGCTGGTCTTGATCTGCTCAATCTGCATTGGAGGCCTCCTACCCTTTGGCCAGATGATACAACGGGACACAGTATTCCCAAAATTCTACTCAAGCCCCCCATTCCTGATTACCCCCGTGCTGTATCTCACCCGCAGGCTCCTGTCATAGTCCCCGTTTTGGTCCCAGACTGCCCCCCAGGCTATAATCTGTCGCCAAGGAGGGGGAACATGGAGATCGCATGCCCCCCAGAGTCAATCATTACTCATACCAAGCCTAGAGGCACCCCGAGGTGGTAGTTTTTAAACCGGCGAAAATGGTAGTTCTTGAACCGGCGTTGACAGTGATACCCATGCTGCCTCTGCTCGTACTGATCCCTGACCTGATACTCCGCACTGGTGCTCTTCCACCCGCACTGGGCACATGGGAAATCCAATGCTGCCAGGTTGAATGCTCTGTGGTTCTCACATGGTCCCGGTGTCGCTCGGCTGCCCCTCTTGCTAGTTCAGCCTCAAGGCCAGCCACAGCTGCGCGGTTGCTCCCAGCCGTGGCCTGTCTCAGTAGTTCGTGTGCCATTTCTCTTTTGTCCGGACGGGCTTTGGCGTGACTGCGACCATTTGCCGGCCCCGCGGACGGCACAGGCAATGGCGGGTATCCTCGAGCAGAAATCGCTACTCGTATCAGGGCCTTGATGAAATGGTCGGGTATCTATATACTTGGCGAACAATATGTCGCCAACCGTGGATGTGATGGTCGAAATGTACGACTACGGCAAAGGGGCACATCCTTTATGGAGGTAGAGCAGTTGCACGCAATGTCCGATTCCGGCTCTGTTCAACACCAGCCCGGGCTCGATGAGACGGACTTAAGGATTATCGAGCTTCTGGATTCTGATGCCCGCATGACGTACACCGGCATTGCGGAGCGCCTGGGGGTGGGAAGGGCTACTGCCAAGGCCATGGTCGAGAGGCTTAGCAGGAAGGGTGTCCGGATCGTCTGCTACGTCGACGAGCGGGTCAGGGGTTACAGAAGCGCAGTCGTCTTCTGCATCAATACCGACCCTGCAGGCCTGTTCGAGGTAGCCAACGGGCTAGCCGAGATGGAAGAAATCCAGTCTGTGATATTGTACGCCGGACCTTTCGACATCCTGGCCACCGCCGTTTTCAAGGCACAATACGAGATTCCGAGGTTTGTCTCTGAGAAGCTGGGCAAGCTCCGAGGGATAGTGCGGCACGAGTCAATGGTCTTCCATGAGATCAAGCCCGGCCACCCGGCCACCCCGGACACACAGGGGGTGAATTCGGACGGGGGTGGCGTGTTTCTCGACGATCTGGACATAGGCTTGATTCGGGAGCTCCAGAAGAATGCCCGGGAATCCGCCACCACTCTGGCAGAAACACTGGGAGCCACCAGGCCCACCGTCGTCCGCAGGCTGAACAGGCTCATCGAAGGCAAAGCAATCGCATTTCAGACCATGTGGGGATCATATGCACGCGGGGATAGAGGCCTGGCGTTCATTGGTGTGAGAGCATCTCCATCTCGCATCAAGGATGTGGGTTGGGCATTAGCACGGTATGACCGGGTCCGGAGCGTGCTTCTCTGCAATGGCCGGTACGACGTCATTGCCTGGGTGGTCTTTGAAAAGCAAGAGGACCTGATCGATTTTCTGGACGGCGAAGTGGGCAAGATTCCGGGAGTAGCCAGCATGGAGTCCGGCATTGCCCTGAAGCTCATCAAGTACGATCTGGGGCGTGTAGCACTCAAACGATCACGTTCTGCGCAATCTCAGGTGGTACATTAGTCTGGTTGTCTGCCCAGAGAGGAGCCCCCATCTGAAGGATCAGGAAGTAGCCTGATCCACAACGCGCGACTGGGCATTGGGTCAAGCAGAAAGGAGGGCAGAAGACGTGGTTATTGAACAGGTCAACCGGGAACTGATGAAGGAATGGGACCTTAAGTACTGCCTGCATCAGGTGTCCACGGCAAATGAATTGCGCAAGGCGATCAGGTACGTCGAGCGAGTGGATGAGCATTTCATCTACTACTCGGACGGCACCAGGATGCTGGATATGATGAGCGGGAACTACTCGTGTATTAATGGGCTGCGTCATCCAAAGGTAATCGCGGCCATAAAGCAGGCCTGCGACGATTTCGGATTCGTTGGTGAGGGTGGGGTTACCACCCGCTACAAAGCGAGGGCCTCGAAGCTCTTGATTGAGGATATTCTGGGACCGGATAAGTGGGCCGCAGCCGTCCGCTGGGTGGGATCGGGCAGCGAAGCCATCGAGATGGCCCTGCAGATCGCTCGGCTGTATATGAACCGCCCCAACGTGGTCAGCAGGGAATGGGAATACCACGGCTGGACCGCCGGCGGGGAGACCTGCAGCCATCTCCGCATTTCGGCTCACAATCTGTGCTCGGCCGGTGAGCCACGCTGGGTCAAGGATGTGCCAGGTAAACAGGGATCATCCTTCGTTGTTCCCGGGCACAACTGCTACCGGTGCAGCCTGGGACACCGGTATCCCGGCTGCAAAACCGCAGACGGCAGGCTGGCCTGCATCAACGCCGTTGAAAGCATGATCAGGTCCATAGGCGTCGAATCCATCGCGGCCATCATCACCGAGGTGGCATATGGTACGGCTGCCCTGCTGCCCGTTGAGGAGTATTTCCCGCAGTTGCGGCAATTGACCCGGGATCTGGGGATACTGTGGATAGATGATGAGATATTGATGGGTGCCGGCCGGCTGGGGTCCTGGTTTGCCTACCAGGCTTACGGTGGGGCCACGCCGGACATCATGTGCATCGGCAAGAACATCATCAGCTCCCAGTTGCCTGTGGGTGGTGTGGTGGTGAGCAAGGAGATCGCCGATTTCTTCGGGCAGGACCGCTGGTGCACTGGCGGGACGTTCTTTGCCCTCCCCGTGGTCATGGCGGCGGTCGAGGCCAATTTGGACCTGATGATCCAGGAGAAGTGCATAGAGAAGGCTTTCAACGTGGGCGAATACCTCCTGCCGAGGCTGAAGGACATGGAGAAGAGGCACAAGTGCGTCGGCCAGGTAGCCGGGAGGGGCTGCTTCTGGGCGGTGGAGCTGGTCAAGAACCGGGAAACCAGAGAACCCTTCGTTAAGCAGGACAGGAACACGGACGGGGGAGGGCGGCTATGGGCGGGCTGGCCAAGTTTCTGGGTGTCGCGCCTGGCGGCCGAGAAGGGCGTGAACATCGGGCCCTTCCCCCCGAACACTCCCATCCTCGCCCCGAACTGCACCATTACGAAGGACTTGCTCGACATGGTTTGCGAAGCGCTGGATTACGGTCTGTCCGGGGTCGATAAGAAGTGCGGGTGAAGGCCACGATCCAGTTCATGGACCTGGGCAAATGACGATACCGGGACTGAAGGGCAAGGCACAGACGGTCCTCGGTCCAATTGATGCGGATGACCTGGGGGTCACACTACCCCATGAGCATTTGGTTGTTGATACCTCCCTGTACCTGCCGGAGTCTCTCAGATCTCGCAGGGGTGGCATCGCGTACCAGCCGGTCAGCCTGGAGAACCTTCATGATGTTCGGTACTACTATGTGCCTAGTCTGAGCAACCTACAGTTGGGGGAAGAAGATGCGCCAAGCGAAGCCCTTCGCTACAAGAATGCTGGCGGGCGCACAATTGTGGATGTCACCAGCGTTGGCATAGGGCGTGATCCTGCGGCGCTACGACGCATAGCAGAGGCCACCGGCCTTAACGTCATCATGGGATCCGGGTACTACATTGGGCCGTCTCATCCGCCGGAGTTGGCAGGCAAAGCCGAACAGGCATCGCTGACGACATCGAGAGGGATATCATGGTGGGCGTCGGTGACAGCGGAGTACGGGCCGGGATAATCGGCGAGATCGGCTGCTCCTATCCTCTATTGGCTGAAGAGCGCAAGGTCCTCCGCGCTGTGGCCCAGGCGCAAAGGCACACAGGCGCGCGGGGTTGCTGGAATACATCCCATACCCCAACACATTCATAGACATGCCCAGTGAGGGGGAGCGTGTTGAGATGATCAAGAAGCTCATTGACCGGGGACATCTGAACCGGATACTCATCTCACATGATATCTGCGCAAAGACACGCCTTGCCCGTTATGGCGGCCATGGATACGCTCATGTTCTCAGGTATATTGTCCCTCTTATGAAGGCAAGGGGTGTCGATGAAAGGCATATTCACACCATTCTGGTGGAGAATCCGAAACGACTGCTGCAGTTCGTCTAACACAGAGGAGACCCACGGCTGGTCACACTGGCTGAAGCTCAGTATTGATGGGCATTGCGGTCTTGGTGTATCTTAGCGGACAATCCACGGAGCTCGATCACGTATGAGTCTTTTCAAGTCCCGAGGCTACAGAATGCGACTCCTGGGAAGGGCAGGAATATACTACTCCGAAGGCCCCCGGAACATGGTGATTGACTCTGAGCAATTTACTTTCAATGGCAGCCAGTATGACATGATGGTGATAGTAGGCAGTATCCGTCAATGGGGACCTCCATACCACATGGAAGTAATCACCGAAGAAAAGCGTGAAGAGATAATTGCCAATATACGGAAAGACCTTTCAACCTACAAAATATGGTTTGAGCGAGACATCTGTCCTCCGGCCATGGTGAGGGACTACGGGACGATGGATATCTTCGCCATCAACAAAACGGAGACATTTGTCTTCACGTTTGAGCACGTCTCACCAGGCCATAGACAGGGGGTAAGCCTCGATACGGAGGGTTACTTCATAGTGAATAGAAAGAAGATAAAGTCCTCACTGTCAATCTGGCGGGATCTCGTCCCCGATACCTTTGAGTTCACGGTACGGGGTAATGGCACACTCTCCGTCGCAAACATATGGGACAAAGGTGATGGCAGAATCCAGATGTTTCAACGCCATTCTGGGATGAAGGTGCAGAACACCCCAAAAGGGAAACGGTATTTCTGCAATGGCGGAGACCCGGACATGAACTTCGATGACCTGGTTTTCCGTCTTGAGCTTGTTTCGCTCTAGGCGGGGTCGCCAATGCCTCCAAGGCCTTGCCAGACCTCTTTCCCTCCAGGTCACCCGATACCATTCTGTGAATCCTCACTTCCTCTTCTCTGTATCCTTTTGCCCTCCAAACGGGGACCAAGGTCTCAGGACGGCATGGTGGCTGCAGTGGAATACTGGGAGCGTGGTCAGGGAGGGGGGCCTCTGTGGTTTGCAGGTCCCCCGTCTTGGCGATATCCTGTCCTTCACGCCATAATCCATGGCCGAGGAGGGGGGAGCATGGCCTTGTTCAATCCGCCACTGTACAAGCCCGGAAACAAGAAGTGCCCGAACTGCGGCAGGGGCCAATGGTTTCAGCTGAATCCTCTGATGCTTTCATCTTGGTCCTGGGAATGCCGGCAGTGCAAGGCCATCCTGGAAGACGATGCTGGCCGGTCAACCCTATCCTGGCTGTTCAGAACAGCCTTTGTCGTCCTCGGAATCCTCGGACTGAGGCCATGGGACATCAGCGGATGGTTCTACGTGGCGATGGTCGTTGGCGGCCTGGTCGTGGTAACGTGGTGGTTCGATACGGTCAGATTAAAGGAGACACGGAAGCACTGAAGAGCGCACCCGGAGGGGTGGAGCTGCCGCGGCTTTGCCGGCGGCCGCCGGGTGGAAGTCAGAACCGCCCTCGCTCACGCCTGGGTCGCGGTGGAGCTCACGCGCTGCTCTCCGCGGTGGGCCCAGTCTACCGGGGCAGGGGACGGCGGGGCCATGAACAGCCTGAGGAACAGCTCAAAGGCCACCAGGCGCATCAGACCGTAAGCGGCATTCATGGTTCCCTTCTCATGTTCGGTGAAAAGGTAGCTGATGTAGTCCTGGTTGAGGTACTCCCTCGACAGCGAGCCGCTCTCGAGCAGGAGCGACCGGAAGTAGGTCTTCCAGGACTCATTGGCCCGCAGGTAGCCGTCCTGGTCGACGTAGTCGCTTCCGTTGCGGATGTACAGCCGGCCTCCGGTGGCCCGCCACGCTTTCTCCTTTAGCTTTTCCTTGCCGATATGGTAGGCCCTTCCGCCCATCCATAGAGGCAGCGGGACGCTGGCCGGCAGGTTGGTCCGGTTGTAGGTGATCCCGGCCAGCTCCGGTGACAGGCTCATGAGGAGCTTCCGGTGGATGCGGTGGCGCAGTCTCTTCTCCGGCGGGATTCGGAACATCACATCCAGCAGATCATTGTCTACCGCCGGGAACGATACCTCGAGCAGGTCCCTGATCGGCACGTGCCAGGATGAGGCGTAGGCCACGCTCGTGCGCATGAAGAACTCATCGTAGATGGACCGGGGATCAGCGCCCGTCACCTTGTCGAACTCCCGTCTGACCAGGTCCGGGGGCGCCTCCCGGGCCAGGTCATGGTACTCGGGCCGGAACAGCCTGAGGAGATCCCGCTCCCCGAACAGCCTCATGCCCCCAGCGACAGTGGAGATGATCTCCTCCTTGTCCGCCGGGTTGATCAGCTTCCGGTTCAGGTGGCTGCCGCCCAGCGTCCGGTCCAGCACAAAGCCATCGAGCATCACGTCGACGTCATCCCGGATCTGCCGGTGTATCGGGTGGAAGAAGCTCCCTTCGAAGTAGTTCCTCCCATCGGTGAGCCAGACCAGCTGCTCCGCGTTCTGCACCAGAAGCTCCGGCGGGAGCTCGATGAACCGGTGCCTGGTCCCGCACATCCGGGCCACCCGGCTGGCAATGGAGATCTGGTCACAGTACGGCGGACCGTAGCTGTAGGTGGCGATCTCCTTCCTCTTCGCGGGCTCGACGGAGGCCAGGACGGTCCGGCAGTCCAGTCCGCCTGAGAGCGATATCGCGTACCGCAGCGGGTCCCGCAGGCGCAGGGCCACCGCGCGCCGGAAGGCACCAGCAAGGTCTTCGACGATCTGCTCATCCTGGTACCCGTCATCGGGCCGCGGCGTGAAATGCCAGTACTCGTTCACCGAGAGCTCCCCGCGGCAGTACGTCAGGATGGAGGCCGGGGGGAGGAGCTTCACGCCCTCAAACAGGGTCCGGTCGCCCCAGAAGTCTCCGAAGGCGAAGTAGCTGACCAGGGCCCTGATGTCCAGCTCCCCCTTGAGGGTTTCGTCCTGAAGGATCGCCTTGGCTTCCGGCGCAAACAGCAGGCAGTTGTCGCGGACAGCGTAGTACAGGGGCATCAGGTGCTGCCGGTCGTTGGCCAGGACCACCTTCTTCTTGACAAGGTCGCAGATGACAACAACGAACTGGCCATTGAGCCTCTCCGCGAACCGGGGCCCCTGCTCTTCGTAGAGGTGCAGGCAGAACTCAGCGTCGCTGCCGGTGGCAAACCGGTGCGTGGCTTCAAGGCGCTTCTTCTCATCATCGTAGCCGTAGACCTTGCCCTCCATGAACACGCACAGGGTCCGGTCCTCGTTGAATATGGGCTGCGGCCCCGGGTTGAAGACCCCCAGGTGCACCCCGGCGATGTTGAAGGGCGCATTGACGTACGTGTCCACCTTATACCACGGCTCATGCATGATGGAGCGCGTCATCCGCTCCAGGAGTTGGCCGCAATGGTTGTTGTCCGATATGATTCCTACCAGCCCCGGCATCCTGTCACCTCCGAGCACCAACGTTGCACCATGCAGGGCGCTGCCAGCTCGAAGCTAGTACCTACTATCATAAGTCAGCGTAACTTTTCTTGAGATGGCCTGGGTGGAC
>CAYRGJ010000055.1:0-14097 GCA_964423835.1 uncultured Dehalococcoidia bacterium | reverse complement strand
CCGCCGGGCAGACCAGCATGACGAAGGGCTTGCCCGACTTGCGGCCCTGGGCCAGCCGGACCGCCAGCGGGGCATGGCAGACGGGGCACTCCGGGCGATTGTCATTCATGGCGCGTTATTCCTTCTCAGATATGATTCACAAATCAGATAGAGGGCCGTCCCCCGCGCGTTGGGGCTCCTTCCCGGGTCCTGCCTGGCAGCCGGCGTCATCAGGGACAGGGCTTTCTCCACCACCGCCAGCTGGGCCGGGGTGAGCTTGAAGAGGAGGTTCCGGAGCCGGGCCTCCCGGGCATGCTGCCAGCTCTGCAGGCCGGCGGCCATGCTCTCCTGGCCCAGCGATGCCAGCGACCTCAGGCTGCCGGCGCTCTCCGGCAGGAGGGCGGTGACCTCGGCCTCGGGAATGGTCTTCAGGATGTCGCGGACCAGTTCCGCCTTGAGGCCCAGGTCGTCCTGTCCCCGGACGTGGTTGAGGGCCTGGGCCAACAGGCGGGCGTGGGGATCGTCTACCGCCACCACGAAGCAGGGCACGGTCGGCATCCCCAGCTCCCGGAGCAGCCTCAGCCTCTGGTTGCCGGAGAGGACCTCGAAGCTCCCAGGCCCCAGCGGCCGCACCACCAGGTTCTCGACGAGCCCGTAGCGGCGAACGCTCTCCCGGAGGCGCTCCATCATGCCCTCGTCCATGTGGTTGGCGTTCCAGGGCGCGCCGTGGAGCTGCTCAATTGGGATCTCGGCGAGGTTCATCCTGATGCTCCCTGCTTCTTGGGATATGGGAGGACCGGCGCCTTGAGCCGACGGCGCCATGACCGGTCCAGGAACGTGATATACCGGTGCTTGGGCGACTGGGGCACCAGGCTGACTTCTATGCCATGGCTCCGGAGGTGGCGCACGGACCGGGTGCCCAGGGCATGGGCCAGCGACCGGTTGTGCCGCCGGATGCCGTCGCCCAGGTCATAGAGCGGCGTGGGCTCCGAAAGCCCGGTGTACAGCCAGTTGGCCGCCTGGTAGATCGTGCCAACGTGTCCCTGAGAGGGGTCGGCGTAGGACAGCAGAAACCTGACCGAGGTGTGCCGCCGCAGCTCCCGCTGCACCGTGGCCAGCACCATGGACTCGCTGTTGCGCGGCAGCTCGTCCGCCAGCCACAGCCGGGTCAGGGTCAGGCAGTCGGCCGGGGCCGCCCCCTCCACCAGCGAGCAGCCGTTGAAGGGGCCGACCCCCAGCGCCAGGGCGCCCAGCAGCCTGCTCCCGGCGAAGACCCCGAAGGCCAGCTGCGTGCCGCCCGGAAGGCTGTGCAGGTAGTGTTGCCTCTCCAGCAGAGCCCGGGCTATGCTCGGGGGCACGGGGAGGACGGAAAGGCCAGCGGGCGCCGCCCATGGAACCGGACCCCCTGTCTCCGTGTGCGCAGGGAGCGGGGCAGCCTGCACACCCATCTAGACGCCCTCCTCCGCTTCCCCGTCTGCAGGCGTTGGGCTGTCCACCAGGTGAAAAAAGGCACCCGCCGGCCTGTTGCCGGGGGTGCCTGCTGCTTCTCTTTCCTTTTCCTCTTCTCTTCTATACTCTCTGCTCTTCTTTTCTTTGGCGGGTTTCTCCGGAGTTTCTCCGGGGGTTTCTCCAGGTATTACGGACGTCCAAAACTCGCGTTTTCGTGCTCGTTCTGCCAGAAACCTCTCAACCGTGGCCGTCGTCCTCGCCGAAGAGACGATCCGGCGGTCGTCGAACAACCCCCGGGAGAAGAGCCCGAGATCCAGGGAAAACTCCAGCATCTCGTTGAATCTCTGGCGGGAGATCCGCATGACCCTCCGTAGATAGAGCCAGGTAGTCTCATCCAGCACCAGAGGCTCTTTACCCCGCTTGTAGATCTGTCCCCACAGCACTGTCAGGAAACCGGCACCGGCCAGTTGGTATTTCTCCATGAAGACCAGCACCTTGTCATCAGCCCAGAAGTCCACGTCCAGGGGGTAGTAGTCCATTCCCTGCTTGAGCGGTCTGCCCATGCCACAACTCCTTATCGGCCAGAGATACTGATAACGGCTGAACAGCGGCCGGGCGTCAGCTTCCCCTCTTCACGCCCAGATGGATGGTCGGCGGAGGCCACCATCTCTGCGCCCGGGCGATTTGCCTGACCTGGTCCGGGGAGAGCCGGGCTATGGCCTCCCTCTGCTGCTCTTGGACAAACGACTCGAGCACCGGCCGGCAGTTGGGGCAGCTCTGCAGCATGTCCCGGGCAGTAAGGTGGTTCTCGCCCGACTGCCAGCGGCGAAGCTCGGCCTGGAGAGCGTCCGCGGACCGCTCCGATTCTTCGAGCTGCCGCGTGAGGTCGCCGACCCTGGCGGTATCTTCTCTGACGACCTCTTTGACGATCTCCCGCGCCGGCGGGTCGGTGACTTCGACCTCCACCTCATGGAGCTTCCCGCAGCCGGGATTGGGGCAGACGACATCCAGTTTACGCAATGACATAGTAACGCTTGACCTGCCTTTCCTTGGGTTGTATCTGTGCGGTTGGCGCAGCGGGAGGTTCGGACGATTTCGCTAGCGGCGCTAGCGGCCGGTCTTTGTTCTCAAAATAGAAGCCGAGGATGGCCCTGATGGTTTCCACTTTGGTGCCAAAGCCCAGCCTCTCGTGCTCTCTCTCCAGGATCTCCTGATACTCGCCAGGTATGCCGACACTTCTAGCAGCCATAATTCGCTTGTAAGAGCGCTCAAAATGGTTGTCAATAGTTAAGCGTCAATTGCGCTTGCGGTTCAGCGAAGATCAAGGGTTTCCAGCGGGGATCGCAGGGTGCTTCTATTGAAGCTGATGTTGAGCAAGCACCCATGCCGGCTGGTAGAGCCTGGCTGGGGGTTTAGCTGTCATGGCATCGCCCCAGCCGTCAACGAGTTGGCTTAGTATGAGTGACTGATGGACCAGTCAGGCGAGTATTGCGAACCCAAGGCTCACCAAGGCAATCCCGCAAAAGAAGAGAGCGAAGGAGAGCAAGTACGTCTTGAGGCTACTTGGGGGAGTGAAGAAGATGTAGCGGTCAGCTGGCTGATTGATGCGGGCTCTCACCCAAATGTAGACGCTAAGTGCCACTAAACCAAGGAACAGGATCAAGCCAGCCGTGATGAGCAGTATGCCGAAGAAGAGCTTCATGGCTTGAAGCTAGCCTTTCGGGTTCACCTGGGCGCTTGCACTGGCAGGTACCAGGGCAGTCCTCCTCTCCTTCATCCAGGCTGCACTGTGCAGGAGCCCTCCCGCCAGCAGCACACCCCCTATTGGTGTAAGGAAAAGGAAATCATGGCTTCCTTCAGTGGAACGGGCCAAGATACCTACTACCACCAAGAGAATGCCCGATCCGCTCAGGAGTGCGCCTCCTATCCCATGCCATTTCCATGCAATCAGGGCGAAGATCAGAGGCAAGAGGTCCAAGGGAAGCATCCAGGGCACGGAATCACTGCCGCCCCATGTGGTTGGAAGATACATCATCCATAGTACGCCAAATATCGCAACTGGGAGCGAGAAGACCCTGGCAATCCAACACAGGATTCTCCCGTGTTGTGCTGATCCTTGACCTTCCTGAGCGTGATCTGTCATGCTCCCCCTCGTTGGCGATAGATTATAGCTCAGGGGGAGTGTGGGACCAAACAGGCTAGACAACATCGAGAGCAGCCTGTGGGTGGGCGCCCTATTCAGTGACAGTGCAGCTGTCCACTTCGTTGAGCAGCCGATCTATGAACCCCACAGTGGACCATGCCCAAGACCATTCGGTGTTGGCGTCGATGTTGTGGTGGTAGGTGTTCCTCAGGTACAAGAAGACTCCCACTAGAATCGTGAGGAAGGCTATGCGCTTGGGCCGTTCATCACTAATAACCAGAACCGGATGATCTGGATTGAAGAGCTTTTCTACAACGTTCTTGGCATTGCGATCAGCCTCGCTGGGGATCAGTTCTTCCAGCCTGCCAGGTGGGCATCTTCTCTTTATGCGGTCCTCCAGGACCGCAGTGGCCTCCCTGATGACCCGGTCATAGGCTCCCGGACTAGACAGCAGGTCCAGGCAGTACTGACGCAGCTGCTCATCCTTGATGACAAGGACTGGCTCAGGCCCTCTGGGGCTCCACTGACCTGCCTCCAAGATGCCGACGGTCCTGTTCACCACCGATCTCACTGCTGGAGGAAAGGCGGCAAAGTTGACTCTCTGTTCGTTGTTCCCGCCTGCCAACGCCGTCCTTAGCAAGGACTTGTTGTCAACCGTGATCCAGCCGCCAATGGTGCCGATCCGCTGGACCTCGTTACCGAGTACGTCAAGAACATATTTCGTCACCACAGGCTCTCTCCTCTGTAGCGATGAACGGGCCTTATTCAACTGCGCCGATCGGTGATCCTGCATCACTTCATCGTAGTAGTCCTCGAAATCCCGCAGGAAAGACTCGAGTGTCACCTTCATCTGTTCCAGAAGTGAGGAGTCAACGTCCATTGCCAGCCTTCCTAGTGATCGTTGGATTCATCCGCTAGGATTCTAGACGACCATCGGAATAGGGTCAACAGTGCTATCAACAGGAGAAGAAGCCTTCCACAGCGTCTGTCTTACACACAGAAGGCCAACAGTCCTTTGCGTCCTCCTTACTTCTGACTCTCACAACCCTTGCCGGGCAATGCTATAATCCCGCATCAGAATATCTGAGACGCAAGCATGGGTATTGCCAAGAAATGTCCAAGTTGCGGCCAACCTGTCGGATGGCTCCGATTTCTCTGGTGGTGCTCAGTCACCACCAAATCGGCCAAGCTGCACTGTCCCTCCTGCCATACCCGATTACAGTTGCATTCTCGGATCTCGACCATTCTCTTTATCTGCATGGCTGTTGCACTGACCATGCTGCGCTTCTTCATGCCGTCGATATGGGATGTCTTTCCGTTAACACTCCTCTTCATTCCCGGTCTTGGACCTTGGATAGCGGAGTTCGTCGTCATGCTGATAGTTGTGTTCATACTCTCAAATGTGTTCCTCGTCAGAGTCGAGCTCCGGGGTGACAAGGCCCGTGGTGGAGAGCATGCCCAATGACCGGTCGATGACAGGGATTCGAATTCCCTTATTGCAGGGAATAAGCCCTCCACAATGGCCGTCGCCAGTCACTCCAAAAGGAAATCCTTGCGGAGCCCATGGTTAGCCGGACCGTGTCGTTGTCCAGGGTAAATGTCAGGGTCTATTGTTCAGCGATTCTGTCAGTGGAGCACCTCGGCGTATGCATGGGAATCGGCACAGGAGACTGCATTTGCAGGTGGTGACCATTCGCCGTTGTTCTGGTCTGCCGGGTGCAGGCGTGCGTCCAGAAGGCGCTTGAGGGTCGCATAGCCGATGGCCAGTTCTTGGGCGGCCTGCCGCCGGGAGATACCTTCGGGGCCGATGCGAGCTGTTACCGCGTCGAATCTCTGCTGGGGCCCCCTTGAGGTTGGACCTCGTGATCGTGACTGTCAAGGCCTCACCGCGACGGCCGCTGTCTGCGGCCAATCCCTCGACCACCGGTACCCCGCCCCCGGAGGAGACGGTAGTGAAGCTCTGTTCCCCGCCGTAGGTGGTCCCATCCCCCTCAGCCTTGGCCTGATAGTAGAATGTGGTCCCGGATGCCAGACCGCTCAATTCAAAGTGGAAAGCCACGGTTGCCGTCTGGACGACACCGGGGGTCTCGTCCATATCGGGCCCGCCCCGTGTAGTCCCCCAAATGACGGACACCGTCACGGTGCTGGCGCTGCCCATCGAGGTCAGCGTCCCACTCACCTCGGCCTGACTGCGGTCACGATCGCCAGCGGGGTAGGCATGATAGTGACGGGCGTGGCGCTGAGCCTGAGCTCGCTCACTTTGATCCGCGTGACAGGGAGGGGGCAGGCACCGGTCTAGAGGCAGGGGACAGCCCGTTTCCCTGGAGGATATGGGGCGCGGTCGGACCGGGGTCGCGCTTGGGGCGCTGCCACTTGCGTGCTGGCCATGTGTCTAAGGGGCCGACTCGCTGGTCCTGACATCAGAGTCAAGGTTGCCGAAAGGAAGGCAGTGCTCTACGAGTGAGCTATCCGAAGAGCAGGCCCCTAGTGGCCCTTTCACGAACCGCCGCATCAACACCGATTGCGTTCCTGATACGCTCAAGGTAATCAACCGCAGTATTCCTGTTCGTCCTATCCTGGTCTTGACATGCGGCGACGCAGAGTCGATCCACTGCCTCGAGGCGCGCACTTGTGATTTCGTCCCGGGACATGGCGACCAAATAGTCCCTGTCAAGCGTATCCATCGGATCCTCCTTTGGCACGTAATCTGCCCATCGCATTAGTCGATTTGAAGGACCGTGATACCTCCCCAAGATCGACCACAAAGATCGCACACTAAGGACATTCTCTGGGGGGACGGTACAGGGTCCATTAGACCCCGGTCCGATCACCATCATCCAAGACTGGGGTGGGGAAGAGGTGGTCTACCACATCCCGCTCAAGCAGAGGACTCTTCTTTTCTGGTGACGAGCCGCCCGCGCCATTCGCCTTTCCGTTGCAGCAACGTCCATCCAGGAGGGTGAGGTCGGACCATGATACTCCACAGTCATTGATGATTGACTGCGCGAGCCACTTCCCTTGATCGGGTTCCGAGGTGCCCCAAAGAATACACACTGCCCGACTTCTTCTCTCCAGGGGAGGACATGAAGCACCATGAAACGATAGTGTATGCGATCCGGGGTGATGCCGATGCTGTCAGTGGCATCGATAAGGGACCTGCGGGGTCAGCCGTCTTAGTGGTTACTGATGCTCGCCGGGCCGGCGGACGTGTTGGCCGGTTTTCAAAGGGTGCCGGCGGACAGGTTGGCTGGTCTTGCCGTCCGCCGTGGATCGTATCGGGCCACGGCGTCCCGGTGGACACCCGTCTCCCGCTGTATGCGCCGGCGGCTCCAGCCGAGCTCCAGTAGGGCGAGGATCCTGTGTCTGTCAGCCATCTTAAGGTGGTTTCCCATCTGCACCTCCATCGGTCTCTCGATGGAGTGTGCCAGATTTCACCCACCTCAACTGGCCGGTCTTGACCTGTCCGCGGGTGGCCGGTTTTGGGTGTCCGCTAACAAATTGGCATCGAAGACTGTATCTAGCCTGGGTGACCTCGCTGCAACCATTAGAGTGAAACGATACCCATTTGCCAAGGCGGCAGCAGCGTTATCACGATCTCCCCCAAAGGTTGTGGTGAATAATCGCTCCTTTCCTGTTCAAACCCTTGGAGCTGCCCCCTGTGGGCACGCGCCCAGCCAATGCCTGTAAGGCTAACGGACCCTGGTATCCACCACCCAACAACTCGCGTTGTGGCACATATACCGAGGCTGAGGAAGTTGCCGCGGCACCTTCTTCTACCCAGTCAGCTCGACAGGTCGCCACTGCCATCCTGTTCCCTTCTGGATGACGTGACCCAGCCCGGGGAATGGGAAATGGAAGGCAAGTACTAGGGCCTTCTCAACTGCAGCTTTGTTCAAAAGTCGGCGCCTTGTGGCGACAACCTGCTTGGGGTCAAAATCGACCGCTGCATACCATTCAGGCTGCTCCAGATGCACGGGGTGAAGAACAGTATCAGAGATGCACAGCACTAGCACAAGGTGATCAGCGGTGTTTACTAGAAGGCAGGTGTAGGGACTCATCCATTCTGTCCATTGTTCTGGTTGCAGATCGTGTTTGCCAAGCACCCGGTCCAGGGCTTCTGTAGACGCATTGCTGAAAAGCATGGTGGCCGGCGGCGGGAACATTGGAGGTGCATACTTCAGGCTGCCGTCGCCCACAGCCATGCACTCAAAATCACCCACCTTGAAACGATAGACCTCAGTGTGCATAAAGGTGCTCCTTCTTCGTCGGCGGTTTGCGTGCAGACCGGCGGGTTGCTAGCTGGCGAGTGCTAATGCGCCCCTCTTGAACAACCTGTTGGGCTGTCTACATCCCGACGTAGTTCTGTGTTGCCAGTGATTCTAGGTCTGTGCTTCAAGATTACTCTTCAGATTACCAAGAGCCTGCTTCAATGCCTTGCGCGTCGAGCTTACTATCATCGGCGAGAATAGCTTCATTAATCCGCCCACCTTCATGTTGTACACGATAGTGAATCTTGTGCCTTCCTTTGTGGGTTCATAGGTGTTGCGCTGTTCGTTGGTGATGCTCCCGCAGATGATGTTCTTGCCAAACCTCTTGTTTGGCTCGTATTCCATGGCTTTTGCCGTCCACTTCATCGTAAGGCCCATCATGTGGATGGACCCTCTGAAGGTTGTCCCAACTCCCACAGGCCCCTGTGACGTCTGCTCTGCGTCTGGAAAAGTTGACTGCCACTTCGTCCAAGTCTTGGCGTCAGTCGTGTAGGCGAACACCTTGTCAGCCGGACGCTTGATTTCCACGCTTTCTTCGATTCTTGCCATCTGGCCACCTCCCGACTGGAACAACCCTGTGGTACAGTGACTGGGCAAAGGGAAGCAAGGGTTGCCTACCGCGTTTCCTGCGTGCCTTGTCAGACACCCTACATTCCTCCAATGATCTTCTTTGCCTCCACGATGGGCTTGGTCAAGTCGGCCATTTCGAGCAGCTCTACCTCTGGAGGGACTCTCTCTCTAACACCAGAGAGCTCTGCCTCGACCGCACAGCCGTAGATGGGTATGCCGGCTGCTTTGGCTGCTTCCAGTAATGCCATGGGGTCGACTGGTAGACCCATTCTCCTCGCATTGCCTTCTACGACAGCCGCATACTTCGCCACGGGTAATGAATACTTGAAATCCCTCTCCACAAATGCGACCAGAGCTCTCCATTCCAAGAACACTGACACATCCAGTCCCTGTGCCTTGAGCGACAACGCCATGACCAGGTTGGGTATCAGAGTATCGGTCTCCCCTGAATGCACGTCGATGAGCAGGTCCATATCGCTTCCTCCTTACCTGGCCAAATGCGCAATGCGCATGATGCCGTGGTATGTAGAAGGCTGAAACCGCAGTCGGTACTGAGCAGAACTGGCGAAAGGCATGCCGTGTTGCCTGACTCGTGACGCGGGGGACACTTGCCACCAAATTGGCTCTGACGGCCGGGGTTGCTTCGCGGACAAAGGGGTCGATCTGCGTATCGTGGTGCTGACCATGACCAAACCTCCCTCTTGGCTGGACGGCTTGGGGTGAAGGGATCGGGCGTCTAACCTCCTTATACCCTTTGCCCGCGTGTATGTCCACCCCTTCGGCCCAAACGTCACTGATACGTAACCCCACGGGGTTCGCAATGCCGCTGCCCGTACTCGATCGGTACACCGGGGTGGGCCCGTCCCAGGTGGTCGAGCGCCAGATCCCCCCCACCGGACATCATCGACTATCTGGTCCTGAGGGCCATTCCCGTGCACCTCGGCTAGCACAATGACCCAATAGTGTAGTAGTGTCCTCGCGCTGTAGAGTTCAGCTTGCTCCAGAAGGCCCCTGCCCTATCAACAACGGCGGATCGGTTAGTCCCCGAAACAGGCTCTGTGGCTGCGCCAGCTGCCACCGGAGACGAGGTCAGACCTTTATGAGCACCTTGTCTGCCTCGAGCTTCAACTGATGGACCACCAGGGGTCTTGGAGACTTGAACACCTTGGCGATTCCGAGTTTCACCCCGGACCAATCGGTCCACCGGACCACGTGGCCATCCTTGATATCGAACTGAGAAGCGTGTCTCGGGCAGGTGAGTATGGTGCCCTCCAGCTTGCCCTCAGCCAGCTTTCCTCCAAGGTGGGGGCAATGGTTGTCACCCGCGAAGAACTGGTCTCCCACCCTGGCTACGAACACTTCGCGTCCGCCGGTGGTGTAGGCCTTCATCTGGCCACTCTTCAGATCATCTCTCTTCAGCAGCTCAACAAAATCAGCCATTGTGTCTCCTCCTTCGTAATCTCCCGAGGGCCACTGGTGGCCTGCCATGGTCGGGCATGTTCTCCGTCGGCAACTTCTTGAAGGTGTCACTTTTCGCGTAAAAGACTCCGGGTGTCTTCAAACAGTCTGAACACTCCCGGGACACTGCCACGGGGGTCATTCTACACCGTTCCTGCCTGCCCCTGCAGGCTTGCTCTCTGTCCGGGCGGAGGAGTTTGCGGTAGGACTTCTGCCCGCTGTCAATGCCAAGGGGTCGCCGCCGGTCAGAGAATTGCCAAAATCGCCGAAATAGGAACTACCATTTTCCCGAATGATATGCTTTCCTGTGGAGGCGTTGTCTTCACAGAAGGGCTGAAGGAGGGTGGCTGCTTTGGACTAGTACGTCGAGATGAAAGAGGCAGCGCAGCAGGGGGTCTCGAGGGCGGAGATAGGCAGGCGCTATGAGAAGGGGAGCTATGATCTGGGCCTCTAACAGGGGCTTTGCCGAGTGGGCCAGTGTCTTCGGCAATGATGAGGTGCACACACCCGCCATCCTGGACCGGCTCCTGCATGACAGCACCGTGGTGCGAACCGACGGATCAGCGGAACCAACATGGGATGCACGCGGGTGCTTTGCTGACTTCAATACTCCCTGCATGTGGCGCTGAGCCTGCTAGCCCATGGCCTCGGCTCTGCGCAGTGTCGCCCCGCGCCTCAGGCGATGCAGCCCGCTGCCGTGTGGCAATCGCCCCAGAGTCACTGCGCCACACGACCGCCGGCCCTGGTCGTAGCCTGCGGTCCCATATCTCTCTTGAACTCGCTTCTAAAACTGGCGGTGGACCGGCCGCGACCTGGGCCAGACCTCGTGCGCGCGATCGGAACCGCCGCAGAGAGTAGTTTTCCCAGCGGTCACGCCTTCCTCGCCATCGTCTTCTGGGGTTTCTTGGCCTACCTGGCATACACTCATTTGAAAGCGCCGGGTCTCAGGCCACTAGCCCTGTTCATCTCCGTGGCGATGATTCTCCTTGTAGGTGCCTCGCGGGTCTATCTGGGCGCCCACTGGCCAAGCGACGTGTTGGGCGGGTATGTCGCCGGGTCAGTGTGTCTGGTGCTACTGATATGGGTAGAACGTAGGCGCTCCTTGAATGTGTGGAACCCCCCGGAGGCAGTTGAAGGAGTCTGACCAAAGGGTGCCGTCAGCGCCTGATATCATGCAGGATGCGTCTGGGTGCTCATCCCTGCGCTCGCTGTCATGACGAGCCGGCGTTTCAGGCCGTCAGTGGGCAGTCCGGTCCCGCTCGTTGGGACTGTTTGCGGAGCCCTCGTCGGAGGCATAGTGGGGGGCGTCGGCGGGGACAAGATCGGATCCTTTGTTGGCGGGCTGTTTGGCTAGCCCCATCGCGCGGCGGAACCTGGCGTCTTTGCCACAGCTGCCTTCTATGGCGGGAGAAGACGATGATTGAGCGACTGAGACAAAAGGTGGCACAGGGTACCGAGACGCGTCGGCGCCGAAAACGCCGTTGGGAGGTCCGCGAGGAAGGCGGCGTGTTCCTGCTAACCCGCCCGCATCTGTACGTCGACGGGAAGCGGTGGCCTGAC
Organism: uncultured Dehalococcoidia bacterium; assembly: GCA_964423835.1. GTDB lineage: Bacteria > Chloroflexota > Dehalococcoidia > UBA2247 > RBG-13-53-26 > JAFGCL01. The sequence continues at coordinate 2,670 of CAYRGJ010000055.1, read as the reverse complement.
TGGGGCCTCCTACAGACAAGGGTACTTCAAGGACTCATGGAATCCTGGCCCCACCCGTTTCCCTACATAAGGTTCTGCACAACCCAGGAGTGGGCAACACATATGCCAAAACCGTGTCAGTACGTCGAATGCGGTTCCGACGAGAAGCACTTCCGAGTCCTCCTGTTCCCGGACTGCCGCGATGCGGAGGTGTGGAAATCCGTCCTTGGAGTGGGCAACTTCTTCCCGGCAGGTAGGATGCTGCTGGTATTGGACCACAACCCTTCCGACTGGCAAGCGGTCGTCGCCCACCTGCACGAGATCGCAGCTAGAATTGCGGGAGGCGAACCTGCGGGCAAGTTCGCGGCCGAATTTGCCGGGTGCCACTGTGTCTGCTACTCCGAAGACGAAGACCTCGTAATCGCCAAGATCGACCTGGCTGAGACCGCTCTGTTCTCGATACTTGAGGAGGAAGCCCGCAAGGACGGACTCGAACTGGTCGTTGAGCACGCTGGCTGAGGCTGCATTCGCAATGCGCCAGGAGCCGACATCTGCCACGGAGGAACCTGCGTCCAAACATCAGCAGGCACCGCTCCGTGTTTCAGGCCGAGCTCGACTCTCCCCCGTCTCCACCCGAAACACCGACGGGCCTCCGCGGAAGACTCCGGGGGCCCGTCTGCTGCCAGAACCACTAGGGTACTGATTGCAGAGCGAGGTGCTAATGGCGCCCTCTGAGATGAGGGAAATCGCATGCGCCGAGCGACGCTGCGTCGTCTGTGACATTTTTGGGACACCGGAGCACGGGTCTGAGATCAGCACGCAAGCCGGTGCGCAGACAATGAGCATGTCCACTCGCTGGCCGTGTCTCGGAGGGTATCATGGCGCTACGCCGGATGTACTCACTGATTGTCGCGCGTGCCACCAGAAGAAAACCGAGGAGACTGGGGGCGATCCCGGCACTCTGGCTGACCCTGGCACTGGCGGTGATCCTCGCGGTGACCTTGGTGCTGGCTCCTTGCCCTCCGTTCATACCTCGAGGTGACTGGACTGGTATGAGGATGGTTGAGGCTGCACCTACGGTGGAGACCTTTACTACCTCTGGCAGTTGGGTCTGTCCTGCCGGTGTGTCTGCTGTTCAGGTTGAGTGTTGGGGAGGTGGAGCAGCCGGCAAGAACCCGGTCGCCAATGACCTGGATCAGGCTTCCTACACCGCCTACAACGCCCTGTGCAGTACCTGTACATACACGAGATATGCTGAGTTGTTTAACAATTGGCCTGTCAGCGTTATTACCCACATAGAGCTGCCGCTCCGCAAGAATGGCAATCCTACTGGGACAGCGACTCTGAACATAAGGAAGGCGTCGAATGACAGCATCCTGGGCAACCTGGGTACCATAGATGTGTCCACGCTTACTACGTCCTATGCCTGGTATAGCTTCGACGGTTGTGTCACCAATCCTGCGGCACAGAACATCTACATCTCTTTTGAGTATGGTGGTGGCGGCACTGGCAACTCGGTCTACGCAACCTGCGGAGGTGGCAATCCCTACGCCAATGGCACCGGATACAAATACCCCGGTAGTTGGCAGTCAGATGGCACTTGGGATATGTCCTGGCAGAACTTGACCTGGTACACGGCTGGCGGGAATGGCGGGGGCGGAGGGGCCTATTCCATAGAGACATCGTATGCCGTGACTCCCGGCAACTCCTACTCGTACACGGTTGGCACGGGTGGAGTAACCGATGGTGCCTCTGGTGGTGATAGCTACTGGGTGAACACCTCTACGGTACTGGCGAAAGGCGGTACCAACGTGACCGGTGGCGCATCAGCTTCAGGTGTGGGCGATACGAGGTATTCAGGCGGCAATGGCACCACGATAGCGGCAGGAACCATCAATGGCGCCGGCGGTGGCAGCTCTGCAGGGACAGGCGCCAATGGCAACAATGGTTCAGGTGCTACAGCGGGTGCCGCCCCTACCGGCGGCGGGGCTGGAGGGAATGGCGGAGCTACTGGCTGTGCCAACGGTAACGCGGCGGCTGCCGTAGGTGGTGGGGGTGGTGGCGCCGCTGCGGGTACAGGAGCCTTTGGTGCCGGCTATGCGGGCCAGATAAGGATAACCTACACCGTGCCACCTGTCTCCATCACCACCACCTCGCCTCTAGCCAGCGGCTCGGTCGGCGCCGCCTACTCGCAGACCTTCACGGCCACGGGCGGATCGCCGCCGTACACCTGGTCGGTCGCCTCCGGCTCCCTGCCCGCCGGTCTGTCGCTCAATGCCTCCACCGGCGCCATCACCGGGACGCCCACGGCGGCCTGCGGCCCCACCAGCATCACCTTCAGGGTGACTGACAGCGAGGCCGCCACCGCCACCAAGGCGCTCTCAATCACGATCGACAAGGGTACACCCACCATCACCTGGGAAGACCCCGCCGACATCGCCTACGGGACTGCCCTGAGCTCCACCCAGCTTGACGCCAGCGCCTCCGTAGCCGGGACATTGGTCTACACCCCAGCCTCCGGAACGCTGCTGCACGCCGGCAGCGGCCACCCGCTGCACGTGGATTTCACTCCCTCCGATACCACCAACTACAACCCGGCCTCCGCGGATGCCGCCATCACGGTCGATCCTCTGACGGTTACGGTTACCGCCGATGCCCGGAGCAAGGTCTACGGCTCCAGTGATCCGGCGC
>CAYRGJ010000054.1:0-15666 GCA_964423835.1 uncultured Dehalococcoidia bacterium | reverse complement strand
GGCAGACCAGCATGACGAAGGGCTTGCCCGACTTGCGGCCCTGGGCCAGGCGCACGGACAGGGTCAGGTGACAGACGGGGCATTCCGGATGGTTCTCGTTCATTGTCCGCTATTCCTTCTCAGAAATGATTGGCAGATCAGATAGAGGGCCGTTCCCCTGACATTGGGGCTCGGCCGCGGGTCCTGCCTGGCGGCCGCCGTCATCAGGGACAGGGCCCTCTCCACCACTTCGAGCTGGGCCGGGGTGAGCTTGAAGAGGAGGTTCCTCAGCCGGGCCTCCCGGGCATGCTGCCAGCTCTGCAAGCCGGCCGCCATGCTCTCCTGGCCCAGCGATGCCAGCGACCTCAGGCTGCCGGCGCTCTCCGGCAGGAGGGCCATGACCTCAGGCTCGGGGACGGTCTTCAGGATGTCGCGGACCAGCTCCGCCTTGAGGCCCAGGTCGTCCTGGCCCCGGACGTGGTTGAGGGCCTGGGCCAGCAGGCGGGCGTGGGCATCGTCCGCCGCCACCACGAAGCAGGGCACCACCGGCATCCCCAGCTCCCGCAGCAGCCTCAGCCTCTGGTTGCCGGAGAGGACCTCGTATCTCTCTGGGCCCACCGGCCGCACCACCAGGTTCTCGACCAGACCGTAGCGGCGCACGCTCTCCCGCAGGCGCTCCATCATGCCCTCGTCCATGTGGTTGGCGTTCCAGGGCGCACCGTGGAGCTGCTCCAGGGGGATCTCGACCAGCTTCATCCGGAGGCCTCCTGCTTCTTGGGATAAGGCAGCACCGGCACCTTGAGCCTCCTGCGCCACGACTGGTCCAGGAAGGTGATATAACGGTGCTTGGCTGACTGGGGCACCAGCCTGACCTGCACTCCGTTCCCCCGGAGATGACTGACGGAGCGGGTGCCCAAAGCGTGGGCCACCGACCGGTTGTGCCGCCGAATGCCATCGCCCAGGTCGTAGAGCGGCGCGGGCTCGGAGACCCCGGTGTAGAGCCAGTTGGCCGCCTGGTAGACGGTGCCGATGTGCCCCTGGGACGGGTCGGCATATGACAGCAGGAACCTGATCGAGGTGTGCCGCCGCAGCTCCCGCTGCACCGTGGCCAGCACCATGGACTCGGAGTTCTTCGGCAGCTCGTCCGCCAGCCACAGCCGGGTCAGGGTCAGGCAGTCTGACGAAGTCGCCCCCTCCACCAGGGAGCAGCCGTTGAATGGGCCTACGCCCAGCGCCAGGGCACCCAGCAGTCTCCTGTCAGCGAAGACTCCGAAGGCCAGCTGCGTGCCGCCCGGCAGGCTGTGCAGGTAGTGGTGCCTCTCCAGCACTGCCCGGGCTATGCGCGGGGCCACGGGCACGACGCGGAGTTCATCGAGGCCAACGGCTGAGGCCGGGCCGATCCCTGGTTCTACAGTTCCCATTCCTGCACCCTGACCTGGCTTTCGCCCGCCGCCGCCACCCAGCCAGCCACGGCGGCGATGTGCGCCGCGATGATGGGCCTGGCGGTCAACACCTTCTGCAACGACCCAGGGCGGCCGGCCACGCTGGCCCCTTCTCCCAGGGGGATGGCGGGCATGCCGCGTCCATTCCACAGCTCGACAGCCTGCTCAACCTGCATCCCCAGGAGGCTTTCCACCGGGTCGCAGTTGTCCGCTGCCGCCTTCCTGTCCGAATTCTCGTGCTCAATCCCGGACGCCGGACAGCTCCGAACCGCCATATCGGGGAATTTCTCATGATTTTCCTCATATACGGAATTCCTGGGATACACCTGTCCGGAGTTGTCCTCCACGCTTGGTGTCTTGTCCGGCCTGTCGGCCAGCCGCAGGCCCATCCAGATCCGGGTCTTTCTGTCAGCGGTACGCCCGTCGCTGACGCCCATCTCCAGCAGCCTGGCCCGGAAGGTCCTCTGTCCCAGCGGCGCCGCTCCATTCTCTTCGCACCATCGGGCGTAGGCGGCCCGCAGGTCGGCCTTGCTGACCGTCGCCACGGAGGCCAGAACGCAGCAGTCCTCGACGAAGTCGGCCAGCACGTCCTGCTCCCGCCGGTAGCCCCCGGTCTCCCGGACCACCGCGTCGGGGTCGCCCAGCCCGCCGCGCTGCCACTGCAGGCAGCCTTCCACCGCCCAGGCCAGGATCCCCGGCAGCTCCGCCTCCAGCCTGGAGGGGTACCGCGGGTCGACCTCGTCGGCCGGGATGGTGACCACGAAGGGGACCAGCTTCAGCCGGCGCCAGATGGAGTAGGTGTTGTCGGCGATCACGGGCCGGTGGTTCCCCGACAGCCACAGCTTGAGCTGCGGCTGAAACTCGAACCCGTGCTCGTACTTGCGGTCGGCCCGGATGGACTCGCCCCCGCTGAGGTCCTTGATCAGGGAGACGGCCAGCCGGCTCCCGTCTTCTATCTCGCTGGCGGCGACGAACCTCTTGCCGCACAGATCGGCCAGCGATTCCCTCGGCCCGCTGCTGCCCCGCGTGGTCAGGGCGTTCATGTCCAGGCGTGCGCCGTAGGGCCCCACCAGCCGGCGGATGGTGCCCACGAAGGTGGACTTGCCGTTGCTGCCCTGCCCCCAGAGGAAGAAGACCACCTGGGAGCTGGTGTCGCCGGTGAGGCTGTAGCCCACCGCCCGCTGCAGGTAGGACTGGAGCTCCACGGAGCCTCCCGTCACCCGGTCCAGCAGGCTCAGCCAGAGGGGACACCCGGCCCCCGGGTCGTAGTCGACGGGGGCCATCATGGTGATCAGGTCCTCCCTACGGTGCTGCCTCAGATTTCCGGTGCGCAGGTCCAACGTGCCGTTCCCGCAGTTGAAGAGCCACGGGTCGGCGTCCAGCTCCGCCAGCCTGACGGGCACGCCCTCCCCGGACTGGCCCAATTTGGTGACGGCCACCAGGCGCTGGCAGCTCTCCGATCTCTGGGCGTGCTTGACCATGGCCTCGCGGCGGCCGTCACCCGGCTCATCTGATGCTTCCCGGTATATGCTGCGCACCGTCTTCCGGGCCAGCGACATGACCCGCACGTCGCCGTCGTCCCACTGCCAGAAGCGCCCGTTCCACACCAGCCACAGCCGCCTCTCGTGGCTGTACCTGACCTCGCCCCCGAAGAGCCTGACAAACCGCTCCGCGTTCCCCAGGTCGGTCAGCGGCAATGGCTCGCCGGCCTCATGGGCTGTCTGACCCGGCCGACGTTTCAACGCCCGCCCGGGCGGCCTGGCGGCCTGCTTCTCTCTTGGCTGCGGCGTCTGTGCGCCCAGGTAGCACTGCCGGCAGAGCCACTTCCCGCCGCTCTCGCAGACCTCCGCGACGCCGCCGCTGACGCCGCACTTCTCGCAGTGACGCTCAGCCATGGGACTCCTCCCCGGCCAGATCGAGGGCCTCCAGGATGCGGCGCCGGGCGGCGGGGATGATGTACCGTCCCCGCTCCATGGCCGACACCTCGGCCTGGGTCACCCCGGCCTTCTGGGCCAGGTCTCTCTGGCGCAGCCCCCGCCGGATCCGGCTGAGGCGCACCAGCATCCCCGGGCTGATATCGGCGGCTATGAAAAACTCGCTGGCCATTTCACCAGCGAGTCTAACCCCCTTGCCTTAGCGAAAATAGGGACTACTTCGCGGCCAGTTTCCAGTGCCGCAACACCCCCCCTTTTCTGGGCCGGCCGGTGCCGCGCCTGACTCCCAGGATCTCCCCGGCCTCCCGCACCTGCTGCCGGACCCACTCGCCGGGCTCGGCGTTCATGTTGCGGTCTCCCTCGCGCTGCAGCTGATCCGCTATACTGCCTATGGACTCTCCGTACACTACATTCCGGACCCAGAGCCTCACCCTCCCGGCCAGGTCATGCCTCTTCTGGTGAGACGCCAGGGCGCTCACCTTGCGCTCAATGCGCCTGCCGATCCGCCCCCTGGTCTCCGACATGGCTTCCGCCGGGCCCAGGTCCGTGAAACCCCTGATGACAGCCGATTCAAGAAGATCGGCGGCGGGCCCCGCGACCGGGCCGGGCAGAGACCGGTGAAGCCCGCAACCCCTGGCGTCGCCCAGGACCTCCATCACCTCCGCCATGCCCGGAACCCCCAGCGGCTCCAGCAGCGCCTCCAGGCGAAAGCGGTAGTCGCTTGACCCCAGCTCCGCCTCAATGCTCACGATGCCGGCGGCCGCTATCTCGGCCTCGCGAAGAGCCTCGCCATCATAGAGCCCACGTGAGGATTCCCCCAGGAGCAGCGCCCCGCGGCCCTCCGGGGACAGGCCGGCGCCGATGGCCTCCAGCCTGGGCTTGACCGCGCTCGCCAGCCGCTCGTGGGCCAGGTACGCCGGCGCCCAGACCTGGCGAAACTCCGGGATCTGCACCAGCTCGGCCGCCAGGTAGAAGCGGGCCAGGATGCTGTCGATCAGCCTGATGTCCTCTTTCGAGAGGGGGCATGTCCGCCTGCTCTCCCCTGCGGGCTCACACCCAAAGCCCTCGGCCGTCGCCTCAGGGCCGCGCGTCGACATAGCTGATGTACACTTCCCATTTCCCTGCCCGCGGTTCGGCGCGTGCTGGAGCGGCAGGAGTTGGCGGCGGATTGTCAGGGGCTTGTTCGGCGGCTTGTTCAGGAGCCGCGGCCCGGGCTGCGCCCTGAGCCTTCGCAAAGTAGAAGTCGAGGATGGCGGCGAGCGTCTCGGACTTGCTCGGCAGGGCCAGCCGGGCCTGCTCGGCCTCGATCAACGGCTTGTACTTGCCCGGGACGCTGTAGGTGGGGCTGGGCATGGCTCAACTTGTAAGAGCGCCCCAATTGCTTGTCAAGAGTTGAGCGTCAGGCGCTGCGGGCCCGCCTGGGCGCGCGGGCCTTCTTCTCCGCTGCCGGTTTACGTTTGCGTTGACGTTTGCGTTTACGTTTGGGACTGCGTTTCGGTTTACGTTTGGGTTCAGGTTCGAGTTTACGTTTGGGTTTACGTTTGGCTTGGCCGCCCCCTTGCGTTTGGCACGATCGGCTGTTTGCGCCGACAACTCCGCCTGCGTTTGGCCCCCGTTGGTGGCCGTCACGAGTGCGCGCGTGCGCACGCGTGCAAGCGCGAGTGACGCTGACGCGCTCGTGCGCGCGTCGGCGTGGCGCAAACGCGACTCCAGCACCTTGCAGAAGGGATTGCCGCCGGCGGTGCATCGTTGTCAAGAGTTGAGCGCGAAACAACCGCGGGCGGCCATGACTTGACAGCCGATCCCCGGCAGGGTGAAATACCAACCGGGACCGATAGACAACCCGCTGATTGGAGGGATGAATGACTTTGCGGAATTCGCTGTTCAACGACGCAGGCGCCATGCATCCTGAGGAAATCCGTCAGAAGATCGCTGACTTCCCCTACAAGGAGGCAACCCGGGACATAATCCGGAGATCCGCTACTCTGGACCCCCAGGGAGAGGTCTTCGTGGGGTGTGCGGGACGCATACTCACGAATTTCGGGATGGTCAGATCGGGACCGTTCCAAGGGCTCCATTTGTCGGCCTCCGGCAGAGTTGAAGGGGACCAGATACTTCGCAAGTGCTGGGGGGAGATATCGCACGACGTCATTGAGATACACAATTCGATGAGCGTCAATGGTCACTCCAGAGAGCGGTACCTCCTTGAACTTGATGGGCTGGACCTTGACGAAGTGACGGCACGAATCTGGTCCATGACGAAGCGGCTGCTTCAGCACACGAAAGGGAAGACGTCCCATGGCCTGGTGGGAGCCAGCAAGATACTCTTCTCAGTGCTCCCCGAAATCGTCCTTCCGGTGGATAACAGTATGTGGCTGGACGTCTTCGGCACAGTTGATCTTGGAGACGTCATCAAGCGCATGGCTGCAGAGACTAAAGAATGGGAGGGAGTCACGCATCAGAGGCTGAACGAGATGGACGCCTCAGGGATGCTCACGACACTCCCGTCCGTGTACAACGTAATGGCCATGGCTGCCAGGCCCGAGGCCGGCAGAGGCCCGTCTCGAAGTCGATCTACGTGAGCTGACGCGCGCCTTGTGTTCCCGCAGGGCCTTCCTTAGCCGGCTCACGTCCCGCACATTCGCACATTCCTATTGAGAGTCGTAGGTAGCCCTCTAGGTTACGACCGCATCCAGTAGACCCGCGGGGATCTGGTCTCGTTCGAATCACATCAGTATAGCGGTCTCATGACTGACGGCCGGCCTACCACGTCATTCCATATCGAACGCCCTCGATTTGACGCGCGACATTCGCCAGTGTTAATGACCTGCCCCCTGCAGACGGAACCAGCAGGAATGTTAGACTGGTAAACGTCGCACTCCTAGCTCTGTAAGTGGTACCATTTCCAGGGGTAGGTCAACGGCATCCTGAGTTAAGAGCCACAATAGACTGCCAGAGGCGGAAGACAGATGGAAATCGCACCCGGGGTGTTCCTAGTGGATGGGGTCAGAGGGGGCAACGTCTACCTGCTGATCGACGACCAGATGGCGCTGATTGACACCGGGATGCCCGGAAACGCGGCTCACATACTCGGCTTCATATACCGCTTAGGCAAGGATCCCGGAGAACTGGCGCACATTGTCCTTACCCATTGGCACATCGACCACGCGGGCAGCGCGGCGGAACTGCAGCGTTTAACCGGGGCAAAGACGGTGGCGCATAGAGATGAACTGGCCTCAGCCCGGAATGGCAAGTGGATGCTTGCACCGGGTCTCGATCCCTGCTCCATCGATGTGCCGATCACCGACGGGGAGGTGCTTCCCTACCTGGGCGGCTTGCGCCTGGTCCATACACCGGGGCACACCCGCGGCAGCGTCTCCGCATTCCTGGAAAGGGATAGGGTGCTTTTTGTGGGCGACACCATCATCAACAACGAAGACAGGCTGAGCCGGCCGCTGCCTCTTGGGAGTGACAAGAGCAAGTCAGAGCGGTCGCTGGAGAGACTGGCTGGGCTCGACTTTAGTGTCTGCTGTTTCGGGCATGGGCCGCCCGTGGAATCCGAGGTACACCAGAGAGTGATGTCTTTCGCTGCACATTACCCGAGCACTCCACTGTGGTGGCGTGTCGCCAGAAGCTGGCGCCGTCTTCTCCAATTCGCCATACGCCTGTGGCGCAGGTGAGCCGGCTGGTCTCACACCGGGGGAATTCGCAGCCACCAGCGCAGCGGTTGGAGGCCACACGGTTGCAGACATCGGTGATCGCATTGCCTTTGGACGTCACTCGGCAAGTCACGGGTATTGGGGGGACATCTCCTCGGAAGCAGTCTTCTATGGCCTTTTGACAGCGATCATCTTCTACACTGAATGAACTCAAACGAAACGATATGCCAGGACCAACGCGAGCCACGAGTGGGCCGCAAGCCCCCGGCGGACCAGCCCGCACGGCTCAACCCGTCTCTTGGCGCGGCGGTATGAAATCGATGGATTCTGACCACCTAAAGACCGGGCTGCCGCCCGTTGTCGATGAAGGCACTCGAATCCTTATCCTTGGCAGTTTGCCTAGTGACCAGTCAATAGCCGCGAAGCAGTACTACGCCAACCCGAACAATCACTTCTGGTCAATAGTCTATGCAGTGTTTGACCGTGGTAGCCCGCACCCACAATACGCTGAACGGCTCGACTTCCTCAGGTCAGTGGGTGTCGGACTGTGGGACGTCCTGCAGTCCGCCAACCGCGACGGCAGTTCGGACTCGAGGATACGTGGTGAGACGCCAAACGACATCGGCAAGCTGCTCGCGGAGCACCCGCATGTCGAAAAAGTGCTCGCCAACGGCGCAAAGGCCATGGACGCCTACAAGCGCCATTGCGGGGCTGCTCGCCTTCGCGCCACCTACGTGCCGTCCTCCAGCCACACGCCGGGACGCAACGTGTTGCCCGTGGCGGATCGGATCAGGAAGTGGCGCGAGGCGATGGGTTCATATGCTGAACACGTCTAGCGCACTGGCCGGAAATCGCTACAAGCCATGCTCGTGAAACTTCATTCTAGCTACTGCAGACTATCGTTCCTTCCTTCATGGCTCGGTCCTGTGCTCGGCTGCTGATCGTGGGACCCGGCGATCCTTTTTCCGCGGCGGTACTGCCGAAAAGACACCCCTGTGGCGAGCGGCGTACGTTATGAGATGACTAACCCTCTGTGCTTACCTGCTGCTGGTAGCCCGCCAAGACGGTGGCGATTCGGAGTTTCAGCTGAGGTTCCAGAGTAGCCATTCCTTCGAGAAACACTAGCAGCTTGTCTCGATATCCCGAAGATTGGATAGGAATCGCTTCGAGCTCCGCCCGTTGTGCGGGATGCAAGATGCCGGAGAAAGCCACATTTGGGTGGATATGCTGTGTGCCAATTTCCGCCAATGCCATCTCGATCTGATCTGGAATTACCAGGTCTGCCAACTCTTGCTGCTTCGCATGGAAGCTACTCATCTCCTCGCGCAGCGAAGTGGCCAAGGTGACTCGAAACCAACGCTGGAAGTCCATTACCTTGGCGTGATACGTTCCGACCACCTCCGACAATTCGATATCGTCGGCTTGGCCGTTCAGGTATTCCAACCCGAGTCTCGACCATCCGTCCCACTTCTTCAGTTTCCCTCTCTCGAGCCTGACGCTTGGCTGGAGCTGTCCTGACGACCGGGTATACTGAAGTCTGGACACAACAGGTGGCACATCATAGTGGAGACAGAAGTCGCGGAGTTCCTCGACGAACTGAACCAGTGGATTCGCGGCAAAATCCTCAGCAACCCGTTCCTCGTAGCCGGGAACCCAGCACCTCTCTCCAGACAGATGCCGGTAGAGCCTCCTCGTGTGATCAACCATGGTCCTTGCGCCCGCCACGTAGTTGTGCAGCAGCCTAACGACTTCGGCTTGCGCACCTGGAAGTCTGTCGCGATTCCCCCTCTCCCACAGCGGCGCGACTTTCTGAAGATCGCCACACATCCTCAAGAGGGACCAGAGCTCCTGGAAATTGCGCACAAGGATACTGAGGGACCAATCCAGCATGCGTAGGCGATGATCAAGCTGGTACTCCGGCATGGCCTTGATCTCCTTGCCCAGCTCCACGATTCGTCTCCCCCGCTCCTTGCCCGTTTTGTCTTCCATAATTGGTGCAATCCTTCCTGTCCGATCTGTGCGATATTATACCTCCGTCTGATTGAGACTCCCCCCAACCGCAACGCCAACCCGACACCACCCCATCCGTGTCTCACATCATTCCATTGCACACGCCGCGCCAAAAGGAAATCCTTCTGGAGGGGATGGCCGTCGGTCCCGCAGTGTGCTCAGCGAGCCAGATGCCATTTGGGAGCAGAACATCAAAGGTACCGGTTGGTATCTACGCCGACTGCAGTCTCCTCCGACTACCTGTCCTGTGAATATAGAGGTTCATTGCCACAAGTCCATTCTTGGCAGGTCACGTCGGGTCCTCCAGCCTGGAGCTAAGTCGGGACGAGGTGAGGGCGCTTGGCCGCGTCACGACGGCCCGATTTTGACTCCCTGTGGCATAGAGTCGTACAATTCGAGCATCCGCTGCAGCCCCAGGGTGAGCAGCTTCACCCGTGATTCAGCAAAGAAAGGACAAGTACAATGAGCGTTCTCTTGGTTTTCAACAGGCCGCCCTACGATGGGACTGACGTCACCTGGAACGGGTTGCGTCTGGCGGGTAAGCTATTGGAGGCCGGACAGAAAGTCAGAATATTCCTGATGAACGACGCTGTTGACATGGCTCGTGACGCCTGCAAGGCGCCGGAGACCTATGACCAAGACCTGTCCCAGATGCTGAAAGACCTTATTTCACAGGGCGTAGCGGTGAAGGTCTGTGGAACTTGCATGGTTCGCTGTGGCATCCACAAGAATCGACCCTATTTCGATGGAGCCCAGAAAGCAACCATGCCGGAACTGGCCGAATGGGTTGTCGATAGCGATAGGGTTATCTCCTTCTGACAGTTGACCGGTGGCGCCAGCCTCCCTCTCACAACAGCTTCGCCTGATGATGCTCGGACCTTCCCGGCGCCCAGAGGCGGTACAAAGGTTGGAGGGGGATGTGGCGGCTATTCCCCAACATCACCGGCTTCTGAGTGACTTGAGGTTTGGTCTCGCCGGAGCGGTTGTCTGCCCGCCTTCTCCGTGAGTGAGGGGAGCGCTGGCACGCATGCGAGGGCGCGGGTGCGTTTCCTACGGGCCGTCAAACCACTGGTAACGATGCTTCCTGATGTACTCCTCATGTGGGTATGTCTTGGCGATGTCCTCTTCCCTGAAGGAGTATCTGTACTCGTCGCAGTAACCGGTCAGCAGCTTGTATGCCCAGTTCAATCTCTTCATGACCTCAGTATTGTCTGCTCCGCCGCCATGCTTATCAGGATGATGACGCTGGGCAAGCTTCTTGTAGGCGCCTCTTATCTCCCTCAGAGTTGCTGCATCACCGAGCTCCAGCAGCCTTCGTGCCTCATCAATCTCCTTGAAATCAGCCATGTTCTCAGTAGTCCTACCTTTGTGCCGCTACATCGCCAGCTTTCTTCCCTGCCACGATTATCACAAAACCAGCGGCGGAAGAAAAGCCATTCCGTGGTGATTCCAACTGTTCCACCTTGCCCGGCTTCTGAAAGAGTGTGGAGACAACTGTCTGAACCAAGAAACCAGCCTGTTCCAACAATGCCACCACTTGATCATAGGTGTAGAAGTTGGCGTACTTGTAGAAGCGATGCCCTTCTTTCTTCTTCTGCTCGTAGAACTCGCCCCATAGGCTCTCTTTCAGAACCACCCCCAGCACGATCTTACCGCCGGGCGCCGGATGAGTGGGCCTATCGCAGGGGCGTGAGGTTGAACTTCATTCGTCCCGGCAAACCCATCGACAACGCTTTTGCCGAAAGCTTCATCGGCAGGCTGCGCGATGAGTGTCTGAATGAGAACTGGTTCATGAACCTGAGGCACGCCAGAGAGGTCATCGAAACCTGGCGCCTGGACTATAATGACTTCAGGCCACACAGCTCGCTGGCCGGTCTCACACCCAGGGAATTCGCTGAAACCAAGGCAGGACCCTAGATGACTGTGGTACTAAGCACGGGGGAAGGTCACGGCAAGTCCCAAGAGCCCCGAAGATGGGCGCTGGAATCCCCCTTCAGGAGCGGCGGACTCTGCAATCGGATCGACTACACACGTCTCGAATGCTATTGGCACTGCGCTGCCTGCGCCAAGTATAATAGGTCCATAAGCAGCTACTTATGGACACGAAGGACGAGGCACTGGAGGCAACGCGTGATCAGGCAGCGCTGTTCGGGGCGCTGGCTGACCCCACCCGACTCAAGCTGGTGAAACTGCTCTGCAGACAGCGTCACCCCAATGCCGTCTGCGTCAAGGCCCTGGCCTGCCTCCTCGGGGTAACCCAGCCGGCCGTTTCCCAGCACCTGCGGGTGCTCAAAGGGGTCGGGCTGGTCAAAGGCGAGAGGAAGGGCTACCACATTCACTACTACATCGATCCGGAGGGTTGGCAGCGCTCTCTCGACCTCGTCTCTGCGGCGTTACGCGTGGCGGAGGCGGCCATTGACAGCTCGCCTGAGGAGTACTGCAGAAAGATCGCAGGCACACGGAGGAGCCCCGACTGTGACAGGTAGAGAATCCGAGCAGGACACAATCATGGGGGCGGACGGACTGACCAAGCGCTACGGTGACCTGGTGGCCGTGAACCATGTCAGCTTCAGGGTAGCCAGAGGAGAGACCTTCGGTTTCCTGGGGCCTAATGGCGCCGGCAAGACCACCACCATCCGGATGCTGACAGGCGTCATAGACTCAGATGAAGGGAAGGCCACGATTTCAGGACACCGCGCCGGCAGTCTGAAGGCCAAGCAGATGGCAGGGGTAGTCCCCGAGATGGCCAATGCCTATGCTGACCTCTCGGGATGGAACAACCTGATGTTGGTCGCCAGGCTCTTTGGCATTCCCGACAAAGAAGCACGGCGGACCAGCAGCGTGCTGCTTGAACAGCTCGACCTTCTGTCACGAAAGAATGACCTGGTCAAGGCGTATTCCAAGGGGATGAAACAGCGTCTATTGCTGTGCATGGCACTGGTGAGTGACCCTCAGGTGTTGTTCCTGGATGAGCCAACCTCGGGACTCGATGTCCAGAGCGCCAGGCTGATGAAAGACATCCTGCGCAGCCTCAACACGCAGGGGAAGACCATATTTCTGACCACCCACAACATGGACGAGGCAGGGCAACTGTGCGACCGGGTGGCCATAATCAACAAAGGGAAGATGGTGGCCATCGATGCGCCTGAGAGACTGAGGATGGCCATAAGCGGCAGGCATTCTGTTGAGGTAAGCTTCGGCAACAACGTGAGTGCCGAGACGCTGCGACTCCTTCCCGGCGTGAACAACCTGCAGAAGACCGGCGATAGATACCGGCTGTTTACGGACAGCCCCGGTGACCTGGTGGTAGCGCTGGCGAACCGCTCCAGCGCCCTCGGCCTGAAGATAGTGACCATGAGCATTCTGGCTCCGTCACTGGAAGATGCTTTCGTGGAGCTGACCGGGAAGGAGACCGAACATGCCTGATGCGGCTTTGGTATGGCAGCAGCTTCGCCGTTCGCTGGTGATCGCCCGAAAAGACATCCGCATCTACTACTCCAAGGGGCCGGTTATCATCTTCGGTGTCCTCTTCCCGGTCTTCCTATTCCTGTCTTTCACCATTGGGCGGCATCTTGAGGCTGATTTCATGATCCCCGGGCTTCTGGGGATGATCCTCTTCTTCACCGCCACCTCGATATCGCCGATCGTGGTGCCATGGGAGGCCCAGGCCCGGACGCTGGAAAGGCTGATGTCCTGTCCGGTCAGGTTCGAGACTATTATCGTGGGAGACATCGTGGCGTCCTTCGCTTTTGGCCTGGCCATTTCGGTGGTGCCAATCATCATCGGCCTCGCCATGGGAGTGACCATATCCAGCCCGGTCATCTTCACTATCGCGGTCGTACTGGCCGCCCTCTGCTTCGCTGCCCTAGGCAACGTATTCTCGATTCCACCCACCAACCTCCCGGCCACGGTGAACATGATTGCCTCGGTGGTGAAATTCCCCGTGGTGTTCATCAGCGGTGTCTTCATCTCTCTCAATGACCTGCCCACATGGGCGCAGGGTATTGCCTGCATCTCGCCTTTGACCTACTTCACCGATATCGCCCGCCGTTCCATGGAGAGCGAAGGGCATCTCCCGGTGTACGTTGACCTGCTGGCGTTGCTCGGTTTCACGGTGCTCTTCTTGACCGTCGCAGTGACTCTCCACCGCAGAACCATGCCGAGGAGGATTTGAGAGGTTATGGCGCGAGTATTCGATCTCAGGACGATGCTGTCGCATCCTTATGGCGAGAGGGAGAAGAACGTCTTCCACCAGACCCCTCACTTCAAGGCGCGAATCATCGAGCTTCCTGCGGGGGGCAGCATGCCGACCTGCGAAATGGCTTCACACGTTGTCCTTTACGTCGTTCAGGGAGAGGCCGAGGTCCAGGTCAATGAGGAAGCCAGCACGGTCAAAGAGGGGCAGTGCCTCATCACCGAACCGGCCACCGTTTCGATGAAGACGGCCAATGGTGCCAGGATACTGGGCATACAGATAGCCACAAGGTGACGGTTCGCACTGTCTCGATCGTCAGCATTGACGCACCTTCCGTCGCGGGTCTAGGATGTTCGCCAAGGCGGCAGCTGACAGATGCGAGACTTGGTCAGGATTTCCAGAGTCCTCAGCGACGAGAAGCGGGTCAGGATGCTGAGACTGCTCCTGGTACGGGACTTGTGCGCCTGCGAGCTGGAGGAGATACTCCCCATGTCCGAGCCGCGAATCTCGAGGAGTCTAAAGATGATCATGGACGCCGGCTTCCTCAAGCCGATTCACGCGCATCAGCCACCACAGGAACACGGAAAGGAGGGTCACCGAAATGGACAGCCACCATGCTCCCCCGGACTGGGCGTTCGAGTTCCACGGTCACCGCTGCCCGTTCATGCCCATAGGATACCGCATGGGCCGCCTGGCGATGGACCGACTCGGCGTGGAACGCGAGAAAGACCACGGCTTCTTTGTGTTCCCCGAAATTGGCGAGGGACATCCGCAGACCTGCATGGTAGACGGGCTCCAGGCAGCCACCGGCGCCACCTACGGCAAGGTGCTCACCGCCAAGACCTTCTACGGCAAGCTGGCAGCCACCTTCTATCACCCCGAGAAGGGAGCCGTGCGCTACTCTCTGAAGCCGGACTTCATGGACGAGATGGGCAAGTTCGAGTTCTTTGCCTACCGCAAGCGCGGCACCCAGCCATCCCTGATTCCACCAGAAGTTGCGGAAGAGGTCATCAGCTGGGTGTACGGGCAATCGGACGATTTCATGCTCAAGGTGGAGCCCAAGCCGGATTTCAGGTTCACCCCGGTCAAAGGCTCCTTCAACAAGGCGAAGTGCAGCACCTGCGGTGAATACGTCTTCGAAAGGTACTTGCGGACTAAGGACGGGAAGCCCGTGTGTATACCCTGCTCCGGGTACGCCTAGTCAAGTCCTGGGCGTTCAGGGGCGAGTAGCAGGCGATCAACACCATGGACCTTGACGCCACGCTGGTCTTGGTAGTAGTCCTGGCCTTCATCATAGCCATGATGTTCTCGATGTTCGGCCAGGGTGGAGGGTCCGTCTACTCCCCGACGCTGATCCTGTTCGGCTACGGGGTGTTGCTGGCGACCTCCACCTCGCTGGTGCTGAACCTGATAACCTCGGTGTCCGCCGGTTACATCTTCTACCGTAACAAGATGATCGACTTCAGAGCGTCCCTGGCATTCGTGCCGGGGATCTGCGTCGGGGCCTTCCTGGGAGGCCTTCTGTCCAAGCATGTCGACACCACTGTCTTTCTGTGGCTGTTCGTGGTCTTCCTGGTGGGTGTGGGCACCCGCATGATCTACACCTACTGGGAAAAGGGCAAGAAGGACGAGGAGGAGAAACCCCCGCGGAACCTGTCCGTGGCCATGTACGCGCTTATCGTGGTGGTGAGCTTTGCTGTCGGACTCCTCTCCGGCCTGCTCGGGGTGGGCGGCGGCATACTCATTGTTCCTTTCATGGTGTACGTCTGCAGGTACCCGACGAAGTGGGCCGCGGGCTCCTCCCATTTGATCATCTCCTTCTCGGCGCTTTCCGGCATAATCGGCCACGCAACATCACACGAAGTAGACGTCCCGTTGATCGCGCTGACCGGCGTCGCCGTCCTCATCGGCGGGAACCTGGGGGCGCGGATCAGCATGAAGTTCAAGGCCAGATGGATGAAGGCTGGCCTTGGCCTCATAATGTGGATCCTGGCAGTCCAGTTGGTCGTGAAGCTCTTGACCTAGCTTTGACAAAAGGCAGTCAGGTGGTAATATACATGCGTCAAAGCGCGTACAGGTGAGAGGGCAAAATGAACGACATAGTCAATGCCATGAAAGCGCTATCCGATGAGACCCGGCTGAGGATACTGAACGTCCTGCTGGAGCGGGAGTGATTGCCCTCGCTTCATGGTCTTCTGGACAATGACTCCGAAGAGCCTATTGTCCAAGTTCCAGCGGCTGGGATACCCCGTGCTAGATGATGCAGGCAATACTATGGAAGGACTTGATGGATTCGATGGGCGGTGACAGGCTGAGAAGAACACTGGGGTATGCCAACAGATAGAGCCCGTGTTTCAGGTATCGCCCGACTCTCCCCCGTCTCCACCAGAAACACTGACCTTTCCCCCATAAACAGTAGCACCCGGCATTAGAGTCCTCGGTCGTAA
>CAYRGJ010000053.1:0-15725 GCA_964423835.1 uncultured Dehalococcoidia bacterium | reverse complement strand
GCCATGAAGTGGAAGAAGTTGTAAACCGGTATCTCGTACGAGTGCGCCATCAGCATGCCCACGCAGATGGCGTCGATGATGCCGTGCAGGTCCTCATTGTCCGTGTAGCGCAGCAGCCACTCTTTGGTGGTCACCGGCGGCACCTTCTCCGGGTCCATGATGGCCTTCTTCATGTTGGTCATGATCATCTGGGTCCCGATCTCCTTGACCATGGCCCCCATCAGCTTCCCCTTGTTGGCCGCCACCCGGTTGCAGATCTCGAACATGGCGTTCATCCGGTGCTCGAGCGGCAGCCGGTACTCCTGCCCCTTCACCCAGTACGACACGTCCATGCACGGGGTGCGGTCGAACTCGACCCCCACTTCCTTGCATATCTTGGGCACCCACCCCGACTGGTGGATGAACGGGGCCCCGGTCATGATCTTGAAGCCGTCGATGGTTTCCGTGGAGAACCGTCCTCCTATGAACGGCCTCTTCTCCAGCACCAGGGTACGCATCCCCTCCTTCACCGCCAGGGCTCCGGCGCACATGCCCCCCATGCCTCCGCCTATGACCACTACGTCGTATTTCTGCTCTGCCATGGTAACTCCTTTCGTCTGCCTATTTATGTCAGGTTAAGTCTCTCCCGGGCCGCGCCGCCGGCCCGCCTCCACCCCGCTGGCCGCCTCAAGCCGGTCTCAGGTAGGCGAACGAGTTCTTCGCCACCCGGATGATGACCATGGCCTCCGCGTCCCGAATGCCGGGGGTCCTGCCCAGCTCCGTTCTCAACAGCTCATAGAGCTCCTCCATGTCCCGGAAGAGCCCCCACAACATGATGTTATACCGCCCCGTGCAGATGACCAGGGTCTGGGTGCTGTCCAGGCAGCTCAGCCGGTCCGACGCGGCATCGATCTCGCCCGGCAGCACGGATATGCCCACCGCCACCATCAGGTGATAGCCGAGAGCTATGGCGTTGGGGGCCACGAAGGCCTTGACCGTGCCCTCGTCCAGCAGGTTGCGCAGCCTGGCGGATACGGCGTTCTTGTTGACCCCGATGCTCCTGGCTATGGCGGCCGCGGACTTCCGGGCATCGCGCTGCAGCTCCCTGATGATGGCGCAGTCCTGCTCGCCCAGCCGGGCGCCATCACCGGCCACTTCGGGCCCCTGGCCTGCCTCCGCCACCCGGCCGCCCTCGGCGGGCTGCGGCAGTGACGAATCCAGCAGGGTGAACGACAGCTTCTTCATGCCCAGGGTGACCATGGTCTCCGCGCCGACGATCCCCGGGACCCGGCCCAGGTCCCGGGTGATGAACGAGTGCAGCTCATCCTGGTCGTGGAACAGCCCCCACAGCAGGATGTCATAGCGCCCCAGGCAGACAAAGACATTGTGGACGTTCGGCATGGCGTCGAGGAAAGCCACCACCGAATCCACCTCCCCCGGCGCGACCTTGACCCCGATGACCGCGGCGGCGTTGAAGCCGAGCGACGGAGGGTGGACGTATACCGAGGGATTGACCACCCGCCGGTCAGTGAGGCGCCGCAGCTTCATGCTGACGGTGTTACGGTGGATGCCCAGGGCATCAGCCATGTCCGCCACGGGACGCCGCCCGTCCCTCTGTAGCTCCCGGATAATCCCCAGGTCGGAGTCGTCCAGTCGGGCCCGCGCGGATCTCATCATTTTCCTGGCCTCAGCCTCTAGCCCTAGATTGTAGCGACCCGGCGGACAGAAATCAAGTATTGGCGCCAACCGTGTGTCAACGGCATGGCACTGTTGATCAAGGATTATGACATATGCACATGCCTTAGCAGATTAGGAGGGCAATAGTTGCCTGCAAGGGGCAGCTGTCCCTGCCGGCTATCGGGAACGCATCTGGACCTCGAAACCGCCCTTCTTCAGAGCGTCAATGAGGCCCACGGGGTCCGCCGTGCTGAGGTGGACCAGCACCTCATTCTCACCGCCATCCACCGCCGTCCGGGCATAGACGTTTACCACCTCTGACTTGTATTCCGCCATGATGTTCAGGATCCTGGTGAGATCGGCAATGCTCTGCCATTTGTGCACCGAGAACCGGATCCCCGGACGGTCTATGCCCAGGAGAGGGTTGACCACTTTGTAGAAAATGTCGTTGGTGGTGACGATGCCCACCACCCGGTCGCCCTCCACCACCACCAGCGCCCCCACCTTCCGGGACTGCGCCTGGGACACAGCCTCTTCAATGGTGGTGTCGGTAGCTACCGTCAGCACCTCTTTCTTCATGACTTCCCTGACCGTGATCTTCGACAGCAGGTAGCTCGCCTCGTGCATGCTGAAGGTGCTGAGCCTGGACGGGCCCGACCTCTCCAGTGTGTCCCGGGACACGATGCCCACCAGCTGGCCCCTGTCCACCACCGGGAGCCGCCGGACGCGGTGGGCGTCTATGATCCTGTGGGCATCAGCCAGAGAGGTGTCGCCGGAGATGGTCACCACGTTGGTAGTCATCACATCGCTGACAAGCATCTTGCTCTCCTTTCACGCCCTGGCCCCAGGCAGTCCCGCTCAGCCCTCCGGCAGCCCCAGGCCGAAGCGGCCGGAGATGTGGTTGCGGGCGATCTCGGTAGTGCCGCCCAGGAGGGTGGCCGCCACGGAGCTCAAATACGCATGACGGAACCTCCCGCCGAGCTGCACCCACCTGGAGTCCTCGTTCAACTGGCCGTACAGGCCCAATATCTCCTGGCCGGCCTGCGCCACGCGCTGGTAAACCCGGGCCCCGTACACCTTCATCTGATTGCTCACCTTCACCGTGTCCTGGCCCCTGGAGGCCATCCAGTTGAGCCGCTCCCCCAGGCCGATGCCGATCTCGGCCTCGATAGCCAGTTGCCCCAGCTTCGCCCTGACCGCCGGGTCCTGGCTCAGGGGCTTCCCGTCCACCACCGTCTTCCGGCAGTGCTCCACCAGCTGCTCCAGGTAGCGCCGGCTGTTGTGCAGGGCGTACAACCCTGAAGACCGCTCCGCGGCAAAGGCGTACATGAGGATCTTCAGCCCGCCGTTCTTGGCCCCCAGCAGGTCCTCCTTCGGCACCCGGACGTTGTCAAAGAACACCTCGCAGAAGGGCTTGAGCCCCGTCATCGTGGCTATCTGGCGGATGCTGATGCCGGGGCTGGACAGGTCCACCAGGAACACGCTTACCCCCCGATGCTTCTCCGGTCCGGTCCGGGCATAGACCACCTCCCGCTGGGCATGCTGCGCCCCGCTGGACCAGATCTTCTGCCCGTTGAGCACATAACAATCATCCTGCTCGACTGCGGCCAGCTGCACGTTGAAGGTGTCGGACCCGGCATTGGGCTCGCTCATGCCTATGGCCCACTTCACCTCCCCCCGCAGGATGGGCGGGACGAAGCGCTGCTTCTGCTCCTCGGTGCCGAACTGCAGGATCAGGTCCGCCTCCACCAGCCCCACATCGCACCCGGGGCAGCCCCGGTGGGCCAGCTCCTCCAGCAGGATGGCCTCCTTCAACAGCGGGGCTCCGCCTCCGCCATACTTCGGGGGATAGGTCAGTCCTATCCAGTGCCTCTCCCCCATCCGGCGCCAGTTGCGCAGCGAGAGGCGATACACCTCCTCGTTGGCCTCCTCCTCCGGGCCGGGATCGACGCCCAGCCACCCCGGCGGGATCGATTCCGCGATGAAACCACGCACCTCCTCCAAGAAGGCCTTGTCTTCGTCAGAGCAGCGGAAGTCCATGTTCCTCCTCGTCCTTCGCAAGCGTGACCCACAGGAACCGTTCCCGGGCCTTTCCGTATTATGGTACCAGTTATTCCGGGCGTCTGTCAGGCAATCTCTGAATGCCGTGTCGGCAAAACCCCGACACAGCGCCGGCAGCGGCCCCAAGCACGGCGGGGGACCATCAGAGCGTGATCGCGATACCATCGGCTGGAGCCCATTACGTGCGGCCTGTCTCCGTTTTTCTTACAGCCGGTTCAGGGGTTGCCTGACAGATATTGGCAGCGCCGGGCACTATGATGGTCATGGCCGTTCAGGAGGCGGCCCAAGATGATTGTGGACAAGTTCAGACTCGACGGGAAGACAGCCATCGTCACCGGGTCCGGCCGGGGCATCGGCCAGTGCATCGGCCTCACCTTCGCGGAGGCCGGCGCCAGGGTGGTGTTCGCCGCCAGGACCGAGGAAGACCTAAGAGCCAACGTGGTGAAGGCCACGGCCATGGGCGCCCAGTCTTTGGCAGTGAGATGCGACGTGCTGGATGACACCCAGCTGGAGATGCTGGCGGCCAGGGCCATCGAGGCCTTTGGCGGGATAGACATCATCGTGAACAACGCCGGGGGCACCGGGCCCAATGAGATGGCCCGGACCAAGCGAGCATTCCTGTTGAAGTCCTTTGACTTCAACGTGGCCAGCGCCTTCACCTTCACCAGGATATGCCTGCCGCACCTCAAGAAGAGCCACGGGTGCGTCATCAACATCAGCTCGGCGGCCGGCCGCCTGGTTCAACCGAACTTCACCGTCTATGGCACCATGAAGGCGGCCCTGGACCACCTCACGCGCCTCATGGCGGCCGACCTGGCCCCCGATGTCAGGGTCAATGCTATCGCCCCCGGCTCAACCATGACCGATGCTTTGAAGGGGTTCCTGGAGCCGGCCCTGCGGCAGGAGATGGCTAACCTGACGCCCATGAAGATGCTGGGAGAGCCGGAGGACATAGCGGCGGCGGCTCTGTACCTGGCGTCGCCGGCGGCCCGATGGGTCACGGGCAAGATCCTGCAGGTGGACGGCGGCATGGAAGTGAGCAACGTGCCCAGGCATTGACGGCCGGGGGAGGTACACCATGGACAACGACAGCGGCAACAGCCCACCCGTACTCACCCTGAATGACATACACCTTGCCTTCGGCGGGGTGAAGGCCATCAACGGGGTGACCTGCGAGGTCCGCGGCAACGAGATCTTCGGCATCATCGGGCCCAACGGCGCCGGAAAGACATCCACGCTGAACTGCATCAACGGGTTCTACCGCATCCAGAGCGGCGACATCCTGTTCCAGGGGAAGAGCATTGCCAGGCTGGGGCCTGACAGGATCGCGCGGCTGGGCATAAGCCGCACATTTCAGAACATCCAGCTCTACACCGGACTGACCGTGGTGGAGAACCTGATGGCCGCCAGGCATCTGTACTTCAAGTCCCTGTGGGTAGAGGGCGCCCTCTACTTCGGGAGGGCCCACCGCGAGGAGGTACGCAACCGGGAGGTAGTCGAGGAGATCATCGGCTTCCTGGAGCTGGAAAGCTGGCGCAAATCGGTGGTGGCCGCCCTGCCGTACGGGATCCGGAAGCGGATAGATCTGGGCCGCGCCCTGGCCCAGAGGCCGAAGCTCCTGTTGCTCGACGAGCCGATGGCCGGCATGAACGCCGGCGAGAAAGAGGACATGACCCGCTTCATCCTCAGCGTCCGAAAGTATGCCCGCACGCCCATAGTGCTGATCGAGCATGACATGGGCGTGGTAATGAACGTGACCGACAGGCTGATGGTCCTCGACTTCGGCAGAAAGATCGCCGAAGGAACGCCTGACCAGATCAAGCGCGACCCCGCGGTTATCAAAGCCTACCTCGGGGAAGAGCTGACGACGGCAGCATAGGGGGAGGTGGTCCATGCCACTGCTGGTTCTGAGCAATGTCGAAGTCAAGTATGCCGATGTGATACTGGTGCTGCGCGGGGTGTCCCTGGAGGTCAGCGAAGGCGGGATCGTGGCCCTGCTGGGCAGCAATGGCGCCGGCAAGTCCACCACACTCAAGGCCATCTCCGGCCTGCTCAAGATCGAATCGGGCAAGGTGACCGAGGGCACCATCGAGTTTGACGGCCATCGCATAGAAAACGGCGACCTCGAGAAGATCGCCCGCATGGGCATCATCCAGGTACTGGAAGGGAGAAGGGTGCTCGAGCTCCTGACCGTGGAGGAGAACCTCAGGGCGGGGGCCTACATCCTGAGCGGCGGATCAAGGCTGACCCGGGACCTGGACATGGTCTACCAGTACTTCCCGGTGCTCAAGGAGCTGCGAGGGCAGGCCAGCGGCTATCTGTCCGGCGGAGAGCAGCAGATGCTGGTCATCGGGCGGGCCCTGATGGGCCACCCCCGGCTGATGCTGGTGGATGAGGCCTCCCTGGGCCTGGCCCCGCTCCTGGTGGAGGAGGTCTTCCGCATCCTCAACACCATCAACCAGGAGGAGAAGGTCTCGATACTGCTCGTCGAGCAGAATGCTCTAGCAGCGCTGTCCATAGCCCAGTACGGCTACGTCATGGAGAATGGCCGCATCGGCCACAGCGGCAGCGTGGCCGACCTCCGCAACAACGTCGACGTGAAGCGGTTCTACCTCGGCCTGGATGCAGCCACGCAGGCCCACAGCCACTGACCGCCGGGGCGCCGCAGACCGAGCCCCGGGGACAAGGCCGGGCGGGCCCCGCCAACCAGCTTGCGCTCGACAGGAGGTGCACATGGTCAAGTTCCCGATTTCGACTGCATCACGGAGTTCTGGTATGACACCATGGAGGACGTCATGAGCACGGCCCGGGCCTGGAAGCACCACGGCGGCCTGGGAGACGGGACCTCATTCATCGACACCGCCAGCCAGGTTACCTTCCAGGTGGAGCAAGGCGTTTCAGGGTCAGGGTAGGGGCCGGGGAGCGTGACGCCCCGGCATCTCGGCAGATCGAGAAAGGGGGCCAGGCCGATCGGCCTGGCCCCCTTTGAAATGCCCGGTTCCCGGGGGAGTCAGCTGCCTACAGGGTGTAGGTCTCGGATATGGTGTTCCCCCCCTTGTCGTCGGATATCTTGGCGTCTATGGTGATGATCCAGGTCTGCGTACCCGCCTGGAACTGCCCCCAGACGTCAGCCGACAGCACGGTGGCATTGGTCGAGGTCTGCCCCGCCATGACCCCCCAGGTGATAATGTCCAACTGTTTGATGGGGGCCACTATCTTCACCAGGAGATCCGATTCCGCCGGCACCCATACCTTGTCCGACATGGCCACCTTGGCCGTGTCCACCTTGTTGCCCGTCGCTGAGAGCGCCGTAGAGTTGACGTAGAAGGAGTACTGCGCCGAGTCGATGCTGATGGCGTACTTGTTGGGGTTGGTCACCTTGAAGAGGAACTCGCCGTTCCCCAGCCGGATCAGGGTGCCCAGGCCCTTGAGGGCAATCAGCGCTTCCTTGGCCAGCCAGCGATAGTACGCGGTCTTCACCGGCACCCCGCTATCCACGTCCTTTTTCCAGTTGACGACCGAGGTCTCCGTCCCGGTGGCCGCCTGCAGCCCGGTGGGTCCCCGGACCAGTGTCGTCTGGTCCATGGCGATGGCATCGGTCATCTCCGCCTGCACCTTGCCCCACAGCCCCGGCAGCACCGCATTGGCGAACCCTTGCTCATAGGGGTTCAGCGCCGCAAACACCGCCGCATTCACCACGGTCTGATCGCACCGGTTCAGCTGGGCATAGGTCTTTCCCGGATACAGCTCCGCCAGCTTGGTACCCAGGATTTCGGGGTAGTAGCCCAGGATGAAGCTGTTCCGCAGGCTCTCGTAGGCCAGCCACTTGTAGAGCGCCAGCTCCACTTTCATGCCCGCGGCCACCTCGGCGTCGAATCCCGCCTTGGCGCTGGTCATCCCCTGGGCGTCAAACACCTGGGTGTCCAGGAGAGCCTGGTCGGTCACCATGAAGGCCACGGTGCCATCCACGGTGGCCTTGCCCACCGCATCCAGCTGGCTGTAAACCATGTAGTCCACCACTGGCGACTGAGTGCAGTCGAGCAGGGCGTAGCCCTTGCCGAACATCTGGTTGGATACGTTGTCGGCCAGGCCCAGGTTGGTGCCGGAGGCAATGCCGTTCCGGAAGCTGGACTTGACCATCACCTGCCAGAAGGCGTACTCGGGGTTGATGGTGCCGTTGCCCTTGGCGAAGACGTTGTCGGTGGCCAGGGCCCGGTCCGCATAGGTGAGCTGGGCAAAGGTCTTGCCCTCCCGGTTGGCGCTGGCCCAGGCATTGAGGGCCGTCATCCAGGCCGCGGCATCGGCCGCCCAGGCCTCTGACATGGCGCCCGAGTTATCCGTCAGGTACAGTATCCCGTAGGCCGTGTTCTGCTGCAGCGGCTTCGCCGCCGCCAGCTCCTCGTCATAGAGGCTGAACAGCCCGCCCACCGCCTCCACCACCTTGTCCTGCTGCGCCGGGCTCAGCTTGGTGGCGTATATGGTGCCGTCGACCGTGGTCTGGTCACCCGACGCCAGCATGGCGTACTTGGTGGTAACCCCGTCGCCTTTCCAGTACGGCGGCGGGAACAGCTGGTTGGCCACTGCTTCCTGGTTGGCCGCCCACACCGACTGGTAGATGGCCTTGGCGGTCCCGAACTTGACGTTGGCTTCCGCGTTGGCCGCGCTGTTGATGGTGGCATCGTCGAAGTCCACGGTCGAGCCCTTCTGGAACTGGAACAGCTCGATGGTGGGCTTCACCAGCTCAGCCTTGTTCTCGCCACCACAGCCGGTTGACAACAAGCCCCCGGCCACGATGGCGACCACGAGTGCGAATGCTAGCGTGATCCTCATGACTCTACTCATTGAACCCTCCTTCCGAACTCAACTCCTGCTGATTTTCCGCCATAATAACCGAAAGATCAGGCAAATGGAAGCCCCCAACCCTCCGTTGCAGCATACCCCCACCCGGAATCGCTGTATGTCAGGCGGAACCTGAATCCCGCGTCAGGTATTGCCTGACAACCACCGCCTAGTCCTCCACCAGGGCGTTGTCGTAGGCGAACCGGCAGATGTCGGCGTTGTTCCTCAGGCCCAGCTTGCGCAGGAGCCGGCCGCGATAGGTTTCCACCGTCTTGGCCCCCAGGCCCAGCTCTTCCGCGATTTCCACAATCCGCCGGCCCCGGGCGATCATGCACAGCACCTGGAGCTCTCTGTCGGACAGGTTTTCGATCAGGCTGGCGCTGGGCCCGCCGGACAGAAGGCGCGTGGTCACCGCATCTATGCCCTCCTCAGAGAGAAACCGCTTCCGCGCCGCCACGCTGCGGACAGCATTGTGCAGCTCCGCCGTCGAGGTCCCCTTGGTGATGTATCCCAGCGCTCCGGCCTTGAGGGCCCTGACCGCGTATTGCCTCTCCGGATACATGGTCAGTATCAAGATCTGGGCCTGTGGGTCCATCTCCAGGAGGGCTTTGGCAGTCTCCACTCCGTCCATGTTGGGCATCGAGATGTCCAGCACCACCACATCCGGATTCAGGGCCCGGTACTGGTCCAGCGTTTCCTTGCCGTCCGACGCCTCCCCCACAACACGTATGTCCGGGCTGCGCTCCAGGATCACCCTGATGCCGGTCCGGACCAGACTGTGATCGTCAGCCAGCAGCACATTGATCATGGCTCTCTCTGTCCGGGGGCCATCAGACTGTGGACCTGGGCCTGGCCCTGCCGTTCGCTTTCCGCGAGGGCCCCTCACGGCCCGTCCTTGCCGGGCCGTCGGCCGAAACCAGGGGCAACCGGGCCACTACGCGGGTCCCCGCCGCGCGGCGGGTGGTGACCTTCAGGCTGCCACCCACCAGGCGCGCCCTCTCCCTCATGCCCACCAGCCCCAGGGAGCCCTTCTCCGGCAGGGAATCCCGGTCAAAGCCGGCGCCATTGTCCCATATACGGACGGTCAATACCCTGGCTTTCACCTCAAGGACGATGTGGACCTCCGTGGCGCCGGCGTGCTTGTACACGTTGGTCAGGGCCTCCTGGAGGATGCGATACGCCGCCGTGGACACCTTCTGCGGCACCGCCACCTCCTCGACCGGGACATCCACGAAACAGGCGATCGAGGTGTGCTTCTCGAACTCGCCGGCATACCACTGGACGGCCTTCACCAGCCCCAGACCGTCCAGGATATCCGGCCTGATGCTCAGGGCGATGCGGTGGGACGTGGCCTTCACCCGGTCTATCAGGCCCGGCAGCTCCGAAGCCGAATCGTAGGCCACCGAGGCCGGCCCCACCTGCTCCGCCAGGGACTGGGCCTTTATCTTCAGGAACACCAACTCCTGGCCCAGCTGGTCGTGCAGGTCGCGGGCGACGCGCGCCCGCTCGTCCTCCTGGATCTGCAGCATCCGCTGCGAAAGCAGCCTCAGCTCCGACTCGGAGCGCTTCAGGGCATCCTCGTTCCTCTTGCGCTCCGTGATGTCCATGAATATGCCCAGGATGGCGGGCCGGCCCTCGTACTCAATCCTGGCCACCCTTTCCATGACCCACCGGCTCTGCCCCCTCCGGCCGGCGTAGCGAAATTCATACGGCTCCGAACGCTGGCCGCTGAGCATGGCGGCAGCATGCTGCTCTACCCGGCTCCGCTCTCTCGGCGCCATGCGGCGCAGGGGCTTCTCGCCCAGTATCTCGCTCTCGGCGCTGCCTGTCTCTGTAACGAAGTGCCGGTTCACGAAGCGAAACCGGCCGTCCTGGACGATGTAGATGCTCACCGGGGAGTTGTCCGCCAGCGTCCGGAAGAGGTCCTCGGCCCGCTTGCGCTGGGTGATATCGCGGACAGCGCCGATGATGCCCACCGGCCGGTCATCGCCGTTGCGAAGAAGGCTCCAGGTGGTCTCAGTCCAGACGCGCCGGCCGTCCTTGCGGACCAGCTCCAGCTCCATGGGACGGGAGGCCTTGCCCTGCTCCTTCCGGTCACGGGCCATCTGCTCCTTGATGGCCCTGTGCGCGCTGTCCATCCCGGCCTTCGTCATGGCGATGGTCGGGTCGGCCGCGGTCTCCTCCACGGTGAACCCGGTCAGACGTTCAACGGAAGGACTGAAGTATAGGTGCCGGCCGCTCATATCCAGCACCCAGATGACGTCCGATACGTTCTCGGCGACCAGCCGGAAGATCTCGTCCCGGCTGGCCAGCATGTCCCCGGCCTTCTTCGCCCCGGGCGCCGGCTTCAACCACGGCGCCACCCGCCGCACCGAAGCCGCGGCGTCCTTCCGAAGGCGACTGCCCTTCTTCTCCATGGCCGGCTCCCTCCCCCTGCCGGGGATGTCACGCCCCACAGCTATCTCATACCTCAAAGGAGGCCGCTTGTCAAAAATCCGGCCGGCCCCCGGCATGGCCGGTGCGCCTGCCCGGCGTCAGATAAACCGGACAGCCCGTTCAGGAGCTCCCTGACAGACAGGCGCCGACAGCGCTGCCTATCATCTGCTTGTCCCGTCCGCGGTACCTCCAGCAGTCCCCTTCGGGCAGGCTGAGAGGTGCTCCCTGGCGGTCGCGACACATGTGATGATGAATGTCATCCTGGTGACCATAGACAGCCTGCGGCCTGATCACCTCGGGTGCTACGGCAGCCGCAGCGTCCACACGCCGGCCCTGGACCTGTTCGCCAGGGAGAGCCTGGTCTTCGACCGGGCCTGCCCGGAGACGTTGCCGGCCCTCCCGGCGCGCCATGCCCTCTACACCGGAATGCGCCTCTACCCGTTCAGCAAGGAGCCTTTCGGCTCGGAGACCAGGGTCCCCGCCAATCGCAGCGGCTACTTGGGCCTCCCCCGCCTGGCCTTGCCCGGCTGGGCCCCGATTCCCTGGGACGTGCTGACCCTCGCCGAGCTCCTTCAGGGCATCGACCTGGCCGGGATCGCTCCGCACCATGCCGTGCGCCACGCCAGGTACCGCACCGCGCTCTTCAGCGATGCTACGCCCTATTTCGCCTGCGCCTGGATGAACCACCACCGCGGCTTCGCCCATTTCGACTGGGTGCGTGGCCACATGCTGGACGCATACGGCATCCCCGCCCTGGCGGAGCGCCTGGACCTGAGCCGCTACGTGCCTTCCTGGTTCAGGAATGACTGGTACGCGGAGGCCCTGCCCCTCTACCTGGCCAACAACCTGGGCTGGCAGTCCGAGGCCGACCACTTCGCGCCGCGGGTCTTCGCCAAAGCGGTGAAGTGGCTGGACGACAGCCGGGATTCCCGGGATCCGTTCTTCCTGGTGGTCGACTCGTGGGACCCCCACGAGCCGTTTGACCCCCCGCCACGCTACGTGGACCTCTATGACCCGGGGTACCAGGGGCTGGAGATGATCCTGCCATTCTACGGCCCCACCAGGCTGATGTCCGAAGCGGAGGTCAACCACATGCGGGCGCTCTACGCCGCCAAGGTGACCATGGTTGACACCTGGTTCGGCAAGCTGATGGACAAGGTCCGCGAGCTGGACCTGCTCCGGAACACGCTGGTCGTCGTAACTTCGGACCATGGCCTCCAGCTGGGCGAGCACGGCATCAGCGGCAAGTGCCCCGCCGGCATGTACCCCGAGCTGGTCGACTGCGTCCTGATGATGCACCATCCAGGCCTGGACACGAAGGGCCGCAGAAGCGCGGCCCTGGTGCAGCACCACGACATCGCGGCCACCATCGCCAGCTCGCTGCGGTTAGAGACGCCCTACGAGATGGACGGGCGCGACCTGATGCCCATCATCGAGGGCAGGGCGGACCGGGTGCGGGACTACGCCACGTGCGCCTTCGCCATGAATGTCTGGTGCCGCGATGATGACTACGTCCTGATCTGCCGCAACACCGGGGAGGAGCCTCAGCTCTACGACCTCCACAACGACCCCGGGCACATGGAGAACGTGGCCTGGGACCGGCCGAAGGTGGTCCAGCGGATGTACGACCTGATGCTGGAGGACGCCGGAGGAAACCCCATAGCCCCCAACTGCGCCTTCCCCAGCTCCAAGGACGTACAGGGAATCCGGTGGCTGGACTGGTCGCCCTTCCGGCCATTCAGGATGCCATAGAGGCCTTCGTGTGGTGAGGCCCGGGAAAGACTACAGGCCCAACCCGGCAGCCACGTTCTCCAGATGGAGGGCGGTGTTGCCGCCGGTGAATTCGGCCTCTCTCACCCGGCGATAGTAGAAGCCCAGGTCGCAGTCCTCGGTGAACCCGATGGCGCCATGGGCCGTCATGCCCTCGATGCAGGCCAGCTGGAGCACCTCCGCCGCCCTGGCCTTGGCCGCGGATATGTGCGCCGGCGACGGCTTCCCGGCGGCTATCTCCCACGCCGCCAGGTAGAGAAGGTACTGGACGGCATCGATGTTGATGACCATCTCGGCCAGCTTCATCTGTACGGCCTGGAAGGAGCCGATGGGGCGGTCGAACTGGATCCGGTCCCGGGCGTAGGCGCTGGTCATGTCCAGCACCGCCTGGCAGGCCCCGGACATCTCGGCGCATTTCAGCACGGCGGCCCGCTGCAGGATGAAATCGACGATCCCCCAGCCCGCGCCCGCCCTCCCCAGGACGCTGCTCTTCGGCACGCTGACCCTGTCGAACCTGACGCGGAACTGCCGGTCGCCGGCCATGGTCGGCATCAGCTCGATGGTCACGCCCGGCTCTGCGGCGGGCACGATGAAGAGGGTGATGCCGGCGGCGCCCGACTGGCCGGTCCTGGCGGCCACCAGGAAATAGCGGGCGACGTGAGCGTCGGCCACGAAGACCTTGGACCCCTCCAGAAGGTAGCGGTCTCCGCTGGCCGCCGCGGGCATGTTTATCTCCTCCGGGTGGTAGCTGGCCGGCTCCTCCACCAGCGCCAGGGTCCAGATCTCCTCGCCCCTGGCGATGGGGGGAAGGAACCTGGACTTCTGCTCATCGGTCCCGTATTCCAGCAGGGCCAGAGAGCAATGGGCCACGGTGGAGAAGAAGGGCCCGGGAACGATGTTCCGGCCCATCTCCTCGAACAGGATCACCAGGTCCAGGAACCCGGCTTCGGTCCCTTCGTACTCGGCAGGCAGGACCAGGCCCTGCCACCCCAGCTCGGCCATGTCCCGCCAGACCCTGGGATCATAGCCCATCTCCTCCTTGAAGGCGGTCCTGATTTTGGCCTTGGGGTACTCCCTGGCCAGGAAGTCCCTGGCGCTGGTCCGCAGCATAACCTGCTGTTCAGTGAAGCCGAAGTCCATGGCCCTCTCCTTATCCGCTCCTAATATGACTTGGGCAACCCCAGCTTGAACTGGGCGATGACGCTCTTCTCGACCTCGGAGGTGCCCGCCGCGATCTGGCCGCCCGGGAAGCCCAGGTACCAGCCCTGAATGGCGCCGTTGAACCGGGCCAGCGCCCTGGCGTCGGGATCTATCTGGGAGTAGGCCCCCAGGATCTCCGCGCCCGTGAGCGCGATCCGCTGACCCAGGTGATCGGCCAGCAGCTTGTTGCGCGATGCCTCGTAGATGGGCATACCGCCCTGGGCGATGAGCCAGGTTATCTGGAAGGCAGACAGCCTGAGCGCTTCCAGGTCGATGGCGATCTCGGCCAGCTGATTCCGGACGCCGGGGTCGCGGGCCAGTGGCTGCCCGTCACGCCTGCTGGTCCTGGCGCACTCCACCAGGTACTCGACGACCCTCTTGCTCGAGCCGTAGATGCAGGGGGCGAAGCTGCGCCTCTCGTAGACCAGCGCCTGCATAAGGTGATACCAGCCCTTGTTCTCCATTCCCACCAGGTTGGCCGCGGGGACCTCGACATTGTCAAAGAACACCTCGTTGAAATGGTGCTTGCCATAGAAGTTGAGAATTGGCCTGACGGTGATGCCCGGGCTCTTCATGTCCACGATGATCAGGGACAGGCCATGGTGCTTCTTCTCCGTCATGGGCGCCGTCCGGGCCAGAAGCCAGCACCACCGGGCATGATGGGCCTGGCTGGTCCACACCTTCTGCCCGTTGATGATGTACTTGTCACCGGCCCTGGTGGCCCGGGTCTGCAGGTTGGCCAGGTCCGAACCGGCATTGGGCTCGCTGTACCCCGTGCACCAGACGCCATCCCTCTCGCCCGCGGCTATCATGGGAATGTACTTCTTCTTCTGCTCCTCGGTGCCGATGGACATCAGGACCGGCCCCACCCACTGGATGCCGCTGACCCCCATCCAGGCACCCGGTATGTAGTGGTAGTGCATTTCCATTTCGTACACGGTCTGTTCGAAGTACCCGGCCCCTCCCCCTCCGTACTCCCTGGGCCAGCTCATGGTGAGCCACCCCCTCTGGGCCAGCTTCTTGGACATGGCCATCTCGAAATCGAAGTCCCAGAACTCCTGCTCAATTGAGGTGGAGGCCACGAAATCCGGAGGCAGCTCGCTCCGGGCAAACTCCGCGATCTCATCGCGCAGTCTCTCACATGCTGCATCGAGAGTGAAATCCATCTTCCCTCCTGAAAGGGTCCACCTGGGACTGATTGCCCTGCCGCCAGGGCGCCCGCGGCCATGCGGCGCAAGCGGCCGGCGCCATCCGCTGCAACCATGCTACTGTCGGCGAAGCCGCCGCGTCTGTCAGGATAACGCGGATTACGCTGTAGGCTTATCCTTACATGCGACATGCGCAGAAATCCGGCGCGGGAGCGGACCCCGCAGCGGCTGTAGGGTTTCTCTGACCATCGATTCAGGCGAACACGGACATACGCGGCCGCCCCCCCGATGCTACCATCCATCCGGTAATATGGCGCCGCCCGGGGCGGTCCGGCCCGGGGGCCGGCATCAGGAGGTGTGACGTGAGCAATCATCAGGCACTGCTCGATGGGGTACGCGTGCTGGACCTGACCGACGAGATGGGCCTGCTTTGCGGCAAGACGCTCGGCGACTATGGGGCCGACGTCATCAAGATCGAGAGGCCGGGGGGCGACCCCGCCCGCAACATCGGGCCGTTCTACAAGGACATACCCGATCCGGAGAAGAGCCTCTTCTGGTTCGCCACCAACACCAGCAAGAGGGGCATCACCTTGAATATCCAGGTCCCGGACGGCC
>CAYRGJ010000052.1:0-17075 GCA_964423835.1 uncultured Dehalococcoidia bacterium | reverse complement strand
CTTGCCATGGCAAGAGTATACAATATACCGGAGATTATTGATAGTAGGTACTAGCAGAGACGATTTGCGGCCAAGTCTCAGGGCAGACGAAGACCGTCACAAAGCCCTCACAATCGGCCTGCCCTGTGCCGGGCAAGGGATTCCTGGCAGGCCGGGTGAGACCGGACGGGCAAAGGCTGGCCCTGAGCCTGCGGAGGCTGAGACGTAGACGGACAGCCGGTGTCACGGGGCTCTGCCCCATCGGCGCACGCCGGT
The DNA here is from genome assembly GCA_964423835.1 of uncultured Dehalococcoidia bacterium. Taxonomy (GTDB): domain Bacteria; phylum Chloroflexota; class Dehalococcoidia; order UBA2247; family RBG-13-53-26; genus JAFGCL01. The sequence goes on along the minus strand of CAYRGJ010000052.1, from coordinate 16,820 downwards.
CCAATCTCACCGGGCGCGGACCTTGCCGCGCCAGGTCTCCTTGACCAGATCAGGCGCCTTCTCGACGAAGGTCATGGGGATTGAATACCTCTTCTCATAGGTCCGCACGGGGACCCTGGTTCCCCCGTACCTCGCCTTGAAGAACGCCAGGCTCTCCGTGTGGGTGTAGCCGAAATCGGCAAAGCTCAGGCCCGAGTTGCAGGCGTCCTCAATCGCCGTCTTCCAGCACAGCTTGTTCGCATTGTCGGTGTCCTTGTCAAGACACCCCACCCTTGCCAGGTAGCAGGTGGTCGGAGTGTAGTGGCACAGCAGCATCACCAGCGGCTGACCATCACGCTGAGCCACAAACAGCTTGGTCCTCTCCCCAAACACCTCCAGCCGGGCCATGACCTCTTCCCTGGTTAGAGGTTTGGCTCCATGCCGCCGGTCGTTGTCCGCCATCATTACTGCCAGATCCTCGGCATAGCTGAACTCCCGGTCCTGGATGACCACTACCCCATTCCTCTCCGTCTGCCTCAGGACCTCCCGGTGCCGTCTCGGCCATTTCTTCCAGACGAACTCCTCGAACGGCTGCTTCAGTGGCAGAATGAAGTTACAGGGCAGTCCGGTCTTTCTGTCGTACCTGTAGCGGAACCCGCTGGCGACCAGAGCCGCCGTGGGCTCATCGCTCGCGTCGGCGACCGCCGCGGGGGCTTCCGACAGTCTGAAAGAGGCGCACCTCCGGGAGTGGTGCGCGTCAACGTGCTCCAACAGGCCCCAGGTCGCCTCGCTCTTCTCAGCATCGGAGAGCCGCCTCGCCAGCAGAAACCCTTGCGCCCCCCCGCCTCTGCCGCAATCAAGGGTGGAATAGAGAAGGTGGTCCTCCCTGACCATGGGGAGAACGCCGGCCAACCGGGACGGACCGTCCTCAATCAACAGGGGGATGAACCGGACTCCCCCAGCCTCGTGCACGTACTTCCAGTCGAAGTAGAGGGAAAAGGCGCCGTATTCACTGTCGACGAAGGCATCCCATGCCGGCTTGTCCTCCGGGGTGGCTTCTCGGACCCTCATCTGTTCGTCGCTCCCACCACAGGCTACATCGCCCGGATCACGGAAGTGTCTCATTGCGGTCCGCTTTCCTCACTGAACCTCTGCTGACTGCTGGCGGAGGCGGCATGGCATCACACTTGCTTGTGAGAGGTACATGCCACCGCTGCATGTGATCGGCGTGGGTCCTGAGGTAGGCTCCGGGCTGGTAGAACCGGTCATAGAACTCAAGGTCCAGATGATGAGCCTGGAGATACATGAATACGAAGATCGACGGGACGGTGCCGGGGAACTTGCCGAACGTGTCAAAGATGTACTGGGCCTGCAGGGCTACGCATTCCTTGAACTCCTCGCTGTGCACCTGGGCTGAAGAACGGACCGCAGACGAATCCTTCCATGGACCGGGCGTTGCGGCATTAAACGGGCCGCCGGGCCCGAACTTGCGCCAGGCCAGTGCCTCCACGGCAGACCGCATGTCCCGGTAGTGGGGCGGGCAGAAGCCCTCCATCACGCCGGGCAATCCGGTCGGGTTGAGGAAGGGCCAGCGTTCATCTCTGTCGTAGCGGAATCCCAGTCCTGACACGTTCGGATCGCCGCTGGCGCCGAGCACGGAAAACGGGTCCAGGCCGTCATACATCCATCCCCCCAGACCCATGGCCTGCAGCATGAGGGCGCCGGCAAAACAGCTTGTGGACAGCTCTACGGTGAGCTCAGCCATTGACTGCTGCTCCGCCAGCGACAGTGGGAACGCGTTGTCCGGATCGACCACCCTCTTGAACCCGTCAATGCCTGGAATGTCGCGCCTGTTTATGTCGTCCCTGACGGCCAATCCGTTCTGTGCCAGGTAGCAGAGGGTCAGCAGGAAGTGCTGTGCCAGGTCGCCCACCGGTATCACCAGGAGCGTCCCTGGCCGGTTGGCCACCCACGTGTTGTGCGGCTCCGTGAACGGCACCTCGCCGGGGAGGTCCAGCCGCCCTTCCCGGAGTTTCCTGGTCCGCCTCCTGACCTCGCTGGCTATCCTGTCCAGCCCGATCGAGCCGTCCTCGCTTCTTTCGGCGAACGCGGGCGCGTCTCTGGCATCCAGAACATAGACACCCTCATCGTCAGTGAAGAACGTCATGCTGGTATGGAAGCCGGCTGAAGAAGGGAAGGTGCGCCCGCCGGCGGCTGCGCTGTAGTTGGAGAGATGAGGCGCATAGCGCCGGGCGCGGTAATGCACATTGTGCCAGCCAGTGTTGGTTCCGCAGGCCGTCAGCACCAGGAGCCTCTCCAACTCTGACAGCGGCATCGGGTCATAGCGGCTTTTGTAGGTGAAGAAGCCATCGGGGATCTCGGCCCCCAGAAAGAAGCGGCGTGAGCGCCGGCCCAGAATCGCTTCAACCACCCCGAAATCAAGCATGTCTCCAAAACCCGGCGGCGGCTTTTTCTCATCCATGGCCCCTCCTGCATGGCGGCTCCTCCAGGCGCCCTCCGCCAATGCTCTTCGCTAACAAGTATCCTTTCGACGGCGGGCAGGCCGCATCAGGTATGCCTACTAAGTGAGGCCCGTGGAGAGTACGTAGATGACCAGGCCGCGAGTTCGTCTTCACCCCCGAAGACAGAAACCCAGGTCTCAAGACGGCACGGTGGTCCCGCAGCGGCAGCGGCTGGCCGCGGCGGATGCCAGGCAAGGGATTCCCGGCAGTCCGGCGACTAAGCGGGCAGAAGAGCCACAGATCGGTGGCGACTTCAGAGGGGGCGTTGAGCCACCACCCTTACGTGGTCACTTGGGTGGTGGGGAGTCAATAGTGAAACCGGCCTTGAGGGCCGGTTTTTCTTTTTGCGGCCGCTTGGCCGTAGCTCGTGGGCGCCCGGAGAATCGGGCAGAGGGAGTGAGACGATGGGTATCCACAACAAGCTCAGACGCATTCCAATCCTGGCTCAGGCTGGCACGTTATTCCTGATCGCGGCCATGATGCTGGCCGTCCTGCCTGTGCCCCTGGCGGCATCGGGCGGCTCGTATTCCCTGGATTGGTCTGCCGCCTGTCCCTCGACGCAGGGGGACGGGTACGCCTATCCCAGGCTGCAGCCGAGTCAGCTCGCGCCAATCGTCGGAGGGCGGGCTGCTGATCCTCTGGGCCACGCCATCTACGGCGACCCCAAGGACTCCGTGGAGTCCCTTCAACCCAAGGACATGGCGCTGGGCCAGATAGTAGCCTTCGAGCTGTTGATCAGTGTTGACGGCAGCACTTCGCCAGAGAACGGGACTATTGTGGTCACTCCCTATTTCCTGACCAAGACCACCAATGGCGGGGACTTCGGTTTTGACCCCGCATACGGGATCTACGGCGCTTTCGTGGACACCGCTGACAGCGCTACCGTCAACGGGGCCACTGCCCAGGTTGATGCATACACCTGGGCCATCGTCAATGAAGGCACCTCCGATGAGCAGATCCAGGGTACAATTCCGGTGTCAGGGTTGCAGGATGGCGACACCGTGGTCGTCGAGATCTGGGTGGTGCTCAAGACCGTGATCCCGGACGACACTCAGGAAGGCGCTCAGGGCAACGTCCACACCGGCATGGTGGAGGCGCACACGGCCACAGACACACCCGATACCATTAATGTCGGCAACAAGACCATACCCCTGTCCAAGGTTCAGCAGTTCTTCACCGTGGAAGCCGATCTGTCGATCATGAAGACGGACGATCCGGACCCGGTCTTTGCCGGCAGCAGGTTGACGTACCAGGTGTCTGTCACCAACAACTCGTCCGACACGGTGGCGAACGGTGTGGTCGTCACCGATACCCTGGACGATATGGCGAGCCTGGTTTCCGCCGTGCCATCCCAGGGGGCCGCATCTCACGTTGACCTAGTGGTCACCTGGAGCGTGGGGGCGTTGGACCCGGGGCAGACCGCCACGATGGCGGTGACCGTTGATGTGGGCACAACGTTCTCTGACTACGACACCTCCGAGCTCCCGGAGGCGGGTGGCGCTGGCACAGCCGCAAAGGGCGATGGTCCTCCCCCCATGGATATGGTAAACAACGTGTCGGTGACGGCTATTACTGCTGATCCGGACACGACGGACAACTCCTACTATCAGCCCACGAACATAGTCGCGCTTAGCCCGTCCCTGGACGTGACCAAGGTGGCCGCCGAGGACTCGGTGGACGCCGCCGGGGACGTGATCCACTACACCATCAGGGTGCAGAACACCGGCAACCAGACGCTCACCGGCATCACGGTGGCCGACTCCCGGGTGGACCTGACGGGTGTGGACCCGGTGGAATCCATGGTCACCAACGGTATGCTCGACGTCGGTGAAACCTGGACGTGGACCTACACCTACAGCGTCACCCAGTGGAACATTGACAGCCACGGTGGCTGCGATGGCGACATCGACAACACCGCCACCGTGGGCTGCGACCAGCTGCCACCCGTGAGCGACAGCGTAGCCGTGCTCATTCACTACCACTGGGTGCCCGCCATGTCGGTGAGCAAGACCGCCACCGAAGTGGACGCGGCGGGCAACGGCGTGATTGACCACGCCGGGGAGATTGTCACCTACCAGGTGGCGCTGACCAATACCGGCAACCAGGCGCTGTGGGGCATCACCCTGGACGATTCTCTGGTGGACCTGACGGGTATCGCTCCGGTGGAATCCAAGGTGACCAACAGCGTGCTCGATGTTGGCGAGGCGTGGACCTGGGCATACTGCTACACCGTCACTCAGGCCGACATCGAGAGCAATGGCGGCGGCGATGGCAACATTGACAACACCGCCACCGTGGACTGCAACCAGCTGCCGCCCATAAGCGACAGCGTGGCTGTGCCCATCGAGTCCCTGCCTGACCCCGCGGATGACAGCGTCGGGGCCGACAGCCCGAAGGGCGACAATGATTCCCCGCCCGTGTTGGATTCGAACAACAGCAGCAGCGCGGACAGCAGCAGCGCGGACAGCAGCAGCGCGGACGGCAGCGCCGTGCCGGCAGTTGTTGTCGCCGTCACTGAGGAGGCATCTCCGGCCGCAGCAGAAGCGACGGAGGCCAGCGAGGCCAGCGACACTGCGCCCGCCGATACGCCGCCCCAGCAGAACAACCTGCTCTACCTGTGGTACCTGCTGGTACTGGTACCGATAGCCCTGATTTGCGTCGGTGTGGCAAGGCTGAGACGCAGGAGGGCATAGACCACAGCCGGGTTTACGCAAAGTAGTTGCTGCAGGCAAGAAGAAGCAGGGCCAGATCCCAACGGCCCTGCTTCTTTCATTAGCAGCTTCTCCCGGCCGCGACAAAGGCCGCAGCAAATATGGTACAACTGAGGAGTGCAGCCGGAACGGGGGCCACGGATGAAAGATGTGACCGCCAGGCAACACTGCTACCCTTTGGTTCGGTGCGACTGGTCAACACACTTGGGATGACCCAGGTGAACCCGAAAGGCTAGTCATAACAAGCCTCACCAGCACACTCCTCAGATGACACTGGCCTACTGAGAGGGGACCAGAAGTGAGAGCAGACATCGACAACCCCGGGAGGGTATACAAAGGTTACTGGGACTGGATAGACTCTGGCTGGCACAGACTCCTGGTTCTTACCCCGTTCTGGGGCTACCCCTGGTACCTCTATACAACCTATGAAGTGCCTGACACAGGAGATGATGAGACGGTGAACCTATGAAGGATACGAATCCAGCGACTCCCGCCAGGGATGCGGCGTGGTGTCCGCAGCGTACAGATGAGGAGTCTCCGGAATCCAACCGGAATGATGGCCCACACCGGTCCGGATGCACGGTCTGCGGTGCCGAGCTGATCTACTCTGACACGGACCGGCACAGCTCCTGCTGTTACTGCGGAAAGGTTTCACCGGCCAATGCCCGCTGCGCCAACGGTCATTTTGTTTGCGACCACTGCCACAGCGCGGATGCCGTGGGAATCATTAAGAGCGTTTGTCTCCACAGCCTGGAGGCGGACCCGGTGGTCCTCATGCAGACCATACGCTCTCACCCGAGTTTCCCAGTAAACGGACCGGAGCATCACGCGATGGTGCCTGCTGTCATCCTGACCGCCCTGCGCAATTGCGGGTACCCGGCGACATACGAGCAGTTCGCTTCCTCGATCCAGCGGGGTCAAAGCATCGCCGGCGGCTCATGTGCCTTCCTCGGAGCATGTGGAGCGGCCATCGGTGTTGGTGTCGCCGTCTCTCTTCTGCTGGGGGCCACCCCCTTTGATGGTGACAAGAGACAGATGGCTCAGCAGGCCACCCAGGCCGTGCTTGGAAGGATCTCCTCCTTCAAGGCTCCCCGGTGCTGTCAGAGGGATTGCTGGCTGGCGCTCAATGAGGCTTCCGCGCTCATCCGGAGACACACCGGGATACTACTGGCAGCAGATCCGTTTGCCTGCGAACAGCACCTGGAGAACAAGGAGTGCATTCAGGGTCAGTGTCCCCTCTGGCCTGAGAACCACTAGCTAACGACAGGAGCCAGGCCCGGCCGCAGCACAAGTGACGCAGTCCGACAGCGTAATGACATGCGGATTCTGCTACCCTGGTAGCATTCGCTGCAACACAGAAGGGACGCTGCCGCATTTGACACTGGGCCCCGGGCCCTGCTACAATCGTATATCCCCGATCGGTTTTCGCGCAGATGGCCAAACGCTAGATGAGCCTGGGACAGTACATCAGAGAACAGCGACTCACTAGAGGCTTGACCCAGTGGGAGCTGGCCCGGCTGAGCGGGTTGGGGAGGAGCCATCTGTCTCGCCTGGAGCGGGATGATTATGAGCACCCATCAGCAGAGACGTTCCTGGCACTGGCCAGAGCTTTGAAGATCCACCCCAACTGCCTGTATGAGGCGGCGGGGTATGTCAAAAAGACGGGTTTCCGCAGTGGGCCACCGACAGGGGCCCGGAGGATGCCCGCTGAATTGGAGGTCGTGCAGCCTGCAGTCGTGCCTTTGGTGACCGAGACACCAACAGGAGTGGTGGATTCGAGCCAGACCGCCTGCTGGGCATTCCCCGGTATTGGAAGCGAGAAGACAAGAGCCTTCATGGTGCGGGGTTTCAGCCTGAAGCCGGAAATCATGGAGGGCGACGTGATCTTCGTCGACCCAGAACGGACGCCCTCTTCCGGAAACATCATCCTCTTTTCTGAGGCAGGCAGAGTCAAGGTGGCTCGCCACCGGGTCAGCAGGGAGGGGTCCCGGCCGCAGGCGAACCGCCATGTACACGGCGTGGTTGTCGGTGTAAGCAAGAAGCTGGCCTGAAAGCGGCCCTGTCAGCTTCTCGACCAGAAGCCAGGTACTGGTAGCACCCACGGCAGCGTTCCGCCTCCGTAGCGAGGCCCACCTGCTGCCCCGGGCCGTCCGCCCCTGAGACTCCGCTGCATTCCAACAGGCAAACATCAAAACGGTCTGACGCTGCCAGAGGGGAAAAGGCGAATAAGAGTGACTCATAACTAGTACGGTCCACTACGACACTCCGGGGGAGTGAAATGCCGGCAAGCCTGTTGCAGCATCGCCAGGCTGTCCGTTAAAGGAGAATCATGAATACCCAGACAGGGAAGAAACCAGTTCGCCGGGCCGTCTGGAAGCACTTGTACATCTCGCTGGTGGAGGTTGAGTTCCTTCTTGGTCTGTTCGCCGCGTACTGGCTTGGCGCCGGGAGCTACTGGAAGACAGGGCTCTTTGTCCTGGTCAGTATCGTGTTGGGATACGTGACCAGCTATATGTACTGGCACTTGATCGACACGGCCAACGGGAGGGACGAGCCCGAGCGGGTCCAATCACCGGCAGATGGCGGTCAGAGGGCTCCTGAAGGCGCGGCGCCGGAGCTCCGGCAGGCCGCCGCTCCCGCTCAGAGCTCGACCAGGCTCTCCGGGAACGCCTGACTGGGGTTGGCCTGTAGCACCATCCTTTCCTTCACGCTATAATCGATCCGCAGGAGCGGACAATGCGATGGTTTGCGTTACGTAGCGTGAATAGAGGCGGGTTGCTCTTCGGCGCAGTCCACGTGGCCATTGCCCTGGCTATCCTCGGCGGCATCTTCATCGACAGCCGATACGTCAGCGAGGATCTGTCGCTGTCACCGCATGAGAGCAGTTACGCCGGTGAATACGAGTACAGTCTGGCTTTCCTGGCCGATGCGGGCACCAACGAGGTCGCGAACGTCCACGTCCGCATCTCCTCATGGGAGAACACGTCCAGCCTCCTGGTATCGATATGGCATGAAGAGGGCTTCCATGTGGACCGATTGTCATTTGCCTTTCAGCCTCTGTCCTCCGACGCATTCTGGTACAAGACGCCCGAGGGAGAGGCCTGGCCGCCGGTGCAACTGATGTCAAGCGGGAACGGCGTGGTGTACCGCATCACGGACACCGGCGACATGGGCACAGGCACGATGAACTTTGAGTACGACATACGGAAAGACGTCCTCAACGCCCGCCAGGGAGTGCCAGAGCAGGTTCAACTTCACGTGGACTTCACCATGCGCAGGGATGGCATATTGAGGAACACCTCGCGCCACGGTGAAGGCGACATCTACTTCAAGATCCCCTAGCCGCCTCACGCCCTCACGGACCTTTGACCCAGAGCAGGCGGCGGTTCGGTTCAGAATCTCAAGATGGCAGATCGTGTATACTCATCTGCGGTAAAGACAAAGGAGGCAACATGCCCGAGATTCCCGACTATAGCGGCCCGTTCGACCCCAATTTTCGTTTCGACATGCTGAACAAAGACGCGCTTCTGCGACTGCTGCGGGAGTATGGCGAGTACATGGTCAGGATAGATGGTTTCTGGTACCTGGAAGTCATGAAAAGGTGTGGCAATGACCTGGCTTTTGACATCGATGTCACGGTGTGGGTAGAGAGGCTCCTGGAGCATGACCTCAAGCTGACTGCCAGGGCGCTTAATATACAGGGGAACGATGTGCCCACCGTAATGAAGTACATCCAGTCTACCCCCTGGAACTGGGCGTACCAGATGGACATAGATGTCAAGGGCGACGACCTTGCCGTGGTGACCTACCGGACATGCCCCACGCTGGTCTCACTGGAGCGGGAGGGTACCGGGCGTGAGAAGCTCATTTGCCGGGACCTGGACGTCAAGCTCTACAGCATGATCGCCGAGTACTTCAACCCCAAGATCAAGGTCACAGGCCTCAAGGTGCCCCCCAGGACCGACTACAGCGACTGCTGCTGCCAGTGGGAGTACCGGCTGGAGAAATAGCCAGGCCGGAGTGCACGGTTTGCCCCCCGCTTGATCCCGGGTGCTATAATCTTGTCAGGTCAGCAAGTCTGCTGTAGAGGGGGGGTTCTCATGGTCAGCAAGTTCTCGCGCGCGTTCTTTCCTTTGGTGGTGTTGGCGGTCATCGCGGCGTTGACCATAGGCGCCACCAGCGTCTGCTGCATCGGCAACATCTGCCTGTTTGGTGATGCAGACGGCGATGGCGATGCCAGGACTGTTGAAGGCGATGCCAGGGCTGTTGAAGGCGCCGCCGTCAGCTGGAAGACCGATGTGGTCTCGCTCAAGTGCGACGACTTCTACATAGTGGCGGAGGGCCAGACCTTCAAGGCCGACGTCGATGAGGTGGATGTCCACTCTGATGCCGGCGATGAGACCTACTGCACCCTGGAGCTGGTGTGGCCGGAGAACGGGGTCGAGATGCGGCTCAACATCTACTTCCGGTCCGACGGGAGCCAATGGTGGTCTGACGAGATCCGCACCTATGACGGTCAGACACCGGGCGACTGGCTATACTACACCGCGGGCGATTTCTTCAAGACCGACCTGGGCGAGCCGTTCAATGGCAGCGTCGAGATCACCAGTGGACTCACGTCCAGGATTCACTTTGGCGGCCTGACTCTGCAGGCCTTCCTGTCCCCACCCCCGGCGCCGGCGCCAGAGCCGGAGCCTGTCACCGGGGTGGGCCTGGACAGGGTGGAGGCCACCATCCTGACCGGATCGACACAGCAGCTGGTGGCCACCGTGTCCCCGCTGGATGCCACGGACCAGGGGATCTCCTGGTCATCCACGGATGAGGCCGTCGCTTCCGTCGATGAGTCCGGGCTGGTCAGCGGCGTCAAGGTTGGAAGCGCGACCATAACCGCCACCACCATCGACGGTGGTTTCACCGCCGGCTGCGCGGTCACCGTCGTCAGCTTCCTGGAGCTGGCCATCACCCCCGGGGATGACAACCAGTCCCTGGTCTACAGTCCGGGAAGCGAGATAGGATTCCTTCTGACCATGCAGAATCCGGCGGATGAGGCCCTGGTCCTGGCCTGCTCCGATGCCCAGGTATACGACATCGAGGTATTCAATTCCGACAACGTCCTGGTCTGGAACTGGGCCCACGGCCAGTCTCTTGAGTCCACCGGTGCCGGCCTGTCGATTGACCCGGGCGAGTCCATAACCTATGAGGAGGCCTGGGACCAGAGGGACAACGATGGCGACCAGGTCCCCGCCGGGACCTATGCCGTCTACGGTTCCTGCGTCTGCGGCAGCGTGTTGACGCCGGACGGGACGGTGCGCGGCCCGCAGTACATTGAGATAACGCCACCCGCCATCATCGGAGAAGGTGACCAGACGCCAGCATGAGGTCTGGCCTCGGGCCCTGGCGCAGATCGCTCAGCGGCAGGTCACGCCATGCTCTGCGCCCGGATCCGGCTAACCGCCGGAGCTGCCGGCGAACCTGGCCCCCATCTCGAAGGCCTTCTGGCAATCCAGCGGGAGAATGGTGCGCTGGTGCTCCAGCTTCCGGCCGATGATTGGCTCCAGCGCATCGGCCACCAGCTCTGAGTAGTCCTTGACGTGAACGGTGTCCACGCTGACCAGCAGCTCCGTGGGCCCCAGCAGCAGCGACAGCATCAGCTGATTGAACTGCATCTCCGGGCGGAAGACCTTCTCCTCCTCAATGCCGCCGCCCATGGTGCATATGAGCCCCACCGGAATCTTCGGGCTGAAAAGTGAGGAGTAATCCCGGTACGTGAAGTAGGGAAAGAGGCGCTCGATGAACATCCTGGTCCCCGAGCTGACTCCGCCGAAGTAGATGGGTGATCCGATGAAGACCGCGCCGGCCTTCTCGATCCTGGCATAGAGTGGGGTCATGTCGTCCCTGAGAGCGCACTTCCCGTCGCTCTTCCCTCCCCGCCGCTTGCAGGAGAAGCAGGCCTGGCAGCCTTTCATCTGGAGCTGGCTCAGGTGAATGAGCTCGGTCTTGGCGCCCTGGGAGGCGGCCCCTTGCAGCGCCTTCTTGAGCAGAGTCGCGGTGGTGCCGTCCCGCCTGGGGCTCCCGTTGAAGGCCATGGCATACATGCTCCCTCCTTCTCTGGCGAGGTCCTGTCCGGTTGGCCTCCATTCTTGCCTGCGGACGGCCGGATGTCAAAGCAAGGGCCCTGCTATCTCATGTGTAGTATACGATTAACAGGGTTTTGACAGCTCCCTTGCATCCGGTCTATCCTTGGCCCGGTTTCACCGGAGACAGTCTCACGGGAGCTTCGCCCCAGCCGAGCGCGGGCTTCTCAAGGAAGGCGAATGGACAAGCTCATCTACGTGCTCTGGCCCCCACCGGGGCAGGACCCGAAGCAAAGGCAGCAGGTCCTGCTGAGAGACGTCGCCCCCGGATTGATCGATGCCGGGTGCGTGAAGCTGACCATGTACATCGTGGACCAGGATGCCAGGGTGAGGCCGCCGGCGCCGTATCATTCCGGGGAGCGCATGTGCGCCGATGTCTCCCTGTGGCTGGCGGACCCGGAAAGGCGCGCCGCGTGTGAGGGGATCCTGCGGCACGCGGGCTTCAGGGCGGCCGGCTACCTGGTGGACGAATCCGTCTATACGGAATACGGGGGCAACCAGCACTCCGGGCCCAGGGCCTGGCCTGACGGGCAACGATCACCCGGCATCGTCACCGTGACGTTGATGGAGCGTCCCCGGCGGCTTTCGCGGCAGGAGTGGCTGCGCCGGTGGCACACAGAGCACTCGCCCCTGTCGGCAGCTATGCAGCCCCGCGCACGATACGTGCGTAATGTAGTGATCAGGCCGGTCACCGGCGAGGCGCCGCCCTACGAAGGCATCGTGGAGGAATCCTGGCCTTCAGCCCGCCACGCCGCCAACCCCTTCCTCTTCTATGGCGCCGGGAAGAACCCATTGAGGCTGGCGTGGAACATGATGGTGATGGGCCGCAGCGTCATGGAAATCCTCGATGTGCACCGTATCCGCAGCACCATGGCCAGCGAGTACATCCTCAAGAGCTAGGCGGCCCTCACGCCCCGGGAACGCCGCACCTTGGGTAGTGGTGCAGCCCCTTCCGGGGCTGCACCACCCGGTTCGTCAGGATCCCGCGACGGTGAACCAGTCGGATATGGAGTGGAACTGGCCGTCGGCGGCCTTGTACTCAATCATGCGGTAGTATGGCTGCAGTATGTTGTGCCCGCCGCTGTTGGCCAGGCCTATGACCGGCCAGGTTGGTATCTGCAGCGACAACCCCTCGATGGCGTCACGGATGGCGGGGCCATCCACGTTCTCCGGACCCACGGCTTCAGCTGCGGAGCGCAGGATGCCGGCGATAATGTGGGCCGTGGTCCACCCCGTCTGCCACGTGGTGCCTTCCTTCAGAGTATCGGCATCGGACGGACGGCGGCTCTCCACCGCGGCTGTCATCTCGGCGACGAACTCGTTGTCATCCTCCCACAGGTGCCAGCTGTGAGGCACTATGAGCCCGTCGAGCTCCTGCGGCGTGAGCAGCGTCTGGGTCAGGGTCCACACGCCGAGCAGGGAGGCGCTCGAGCTTACGAAGGGCCCCGTGTAGCCTCTCTGGCGGGCCTCTTTGATGAACAGCGGCCCGGGGGTCCCCGGAATGGTGATGATGATCACGTCGCTGCCCTGCAGCGCGGCCACCTCGCTGACAAAGGCCGTCTGCGTCATGGGCGCGGTCACCCTGGTCACCTCGCACTTGCCCGGATTGGCGGCGATACCGAGGTCAAAACCACCCCAGAAGGCGTTGGTGGTGGCCGATGAGGGCTGGCTGAGGACCCCTATCTTGATGGGCCTGGTCATACCTTTGGTCTCATACCAGTCCTTCACCAGATAGGTAATCAGGTACTCTCCCTCGATGTTGTAGTCCGGCGCCACACCGTACAGCCAGGGCGTGTCACGGGTCGCCGGGTCCGCGGTGAAGGAGATGGCCGGCATCTGGTCCTCGGCGAATTGACCCGTTATCCCCAGGATCATGCCCACGGAGTACACCATGCAGATGTCCATGCCCTGATTGATTAACCAGTCGTAACCGATGGGGATGCGGCCGTAGTCCAGCCGGGTGTCGTACAGCTGTATGTCGATCTTGATGCCTTCAATCGGGTCCATCTCGGCCAAATAGTCGTCCACGCCCCAGATGACTTCCTTGAATGCGCCCTGGCTGACGCCCGTCTGGTCCCCCAGCCATCCGATCACGATTGTGTTTTCCTCGCCGTCCTCCCCACCGCCGCAGCCCAGAAGAAACGGCACCGTGGCCAGAACCACTGCCATGATAACCAGAGCAAGCTTCCCGGCAAACCGCAGGTTCATGTACTCACCCCTCCTTGAACCTAGACTACCCGACCCCTCCGGGGTCTTCTCCGTCTCAGCTGGCCTACATTACCACAGCAGGCCAGCCCTTTCAACCCCGAGTGTACCGAGGCTCGGGCTCCAAGTCAACGCCTTTTTGCAGCGGCGGCCGCCGCAGTCCGCGGCATGGCGCGGACTTATGGTCGCAGCGTGCCGAGACGGCCCGATCTAAGCACCGGCGGGGGCTGACAGGGGAGGAGGGTGAACGGGAAGCAGGCCACCTCTGGCGTACCTGGGCAGAAGACACCCCAGGGGCGCGCCACCTTGGTAGAGTGGTGCAGCCCCGGGAGGGGCTGCACCACCTCTGTATCCTCAGGAACCGGTGACGGCGAACCAGTCGGAAATGGCGTGGAACTGGTTGTCGGCGGCCCGGTACTCAATCATGCGGTAATAAGGCTGCAGTATGTTCTGCCCGCCGCTGTTGGCCAGGCCTATGACCGGCCAAGTTGGTATCTGCAGCGACAACCCGTCGATGGCGTCACGGATGGCGGGGCCAGCCACGTTTTCCGGACCCACGGCTTCGGCTGCGGAGCGCAGGACGCCGGCGATTATGTGGGCCGTGGTCCACCCCGTCTGCCACGTGGTGCCTTCCTTCAGAGTATCGGCATCCGATGGCCGGCGGCTCTCCAACGTGGCCGCCATCTCGGCCACGAAGTCGTTGTCATCCTCCCACACGTGCCAGGAGTGGGGCACGATGAGCCCGTCGAGCTCCTGCGGGGTGAGCAGCGTCTGGGTCAGGGTCCAGACTCCCAGCAGAGAGGCGCTCCCGCTCAGGAAGCGTCCTTCGTACCCTCTCTGGAGGGCCTCCTTGATGAACAGAGGCCCCGGGGTGCCCGGGATGGTGATGATGATTACGTCGCTGCCCTGCAGCGCAGCCACCTCGCTGACGAAAGCCGTCTGCGTCATGGGCGCTGTCACCTTGGTCACCTCGCACTTGCCCGGGTTGGCGGCGATACCGAGGTCAAAACCACCATAGTAGGCATTGGTGGTGGCCGAGGAGGGCTGGCTGAAGACCCCGATCTTGATGGGCCGGGTCATACCTTTCGTCTCCCACCAGTCCTTCACCAGGTAGGTGATCAGGTACTCCCCCTCGGTGTTGTAGTCCGGCGCCACACCGTACATCCAGGGCGTCTCACGGGTCATCGGGTCCACGGTGAACGATAAGGCCGGTATCTGGTCCTCGGCAAACTGGCCCTTTATCCCCAGCACCGCGGCCACGGAGTACACCATGCAGATGTCCATGCCCTGACTGACTAACCAGTCGTAACCGATGGGGATGCGGCCGTAGTCCAGCCGGGTGTCGTACAGCTGCATCTCGATGTTGATGCCTTCTATCGGGTCCATCTCGGCAAAGTAGTCGTCCATGCCCCAGACGACTTCCTTGAATGCGCCCGCGCTGACGCCCGTCTGGTCCCCCAACCACCCGATCACCATTGTGTTTTCCCCGCCGTCCTGCCCGCCGCCGCAGCCCAGGAGAAACGGCGCCGTGGCCAGCATCAGTGCCACGACCAACAGGACAATCTTCCCGGCAAACCGCAGATTCATGAACTCACTCCTCCTTGAACATAGACTACTCGACCCCTCCAGGTCTTATCCCTCTCGGCTGGCCTACATTTGCATACCAGGCCAGCCCTTTTCACAACAAGTGTACGGAGGCTCACGCCACCAAGTCAACGCCAGTTCGCGGCGCGCAGGCCGCCGCAGTCCACCGAATCGCGCGCACCCGCAGATCACGAGGGCCGGCCGCAAAATCACAAATGCCACCCGGCTACCCCGGCCGGGCCCGGGCCAGGCAGTCCAGGTAGGCGGTGGCCATGTAAGGTAGAGACCACTTGCTGATCTCCAGGCCAATGCTGGTCTCCATGGAGAGGATTCCCGGAATCCCGGCCAGATCCTTCCAGACGAAGCGTGATACTTCGCGGGGGCCGGCGAACATGGTCCCCACCAGCAGATCGTACCGGCCGGAAACCCGGAGCATCCAGAACACGTTGGGCAGGGACTCCACCCGCGCCGCAACCGCCTCGACCTCCGCCGGGGATACCCTCATGCCCACCATGGGGAAGAAGTCCAGCCCGATCTCGAACGGGCTGAAATAGACGCCGATCCGCAGCGCGTCGCCGGCCAGGAGGCTGCGCAGCCTGGCGGAGGCGGACCTCTGACTGGCCCCCACCGAGTTGGCCAGTACTGCGATGGGCTGGCGCGGGTCTCGCTCGATGGCCCGGAGTATCTCCAGGTCCAGCCGGTCAATTGTGGAATCGGGGGACATGCCCGCCTGCGCGAAATCCGCTGCCTTTCCGCCGTGAGGGCCGTTGCGGTTTCCCGGCTGGGATGACAGGTAGGAGTAGAACCCCACGCCCGGATCGGAAAGCACCGACCGGACCCGCCAGTCGGCGATCATCAGGGTCTCCGTGGACTTGATGCCGGGCATCCTGCCCAGGTCCTCCGTCAGGAAGGTGGAGAGATGTCCGGCGCTGGGGAACATGGTGAGGGCCACGATGTCCTGCCCGCCGGCAGTGATCATCAGCAGACAGACCTGGGGCAGAGAGCGCAGGCAGCCGATGGCCGCATCCATGCCGCCGGGGGACACCTGGATGTTGGTCATGGCCCCGGCCTTGAAGCCCAGCGCCGTGGGATTACTGAACGCCCGGACCCTGATCCGCCTCTTCTTCAGGAGGGCCTGCAGCTTCCTGTTGGCGTACGCCCGGCTGATGCCCAGCTCCCGGGCCAGGTCAGAGGCCGAGCGCCGGCCATCCACCGTGAGCCCACGCAGCAGCCCGGTGTCGATGGCATCGAGGCCGTCCTCGCCCGCCCTCAGGCTGAGGCCATTCTCCTCAGTACTGGATGCGCTCATCACCCCTCCTGCCGTGGCCCCGGCGCTGCAAACCACCAGCCCGTCTCCTCCATCGGCTCAGTCTACGTCACTGACCCGGGTTTTTCAAGCCCCTGATTCCACGATGGCGCTTCCACTTCATCATTCCAGTAACCATATGTGCATACTGCAGCACGATCTATGACATTATGTATGCTGCAATCCTATTCATCAGTTGACAGGTGGTTGACGCTCATGCTAGTCTGACGAAAAAGCTGGACAGACTGTCTGTCGCAGGGAGGTAAGGAAATGGGGAATCGGCTCAAGGACAGGGTAGCCATCGTCACCGGCGCCGGCCGCGGGATCGGCCGGGCGGAGGCCATCGCCCTGGCGCAGGAAGGCGCGAAGGTAGTGATCA
>CAYRGJ010000051.1:0-17569 GCA_964423835.1 uncultured Dehalococcoidia bacterium | reverse complement strand
CAAATCGCTCAAACACGGAAAGCAGGATTCCGCCGACTAAGGGTTGACAGTTACCTGGAGAGGCACGCCTCTTGACATCCGATGATCGTGTCGCTTAAGATGGGCGTAGAGACTCCTGCAGCCACGTCCGCCAGCCTTTTGGGGGGGCTGGCTCTCGGCAAATCGCCTGTCGCCGTGATTAGAGTCAGGATGAAGGGGAACACTGGTTCCCCGGTGGGGTATTGGCAGTCCAATCGGACGCTGTGGAGACGCAGCGGGCGTCAATCTGGGGAGGTGGGACTAATGAAGGCAAAGGCAAGCGCTGGTCGAGAGAATGAACTCTGGACCCTGCTCAACCAGGCCCAGCATGCGGCCATAAGGGCTTCGGAGACGGAGTTGAGGCAGCTCGGCGTGCCGCAGATGCACGCCGAGGTCCTGATG
The DNA here is from genome assembly GCA_964423835.1 of uncultured Dehalococcoidia bacterium. Taxonomy (GTDB): domain Bacteria; phylum Chloroflexota; class Dehalococcoidia; order UBA2247; family RBG-13-53-26; genus JAFGCL01. The sequence continues at coordinate 17,149 of CAYRGJ010000051.1, read as the reverse complement.
ATCGTCAAGAGCGAGGATCGCCCCGTGACACCGGCGGAGATATCGCGGTCGCTTTTCCGTGAGCCGCACACCATCTCAGGGCTGCTCACTCGCATGGAGAAGCAGGGGCTGGTGAAGAGGGTCAGGGACCTGCAGAGGAAGAACATGGTGAGGATAGCTATCACGGACAAGGGCGAGAGGGCCTACCGGAAGCTGTCGGAGGTGAACGCCATAAGGAGCATCATGTCCAGCCTTTCGTCCCGCGAGCAGGAGGGCCTCAAGGACATCCTGATGAAGCTGCGGCGCAGGGCACTGGAGGAGCTCCGGATGAGACAGCCGCTGCCATATCCCTGAAGGCCCGCCGGGCGGCGCCCGCCCTCAAGCTTCCCTCATGAATCGGGCCAGTTGCCTCAGGCCCGGCCTCTTGCCGTACATCAGCAGGGTGGTCCGGAATATCTTGGCGCCGACCCACATGCATAAGACTATGGCCCCCGCCAGAATGGCCAGACTGAGGGCCAGCTGCCAGGCCGGGACCGAGCCCGCCGAAAGCCGCATGACGGCCGTGATCGGGGCTGTGAAGGGGAAGAAGGTCAGCGCCACGGCCGCGGCGTGCCCCGGGTTTTCGATGATCAGGGTGAGGAAGAAGAGGGGCACCACGGCGATCAGGCTCACGATGCTGGACCAGCTCTGGGACTCCCTGGCCGTGGACCCTATCGAGCCGAGGGTCGCCATCACCACGGCGAACAGAAGGTACCCCAGGACGTAGTATACCAGGGCCAGGATGATGAGCCCGGGTGACAGGGACGCCCCGCCCAGGGACGGGATCTTGGCCAGGAGCACGTCGACGAGCACCCAGAGAGAGACCATCCAGACGGCCATCTGGCCCAGGCCTGCCGCCCCCAATGCCAGCACCTTGCCGGCCAGGAGTTCCCGGGCCGAGATGGAGGAGAGCAGGACCTCGATCAGCCGGTTCTCCTTCTCCTCCGAGACTCCCTGGAGCAGGTACCCGGAGGCAAAGAAGAGGGAGAACATCAGCAGGAGGGCGAAGACGTACGGCAGGAAGAACTGCAGGAATGGGTCCTGCCTCTCCGCCGGCTGGCCGCTGCTCTCCAGCCGTATCGAGCTCAGCATGACGGGCGCCTTGGCCCTCTCCAGGACTTCCGGGCTGACCTGACCTCCGATCAGGTTGGTGACCAGGAGCTCTCTGATGCCCTCTACGGACTCGGGGGGCGCCTCCATCTCCCTCCCCATGGTGTACCTGACGATGAGCCCGGTCTGGAGATAGTCCGGGGGTATGATGAAGTACTCGCTGACCTCCCCGGCCAGGAGGGACTGTGTGGCTTCTTCCACACCCGGGTACGGGGAGAAGTCAACCGCCAGGCCGGTGTGGATGGCAAAGCCGCCGGCCAGGTCGACGTACCCGATCCTCCTGGCCTCGGCCTCTCCGGGGCGCCAGCTGTCCACTCCCTGGGAGATCCCGTATCCCAGCAGCATCAGCAGCGGCACAGCCAGGGTCACCAGGATGAAGGACTTCCTCCTCAAGGTGACCAGCAGCTCGTGCCGGAACACGATCAGGGTCTTACCCATCCGGCTGCTCCCTGACGACCTGGATGAAGATCTCGCTGAGCGGCGGGACGGCCACCTCAAACCGGTTCACGGTGACGTTGCGGCCCACGAGGCCGGCCAGCACCGCCTGGGGGGTGGTCCTGCCATCCAGCATCAGCTCCAGGCAGGCACCGTGGTCCCTGGTGCCGGTGACCCCCTCGATGGGCCCCGGGTCGCCCTCGACGGAGATGACCACGGAGTTGGTACGGTAGCGGGCCTTGATGTCCGAGAGGTTGCCGTAGAGCACCGGGCGGCCCTTGTTGACCATCATGATGCGGTCGCACAGCTCCTCCACCTCGTTCATCATGTGGGTGCTCAGAATCACGGCCCTCCCCTGGCGGCGCAGCTCGCCGATCATGTCCTTGAGCAGCCGCGTGTTCACCGGGTCCAGCCCGTAGAAGGGCTCGTCGAGGATGACCAAATCCGGATCGTGAATTATGGTGGCCACGAACTGGATGAGCTGGGCCATGCCCTTGGAGAGCTCCTCGATCTTGCGGTCTCGCTGAGCCAGCATGCCGGTGCGCTCCAGGAGCACGGCCGCGCGCTGCCTGACGGCCGGGCCGGACTTCCCCTTGAGAGCCGAGAGGTAGGACAGGGTCTCGTCCACCGTCAGCTTCTTGTACAGCCCGCGCTCCTCGGGAAGGTAGCCGGTCCGGCCCTTGATGGCCCCCCGGGCGGGCTCGCCCAGTATCCGGATCTGGCCCGAGTCCGGCCTGATGATCTCCATGATCATGCGGATGATGGTGGTCTTGCCGGAGCCGTTGGGGCCGATCAGGCCGAAGATCTCGCCGCGCGCTACCTCAAAAGAAATGCCGGCCGCCGCCACCACATCTCCGAAGCTCTTGGTGACGTTGGAGACCTCGACTGCTGTGTGGTTCATACCCGCTTTCGGCCTGTTGGCCCATTCTACCATGTGGCCCGCGGCGGGGACAGGGGCCTGCGGCCGCGATCCGGGTGGCCGCCGGCGGTGAAAGGAGCGAGGCGCCGGCATGCCGGAGATCGACAGCGGCCCTGGCTGGAAAAGAGAAGAGGAGCGGCCCGGGGGCCGCTCCTCTGTTCAGCACTGCGATAGTATGGCCGTGCTCCGGTCTAGCTCTTCTGCGCCGGCACAGCCACCTCGGTCTCCAGTGGCTTCGGCGGCGCTGCCGCCCGGGACGGCTTGATGACCAGGAACACGCCCACCAGCACCAGCAGGATTCCGCTGCCGATGGATAGCCAGGGCACCAGGTTCTTGGCCAGGGCTACCTGGGTGCGGGCGGCATTAGCGTCGTCCACCAGGCCGGCCACGGTGTCGTCGGTGAACGTCAGGTCATCCTCGTAGAAGACCACTTCCTGGTAGGTCATGGGGGCGGTGGTGGGGAAGTCCGGGTCCGGCACCGGAATCAGTCCGAACCTCTTGGTGTGGTCCTCGATCTGCAACGGCAGGCCGGTGACCGGCTCGACCCACAGCTTGACGGTCTGCTCACAGGTCATGGTCGGGGTGTCGAAGCCGCCCGGCATCACCAGGCCGCCCTCCGGGGTGGTCATTTCGAACACGTAGACATGCAGGCCATGGAAGTCCGCCTCCTCGACGAACACGCAGTCGATGTTGGCCGGGTTCCCTTCGTTCCAGAAGGGGTAGACCTGGTCCTTCTTCACGTCGAACGGGAAGTTGTAATGGCCTCCACCGCAGCCGTCTCCCAGCCCCTCCACGTTCTGCCGTGTCACCCGGTCAATCCCCAGGAAGAACTTCTGCCGGATGACCTCCTGGTCCGTGCCGGCGATCTCGGCCCAGACGTCCTCCTGCAGGTACACCACGTCATCGTTGGCGCTCACTGCCGTGTACTTCCGGTGGCCCGAAACATCATGGGTCATGCTGCCATGCTCTTCACTGAACAGGGTCATGGTTCCCTCGAGGTCGACCTGCTGGACCAGACCGGCCGGGATCTTGGCCAGGGCCGGCCAGACCATGGTCATCCATACCACGCCAAAGACCAGCACCAGCACGCCCAGCACGCCGAGGACGACTCCGATTTTCTTGCCCACTATTCACCTTCCCTTCTCATCCGCGGATGAGTAGTTGGGGATGCGTACTTTTCGCCAAGGCTAGCATCGCAGTCAACCACCGGGATTAAAAGACACAATCGGCCACGTTTACCGAGCCAAGTGGCTCGAGTTGGGCTCCTGGACCGGGCAGCGCGGATACATCAAGCGGAGGGCCCGACCCGGGCGGAGGGCCCAGGCCGGGCAGAAGACCCGACCGGGGCGGCCGGCCCAACCCCGGCGGACCGGCTTGACAGAGGTTAGTGCGGCACATATTATTTATGAAAGCTGAAGACTTGGGGGGGATACTCGCGATCGACCGCGGGCCGCGGGACGCCGGCGGGACAGGCCCCGACCCGGGTGGATCATTCAGAAAGGGGGAAAGAAGTGTCGGATTCCTATGATGTCATTGTGGTTGGCGCCGGTTTTGGCGGGAGCGCCAGTGCGGCCCTCCTGGCCAAGCGGGGTTTGAAGGTGCTGCTCCTGGAGAAGAACGCCAAGGCCGGCGGCAAGGCCATGGCCTTCTCCAAGGGGCCCTATACATATACCGCCTGGGTGGTCATCTCCGCACCGACGATGGGCAACGTCTTTGAGACGGTGCTCAAGGAGCTGGACATGGAGAGCACGGTCGAGCTGGTGGCGCCCGGCGTTCAGGGGGCCACGTTCAAGCAGTCATCCGGCAAGTGGGTGGTGGGCCCGCAGACCTCCACTCCGGACCCGAACCTTATCTTCGACTGGCTGGAGGTCCCGGAGGCCGAGAGGGCGGACGCGCTGAACCTCCTGGGAGAGCTGACGCTGATGGCCCCGAAGGACATCGCCGCCCTGGATGATATCAGCTTCGGAGAGTGGCTCAGCCAGCGCAAGGTGAACCAGGCGCTGTACAGCTTCCTCATCAGCCTGGTTTCTGATGGCTGCTTTGTGCTGCCGGTGGACACAGTGGCGGCCTCAGAGGGGATCATCGTGGTCCAGCAGATGTTCCTGCGGGGCGGCGGGGTCTTCTGCAAGGGCGGAATCGGCCGAGTGGCCGAGACCTTCGCCGAAGCGGTGGAGAAGTTCGGCGGCAAGACGATCTACCGCGCCCGCGTGGAGAAGATAAACGTGGATGGCGGCCGGGTGACCGGTGTGTCGACAGACAAGGAGACGTTCCGGGCCCCTATCGTGATCAGCAATGCCGGCATTCAGCCCACCGTTCTGAAGCTGGTGGGGGAGAAGCACTTCGACAAGTCCTACGTCAACTACGTCAGGGACCTGGTGCCGACGCTGGCCTTCATCGGCGCCCGCTACTTCCTCAGCAAGGAGATCATCAAGAACGTGCCCTTTGGCGCCGTGTTCACCCGGAACAGCGCCTGGAGCCTGAACAAGTGGCTGAAGGCCAAGGCCGGCCAAATCCCTGAGGAGATGACGGTCTGGTACGAAGTGCCTTCGAACTACGACCCGAAGGCCGCACCCGCGGGCAAGCAGATCGTGCTGACCGGGTTCCTGGGGCCCAGCGACCCCAAGCTGACGGAGAAGGACCTGAAGCCCTGGCTGGACAAGGGAGAACAGGTCATGTTCGATGCCTTCCCGGACCTGGCGGGAGCCATTGAGGCCAGGGAGTACGTCACCGGTCGGGAGGTCTCCCTTCTCACTCGCGACTCGGTGCTGCCGGGCCTGGGCGGGGAGTGCATCGGGCTGGGGCAGATTGTAGGCCAGGCCGGGGCCCATAAGCCCTCGGTCAAGGCGCCCATCCAGGGGCTTTTCTACGTCGGCTGCGACGCCGGCGGCGTTGGCGTCGGCACGGAGCAGGCCACCGACTCGGGGATGAAGGTGGCTGACACCGTCATGCGCTACTACCGCCTGCGGCAGGCCATGATCTAGGATTCCGGCTGAGATCTTCAAACCGGCGCGTGAGCACAGGTGGCGGGTCGGTGGTGGCATCGGCCCGCCTTCTTACAATGTAGAACTGGATTGACTGACCTGATGGCAGTTTGTATAATCAGTCAGCCTCAAAGGGGATCACTGTGATACTCAGATGCCAGCGCGCTTCCTCCATTAACGAATTCTCAAACAGGAGGTGGAAATGGTAGGCATAACGTCCTACGGGGCCTACGTACCATGGCACAGAATGAAGCGTGAAGACTGCGTCAAAGCCTGGGGAGGCTTCGCCATGCCCGGCGAGCGGGCGGTGGCGTATTACGACGAGGACAGCGTCAGCATGGCCGTGGAGGCGGCGATGGACTGCCTCACCGGACTGGATGCCGGGAAGGTGGACGGCCTGTTCTTCGCCACCACCACTTCTCCCTACAAGGAGAAGCAGTGCTCGGCCCTCATGGCTGTTCCGCTGGACCTGCGGCAGGATATCCGGACGGCCGATATCGGCACCTCCCTGCGGGCCGGCACCACGGCCATGGCCCTGGCCTATGACACGGTCCGCGCCGGGTCCGCCGGCAGCGTGCTGGTGGCGGCGGCCGACATGCGCCTGGGGGCCCCGGCCGGCATGACGGAGCAGCAGGTCGGCGACGGCGCCGCGGCCATCCTCATCGGCAAGGACAATGTTATCGCCGAGATCCTGGGAACGTTCTCCATTTCCGACGAGCTGGCCGGGACCTGGAGGTCGGACGAAGACAGGTTCATCCGCTCCGGGGAGGACCGGTTCGTACTGGATGAAGGCTATGCCAAATACCTTCCCCTGGCCATGGAGGGTGTCCTGAAGAAGTGCGGCCTGGCGCCGAAGGATATCGCCAGGGTGGCCTTCGATGCCCCCGGTGACCCGAGGAGGCACGGCAAGGCCGGGCAGCAGGCCGGGTTCGAAGCGGCGCAGGTGCAGGACCCGTTCGCCCTGTTCCTGAATGTGGGCATCGCCGGCTGCGCCATGGCCCCCATGATGTTGATATGCGCCCTGGAAGAGGCCAAGCCGGGCGACCGGATCCTGGTGGCCGGGAGCGGCAACGGGGCGGACGCCATGGTGCTCCAGGTGACCGAGGCCATCAAGAAGCTGGGGCCGAGGCGCGGGATCAAGAACAATATCGCCTCCAAGGTGGTCATGGACAACTACAACGAGTACCTGAAGTGGCGTGAGATCGTCCCCCAGGAAGCGGCGCGGAGGCCGGACAAGCAGCACATCCGGATGTCGGCCAACTGGCGCGAGCGGAAGCAGCTGCTGGGGCTGTGGGGCGTGAAGTGCCGCAAGTGCGGCACCGTGCAGTACGACAACGGCGCGGCCACCACCGGCCCGGTCCGGGTCTGTGCGGAGTGCCAGGCCCAGGACAACTTCGACGACTACCCGTTCAAGGGCCGGAAGGCCAGTGTCTTCAGCTTCACGCAGGACAACCTGGCCGCGGTGATCGATCCTCCGGCTTCGGTGGTGCTCATCGAGTTCGAGGGCGGCGGCCGGGCCTTCTTCGATCTCACCGATCGTGACCCCGCCAAGGTGGAAGTGGGCATGCCGGTGGAGATGACCTTCAGGAAGCTGCAGTACGACCGGGGCCTCACCAACTATTTCTGGAAGGCCCGGCCGGTAAGGTAGAGGAGGAGATAGATGCCAGGAAGCATTAAGGATAAAGTCGCTATCGTGGGCATGGGCTGCACCCAGTTCGGCGAGCTGTGGGGCAAGGGGCCCACGGACCTGATCGTGGACGCGGTGAACGAGGCCCTGGCCGACGCCGGGCTGACCATGAAGGACATCCAGGCGGCCTGGGGCGGCACCCTCTTCAGCGGCACCGGAGGCCGGACCGTCAGCGAGGCCCTGCGCTCGCAGTACATCCCCATCACCAGGGTGGAGAACGCCTGCGGCTCGGGCCACGAGGCCGTCAGGGGCGCCTCGTATGCCGTGGCCGCCGGCGTGTACGACATCTGCCTGGCTGTGGGCTACGAGAAGCTCAAGGACGAGGGCGTGGGCGGCCTGCCGGGCATGGAGAACCGCACCAACACCCACTACCAGTCCAGCATGCCGGGCGTCTTCGCCATGATGGCCACCCGGTATTTCCACCGGTATGGCCTCAGCCCCGAGGAGGGCAAGAAGATGCTGGGTAAGATCTCGGTGAAGAGCCATCACAACGGCTCCATGAACCCCAAGGCTCACCTGAGGCGGGAGATCACCCTGGAGCAGGTCATGTCGGCCCCCATCATCGCCTGGCCGCTGGGCCTCTTCGATTGCTGCGGCGTCTCCGATGGGGGCGCGGCGGCCATTATCGTGCGGGCGGACATGGTGAAGAACTTCAAGAACAAGCCGGTATTCGTCAAGGCGCTCCAGATCTGCGCCAGCCCGACCACGGGCCGGATGCTGACCAGCTATGACTACACCCACGTGGAGGAGGCCTACCGGGCTGGCATCGCCGCCTACAAGGAGGCCGGCATCACGAAGCCCCGGGAAGAGATCAGCATGGCCGAGGTCCACGATTGCTTCTCCATCACGGAGGCGGTGACCATGGAGGACCTCCAGTTCAGCCCCCGGGGCAAGGTCAAGGAAGACATCGACGCCGGGACCTTCCAGCTCGATGGCAAGCTGCCCGTCCAGCCCGATGGCGGGCTGAAGTGCTTTGGGCACCCCATTGGGGCCTCTGGCATCCGCATGCTGTATGAGCCCTGGCTGCAGTTCCAGGGAAGGGCCGGAAAACGGCAGATAAAGAACCCGAAGCTGGCCCTGGCGCACAACATGGGCAACGAGCCCTATGCGCCGGTAGTCAGCTGCTGTATCGTCGGGCTCTAGCCACGGGTCCGGCGATGGATGGACCGGCCGAAGGGCGTGACAGGGGACCGTCGCGAATGGCAGTGACAGCCCGATCATCGGTCGCCGGAGAGCGCGTCGCGCCTCCGGCGACTCTGCTATGCTCCCGGCCATGATGCGGCGGGCACCGGCAGGAGTCGGTCGAAGGAGCGGGATATGGACTTCGAACTCAGCCCGGAACAGAAGAAGCTCGAGAAAGAGATCAAGGCCTACTTCCAGAAGAACGCCACCCTCGAGCTGCACCAGGAGATAGACCAGTTCCCCGAGGGCGAGGGGCCGCTCTGCCAGCGGTTCGTCAGGAAGCTGGGCGAGGACGGCTGGATGGGCATCGGCTGGCCCCGGGAGTACGGAGGGCAGGGGCGCTCATCAGTGGACCAGTACATCTTCTTCGACCTGGCGCTGGGCTACTACCACATCCCCATCCCCATGCTGGCGCTGATGACGGTCGGCCCGACCATCATGCGGGTGGGCTCGGAGGCCCAGAGGAAGAAGATCCTGCCGGCCATATTGAAGGGTGAGTGCAATATCGCCATCGGGTACACCGAGCCCGAGGCCGGGACCGACCTCATGTCGCTCAAGACCACGGCCATCAGGGAGGGCGATCACTACGTCATCAACGGGCAGAAGACCTTCACCTCGCTGGCCCATTCCAGTGACTACTTCTGGCTGGCCGTCCGGACCGATCCCAGGGCCCCGAAGAGCTACATGGGGCTCTCGATACTGCTGGTGGACGCGAAGACCCCCGGCATCACCATCGAGCCCATCAGGACCATGGGCGACATGCAGCTCAACCACGAGTTCTTTGAGAACGTGCGGGTGCCCGTGGACAGCCTGGTGGGGCAGGAGAACAAGGGGGCGGAGTACCTGTTCATGCAGCTGGCGCACGAGCGGGTGATGCTGGTCCCTCATTCGTTCTCGCTCCGGGCCATCCACGACGCCGCGCGCTGGGCCAGCCGGACCCCGTTCAACGGCCGGACGGTGCTGGACCAGCCCTGGGTCCGCAGCCGCCTGGTGGATATGGCGCTGGAGTCCGAGGTGCTCAAGCTACTCAATCACCGCGTGGCCTGGATGCTGACCCAGGGTGAGCTGCCGATGGTGGAGTCCTCCATGATCAAGGTCTTCGGCAGTGAGCACATCCGCCGGGCCACCGATGCCGCCCTGCAGATAATGGGCCAGTACGGGCAGCTGCAGACGGGCTCGAAGTGGGTGCCGGAGAGGGGCCGTCCGGAGCACGTTTACCGGATGCAGGTCCTGCTCACCTTCGGCGGTGGCACCAACGAAGTGCTGCGGGACATGATGGCCATGATGGGCCTGGGGCTGCCGAGGTCCAGGTAGGAGGGTGCGGACATGGATTTCTCTTTCAGCGCCGAACAGCAGCTCCTGAAGAAGGAGGTGCGGCATTTCCTGGAGACGGAGTGCCCCAAGTCGGGCCTGCGGGCCCTGCATGCCAGCGAACTGGGCTACTCGGCCGAGATGTGGCGAAAGATGGCCAGCCTGGGATGGCTGGGCCTCATCATGCCGGAGGAATACGGCGGGGTGGGTGGCACCCTGGTGGACCTGGCGGTGCTGCTGGAGGAGGTGGGCCGGGCCACCGCCCCGGGGCCCTTTTTCAGCACGCTGGTCCTGGGCGCGCTGCCGCTGCTCGAAGCCGGCAACGAAGAGCAGAAGAAGCGCCTGCTCGGCGGCGCGGCCAGCGGCGACATCCTGCTGACCATGGCCGTGGCGGAGCCGGAGACCGACGGCAGCCCGGACCACATCTCAACCCGGGCGGCCCGGGCGCCGGGGGGCTCCTTCGGGGTCAGCGGCACCAAGCTGTTCGTGCCCAACGCTCACAGCGCCGACTTCATCCTGGTCGCCGCCAGGACCGGCAGCCCCGCCGGCCCGCCGGAGATCGGGCTCTTCGTGGTGGACGGCAAGCTGCCCGGGATTGCCCTGACCCCCTTGCGCACTATAGCCGGGGACCGTCAGCACGAGGTCAGGCTGGACCAGGTGCGGTGCGCCGCCGGCGATACGCTGGGAGCGCCCTCGCAGGGCTGGCCCATCGTTGAGAGCGCCCTGCGGAAGGCCACCGCCCTGCAGTGCGTGGAGATGGTGGGGGTAGCCCACAAGGCGCTGGAGCTCACCGCGGCCTATTCCGCCTCCAGGGTGCAGTTCGGCCGCCCCATAGGGACCTTCCAGGCCGTGCAGCACCGGCTGGCCGACATGCTGACCGATGTCGAGAGCGCCCGGTGGCTGAGCTACCAGGCGGTCTGGCGCCTGGACCGCCGCCTGCCGGCGGCCAGGGAGGTCTCCATGGCCAAGGCCTGGGCCAGCGATGCCTGCCAGAGAGTGGTGTCGGGGGCGCAGCACATTCATGGAGGGGTCGGGTTTGATGCTGACTACGATCTACACTACCATTTTCGCTGGTCAAAGGCGCTGGAGCTGAACCTGGGGTCAGCCCCGGTGCACAAAGCCCTGGTCGAGGCGGCCATAATCGAGGACCTGCTCCATGCCTGACCGGGCGCGCCTGTCGGTCTTTCACCAGGTTGAACGAGTGTAAAGGAGGCTGGTATGAGTGAACGAGTGGGGATTGTGGCGGTGGCGCAGACCAAGTACAGCGCTAACAGGGCCGACGTGAACGAGGGCGAGCTGGTGTACGAGGCCGTCGGCCAGGTCCTGAGGGAGACCGGCCTGAAGTTCGCCAAGGATGTCAGCGGCAGTGATGCTTTCGGCATCGATGCCACTGTCACCTGCTCGCAGGACCACTGGGATGGCCGGACCATATCGAACTGCAACGTCATGTCGTACGTGGGCGCCCACCACAGCGACGAGGACAAGGTGGCCGGGGACTCCCTGAACGCGGTGTTCACCGCCTTCGCCCGCATCCTCTCCGGCCACCAGGACGTGGTCCTGGTGGCCTCGCACTGCAAGGAGTCGCAGGCCGACAAGTTCGGGATTGAGAACACCGCCCTGGAGCCGGTGTTCCTGCGGGTACTGGGCCTGGATTTCCTGAGCAGCGCGGCGATGCAGGCCAGGCGGTACATGTACAAGTACGGGATCACCCCGGAGCAGTGCGCCAGGGTGGTGGTCAAGAACCGGGCCCATGCCCTGAGGAACCCCTCCGCCCAGGAGTCCTCTACGGTCTCCGTGGCGGATGTCCTGGGGTCGCAGGTGCTGGCCTCTCCCATCAGGCAGCTGGACATGAAGCCGACCTCGGATGGCGCCTGCGCCATGATCCTGGCCACCGAGAAGAAGGCCAGGAAGCTCTGCGCCAAGCCCATCTGGATCAAGGGCGCCTCGAACTGCTACGAAACGCACTACCTGGGCGACCGCGACCTGGCCGAGTGCGACGCCCTGGTCAAGGCGGCGAAGAAGGCCTGCAGCATGGCGGGCGTCACCGATCCCGCGAAGCAGATCAGCGTCGCGGAGATCTCAGAGGAGTACAGCTACCAGGAGCTGCTGTGGATGGAGGGGCTGGGGCTGTGCGGCCGGGGAGAGGCCGGCCGGCTCCTGGAGAGCGGCGCCACCCAGCTGGGTGGGAAGCTCCCGGTCAACCCCTCGGGCGGCATGCTGGCGGGCAACCCCACGGTGGTGGCCGGCATGGCGCGTATCGCTGAGGGGGTGCTGCAGCTGCGGGGCGAGGCCGGGGAGAGACAGGTGAAAGGGGCCAAGGTGGCCCTGGCCCACGGGTTCACCGGCGTCTGCGGGGCGCTGCAGGGCGTCATGATACTGGGGAAGGCTTAGCGGGAGGTAGAGACATGGGCAATAGAGTAGCGATAGTCGGGATCGGCCAGACCTACCACAAGAGCAACCGCAAGGACGTCACTCTGTCGGAGATGGTGGCGGAAGCGGTCAGGGCGGCGCTTCTTGATGCTCAGCTGAAGACGCAGGACGTCGAGGCCGTGTTCACGGCCAACATGGAGACGTTCGAGAACATCTTCCTTCCCGATGCCATGATGGCCGATGAATCGGCGGCATTCATGAAGCCGGGACTGAAAGTAGCCACCGGCGGCACCGCCGGCGCGTCAGTGATGGAGGAGGGCTTCCACTTCGTGGCGTCGGGGCTCTTCGACACGGCCCTGGTGATCGGGTTCGAAAAGCAGGACTGCGGCGACACTACCGCCGCCATCACCGGATCCGTTACTCCGGTGTGGGGGAAGGGTGTGGCCACCGGCGCCATCGGCGAGTTTGCCAAGCAGGCCCTGACCTACATGCAGAAGAGCGGCGCCAAAGAGGAGCACGCGGCCATGGTCCGCCTGAAAGCGGACAGGGGGGCCTGCCGCAATCCCTACGCCCACCTGCGGCTGGGGCTCAAGAGCATCAAGGAGGTGATGGATTCAGGGTATCTGGTCTGGCCGCTGAAGTTCCTGGAGTTCTGCCCCCAGTCCTCCGGAGCCTGCGCGCTCATATTCGCGTCCGAGCAGAGGGCCAGGAAGATCACCAGGAAGCCGGTCTGGATAGCGGACCTGGTCACCGTGCACCAGGAGCCGTTCTGGGCCGGGTCCTTCGGCGATCCCACCGGCAAGGAGGAGTACAGCCAGGACATCGCCGTGGAGAGGCTCTACAAGAGAAACGGCATCACCGACCCCATCAAGGACATCTGCATGGCAGAGATCTATGAGCCTTCGAACTGGGAGGAGATGAGCCACTATGAGCACTACCACTTCTGCCCCGAAAACGAAGGCTGGAAGATGGTGGAAAAAGGGATGACCGAGATGGAAGGGGAGTTCCCGGTGAACCCCTCCGGGGGCGTCATCGCCACCAACCCCATCGGCGCCACGCCCACTATCCGGGTGGCGGAGGCGGCGCTGCAGGTCCGCGGTGACGCGGGAGAGCACCAGGTGACCAGGGATGTCCACACGGCGCTGGCCACCGCCCTGGGCGGGCCGAACTGGACCGTGGCCACACTGCTCAGAAGGTCCCTGTAGGAGGAGATGGATGACAACAGAGAAGGTTGAGAAGAAACCGGAACTCATCAAGGTGGAGATAGCCCGCCCCCGGACCTACAGGTGGTCCAGTGGCCGGTACCTGGGCAGGCTCTACAAAGAGGCCATGGAGAACAAGAAGCTGATGACCAACCGCTGCCCCAGGTGCCGGGAGCTCCTCTGGCCGCCGGCGGCGGTGTGCGGCCGGTGCAACGTGGAGGCGGGCGAGGACTGGGTGGTGATGAGCGACAAGGGGACGGTGGTTCAGTATACCTACCTGGTCTTTCCGCTGTGGGACCCCCACTACGGGGACCGGCTGGCCAATCCCTACCCCACGGCCACCATCAAGCTGGATGACGACGGGGTGTTCCTGGTCCATTTCCTGGAAGAGAAGGACCCGGAGAAGCTGAAGAACGTGAAGCGGGTGCAGGCGGTATGGAAGGAAGAAGGCCGGGGCCGGGGCCTGGGCGACATCCTCTTCTTCAGGACCATTGACGAGTAGGAGGACGAGAAATGGCTGAGTTGATGCAGGACAGGGTAGAGAAGCTGAAGGACCTGGATGTCTTTGTCTATCATGGCAAGATATTCATCCCCAATACCTACACCGCCGGCGCCACCGGGAGCCGCTTCCTGATCGAGCTGCGGGACAACAAGCGGATCATAGCCACCAGGTGCCCGGCCTGCCAGCAGGTGTACGTCCCGGCGAGGTCCATCTGCAAGCACTGCTACGAGCAGCTCACCGAGTGGGTGCAGGTCAGCGACGTTGGCACCCTGCAGACCTACACCGTGGACGGGCACACCAACGGCGTCCAGCCTTTGGCCCCGCCTATTATCTACGGGATCGTACTCCTGGACGGCGCCACCACCGGCCTGGTGCACATGCTCAGCGAGGTGGAGTTCGAGAAGCTGGCCATCGGGATGAGGGTGAAGGCGGTATTCGCCGAGGAGAGGACCGCCAGCATCATGGACATCAAGTACTTCAAGCCCCTGGTTTAGCAGGATCGGCTGAGGCAGCCGCGCCCGGCCTCCGTGCCGGCGGCTGGCCCTGGCCCCGGACAAGAGAGGATAGGTCAGAGGAGGGAACCATGGCTGAACAACTGAGCATCACCACCAAGAACTGCACGGTGGAGAAGGACGGGCATGTCCTGATCGTCACCCTCAACCGGCCCGAGGCCAAGAACGCGCTCAGCCCCCCCATGCTTATCGGCATGTACAAGGCCTGGCGGCTGCTGGACCAGGACGACGACCTCTACTGCGCCGTCCTGACCGGCAAGGGGGACACTTTCTGCGCCGGCATGGACCTCAAGGCCGGCCCGGAGCCGACGGACGACGTGTCCGAAATACAGCACCTGATGCAGACGGTGCCCAACCTGCACTGGCAGGCGCTGCTGCGGGAGAACCTGCCGTCCAAGCCCGTCATACTGGCCGTGGAGGGCTTCGCGGTGGCCGGAGGCACCGAGATCCTGTGCGGGACCGACATGCGGGTGGGCGCCGAGGATGCCAAGTTCGGCGTCACCGAGGTCATCCGCGGCCTCTACCCCATGGCCGGCTCCGCCTTCCGCCTCCCGCGGCAGATCCCCTACTGCTTCGCCGCCGAGATATTGCTGCTGGGGCGCCACCTCACTGCCCAGGAGGCGCTGCAGTTCGGGCTGATCAACCGCGTGGTCCCCAAGGGCAAGGCCGTGGAAGAGGCCCTGAAGATGGCCCACCAGCTCTGCGAGAACGCCCCGCTGTCCATCAAGGCCATCACCCGCACTCTGCGCGAGATCGACGCATCGGTGCCCCTGGCGGAGGCCTACAAGAAGAATGATGAGCTGGGAATCCCGATCTTCGCCACCGAGGATTCGAGGGAAGGCATGAAGGCCTTCAAAGAGAAGCGCAAGCCCGTCTGGAAAGGGCGCTGAGCGGGCCATCGAGGCATTCTGAGGCCAAGTAGAGGCCCTTGTGCGGCCGGGAGGACCTTCGCACGAGGGCCTTCTTTTTGGTGCGGCGGATCAATTGGGCCAGAAGAACATGACCCGCACCCGGTAGGGCTCGGTCTGCTCCACGAGCATGCGGCTCTCAGCCTTCTCCAGGCCGATGTCGGTGTGCATGTGGTCCGTGAATATGTGCAGAAACACGCTGAAGATGGTGTCGCAGTTTATGCCGCAGTGATTACAGTAGTAGGTCTGCATCATGGCGATTATCCCCCTCACCCGTCTCCGGCCGCGCGTTATCGCCGGCCTAGTTGACCAGCGCCCCCTTGGCTCCGATGTTGGCCAGCGCCTCGGCAGCCGCCTTGCGGACATGGACCGACCGGTCGTTGGTGGCCTGCTTCAGCAGCTCAATAGCCTTGGCGTTGCGGATGCGCCCCAGGGCCCATACCACCTCTTCCCTTACGTCCTCTTCCTCATCCTTCAGGGCCTTGATCAGGGGCTCGACCGCCCTCGCGTCCCGGATCCGTCCCAGGGCCCAGGCGGCCTCCTCTCTGACATCCTTGTCCGTGTCGAAAAGGGCCTTGATCAAGGGCTCAACCGCCCGGGCGTCCCCGATCTTGCCCAGGGCCCAGGCTGCTTCCTCGCGAACGTCCTCGTCGTCGTCTTCGTCCAGCAGCTCGACCAGGGGCTCGACGGCGCGGGGATCCCCCATGGCGCCCAGGGCTGACGCCGCCTCCTGGCGAACGTAGCAGTCCTCATCACACAGGGCTCTCACCAGAGCCCCCACGCTTCTGATATCTCCTGCAACTTCGCTTACCATCTCGTCCTCCTCTTGTCGTCACTGGCGGGGGAAACCAGTTCCTCTTTCGGCTGAGGCCTGCCGGCTGTGCCAGGCTTTTTCCAGCAACAAGTATGATGTTGATCGGTCACACCTGTGTCTCTGGCTCAGGGCCCGGCCTCTCAAAAAGCTCACTCGTGGGAGAGTGGAACAGGAGGGCGGATGCGGACACACAAACGTGGTGCAGACTCTATGCTGGAGCCGGCCGCTTCCAGGCACGAGGCTGCGGAAGCCCGGTCAGCGCAGGGGTGGTGCGCCGCCGATGGGGAACGGCGGCAGCCGGTAACCGCCCGCGGTCGCCGCACCGGCGCATGCCGGCCTCGGCGCCGCGGGCCTCCGGTGGCCGCGGGCAATGCCTCAGACGGCCCAGGGGTGGACGATCATGCTGCGGTCCGGGTCTGATGGATCCCGCCGCAGCCGGCCCGGGTCTGATGGGTCCCGATGCAGCCGGCCCGGGGACCACCCGTCCCACAGCTGGTAGAACCACTGCCGGGGCGGGTATTCGACAGGGCCGGCTTCCGTTTCTGACGACTGTAGCTTCTCGATTCTCTCGCGATTGAAGTGCCTGATCAGGCCACACCAGCGGCAGGCCCAATCATCGCTCTCGGGGGTTTCCTCCACCCAGTAATGGCCACGGTGCGGGGAAAGGCTGCACTGCCCATCCATCGGAACCTCCCATCCACCCCACAGGCTTGAGGATAGTAACGAGAAGAGTGTGTCATGGACGAGTCTAATGCCGGGCTCAGGACCTGTCAATCTTTGCGTGGAAGCCTCACAGACGAAGGGCGAAGAGTACAGAGGAGCCGGACCCTGCCGCAGCGGCCCTCACACCAGGCACGGATGAATCATGAAGCGGCCAGGTGGAAGAAGCACACCCGCAGAGACACGTGGCTGCTGCTTTGAGCGCGGGGCACCGGATGGAGGCGGCGAGTGGACTCGAACCACTGCATGGGGCCTTGCGGGCCCCTGCCTTACCTCTTGGCTACACCGCCCCGGTCAATCCTGTAGGTTCCTGTCGAGAGTCCAAGTCTCTGTCATATGGTACACCAGTCGATCAAGCCCGGGCAAAAACCCCGGGATACGGCCCGAAGGCCGAAATGGTAAAATATCACCTTCACCCGGCGTGGGGAAGTGCTGGAACTGGCAGACAGGCATGACTTAGGATCATGTGCCGCGAGGC
>CAYRGJ010000050.1:0-17845 GCA_964423835.1 uncultured Dehalococcoidia bacterium | reverse complement strand
AAGATCATCTTCTCCACCAAGTGGAAGGCCGAGCCGGCCCACCCCGGGGAGTTCTAGCGGCCGCTCGTCTCCGGAAAAACAGAAAGGGTGGAGAAGCGGCTGACTCCTCCACCCCTGTTGGTTCCCGCAGCCCGGCTACGGGCTCTTGTCCTTGGGCCACCAGCCCCACCAGTTCTCCTTCTCGCACTGGGTGCACCTGATCTTGAGGGCCACGGCACCCTCAGAGCCGCATGAATCGCACCTGAAGTTCTTCTTGATGTCATAGCCCAGGGTATTTCTCAGCCCCTGGGTGATGGTCTTGAGCTGGGTGTTGACCGCCTGCGACTGGGCCAGCTGCAGCTGCCGGTTGGCCATGAGCGCGGTTTCGAAGGCCTTGCGGTACTCCTCGAACTTCTCGCTGTTGGCTTCCACGGTGGCCATCCGCTCGGTCAGGCCGGTCAGCTGGCCTTGCTCGGAGTGCTCGCCCAGCCCATCCACCGCCGTCTTGATCTCGGCCATCTGCCGGGCCTGCTCGTCGCGCACCTCGCGGCCCTCTGCCAGGGCCGCTATGGCTTCGCTCAACTGCTTCTCCAGCCCGCCCAGGAGCTGCTCCGACTTCTCCAGGCGCTCCGCCAGGTCCGACAGCTTCGCCCTGAGGGCTTCCGACTGCGACCCGTCGCCAGAGGCCTTTATCTCCCCGATGGCCAGGGCCTGCTCATCGCGCGCCTGGCGCTCGGCCATGAGAGAGGTCTCCACCGCATTCATCTGCTTCTCGAACCCGCCGAAGGCCTTTTCAGTCTTGCTCAGTCGCTCCTCCAGGCGCACTACCGCCGCCTGGATGGAGGCCAGGCTGTCGTCCAGGGCCGCGGTCAGCGGCCTGATGGGAGCAGGAGGTTCCGGGGATGCGCCCACGGCTTTGGACGGCCGGGAGACCGTGGCCGTGGCGGCGGCCCGGGGCACGACCTTGGACGCCGTCTCTTGCACGAGACTGTCGATCTCAGCTTGCGAGAGTCTCTTCCGTCTTGACTTGTCCACTGTTCACCTTCACCTGCTCATTCAGCGCGAAACCGGCGAGTTTGAGATAGCCTCCGCTGAACGAACCTAATACTCCACGGCGGAAGTCACCAGCCTGCTGGCATGCTCATCTTCCGCCAGGTCTACCTCATAAGGCGCCTCCAACTGATTGCCATCCTGGTCATAGCAGATGCGCACCCTGGGCCGGCCCACCAGCCCCAGGTTGGAATTGACTACAATGCCCACCTCACCTGCATTCAGCTTTACCATGACCCCGGTGGGGAAGGCCGGAACGTTCTCCAGAAACAGCTGCACCAGGTCCGGATCATAGAGGACCCGGCTGCAGGCCACCAGCAGCTCGGTGGCTTCGTATGGCTGGAAGGGCTGCCGGTACGGCTTCTTGGACGCCGTGGAGCAAACCGCATCGCACATGCCCAGTATCCTGGCGGCCAGCGAGATCTCGCTGCCCTTGAGGCCATACGGGTAGCCGCTGCCATTCCAGCGCTCGTGGTGCTGCACTATCACCGACCTCACGTTGTCATTGGCGCCGGCGCACTGCTTGAGTATCTCGGCGCCGTACAGCGGGTGCCTCCAAACCACCTGCAGCTCGTTCTCGCCCAGCGGCTCCACCTGCGGCATGGGCACGCCGTCGGCTTCGGTCCTCCAGGCGTTCACGAAGGCCAGCTCCTCCCAGAGCGCGCCAGGCCTCTCCACCAGCTCCGGCGGCCCGACCATGGCGTATCCGCTGTTCTGCAGCACCGCCGCCATGCCCAGGTCCACCAGGTCGGCCTCGGTCATCCCGGCCTCTTTGCCCAGCACCAGGGCCAGGCTGGCGATCTTGGTGGGCAGGACATGCCCGGCGTCCCTCCAGGAGTGCCACCCGCTGATGGTGGGATCCCCCTGGAGCCCCGCAGCGAGCTGCTGCACCATCTGCTCCACCAGCTGGCGCAGGTGCCCCAGGTCGAGAGGCTCCGGGGCAGCCAGGCCCGACGATCCGGGGCCGTCCCGGTCCGGCACCGGGCAGGGCGCCGCCACCTCCCCCGACACCACCGCGGCAATCCGGCCCAGGGCCCCCCTGAGGGCTTCCGAGACCGCGCCCTCCAGCTCAGGCGGGATCATGGGGGTGACTGACACATCCTGGAAACGATCGTCCAGGATGACCAGCTCGGATGCACCCAGGAAAGCCAGCGCCTGAACCCACCTGTCCGTGAGCTGTGTCCCTTTGCCGATGGCCACGTGTCCGCTGCCGTCGTGAAGGTCCTTGGCCAGTACCATTCCCGGCTTCGCATACTTGACTAGAATCCGCCGCATATCTACCGCCTCACATTCACGGCCCTGAAGGCACGCTCTTCGGGGAAGGGCAGCGCCGCCCGCGGCGCCTCGGCCTTCTGCTTGCGATAGAAGCAGTGGCCCAGCGTCACCAGGCCCATCTCCCGGCATCGGGCGATGGCTTCGGTGCCTCCGACGAAGAGCACCCCTCCAGGGCTCAGCGATTGGCAAAACTGCTGGTTGAGCCGCACCTTGGCCTCCTCCGTGAAGTAGATGGCCACGTTGCGGCAAACGATCATGTCGAATCCCGACTCGTACGGCTCGCGCAGGAGATCGTGCTTGCGGAACTCGACCCGCTGCCGGATCTTGTCGATGACGTGGTAGCAGTCATCAGACGCCTCGAAGTACTCCCTCAGCAGCTGGGTGGGCACCGCCCTCACCTCGTTCGACCGGTAAGGGCCGCCGGCCCTGGCCTTCTCCAGGCTGTGCACGTCGATGTCGGTGGCCAGTATCCGGTGCCTGGTGTACGGGGTGAGCTTGTCCAGTATGATGGCGATGGAGTAGGGCTCGCTGCCCACCGAGCAACCGGTGCTCCAGATGTTCAGCCGCGGCCGCTGCATGAGCAGCTGGGGCAGCACCTCGGTCCGGAGCTGCTCAAAGGGGAGCGAGTCCCGGAAGAACTCACTCACGTGGATGGTCAGGAAGCCGCGCAGGTCCTCAAGCATGCGCCGGTCGGCCGCGATCATGTGGCAGTACGCCACGACGCTGGGCGCCGTGGTCCGCGAAATGAAGGACGTCAGCCGCCGCCGCATCTGGCGCTCGCGGTAGTCCTCCAGGTCAATGCCGATCAGCTGCTTGATCCTGGTCTTGAGATAGGCGTACTCTAGGTCCCGCATGCGTCCAACTCCCGCCGGGGGCTGCCGGCGCCCTTAAGCTTGCATATCTCCACGATCTCATCCGCGATCTGGTCCAGCGGCAGCACTTTGTCGGCGTGCCCGCTCTCCGCCACGCTGCGCGGCATGCCATAGATGACGCTGGTCGGCTCATCCTGGACGATCACGCGCCCGCCGGACCTCTTGATGGCGCCGGCCCCGTCCCGGCCGTCGCTCCCCATGCCGGTCAGCACCACTCCGATGCAGCGGTAGCCGGCATTGGCGGCCACCGACTCCATGGTCACGTCGATGCTGGGCCTGACGCCATTGCGCGGCGGCTCCTGGTGGAGGGTAATCTGGTCCCCCCCGCCAACCACCAGGTGGAAGTTGCCGGGCGCCACCAGGGCCCGCCCGTCCTTGAGCTTGTCTCCGGCGGCGGCCTCCCTTACCTCCACCTGGGAAAGCACCGCCAGCCTCCGGGCCAGGGACGTGGTGAACCCCATGGGCATGTGCTGCACCACCAGTATGGCCGCGGGGATATCGCGCGGTATCCCGGGCAGTATCTGGCACAGGGCCTTAGGCCCGCCCGTGGAGCTGCCGATGATGACCACATTCCTCTGCGGCCGGGGCGCCGGAGCCCTGACGGACGGGACCAGCGTCTCGGCGCCGCGGTAGCGCCCCATCCCGGCCCTCAGGGCCCTGACCACCCGGGACATGTCCACCCTGCCCGCCATCTTGATCTTGTCGTTGAGGCCGGCGATGGCCTTGGAGAGGCCGCCCTTATCGAGCATCGAGGGCTTCAGGAAGAAGTCCACCGCGCCCGTCTCCAGGGCCTTGATGGTCACCTCGGCGTCCTCTTCGGTCAGCCGGCTGAGCATGACCACGGCGGTAGGGCATTCGGACATGATGTGGCTCAGGGTGGTGAGCCCATCCATGCGGGGCATCTCCACGTCCAGGGTGACCACGTCCGGCCTCAGGCTCTTCACCTTCTCCAGAGCGTCAACGCCGTCGAAGGCCACCCCGACCACCTCTATCTCGGGGTCCAGGCTGATGCGCCGCGAGATCACCATCCTCGCCAGAGCCGAGTCGTCGACTACCAGCACCCTGGTCAGATTACTCATATGCCCACCCGCGCCTCAACTTCTCCTCCTGCGCCGCTAGTTGGAGCAGAGCTTCTGCACCGCCTGCAGGACCCTGGCGGCGTCGAATGGCTTGACCACGAAGTCCTTGGCCCCCACCTCCAGCGCCTCCACCACCATGGACTTCTGGCCCATGGCCGACACCATGGCCACCCGGGCATCAGGGTCATGGTTGATGATCTGCTTCAGGGCCGCCAGCCCATCCATATCGGGCATGGTGATGTCCAGAAGGACGGCATCCGGCTTCTGCTGCTTGTACTTGGCCAGCGCCTCGGCCCCGTTCGCTGCCTCGTCGACATCGTAGCCGTTGTCGGTGAGCAGCCTGGCACATCTCATGCGAGCGAAGATTGCGTCATCTACCACGAGTACTCTTGCCATTGCCACACCTCTTCTCCGATAGCTCTATTTCTGGAAAGCACCAACGGGGGCCCAGATACCCCCGGCCTCTAGGGGTAGACCGTCGCTCCGGCGGCCGTGCGCACCGTCATGGCCCCGGTCCCCGCCAGCAGCCAGACAGACCGCCCCTTGTTGCCGCCGGTGTCGAAGGCCACCACCGGGAGTCCCTCCCTCTCCAGGGCAGCCCGCACCGCCACCACGTTCTTCTGGCCCATGTCCAGCAGGCCATCGAAGGTGGCCGCATGGATGACACTGGCCCCCCCGGATATTTTCACCTGGATGCGGGTCCTCACCGCGCCATGGTTTTCCAGCTCCCGGATCAGCGTCGGCATCCCGACGTCAGCATACTTGCCGGGGAACCGGCGCGCGGAGTCCTTGTTGCTGCAGTAGGGCAAGACCACGTGCATCATGCCCCCCACCCTGGCTGAAAGGTCGTAGGCGCATACCGCCACGCATGATCCCAGACCGAATGAGACCAGCACCGCGGCCGGGTCCCGCGTCACCTTGATCTCACCCAGACCTACGGCGATGAGTGAGTCTGCCTTGGCCAGGCTGGAAACGTCCGCCACCTGTTGAAGCTGGTCCAGCTTCCCTGTGATCATTTCTCCACCCCCGCGTGGCTCAGGATCACCCTCAGGAAGGTGAACGAGGGTATGACCAGGAAGGTGCCCCTTGCCTGACGGTCGGAGGTGCCGAAACTGCTCTCCGCCACGATGACGTCGTCCGTCTGCTGCAGGATCTCAGCAAAGGCGACGTCCAGGATGGCGCCGGCCATATCCAGTATCACTTCGGGGGGAGAAGGCACCAGCCTCATGTCCAGAGCATCCGCTATGGCATTGAGGAAGGCCGACCCGATGACATTGCCCATCTCCCCCAGGGCCGACTGCTCCATCTCGTCCAGATCGCTGGTCGTACCGGGCTCATGGCCCAGCAGCATGTCGATGATGGCCAGGGCCACGTCAGGCTGGTGGACCAGCATCAGGTGCCCGGAAGCGTCGCCCTCGAAGGCCAGGTAGATACCGATGACCATCTTGTCCGCCCCGCCGACCAGGTCGGGCGCCTCCGTGGCCGGCACCTGCTTCAGGCTGAGCGAGCTCATCCTGATCTCCCGGTTGACCATGGTAGCCAGCCCGGACATGGCGTTGTCGATCCCCTTCAACGCCAGGCTGCTCCACAGTTTCATCTCATCCTTATTCAGGGTGATGTCCGCGATCCTGTTATCCATACCTCACCTCTTTCTCACTCACCGAGAGCCAGCTGCGCCATCCGCCAGGGTCCTTCTTCCTCCATAATCTCCCTTTCACGGCGCCGCCACATGCCTCACGACGCCGACCTATGCCTTGTTCACGCGCGCCATCATCATGGCGCCGCCATCTTGATCAGGGCCGGGACGTCCAGGATCAGCCCCACCTGCCCGTCGCCCAGGATAGTAGCGCCGGCGATGCCCCTGATGTCCACCAGGAACTTCCCCAGGGGCTTCACCACAAACTCCTGCTGCTCCATCAGCTCATCAACCACCACGCCGATCGATTTCTCCCCATCCTTGGCCACCACGATGAAACACTTGTCAACACCGCCGGTGCGATCGATGCGCAGGCCCGGCGAGCCATCCAGGGCCAGCAGGGGAATCACGTTGTCTCTCAGCCTGATGACGTGCTTGCCTCGAATGGTCAGTATCTCGCGCCGCTCAATGAGCAGCGTCTCGGTCACCGAAGCCAGCGGCATGACGTACACGGTGTCGGTCACCGAAACCAGCAGCCCCTGTATCACGGCCAGCGTCAGGGGCAGCACGATCATGAACCGGGTGCCCTCGCCGGGGCGGCTTTCGGTCACCACTGACCCGGAGAGCTTCTCGATATTGGTCTTGACCACGTCCAGCCCCACTCCCCGCCCGGAGACATCCGTGGCCACCTCCTTGGTGGAGAATCCCGGCCTGAACACCAGGTTTATGGCGTCTCCCATGGAAAGGCGGTTCGCTTCTTCAGAGGTGATGACGCCCCGCGACACCGCCCGCGTCTTCACCGCATTGACATCGATCCCCTGGCCGTCGTCCTCCATGGAGATGACGATATGCCCGCCTTCCTGGGAGGCCGACAGCCTGAGCAAGGCGATGGGAGGCTTGCCCGCCGCCACGCGGCGCTCCGGGTCCTCCACACCGTGGTCCACCGCGTTTCGCAGCAGGTGGATGAGGGGATCGCGGATCTGCTCGATAATGCTGCGGTCGAGCTCGGTCTCCAGACCTTCCATGGTGAACTCGATCTTCTTGCCCTGCCTCTGCGCCAGGTCACGCACCAGGCGGGGGAAGCTGTTGAAGAGGGTGCCTATGGGCACCATCCGCACCTGCATGATGTCCTGCTGCAGCTCGTTTATGACCTTGATGACGTGGCTGGAGGTCTGGCTCAGGTCCCGGACCAGCTCGTCGCCGGCGTACTTCGACTCCAGGACGCGGTTGATCTGGCTGATCCGGGAGCGGTCGATGACCAGCTCCTCCACCATGTTCATCAGGCTGTCCAGCGTCTTGACGTCCACCCTCACGCTCTGCGCCGCATGCTGACCCCAGCGGTACGGCGCGGCGTTAGCCGGTGCCTGCGGCTCTCGCTCCACCACGGCCACGCCGGCGCGTGCGGACCCGCCGGCGCCTTCGGGCGGCAGGGTGGCTGTCGCGCCGCCTGCCTGCTGGCTGGCGCCGCCTGCCTGCTGGCTGGCCCCACCCCGGGAGGAGACGGCCATCTCCGCCGCGCTCTCCAGCCTGGCCACCGCCGGACCGATATCGGGCAGGCCCCGGTCCGGTGACGTCAGGGACTCCCGCAGGGCCTTGAGGACATCCAGCCCGTACAGCAGGGAATCGATGATCTCCGGGCTGACCGACAGCCTGCCGCCGCGCACGCCGTCGAGCAGGCTCTCCATGGAGTGGGCCAGCTCCGACATGCGGGGATAGCCCAGCATGGCGGACGAGCCCTTCATGGTGTGCGTAGCCCGGAATATCTCCTGGATCAGGTCCGGGTCATCCGCTTCCGACTCCAGCCTCACCAGGTCCGTATCGAGGAGGGCGATCTGCTCATCGGCCTCCTCGATAAAGACCTTCAGCTCCTCTGCGGAGACATCGGCGCTGAAGACCGGCGCGGCACTTTCGTCCGGCTTGGCTTTCTTCCCGGCGCTACTCAACGCAGTATCCTATCCGTGGGCTCCCGCCGCCGCCGGCACTGCCGCGGCGGCCTGGCCCGCAACCCTGTCCAACCCCAGTGACATCCGCTTATCACCGCCGACCAGCAGCCGGCCGATGTCCAGCAGAATCACCAGCTTGGTCTCCAGCTTGGCCACGCCCAGTATGTAGTCCGCCTCTTCCGGCGACACGATGGTGGAGGTCGGCTCTATCACCGACACCGGTATACGCAGCACCTCGCTGACGCCATCCACTATCAGGCCCACGTCCTGCCCCTCCACGTCCACCACCACGATCCGGGTCTCCTTGCTCTCCTGGCCTACCTCCAGGCCCAGCCGCTTCCTCAGGTCCATCACCGGCGTTACCTTGCCCCTCAGGTTGATGACCCCCTCCACCGATGCCGGGGCCCCTGGTATCTTGGTGATGGCCTGCATCCGGATGATCTCCCGCACGTTCATGCTGTCTATGGCGTAGTGCTCCGACGCCAGGTCAAACAGCACCAGCTGCTGCTCGGTCATCCGCTTCATTTCCTTCACCATGCGTGCACCTTCTTTCGGCCGGCGCCCTCAAACCGGCCAAGCCGATTGCCGCCGCCACTGGTCCGCCCGGGGGCCGCCGCAGCCCGGGCAATCCCGGGCAACCTTCTGGTCGACGCGATCTCGTTGGTAGTCTAGTGCCGCAGTATCACGCCCGTGTCTCAGCCATTTCAGGCAGGGTAACAAATACATCTCAGGCCCCGGGGTCCTGTTTCGTCCTGAAGTAGGCCACTGTCCGCTCCATCTCCTCCGACATCTCCGACAGCGATTGCGCCGCGGCCAGCGCCTCCTCCACCTGGGCCGACATCTCCTCGGTTGAAGCCGACACCTGCTCAGAGGCCGCGCTGTTCTCCTCCGCCACCCCCGCCGTCGTCTCGATGTTGGCGGACACCACCCCCGAGCTGGCGGTCATCTGCTCGGTGGCCGCCGCATTCTCCTCCACGATCTTGTTGATGCGGTGTACGGTCTCTGTCATCTCGCGGCCCAGGTCCTTCAGGGCCTGCGCCGCCACCGACATCTCCGCCACCTGCTTCTTGACGCTCTGCGACCGGGTCAGGATGTCATCCAGGGCCGCGCCGGCATCCATGGCCAGCTTGTACCCGTCTCCAACCTCCCGGCTGCCCTGCTCCATGGCGCTCACCGCTTCCCTGACGCCAGCCTGGGTCCCGCTGACCAGGACCGCTATCTCCTTGGTGGCCACAGAGGACCTCTCGGCCAGTTTCCGGACCTCGTCCGCCACCACGGCGAAGCCACGGCCCTGCTCCCCGGCCCGCGCCGCCTCGATGGCGGCATTGAGGGCCAGCAGGTTGGTCTGGGCCGCGATGTCGTCTATGGTGGCCACGATCTTGCCGATCTCGCCCGACCTGTTCCCCAGGTCCGTCACCTTCTCGGCCACCAGCTCCATGGCCTTCTTGATCCTCTCCATTCCGGACACCGTCTCATGGGTCTTCCGGGCGCCCCCGACGGCGGACTCCGCCGTGTTGTCCCACTCCCCGGCCCCGGACTGCGCATTGTCCGATACCGTGGCGATGGAGGCCGACACCATTTCCACCACCCGCGCCGCGTCGTTCACGGCCCGGGCCTGCTCCAGGGACCCGGCCGAGATCTGCTCGATGGCCCGGGTCAGCTGCTCCATGGAGCTGGCCGTCTGCTGCAGCGATGCGGACTGCTCGTTGGCGCCCCTGGCCACCTGCTGTATGGTGGCCGTGATCTGCTGCGTGGCCTGGGCCGTCTGCTCCGCCGCCTTTGACAGCTGCTTGCTGGCCTCGGCAACGTTGACCGACGTTGACTTGACCCTGGCGATCAGGTCCCGCTGCTGATCCGTCATCTGGCGCATGGCGTGGCCCAGGGCGTCCCTCTCCGACCGCGGAGTCACCTCCACGGTGAGGTCCCCGGCCGCGATTCTCTGGCTGACGGCCGCCATGTCCTTCAGGTAGTCCACCACCCTGGAGTAGGCCGCGCCGAGCTCGCCCAGCTCATCGCTGGACCTGACGTCTATGACCTGCTCCACATCGCCCTCGGCCAGGGCCTCGGAGGTCCGCACCAGTGATTTGAGGGGTTTGGCCGCCAGCTGGCGGACCGCCATCCAGGCTGCGAGGATGACCAGCACGCCGATGCCGCCGAACACCAGCCCGACGTTGTTCCTCAGCGAGTTATAGGGCCCCATGGCCTCTCTGAACGAGATATTGGCGCCCACCGCCCAGCCCCAGGGCTCAAAGGAGGCCACGCAGGCCGTCGCCACTTCGGTCCCGCCCTCACCGTTGGCCTGGCGGACCCGGTACATGGCTTCACTGCCGCTCCCGGCCAGCGCCGGGGCAGTCCGGTAGAGGAGGTTTCCGTCACCGTCTCTGACGCTCACCACGTCGGTGTTGAGCAAGTCGGGCCGGCCGGGGTCGGCCAGTAGCACGCCCGCGTCGCTGGTGACCCAGAACGGCCCTTCGCCGTTGGCTGTGTCGTACTGCACGCCTCCCAGCGCCTCCAGGGCCAGAGCCTGGGCCTGGGCCCTGGTGGCGGCCCCGGAGGTCTCCAGGCCATAGCAGGACCCCAGCATGCCGGCGGCCACCTGGACCCTCTCCACCCCCCTGGCCTCCTGTCCCTCTACGGTCATGGCCTCAAACCTGGGCAGGGCGTAGTAGACGTAATACAGGTCGTACACGCCCGAAATGAGCAGGACCAGCAGCGCTACTTTCCACAACAGCGGTATCCTGGTCTTCCTGACCCTTACTTGCGGCATCGTCTTCCTCCTGAGCCTGGTCCGGCACGTCCGACAGCTTATGCGGCCGTGCGCGCCAGTCCGTTCTCTGTCGCGCGTCAGGCTGCCCCCCGTCGCGCGTCAGGCTGCCCCCCGTCGCGCGTCAGGCGGCTCCGGCCGAGATGCGCTCACTCGAGCTCTGCGCCACCAGGGGCATCCGCTTCTCGACCCCGGTCAGCAGCCGGCCGATGTCCAGCAGTATCACCAGCCTGGTCTCCAGCTTGGCCACGCCCAGTATGTAGTCCGCTTCTTCCACCGACACGATGGTGGAGGTCGGCTCTATCACCGACACCGGTATCCGCAGCACCTCGCTGACGCCGTCCACTATCAGGCCCACATCCTGGCCCTCGATTTCCACTACCACTATCCGGGTCTCCTTGCTCTCCTGGCCCACCTCCAGGCCCAGCCGCTTCCTCAGGTCCATCACCGGGGTCACCTTGCCCCTGAGGTTGATGACCCCCTCGACGGAAGCCGGGGCCCCCGGTATCCGGGTGATGGCCTGCATCCGGATGATCTCCCGCACGTTCATGCTGTCTATGGCGTAGTGCTCTGATGCCAGGTCGAACAGCACCAGCTGCTGCTCCGTCATGCGCCTGGTCTCTTTCGCCATGTGATCACCTTCTTCCCGCCCCTCGGCCGCGCTACCACTTCCGTCCCGGACGGCCGGCTTCTTCCTCCGCCACATCCACCCTGAACCCCGACACCGCCCTCTCCATCTCCTCCGACATGTCCGCCAGTGATTGCGCCGCCGCCAGCGTCTCCTCCACCTGGGCCGACATCTGCTCCACGGAGGCCGACACCTCCTGGGACGCGGAGCTGTTCTCTTCAGCCACGCCCGCCGTGGCCTCCACCGATCGCGACACCACGCCGGAGCTCTGGGTCATCTGGGCCGTGGCCGCGGCGTTCTGCTCCACTATGCGGTTGATGCGGTCGATGGCATCTACCATGCCGCCGCTCAGGCCCTGCAGGTCCTGCGCCGCCGCCGATATCTGCTCCACCTGCCTGGCCACGCTGCGCGAGCGCTCCAGAATACCGTCCAGGGCGCCCCCGGCGTCCGTGGCCAGCTTGTACCCCACCTGCACGTCCCGGCTGCCCTGCTGCATGGCGCTCACCGCTTCGGCCACGCCCGTCCGAATACCGTCCACGATGACGGCGATCTCCCCGGTGGCCAGGGACGATCTCTCGGCCAGCTTCCTGACCTCGTCCGCCACCACCGCGAAGCCCCGACCCTGCTCCCCGGCCCGCGCCGCCTCGATGGCGGCATTGAGGGCCAGCAGGTTCGTCTGCGCCGCAATGTCATCAATGGTGGCCACTATCTTGCCGATCTCGCCGGACCGCTCGCCCAGATCGGTGACCCTCACCGACACCATGTCCATGGCCTGCTTCACCTTGTCCATACCGGTGACCGTCTCGTGCGTCATGCGGGCCCCTTCGGCGGCCGACGCGGCGGTGGTCTGCCAGGCCTCCATCCCCTCCCGCGCGTAGTTCGACACGTCGGTGATGGCCCCGGAGACCTGCTTCACTATCCCGGTGGCCTCGTTCACGCCCGCCGCCTGCTCCCGGGACCCCACCGCTATCTGGTCGATGGCACTGGAGAGCTGCTCGGCGCTGCTGGCCGTCTCCTGCAGCGAGCTCGACTGCTCCGCCGTCCCCCTGGCCACCTGCTGAATGGTAGCGGCTATCTGCTGGGTGGCCTGCGCCGTCTGCTCCGCGGCCCTGGTCAGCTGCCGGCTGGCTTCCGACACGTTGGCGGCCACCAGCTTCACCTTGCCGATAAGATCGCTCTGTCGGGCCACCAGCCCCGAAAAAGCGTTACCGAAGGCATCGCGCTCGGAGAGCGGCCTCACCTGGACCGTCAGATCGCCATCGGCCACCCTGGAGGCCACCTCCGACATCTCCTTCATATACTCGATGACCC
The DNA here is from genome assembly GCA_964423835.1 of uncultured Dehalococcoidia bacterium. Lineage (GTDB taxonomy): Bacteria > Chloroflexota > Dehalococcoidia > UBA2247 > RBG-13-53-26 > JAFGCL01. The sequence goes on along the minus strand of CAYRGJ010000050.1, from coordinate 5,308 downwards.
TGGCCTGTGACGCCGCCAGCTGCCCTATTTCGTCCCGCGACGTGATGTCGATGGTCTGCTCAACATCCCCCACGGCCAGGGCCTCGGAGGTCCTGACCAGCACCGCCAGGGGCCGGCCCAGCACGTAGTGGGTGGCCGGCCAGAACAGGAGGAGCGCCACTATGGCGACCGCGCCATAGGCTATGCCGATGGCGTTCCGGAAAGGCACGTAGTCCGCCATGATGTCGTCCGTATACACGCCGCTGCCCACCACCCAGCCCCAGGGCTCGAAGGCGGCCACGTATGAGAGCTTCTCCCGGGAGCCTCCCGGGGCATAGCGCCACTGGAAGTCGTAGACCCCGCCCCCGCGGCTCTGGGCCAGAGAGGCCATCTCCACGAAGACCGGCTCCCCGCCCGCACCACGCACATCCCCTACGTTGGCGCCTACCAGGTCCGGCGCCGTGGGATCCAGCAGGAGCACCGGCTCGTAGCTGGTGACCCAAAAGGCCCCCTGGCCGTCCCCCCCGTGGCGCAGCTGGTTCAGCTCCACGATCGCGTAGGACTGGGCCTCGGCGGCGGAAAGCATCCCGGCGGCTTCCATGGCGTGAATGGAATCAAGCACGCCCATGGCCATGACCACGCTCGACTTCACCTCGGCCCGCTTCTCATTGAAAACCCGTGACTGAACGCCCGGCAGCACGTAGTAGCAGAAGACCAGGGTGATGGACACCGCCATGACCATGCCCAGGAGCCACATCTTCAGCAGCAGGCCCATCCTGACCCGGCTCCTCATGTATGCCAGCATAACTGCACTCGTCCTCTCTCCCTTACCAGGAAGAAGTCCCGTGAAAGCGGCCTCCAGCCCCGGCAGCACCGGCCCCGGCGCCCGCAGGCGACTCGCCAGCCAGCTGGCGCGGGATGGCATCGCAGCCCGGCCAACGGCCAGGCCTATTCTAGGTTTCGGGCATCACCCAAATGTCTCACCTCTCACGAAGGCCATTACAAATTCGTCTCGACGCCTCTCGCCGCCCTAACAAATCTATGACAGCAGCATGTCGGGTGGCGGGGCGGCCGGAGGGATCACGGGGCAGGCCTACAGGGGCCGTCCAGGGCAACGGGGCCCCCGGCCGGTCGGCCCGGGAGAGGTGAATGGCAGCGCCGCTCTGGCGGGCAGGAGCCAGGCGTCCCCGGACGGCTTCAGGGCACGATGATGGGCTGCCGGGGGGCGCCGGCGGCCGGGGTGCCGGGCTCCATCTCGGCGCTGGAGGCGAACTCCCTCTCCACAGAGGGGCGGTGGAAGTTGTTCATGGCGCAGAAGGGTATCAGGCGAGCGCCGGTCTGGCGGTCAGGAACGCCGTAGTGCAGGCAGCAGCGCCGCACTCGATCGAGATCGAAGTTGTAGGGGTCCATGAACTGCATGATGCCGATGCTGACCCAGTTCTGTCTCATCCAATCGTCCACCATGGCCCGGCCCGACCTGCGGCTCCAGGTCCTGAGCAGAGGAAGCAGCCGCAGCCAGAAGCCGGGCCGCACGTGCAGGGCGAAGCCGGTTACCAGGTCCCAGGTGATTCCCCGCCTGGACTTGCCGGCCTCGAAGGACCGTCTCATCCTGGCATAGAACTTCTCGTTGTCGATGAAGCGGCTGACGGGAACGAGCCGGCCCTTCTCCAGCGACGCCAGGGCCACCACCCCGCAGTGGGGGTGGATGCAGAACTCCCGGTGCCTCCCGCCCTTGGTCACCATCTTGGCCAGGGTCTCGGTCATGGTCAGGGTGAAGAAGTCGCTCTTCTTGATCTCACCCTGCAGCTGCTCCTCCATCAGCCGCATCACGTCGGGCGTGGTGATCCTCATCTCCCGCAGCCTCGTCCGGTCGATCCGGCCGGAGAAGCTCACCGGCTGGAAGACGATGTGCCGGATGACATCGGAGTTCGCGGCCACGTACCGGACCATGGCCCCCACCTGGTCGTCATTGACCCCCTTGACCACGGTGGCCACCAGCACCACTTTGTCATAACCGATCTTTCGCGCGTTGTCGATCACCCGCTGCTTGACCGGCCACAGGTCGCGTCCCCTGGTCTTGCGGTACGGCTCGGGGGTCACCCCGTCGAACTGCAGGTAGATGTAGACCTCGAGGTCCCGCAGACGCTTGAAATACTCGATATCGGCCGCCAGCCGCAGGCCGTTGGTGGCTATGACGATATAGTCGATCCCGTGATCGCGCTCCATCCGCAGGATGTCGAACAGGTCCTCCCTCACCGTCGGCTCGCCCCCGCTGTTCAGTATGCCCTGGACGATGTTGGGTTGGTTCATCCGCTGGGCATACTCTACGATGCCCGCGATCTCGCCCATCGTGGGCTCATAGACCCGCTCCCCGGAATGCGCGGCGGCGAAGCAGATAGGGCACTTGAGGTTGCACCGGCTGGTCACGTCGATCATCATCAGGGTAGTGCGGGTGGTGTGCCTCTGGCATATGCCGCAGCCCTGCGGGCACTCCTGCCCGGTCTGGCGGGGCTCGGTCATCCCGGTGCCGTCGTCCCGGCACTTATCGAACCGGACATACTCCTGGTAGTCGCTCCAGTAGAGGTCCTCGAAGCTGCCGTGCTCCGGGCAGGTCTTCTTCATGATCACCTGGCCGTCGATCTCCCACAGCTCAGCCTCAAGGAGCTTCAAGTCCTCGGGGCAAACGGACGTGGTCTTCTTCAATAGCAGCATAGGACGCCTCGGCCCCCCCCTTTCAAATCATGCCGCCGGCGCGGCCCGCTGATCATCTCCGATTCTATCATTGACATCAGGTGGGGTCAAAGGCCGCTGGCGACTCTGACTCCGGGCTGGCACTGCCTTGCCGGCGCGGTGGCCTCTGGCTAGCCCTTCCTGGGCTCGGGCAGGGCCGGCTCCCCGGCCTCCCTGTCAGAGAAGACTCTGAGGCGGGGCGGCCACGGAATCTCTATCTTTTCCTGGTCGAAGGCCTTCTTCAGCCGGAGGCGAAGCTCGCCCGTCACCAGCCACTGCTGCCCCGCCCGGGTGTCGCCCACTATCTTTATCTCCACCGCGGTGTCGCCCAGGCTGTCCACCCGGAGCACCTGGGGCGGCTTCAGAATGAGCGCCGACCAGGCCGGGTCCTGGGCCAGGCCGTTACCTACCCTGTTGGCCACCGCAATGGCTTTGTCCAGATCGGTGTTGTAGCCCACCCCGATATTCAGATTGACCCGGGACCACCCCTTGGTCATGTTGCTGGCCACCCTGATCTCGCCGTTGGGCACCGAGTGCACGGCCCCGTCCAGGTCTCTCAGCATGGTGCGCCTGAGATTAACCTCTTCCACCAGGCCGCCGGTACCCGCGATGTTGACCACGTCGCCCTTGCGATACTGATTCTCCAGCAGGATGAAGAGCCCCGATATGATGTCCTTCACCAGGCTCTGGGCCCCGAAGCCGAGGGCGATGCCCACCACTCCGGCGCCGGCGATCATGGCCGAGATGTTCAGGCCCAGCTTGTCCAGCATCATGAAGGCCACTATGGACAGGATCAGCGCCTGCAGCGAGGCCACCAGCACCGCCGAGAGGGTATCGGCCCTCTTACTGACCTCTTCGTCGGTCTGGTCGCCGCGCGATCGCTGGACCGACCTGGCTATTACCTTGGGGATGGCCGCGGTGGCCAGCAGGACCAGCACCAGGCCCACCAGGCCGAGGATGGCGATCCACTTCCCGGGGCCCCGCAGCCATTCCTCCGCAGGCACCACGAACCGCCGGTTGACGCTGTCGATGTCCAGCATGTCCAGGACCAGCACCACCGCCGTAAAGGCCCCGACGATGGGGACGATCCACTTCAGCGCGGTCATGATCATGTCGTCCAGGGGGCTGGCCGTCTTCCTGGCCACCTCGACGATATACATGTCAATCAGCACCCGGACCACCACCACGGCGGTGTACAGGCCCATGACTACCAGCAGGATGGGCGACACCGTGGACACCGGCTCCTCCCACGATTGGGGCACCACCGCAATGTGCACCGCGGCGAACACGCCCAGGAAAAGGCACCACAGGAGAGTCGCCAGGCGCGCGGAGCGGAGGATGACGTCATCCCACTCGGTGTCAGTCCGGGAGGCCAGCTTCTTCAGCCGGCTGTAGACGTACCAGCGAAGGAGCAGGGACAGGCCGGTGATGATCACCAGGGCCGCCACGGGCACGAGCACCCGCACTATCAGATTGTGGCTGCGCAGAAACTCGTCCATAGACCCTCCATAGTCCTGGCCTTTCGCACGCCATTATGCCGTTATCCTCCGCCTAATACAAGAGGCTCTCAGACGGCCTGTCCCCATGCCCGAAGGCAGGGGCTTGCCACGGAATAGGCCGCGGCCTATGATAGTGACAACCTGTGAAGGGAACGAGAAGCTGGAAGGAGGGCTCAGACCATGATCATGCGCTGGCTTACTTGCGGTACAGGGAGCGTGCACATCGTGGGAACCTGCCCTGACTGCTATGCCACCCAGGGCGGGCTGATGCTGGGTACGGCCGCCACCGGGTTTGCCGGCCGGATCACTGCCAAGTGCGTCGATTGCGGGAAGTCCATCGACTACTACGTGGATTCGACCGTGGAGAAGATATGGAAGCTGGACCCGGTGGAGTCCAAGGGGGTCACAATAGAGCACTGAGCGCCATCGGGCCCGCCGGGCGCCAGGCCGGCCTCGCCGACCGTGGCTGGCGCCAGGCCCCGGTTGCCGGAGGCCCCAGCCGCTCTGATCATCTCCGGCACGCCGAGGTACCGCCTTACCATGCCGCACCCCAATCGGCCGCCTCCTCCCAGGTGAACACATCATGAAGCTCTATCTGGGCATCGATGAAGGCTCCATCACGGTCAAGCTGGCCCTGGTCGATGCCGCCGGGGACTGCATCCGCTCCGTGTACCTGCGGACGCAGGGGCAGCCAGTGCCGGCCCTGCAACAGGCCCTGGCCGAGCTGCGCGCCGGGCTCCCAGCCGGGGCCGCCATCGCCGGCGTCGGCGCCACCGGCAGCGCCCGCTACCTCGCGGCCGCCATCGCCGGGGGCGATGTGGTGAAGAACGAGATCACCAGCCAGGCGGTGGCCACCGCCCGCTCGGTCCCGCAGGCCAGGGCCATCATCGAGATCGGCGGCCAGGACAGCAAGCTGGTGCTGCTCCGGGACGGCATCGTGTCGGACTTCGGGATGAACACGGTCTGCGCCGCCGGCACCGGGAGCTTCCTGGACCATCAGGCGGCCCGGCTGGGCATCCCTATCGAGGACTTCGGCGCCCGCGCGCTGCGCAGCCGCCACCCCGTCCGCGTCTCCGGCAGGTGCACCGTCTTCGCCGAAT
>CAYRGJ010000049.1:0-18097 GCA_964423835.1 uncultured Dehalococcoidia bacterium | reverse complement strand
AGCGACTCTGGACTCTAAGCAGGGATGATACTAATCCTGGGGGAAGGTCACGGCCTGCCATTGCCTGATGACTTCAATGATCTCCACTCGGGTAACCTCCGTATACGCCATCGCCGCTCCTCGTCTACCGACTAAGCGACAATGGTATTCAGTTGCCCGGGTGGGTCAAAGTTCGTGATTACGGTGGGTCAAAGATCGTGATGAAATCGCCGGAAGGTGGGTCAAAGTTCGTGATGATTGACATCACAGGAATTTCGAACACTCTTATATCTGCATCAGTGTTGTTTGTGATGAGCGGAGACGGATGTAGTCTGTTAGTTAGTACGTGTGGTTCTTGTCAGCCCGATGGCAAGCACCGGTTCACTTGAAGGGTACCCGTAAGTACAACAAAGAAGACCTGCCCAGATAGGTCCGGGCACAGAGTCACACCTCCTTTCTAGTATGCTCGCCTTCTGATTTTGCGCTTGCGGGTGCCAACCCTACCTAGGGTTCCTTTTCATCAAGCCACTCCTCGGCTTCCCTCCACAGGTCGAATGTCCTCTTGAGCATCCCCGAATCCCGAGAGAAGCGCTCTATGGCAATGTTCGTGTTGGCGTCAGGTCCAATAACTTCGGCCGTCTTGGTCAAGCCAGCCGAAACAACAATCCGCTGAGCCTCCGTGTGCAACTGGACTACATCCGGATGAGGGGCCCTCATCAGGCTGAGGTCCGTGAGAATGGTGAAGCCTTTCGACACGTACTGCGTCGCCTTCTTCAGATCCTCGATGTATGTTGGCACGTCGGCACGACTTCTCCAGTATGAGACGAGAGTGAGATAGATACGGTTCTTCGCCCGGTCCACCGCTATCATGTAATACTCGTTCTGGGCAATCGTCTTGGGCAACTGCCACCTCCCCGCTCCATGTTGTGCGACGCACCGATGCGTGGCATCCGAGAGCGCTGTATCCCCTTCGACCGGCCGCTCCGCACTATGGTACAGTGCAACCACGTGTGCGCCTGACTGCACCTTACCCGTTGCTCGCAGCTAGCCCAGTATACTGCTTGCTGTCTGTTGTCTTTGGTTGGGACATGACGGTAACCACTGGTTCGAGCGAAGGGTATTCGTAGGTGCAACAAAGAAGACATGCCGATGTTTGTCCAATGGTGAGTAAGGTCGGGGCCGCTCCGGCCGGCTGAACTGGCTCCAGCGGGATGACCCCGGCTACGTCGACGCGGTCCGTAGTGGCGGTGACCTTCATGGCCAGCATCTCCAGGATCGCCTGTCTCTCTGCCGTCCCGGTGAGGAGGCCGTCTATCACCGGTGGCATCAGACTGAGGTCAGGCGCCCCTAAGTATCCCTCGTTGCTCTTCAGAGCGGTCTAGCATCACGAACTGCTACACGAGATGCCCGACATGAGAAATGGGGACGCTGAGATATCGTCAATCCCTGTCATGGCAATCCTCCTCCCCTACATGCACCACCGTCGCCCTCTCGTAGGCCATCCTGATCCAGTTCTGCTTGCCCTGCCTGCGGAGGACGCCCTCCATGTGCTTTCCCCGAGAGACTATGTACTGGAGCTCGTCGTGGTCATCAGTAGCGATGATGTCGGGATCGCCATCCAGCTTCCGCTGGGCGAGCAGGCCGTCCTGAACCGCGATACTGGCAATCGCATCGGCCCAGGTCATGTTCTCCTCCTTCGAGGGTAGCGAGGCTGTAGCTGGACGTCAGATGCCCTCCCAGCAAAGAAGCCTCCTGGCAGAGGCTTCTGCCTTCCTTTCCACAGCCGTCGCTGTGACGTATCGGCTGGCTTTGGCACCTTCAGGAAAGCCTAAGGTTGCCGTGCGGGTCGGCGGGCCAGTACCCTCGCCGCAACTCTCGATACCCTTGTTCTGTTGTTAATCTATCGGGACTCTATTCTACCATGCCAGCGCGGGGATGGTCACAGGGCTAGGATTTGGTTCAAGATCTCGCCGCAGGTCGGCAATGACGCCTGAGAAGAACGATACAGAGAAATGGAAGGGAGGGTAATAGCCTACCCTCCCTCAGTCTGCCTCCCCAGACCCGACTCACTTGCGGTTATCACAACCGCCGGTGGCGTCTACAGACTGCCACTCCATTCTTCGTAACGAGCCAAGTCTGAGTTCCGTTCGCCCTGCATCACGCAAGGCACCAACCTAGCTATCTTCACACTCCATACGCTCTTCTTACCCTCCCGAAGTCGACACTCGGACGCTTGTAGGAGCTCCTGCAAGTACTAAACCATGTCTTCCGTCACTTGTCAATGCGTTTTGTGAACGGGCTGTGCGTCTGCCCTTCCGCCTGGGTATCCCGCCCCTTCAGCCCCAGATGGTCATAGGTTGCCGCACGACCTCACCAGATGCTCTAGGATGCATTATGAGACGGCTGGGGCATGCCGTTTCTGCCCTGGGGACCTTCTACCAATCTGCTCCCGCCGGCTTGGCAGCCTGGCGCATTTTCATGGCCTGCGCCCGCAACCTGACTTCTGCTCGCTGCAACTCGTCCTTGGTGTGTTCAAGCTCGGCCTTCGTTTGCTGCAGGGCTTCGCGGCACTCCTCCAATTCCTGTTGGTGTTCTTCGTTGGGAGGTTCCGGGGTCAACTCTGCGCTGCCCAATATCTCGTCAAGCTTCGATTCGACATGGGCCAGTGTCGCTCCCATTTCGTCCCTCTCACATTTGGTAGTCGTCAATTCAGCAAGTGCCTTGTCCTTCTCGCCTTGGAGCAACCTGACAAAGGCTACTGCCTCCTCCATTCTCTCAAGCAGATGAGTCTCTTGTGCCATTGTCGTCTCTGCCTTTCTAAGGCGGCTGGCCTCACGCCACCGTGGTGGCCATGAGTCAATTCTGTTCAGTATCCTGGGATTATTCAAGACCCAAGTGGCCATAACTACTCAGCCAAAGGGCTCAACATGGCACGCCAACGAACCTGGGAGATGTGGATGCGTGGTCGCAGACAGGCACTGTGGGGCATGACAACGTGGTCCGGTTCAAGAATCGCCGTCTGCAGATCCAACGGGGAGTGGACAGGCAAAGCTACGCTCGAGCCAAGGTGACCGTGCATGAGGCTTTCGATGGCCGCCTGGCCGTGTACTACAAGGGCCAGCGCCTGGCTACCTCAGATGCGCCACAGGACGCCGCTCAGCTACGAGCGAAGAAGGCGGCAACCGAGGATCTCGTCAAGCGCTTTCTCAGACACCGTCCCTGGAAGCCTGGCCCCAACCATCCCTGGCGCAGATCCACAAGAGTATTCCATGACAGAGGGTGACAGAATCGAACAATTAGAGTGACATAGTCGCTGGACAACAACATCTGGCGCAGCCCTTCTTGCATCCGGGAGGCTGGGGACGGTATCATCGCACTGAGGCTGGAGTAGAGAGGCACCACTCAAGTGGTTTCTTAGTACCCCCCCCCCAAAGGTCACTTCGACGGCCACACGAAAAGCCGCTTTGCCCAGCCTCGCTCGTGACCTTGGTATCAAGGAAGACTACCTCGACAAACGGCAGCTAGGATCCGCAAACCAAGAGAGCCCGGTCACCCGGGCCCTCAAGGCGGAGAAAACGTGGATCAGCCGGCGCCGATGCGGAACACCGCGGTCCCACACTTGGGGCACTTACCCTTAATGGCCGGCCGCTTGTTCTTCAGGGTCACCTTCTTCGGGGTCTGGATCTCCACCTTCTTCTTGCACTTCACGCAGTACGCTTGAGCCATTCTTCCTCCTTCCTCTAAGCTCCGCAGAGCCTACCACGCTCAATCGTGCTCGTCAATACTTCTGCGATATTGACACTACCTGAATAGCCCTGATGTCGAAGACGATGAGCTACTTGGCTGGCTCAATGCCATCGGCAGAACGGTATCGATAAACCCGTGGGGAGTAGCTAGAGATGGCTGTCAAGCTTGCTGCGGTTGAGACGTAGCCCGAGGTTGCATTCTGCAGCACCCGCCCGCGCGATTGTCACCACTGGCTCAACAGAGGGGTATTCGTAGGTACAACAGAGATAGCCTGCCCATGTTCGTCCAATGGTGAGTAAGGTCGGGGCCGCTCCGGCCGGCTGAACCCGCTCCAGCGGGATGACCCCGGCTATGTCGACCCGGTCCGGCGTGGCCGTGACCGTAATGGCTAGCATCTCCAGGATCGCCTGTCTCTCTGCCGTCCCGGCGTCATCCAGGCAGTAGTGCAATCTCTGGCAGCATTCCTGCAACTTGATCTAGGCAGGAGGGGATTGATCCCTGGACGTCGGCCTGGTCCGGGTAGACCATATGGGGGCCGAATAATCCTATGCGGCATCCTCGTCATACGTGATGGTGAGGCGCAACATGTCCACAAGCCGAATGCCCCGCTCAAACACTGGCTCGTCGTAGTTATTCAGGTAGAAATCTCGGTCAATCCCGGTGACCCGGAAACCTTGCCTCTGGTAGAAGGCAAGCTGGTAGCCAAACGTTCCAGTACCGACCTCCAACTTGGTGGCACCCGCCCTGCCAAAGTAATCGACAATCCACTTCAGGAGCGCAGTCCCAATGCCAGATTGTTGATGGTCTGGGTATACTGCAATGCTCATGAGCTCATGAGCACCCGCTTCTCGTGGTTGAACTACGGCTGCGGCCACAACCGATCCATTCCTGGAGGCGACGAAGCAATTTGAGGCTGGCAGGTAAGAGCGGATCTTTTCCTCGGAAGGGTCGGCGAGCAGCAGAAGGTCTATCGGCGCATCGGCTGGCGGTATTTCCTGGATCAGCAGAGACATAGCATCGTGTTGCATGGCAGTAGTCAGGTGGATCCGCACAAAACGCGGGTCTCTTTGTCTCCGTTAGCATGGGCTGCCTGGTGATCCGCGGCGCAGGGCACTTGCTGCCAGCTTCACTATTCTACGCTGGCGGACGGTGCCGATCAACGACTACGGCACGGAGCCGGAGCTGTTGGGGCGGCCGTGGAACGCACGGGAGAGATTGCCGTTGGCTGCAATACAGAGATAGCACCCCGTGTTTCAGGCCGAGCCCGGCTCTCCCCCGTCTCCACCAGAAACCAAGCCGTGCCGATGTTCGTCCAATGGTGGTGTAGGAACGATTCGTGCCTGGCCGGCCTGCCGGTGCTCGTAGTTACGCCCTCATGACGGTTCCAGCGCCTTGCGCGCCGGAATATCTTGCATCTTCATTACATCCGGCTGAAAGATGTTGACACTGCAGCCGGCGTGAGCTAAAAAGAGCTTGAGCCCCCACGGCGTCGGGCAGGGCTCACATGACCTCCGCCAGATTCTTCAGGTTCTGAACTCGAAGCAGTCCCCATGGTGAATAGCAGGCAGCTGGACCCGACGGATCCGCGCTGCAGTTGTTACCAGGGTTCACCGCGACCAGCCGGGGGGTGGAGCGCATTCCTCGAAGGTTATAAGCATCTGGAGAGGAGGGGATCGTGGGATGGTCACCGGAGGGCCCGGCTACATCGCCGCCAACAAGGTGGCCGAGGACATGGGCCTGAAGAAGTGATGGAAGCCCACCAGCCTGATAGAGAAATACCTTAAGACGTACCAGGGAGGATGATGCGCGGCGCTCCCGCGGCGCCGGCTCCGCTGGCAAGCCAAATGAGGCGCCTCGCACTGCATAGACCCACACCGGGTGATCAGACGGCACGATTGCCGTCCGCACCAGAGAAAGGGGGAATACGATGAGGCGATCCGCTCGAATGGCGACCCTGATCATCTTCGGGCTCATCCTGGCCCTGTGTCCCGCCCTCCTCGGCTGCGGAGGGTCGAAGGAGACAGAAGACGTGACATTCACCATCGGGGTGTTGACGGACTTCAGTGGAGGGTCCGCCGCCGCCGTGGTGCCGACAATGGAGATTTTCAAGGATTCAATCATGTACCATCAGGAGCAGACTCCCATCAAGGGCCTGACCATTCAATTCCGGGATTATGACCACCAGTTCGACTATGGCCGGACCGTCACCGGCTACCAGGACCTGAAATCCCGCGGAATGAACTTGCTGTATGCCATAGGCCCGACCGAAAGGGACATGCTGCAGTCATACCTCACTGAGGACCATATGCCATGCATCGGCAGCTCCGGTCGCATGGATGGCCTGAACTTCCCCTGGATATGGAACATAGTGCCCACATACACCTGGCAGGTCGAATGCGCGCTGCAGTACATCGCCGATACCTGGGACTACGCCAAGGGCCCGCCGAAGATAGGCCATCAGGGCTGGGCTCTGGCCATGACCGACCAGTTCCAGGCAGCTATCGACGGTGTTCTCAACAACCCGGCCTGGTCCGGCAAGTTCACCTGGGTGGGCCTGGAGAGGGCCACGGTGACCCAGGTGACATGGGGCACTTCCTATGACAAGTTCAGGGATTGCGACTTCGTCATCTGCTCCAACGTCGCCAACTCTCTGGCCACCTTCGTGAGCCAGATGCGGGCCTTCGGTTACAAGGGCTCCTTCATAACCGGGACCGACCAGTTCGGCGGCTATTGGGCCATGATCCAGAGCAACCTGGCGCCCGCGGATCTGTATGACTGCTACTACACCTACTGGGGGCCGGTGGTCGGCCCTGACGCGGACGTCGACTGGCACCAGGACATGGTGGACTACGTCAAGAACCACTACAGTGACTGGGAGTCCAGGCTGGCGAGCACCAGCCCCATAGGCGGGTGGGTCACTGGGACTTTCGTATTCGACGCGATCTCCAGGGCGGCCAAGGCCGCTGGTCCGGCCAATCTGGACGGCGATGCCCTGAAGGCCGCCTTCGACGCCACCGAAATCGAATTCGGCGAGATGGGCAACACCTTCCAGTTTCCCGGGGGCACCAACACCGGCCTCTGGACGATGCGGATACACAAGTGGGACGTCGCGGCGGGCAAGTGGGAGCTGGCGAAGGACAAGTGGTACGAGGCTATTTCGGCACCCGTGTGACGCCAGCATCCTGGAGCGGATGATCACGGCCGGAGGGTGGGCAGCAATGCCCGCCCTCTTCTCTCTCAAGAAGCGGAACGGGCAGTGTCAGTAGGAGAACGGACGCAGGCGGTAGTAGAGCTTGATCTTCTCCACGCGCTGCTGAATTCCCCTGGGCTCGATCAGCAGGAGGATGACAATGACCAGGCCAAACACCACGAACTGCATGGCCGGGCCGACGCTGCTGGCCGTGGAGGGCGGTGGTGTAGGCTCCCACCGCCATGAAGGCGGCGTGCCCCATGGAGAACCGCCGCCCTAGTCCAGAGGCGCGGCCGCCTGCTCTCCCAGGTAGGCCTTGACCACCACAGGGTCCTTCTTCACCACATACGGCGATCCCTCGGCGATCTTGCGGCCGAAGTCAAGAACCACCACCTTGTCGGTGATGTCCATGACCACACCCATGTCGTGTTCGATGAGGACGATGGTGATCCCCTTCTGCTCCTGCACGTCGAGGACGAACCGGGCCATGTCCTCCTTCTCTTCCATGTTCATTCCCGCCATGGGCTCATCCAGGAGGAGCAGCTGGGGCTCCTGGGCCAGGGCTCGGCCCAGGTCTATGCGCTTGCGGACCCCGTAAGGGAGGGTCCCCACGACTGCCTTCCGGTACCGCTGCAGCTCAAGGAAGTCGATGATCTCCTCCACTGCCCAGCGCTGCTTCACCTCTTCCCAGTGCGCCCGCCCGTAGAACAGGGCGTTCTCGATCCATGAAGCCTTGAACATGAAGTACCTGGCGGCCATGAGGTTGTCCACCACGTTCAGGCCAGTATAGAGCTGTATGTTCTGGAAGGTCCGGCTTATGCCCATCTTGGCTACAATGTCTGGCCTCAGCCTGGTTATCTTCCTGTCCCGGAAGTACACCTCGCCCTTCTGGGGCCGGTAGAACCCGTTGATGCAGTTGAGGGTGCTGGTCTTGCCGGCGCCGTTGGGCCCGATGATGCCCACGATCTGCCCTTTCGCGACGTCAAAGCTCACCCTGTCGACGGCCTTAATCCCGCCGAAGCTGAGGTCCACGTTGTCCACCCTCAACTCTACTGCACTCGTCTTGCTCTCTGTCATCTCGCACCATCCACCGGCGCGGGCCGTCTCCTGGCATCCCGTCAGAGCCCTGTGGCCCGGTATGCCCGGCGCCTGGCAGCCTGTGGCCGTGGCCACCAGGCGCCGGTCGCGCCCACTTCGGCGCATGTATCGCCGGTCAGGCCACGCGGGTCATGCGACCCGCATGACCCGCGATCCCGCGGCCGTGTCTCTAATCCCTGATCGAAGGCGGATACACGAAGTCCCCGCCCGGAGCGGCCACCCACGTGTCGGTGGCCGCGTCGTACTGGATGATCCTGACGGTCTGGGCGAAGTAGTTCACGTTGTCTTTGCCCGGCAGCTTCCAGGGATTCCCCCATCCGTCCACCGTCATGTCGGTGCTCTTCAGGGCCTCGTGAATCGCTGCCCCGTCGACCTTATCCGCTCCGACCTTCTTGGCCGCCCTTCTCACGGCGTCAACGAAGATCATGCCGGCGGCCCAGCCGTTGAACTCGCCGGTCCCCTGGTAGATCTTGGCCATCTCATCGGGCCGGTGGTACTTCTGGGCGTATTCCACCACCTGGTTCATGAAGTCGGTGTCCTCGCCCCACCAGGGCGTGTAGGTGCCGGCCATGGTCCCAGTGAGCTGGTCCGGGGTCAGCGACGACCTCATCAGCATGTAGAAGGAGAAGTAGGTCTCGCTGGGGCCCATGAGCGTCCCCTGGAACCCCCTGGCCCGCAGCTCCTTCACCAGGTTCACCAGCGGCGACCCGCTCATGGAGAGGAACAGGAAGTCGCAGCCCATCATGGCCTCGGCATCCGTCACCCAGCTGGTGGTGGTCGGCGGCGCCAGCCGCTTGCCCAGCCAGTCAAACTTGTCGGGCCGGGTGGTGACCCACTGCTCGACGGTGTTGCCCTGCGAAACGTAGAAGGCGACCCCCGCCAGGCCGATGAACCCGACCTTGGGTTTGGTGGGGTAGGCAGTCCAGTTCTTCTCTATCCACTCCAGCTGCACCTCCAGCTGCAGCTCCGGCGGACCGTAGAGGCTGGTCAGCCACTGGCAGTCGACCATCGACTCGATGTTCGACAGCGCGTAGAAGGGGATCTCGTCCGCCTCGAAGCGGCTTCTCAGTACCTCGGTGTCCTGTGGAGCGGCGCTCATCACGTCTGCTCCCTCGTTCTTCATCCATTCATATCCCTGAGGCACCAGGGATGGGTCACTCTTGGTGTCGTAGGTCAGGAGGGAAATCTCGATTCCGTCAATGGGCTCGGTCTCAGCCGCGTAGTGCAGGTAGTCTCTGAAACCGTCGAAGGTCTGGGTTACACCTGCTGCCGCCCGGCCGGTGAAGTCCCAGATCCACCCGTACTTGATCTCATTGACGTCGCCCGTTTCCTCGTCGCCGCCGCACCCCGCGAAGAGGGGCGCCGCCACCACCAACAGGCACAGCAGGATCATGCCCAGTGTTCTTGAACGCATCGTTCGGCCTCCTTTCGGCATTAGTACCCGATCGCCGGCCCCGTCGGGGGCCAGGCGAGCGCAGACAGGCCTGCGAACGGCGTCAGCTCGACGGTCTCATGGCCATCACCTCCAACAGAGACTCCGCGGGACGCGCCCGTGCTACGTCCCCCTTGTCCCGGACTGGTACGAGAACGGATACAGCCGGTAGTAGAGGATTATCCTCTGGATCCGGTGGTAGACCCCCTTGGGCTCCACCATGATGAAGAAGAGCACCACCGCGGCGAATACGATCAGCGCCAGGGCGGCTGAAGCCTGCCCGGCCCACTCCGGGAAGGCCCTGACCACGATGGGCGAGATCTCGTCGACCATCTTGTCCATGAACCTGACCACGATAACGCCGAGGACGGCGCCGGTGGTGCTCCCCATCCCACCGATGATGATCATGCCCAGCAGCCAGAGCGAGGTCTTGAAGGCAAACTGGCCTGGCGTGATGTGGAAGTAGAAATGCGCCCACAGCCAGCCGGCAATGCCGGCGAAGAAACACCCCACGAAGAAGGCCAGAAGCTTGGCGCGGAACAGGTTGATGCCCATGACCTCGGCCGCCAGGTCGTTGTCCCTCACCGCGATGAAGGTCCGGCCCGAGGCGGTCCGCTGCAGGTTCTTGGCCAGGTAGATCATGACCACGACTATGGCCAGGGTCAGCCACCAGTACTGCAGGTAGTCGAATGCCTTGCCGGAGAAGGTAATAGGCGGGACCTTGATGCCGCCCAGCCCGCCGGTGACTGACTCCCACTCGCCCAGCCCCCAGATGATGATGAACTGGGCGGCGATGGTGGACATGACCAGGTAGAAGCCCTTTATCCTGAGTGCAGGCATGCCGAAGACCACTCCGACAATTCCGGCCACCAGGCCGGACAGCGGCAGGGTGAGCCAGGGGGACAGCCCGTACCTCGTAGTCAGGACGGCGGTGGTGTAGGCCCCCACGGCCATGAAGGCCGCCTGCCCCATGGAGAACTGGCCGCAGAGCCCGGTCATGATATGGAGGCCCAGCGCGGCCACGGTGTAAATGCCAGTTATGATCAGCCACCATTGCCATGCAGAGGGCACCCACAGGACCATCGTGACTGCGAAGATGAGCCCCGCTGCCAGAAGGAGCCACTGCGTCTTGGTCCTGACGATGGCAATGTCTTCCTGGGGACGGGCGGCGAACCGGCCGGAAGGCAGCATATCTCTATATCCTTTCTATCCTCTTCTCTCCGAACAGGCCGTTGGGCCTGACGAGGAGGATGACCATCATGGCCACCCACGGCAGCACCTCTCTTATGTTGGGGGCCCAGTAGCCGCCGAGGGACTCCACCAGCCCGATCATCAGCCCGCCGGCGAGGGCGCCCGGGACGGAGGTGAGCCCGCCCACGATCAGCACCGGGAGCCCTTTCCCCAGGGCGGTGTCCCCCACCTCCGGCGTCACCATCCACACCATGCCCACCAGTATGCCGATTATAGCCGCGAGCATGCCGCTAATGATCCAGGAGAGGGAGAATATGCGTCTCACCCGTATCCCCAGGGACTGGGCTACCTCGTGGTCCGCCGCCACCACTCTCATCGAGAGCCCCACCTTGGTGTAGCGGAAGACCAGGGTCATCAGCAGGAACACGAGCAGGGCTGCCGCAAAAGACCAGGCAGCCCCGGGAGAGATCTGCCAGTCGCCGACGCTCAGCATGCCGCTGGGGGTGAACGGCAGGTTGAAAGACTCCACACCCCAGACCATGACGACGATGCCCTGAAAGAGTATACCCAGCATAAGGGTGGCCATCAGCAGCACCAGGAACGATTGCTCCAGTAGCGGCCGGACGAAGGCCCGCTCCAGCAGGTAGCCCACGACCGCGCCGGCAACGAAGAGACTGAGTATGCCCAGCCATGTCGGCACCCCCATAGAGGTCAGAAGCCAGTAGAGGAAG
Organism: uncultured Dehalococcoidia bacterium; assembly: GCA_964423835.1. Classification (GTDB taxonomy): domain Bacteria; phylum Chloroflexota; class Dehalococcoidia; order UBA2247; family RBG-13-53-26; genus JAFGCL01. Next base: position 6,729 of record CAYRGJ010000049.1, on the reverse strand, counting down.
TAGGCCCCGAGGGCGATCATCTGGCCGTAAGCCAGGTTCAGTATCTTCGAGGACTTGAAGACCATGACGAATCCCAGGGCGATGAGGGCGTACACTCCTCCCGTGAGCAGGCCCTGCAGCAGGACATCTACAATCATGGGCGTTCCCTCACTCGACCTCGTTTACCAGGACCTGTGCCCTCAATACGCCTTGCCGGCCATCCCGATAGACCACGGGTACCTCCATAGCGACCTTCTGCTCCGCCCCGTACAACGCCTCGATGAGGGTCTGGTAGCGGTCCTCCACGAAGCCCCTTCGCAGCTTCATGGTCCGGGTCAGCTCCGCTTCGTCGGGGTCGAACTCCTTCGGCATGTTGATGAACCTCCTGATCCTCTGCCCGGCGGGAAGCTTGGCGTTGAGCTTCGAGACTTCGCCGCCGATCAGCCGGCAGACCTCAGCCCTCTGCGACAGGTCGGCGAAAGTGGTGTACGTTATCCGCTTCTCTTCCGCCCAGTGGCCCACATTGTCATAGTTGATGTTGACCACTGCCGCTATGAACTGCGTCGTCTGACCGCCCACCACGAATACGTCCTTGATGTAAGGGCTGAACTTCAGGCGGCTCTCGATGTACTGGGGGGCGAACCGGGTGCCGTCGGCCAGCTGCTTCATGTACTGCAGCCGGTCCAGGTAGTAAATGTGCCCGTCGTCGTCCACGTAGCCGGCATCACCGGTGTGGTACCAGCCCCCGGCGAAGGCCTCCTCGGTGGCCTGGGGGTTCTTGTAGTAGCTGGCGGCGCACGCGGGTCCCCTGGCCAGGATGTGGTTGTCGTCCATTATCCTGACCATCGTTCCGGGGTACACCCGGCCCACCGAATCCACCTTGATGTCGCCGGCCAGGTGCTGGGATATGCCCAGCTCACTGGAACCATAGAGCTGTCTGATGTCCACGCCGATGGCGGTCATCAGGCGGAAGACCTCCGGCCCCAGCAGCGACCCGGCGGTGAACGCGTAGCGCAGCTTGCGCAGGCCGAGCTTGTCCCGCATCTGGTTGAAGAATAGAAGCCGGGCCAGGCCATAGGCGGTCCGCCAGAAGGGGTTCAGCTTCTCGCCGTTGAACTTGGCGTCGGCGGCCCGATAGCCGGCAGGCAGGCTGATCCGGTAAACCAGCCTCTTGACGAAGGTGGACTCCATCATCCTGTTCTGTATTTCGGATCCCATGCCCTCCCACAGCCGGGAAGGGTACATGAGGAGGCTGGCGCCGATCTCCCGGATATTCTCCTGTACCGTCGCCTGTGACTCGGGGAAGTTCATTCTCAATCCCCGCTGCAGGCTGGCCAGGAGGCCCAGCCCCTGCTCCGCCATCCATCCTGGGAGGATGAAGGACAGCCATTCGTCATTCTCAGAGATGGGATTCACACTGTAGAAGACGTTGTTGGCGGAGAACAGGTTGATGTGGGTCATGACCGCCCCCTTGGGCAGGCCCGTGGTGCCGGAGGTGTACATTATGAGCGCCACGTCGTCGGGCTGGCCCAGCGCCAGGCCCTGCTCGAAAGCGCCAGGGTGATCGACTTCGTACCTCCGGCCCATCTCCACCACGGCATCGAACCTGGCCAGCATGGCGTCATCGTAGGACGCCATGCCCTTGGGGTCCCAGTAGATGATCCTCTTGACCAGTGGCAGCTCTCCTTTTATGGAGAGGACCTTGTCCACCTGCTCCTGGTCCTGGGCTACCACGATGGTGGAGTCAGAGTGCTGGACGAGGTACTTCACCTCGGTGGGGCTGCCGCTGGAAAACACTCCGGTGACCGCCCCGCCTGCCGCCTGGGCGGCCAGCTCCGCCCAGAACCAATGAGGGTCGTTGTCGCCCAGTATGGCCGCCACCTCGCCGCGGCGGAAGCCAAGCGCGGTCAGGCCCAGCGAGAAGTACTTGACCGTATCATAGCCCTGCTGCCAGGTGTAGCTCCTCCAGAAGCCCAGCTCCTTCTTCCGCATCCAGACACTGTCGGCCCACTGGTCACGGTCGATCTGCAGCAGCCGCGCCGTGGTGAGGTCGGTCCGGCCCTGCGTCCTTATGGCCATCTCGGGCCCACATTGCTGCCGAACCATTTGAGACCGGTACGATGCAGCATCTAGACACCCCCGGCTTTCCTATGACGACCGGCATCGCTCAGGCTTCGGGTCCCCCGCTACGAACAGTCCAACTCCTATTGGGTCTGGAGGTTATGAGTATGCGATACTCGAACTGTTAATTGCCATAATAATGGTGCCGGGCTGGTGATGTCAATACCCCCCGGAGGCGTTCACCAGCCGTCGGGCTGGCACGAAATCCAGTCCTTCGTACGCGCGGGAGATCGCGCGGTGCAGAACAGCGCGGGGTCTGGCGGGCGCGTCATCCTCATCGCCCGCGAGGGCGGGTCAACCCGGGGTCCAGGCGGCCCTCTCGGCCGCTGTCACTGTTGCCCTGAATGAGGGCGGCATGGCATGGGTGATCAGCGGGCACCTCTTCCAATCATCGGCGGTGCACGCCTCGTCGCCCCGGGCCCCGGCCTCGTAGTCCCGGCGGCAGATGTAGCCGGCCGTCAGGGAGGTCTGGGTCATCTCCAGCCCCACCCACGGGCAGTGGCCTTCTTTCAGGGTCGCGTCGAAGTGGTCGATTGGTTTCATCTTCGGGCCCTCCTAGCCTGATTGTGGCCCGAAAACGGCCGGCTCCCATAGGTAGAAGTACTAATTGGCGCCCTGTGGAAGATACTGCTCCGGCCCCGGGCCCCGATGTCAGTATGTGGGACCAGGCCCGGTGATCCGGTAGGCGAGCTTGATCATGTAGGGGGTGAAGAAGGCGGTCACCGCCACCGCCACCCCTATGGTGGGGAAGAGGGAATCGCTGACCACGTCCAGCTCCTGGCCGACCCTCATGACAATGAAGGCGAACTCGCCTATCTGTCCCATGCCCAGCCCGACGCGCAGGGCCGTGGATCGATCGTACCCCGCCAGCCTGGTGCCGATGCCGCAGCCCAGCACCTTCCCGGCTATCATGACGGCGGTCACCAGTAGCGCGGGCAGCAGGAACTCCTTGAACTGGCTCACGTCGATGAGGGCCCCCATGGATACGAAGAATATGGCCCCGAACATGTCCCTGATCGGAGATATCAGGGAGGAGACCCTCTCGGCCGAGTGGGCGCCGGCTACTATGGCTCCCATGAGGAAGGCCCCGATGGCCACGGACAACCCCACATGGCGGCTCAGCATGGCCCAGCCGAAACAGAGGCCCAGAGCCAGGAGCATCAGCAGCTCACCGTGCCCCGCGACCTCCTGATGGGACTCCGACAGGTTGGGGCGGGCTACCACGTCCACCAACCGGGGAATCACCGCCCGCCCGATGACCATGGTGCCCACGACAAAGAGCAGCCCCTGGCCCAGCGTCCAGGCCAGCGCCGCGGAGTTGATGTCGTCCTTGCCCGCAATCGGCGTGATGAAGGTGAGCAATACCACCACGATGATGTCCTCGACAATCAGCACCCCCATCATCAGCAGGGATGAGATGTCTTCCAGTTTCCCCAGGTCCGCCAGGACCTTGGCTATGATGACCGAGCTGCTGCTGGCCAGGGCGGTGGCCAGAAACAGGCAATCCATCAGCGGCCAGTTGAGGACCCATCCGATCCCGTAGCTGATGAGGAACATCAGGGTGATCTCGATGATGGAGATGTACAGGTATGACCGGAGACGGATACTGCCCAGCTTGTGGACCGGAAAGTGCAGGCCGATGCCGAAGAGCAGCAGTATCACCCCCAGGTCGGCTAGCTCCTGGAGGACATCGAGCCGGTCTACCAGGCTGAAAGGAGGGCTGAAGGGACCGATGAGGATGCCGGCCAGGAGGTATCCCAGGATGAGGGGCTGCCTCAGCCTGTAGCAGGAGAATGTCACGAGGGCCGCGACGGCCATGATGACCGCCAGGTCTCTGACCACAACGTATGGCGCTATTTCCATAAGGCTCCGCGGGAACCTCGCGGCTGACCGGGACCGGCGCCGTCATCCGGCGGCGCGTCGCAACATTCTACCACGCAGGAGAAGGGGGTAGAAGGGCCATCGCCGCAAGCCGATCACAAGGGCCGGTCACATCATTCCGCTGTTAACGCTGATGGATTGCCCGGTGATCATTCCGGCCCGGTCTGAGGCCAGGAAGGCGATGGTCTCGGCCACCTCATCTGAGGTGGGGAACCGCCCCAGGGGGTAGTAGCGGGCGTAGTGCCCCGCCAGGCCCTCCTGGCCCGGCGTGCTCACCAGCGCGGCGTTGACCACGTTAATGCGCACCCGCGACGATCCTACTTCCTTGGCCAGGCAGGTGGCGAAGGTCATGATGGCGGACTTGGACGCGGCGTACAGGCTCTCCCCGCGGGGGTTCATCCTGGCCGAGTCGGACCCCATGCAGACGATGCTGCCGCTGCTCTGGGCCAGCATGGGCTTGAGCGCCGCCTTGATGGCATTGAGTGTGCCCCAGAAGGTGACGTCAACCACCCGGTGATTGTCGTCCAGGCTGGTCTGGGCGAAGCCGCCGGAGCCCATGTATGCCGGTATGGTGACCAGGATGTCCACTTTCTTGAACTCGGCCATGGCCCGGTCCACCATGTCCGTGCAGGCCTTGAAGCTGGTGACGTCGGAGCAGGTGGCGATGGACCGCGAGCCTCCGGCGGCCAGTTTCTGGGCCACCCTGTCCGCCCACGCCCGGTCTATATCGTTGGTCACGACGGCCGCCCCCTCGGCGGCCAGCCTGTATGCCACGCTGGTGCCGATGCCACCCCCGCCAGCGCCGGTCACAATGGCCACTTTTCCCTTCAGGTTCAAGTCCATGCTGCCCTCCCGAGTGTCTTGGCCAGTCGCCCGGCCCCAAAAGGCGGCGCCGGCCTCAGTAAAAGGATAGGCGTTCAGCGGGTGGGGTGACAACCTGCCTGGACGCGAGCCGCGCTGACGCGCGGGCGGCTGAGGTCAGCTGTGGTCCAGGGCCACTCTGGAGGCGTCCCGAGGGTCATACTTGACGGCCACCACCGCGCCTGGCTGGACTTGCGGCACGTCGAGGCGGCCGATGAGGGTCTGGACCTCGGCCTCGTAGGGTTGGCCGCCGGGAGGGCGGACCTGGAGCTTCAGCCGGACCACGGGGTAGATGTTGTTCACGGTCCAGCCGGTCTCCCGGATCTCGAGGATGGTGGCCTCGGCGGAGAGGCCGTCGCGCTGCAGCTTCTGCTGCCTTCCCACCGGGGCGAAGACCTTCCAGTAAACGAAGAAGAAGACGAGGAGGACGATCAGCACGAAGACGCTGACGAGGATCAGTCCTCCGGCCTTGTCTCTGAGCCCTCCGGGACCGGACAGGGCGGCCACGTAGGCGACGATCACACCGGCGGTGGCCCCCAGACCGGCGCCGACGACGCCTATCTTCCCGCCCGTGCTCAGGGATTGCCACATGGGATAGATTTTACCAGCCCGGGCCCTCTCCCGGATACAGGCGGGAGCGCCGGGGTGTCACTAATCATGCAGACGAGTACAGGGTGTTGACACGCCCGCCACCCGATGCTATTGTCCGGCCAGGGCCAGGTTTGATCCGACCTTGGGGTGAAAGGCGGTGAGGCTATGTCGCTGGAGGAGCGGTTCAGGGAGTTCGCCAGGCAGCACGAGGAGCCTGCCAGCCCGCGCCAGGGGGCCTTCGAGAAGAACCTGGAGGTGCTCAAGGGCGTGGAGCCGGCGGTCTCCAGGGTGGTGGAGGCATTCTGCCGGGCCGTCGGCTGGGACGTCAAGCGGAATGACTGCTGCGACCGGAACCGTGGCGCCGTGGGCTGCAACTACATCGTGGAGCACCCTGATTTCCGGGAAGAGGGCTTCATCGCCGTGGACGTGGAGGTGACCTGGGGCTTCCAGTCCGGCCCCCTGGAGACAGTGACGGTGTACCAGGGGCAGATCCTGGGGGGAAAGGAGCACGTGCGCGTGTTCCCCACCAGGGTGGTGATACCCTTCTCCGGACTGACGGAGGAGAAGCTCGCGGCCGCCCTGGAGCAGCAGTCTGCTGACGTGCTGAAAAGGATCAGCCAGCGCCATCGGCCGGGCTGGACCCTCTAGGCCCGGGACAGGGACGGCAGTCCCGCGCTGCCGCGCCGGGCGGCGCCATCGTCAGGGAGGCGAGCCCCACCAGCCCGCTCAACCGCCAGGGACCGCTGTCTTCTTCACGCGGAGGATGCGGGCCACTCCCACCGACGGCTCCCGCGCCTGCCAGTCCCCGGCGTGATCGCGCCGGATGTGCTGGGCCGCCCTCCGCCAGGTGGCGAATGGGGGGTGGACGCACGGCTCTATGGGGCAGAGGTAGACGTACTGCGGATTGACGCGCCGGCAGGCAGCCACGTGCGATGCCGGGACGCGAGAGTAGTTCGAGAACTCGCCGCCGCACCGGTAGCATACGGCCGTGTGTGGCCTGTCCGGCCCGGGCCGGGCGTGACGTTCCGGGGTCTTTTCCATGACATCTATTAGTCGGTAAGTGCGTCCATTTCCCTTGGCGAGGCCGCAGCCCGCCTGCCCCCTGCGGGGCGGCGGCCTGCCTGGGTTGCTGTATCTTGTTAGTCGCCAGGGGTGGGAGACACGGTCTTGACAGCGCCGGCCCGGCATACTACTATGGCGTGGTACAGTTCGAGTATCGTATACTCACAACCTCCGGATTCATCAAGGCCTACCTGGGTGAGCAAGAGAGAGCCGCGGTTTGAGGGGGTGAGCGAT
>CAYRGJ010000048.1:0-18168 GCA_964423835.1 uncultured Dehalococcoidia bacterium | reverse complement strand
GAACAGCGACTCTGGACTCTAAGCAGGGATGATACTAATCCTGGGGGAAGGTCAGACGGCATCTGAGCCGGCCAAGGCACCTGTGTGAGAAGCGGTGGCCCTCGATCCGCCATTGGTCACGCCTCCCTTGAGGACGACGACCGGCTTGGTCGAGGCTGCCGTCCTCAGGGCCTCCACGAGGCGCGTCCCGTTCTTGGTCCCCTCGAGATAGGCGGCGATGATCCGGGTCTCCGGATCCTGGGTGAGGTACTCCAGCAACTCACATTCATCCACGTCGGCCGCGTTGCCGAAGCTTACCACCTTGCTGAACCCCAGGCCGCGGTCCGCCGCCGCGCGGATGGTGCATCCGGTGATGCCTCCGCTCTGGCAGATCAGGCCTACCGGCCCAGGGCTTCTCGGATAGTCGGCGCAGAAGCTGACACGCGACTCCGGGCAGTATACCCCCATGCAGTTGGGGCCGACGACCCGTGGTCCGCCGGCGCGGATCGCAGCCCTGAGCTCCTGCTCAGCCTGCCTCGCTTCAGGCTCGTCCATCTCCCCAAAACCAGCACTGAAGATCTGAACCACCTTTACTCCGGCGTCGCGGCATTCAACTATCAGAGCCGGGGTTCGCTTCGCTGGCAGGCAGCTCATCACCAGGTCCACCGGGCCGGGAATCTCCTTCACGCTCCGATACGTGGGCACGCCGGGCACCTCCTTACCCTTGGTGTCAACCGCGTATACCCGCCCCCGGTATCCCAGTTCAAGGAGCGGCCCAAGGTAATAGAGCCTGCCTGCGCTATCTGGCCGCGAAAGGTTGCCCACCACCGCCACCGACCTGGGGTAGAACAGACAATGCAGGTCTACCATACGTCCCGCGCCATCACCTCCGTTCATCCCAGGGCTGGAAATGCAGGTCATCAGCCCGCACCCGCCATAACGCAGGCGGGCCAGCATTCCCTTCCTCGGCACGAAGCCTGGCCATCATGCCCCTACACCTGCTTGGGCAGGCCGAGTCCCTCCCTACCGGCGATGTGATTCTTCGACGTCTCGGTAGTGCCCCCGGCTATCGTAAATGACAGCGAGCTGAGGTAGACATGCTTGATCCTCCCCCCCAGCGCCACCCACTTTGATTCCTCGTCCAAAGGCCCGTAGAGGCCAAGTATCTGCTGCCCCACATTCCCTAACCTCTGGCTCAGCAGACCGCCGTGTACTTTGATCTGCGAGCTCTTCGCCACCGTAGACTGGCCGCTGGCCGCCAGCCAGCTCATCTCATGGCCCATGTTGATGCCCACCTCGATGTCAATGGCCAGTTGCGCCAGCCGGGACCGAATGATGGGATTCTTGGCCAGAGGTTGGCCGTCGACTATCGTATCCTTGCAGTACTGCACCAACTGCTCCAGGTAGCGCTTCGAGTTGTGGATAACAAACAGCCCGTAGGTCCTCTCGGCTCCGAAGGCAAACATCAACAGCTCAATCCCGCCGTTCTTCCGGCCCAGCAGGTTCTCCTTGGGGACCTTAACATTGTCAAAGAAGACTTCACAGAAGGCTTCGACTCCGGTAGTCTGCACGATAGGGCGCATGGTGATTCCCGGACTCTTCAGGTCCACTATGAGAACGCTGAGACCCATATGCTTGTTGGCGTCCGTCCGGGCGTACACCATCCCATAGTGGGCCCGCTGGGCATCGCTGGACCAGATCTTCTGGCCATTCAGCACATAGCCGTCGGCCTCTTCCACCGCTTTCAGTTGAACGTTGAAGGTATCGGTGCCAGCATTGGGCTCGCTCATGCCGATGGTCCATTTCATCTCGCCGCGCGCTATTGGAGGGAGGAACCTTTTCTTCTGCTCCTCCGTCCCGAAGCGCAGGATGAGATCCCCCTGAGCCACGGCCGCATCACAGCCCGGGGATCCCCGATAGGCCAGCTCCTGCAGCACTATCACCTGTTTCCAGATGGAGACTCCCTGGCCTCCGTATTCCTTCGGCCATGTGATGCCGATCCAGCCTTTCTCGCCCAATCTGCGGCGCATCCTGGACGCCATTTCAAACATGCCTGGCTTGTATTCCTCTTCCGGCCCGGGGTCGATTCCCAGCCAGCCGGGCGGCAATTCCCAGTCCAGGAAGTCGCTGACTTCCTTTCGGAAAGCCTCTTCTTCAGCGGTGTACCGGAACTCCATAAATCTGCCTCCGTCAAGGCCAGACTGCCCTCCTGAACGAGTGAACCGTCAGGTTTGTCTGACCAGCTTCATGGTGGTGGCTATCTGCCTTTGAACTTTGGCGCGCGCTTCTCTGCCAGGGCCTGCACTCCTTCCTTGAAATCCTGGGATTCGCTGGCGATGAAGGCGCAACTGGTGGCGAACGCCAGGGACGTCTCGAAGTCCACCAACTGGCTCTTGTATATGAGCTGCTTGGCCAGGCGCTGGGCTATAGGCGGGCCGGCAGCTATCTCAGCGGCCAGGGCCATGGTCTGCTTTTCCAGTTGGTCTACCGGGGCCAACAGGTTGAGCAGCCCTATCCGGTGCGCCTCTTCGGCGGCGAACCAACCGCCGCGAAGGATGAGTTCCAGGGCCCGGCCCAGCCCTACAATCCTGGGGAGCAGCCAGACGCCACCCGCCACCGGCGGCAATCCCATGTTGGTGAATCCCACGGTAAAGCGCGAAGCGGGCGAGCCGGTCCTCATGTCACAACATAGCGCCACGTCGAAGCCGTGGCCGATGACCGGCCCGTTGATCATGGCGATGGTGGGCTTCTCCAGTCTCTGCAGGGCCATACTCAGCTCAATTACATCGGGGAGTATCTTCCCTTTTCTGACTTCGTCATAGGCCGGCTGCATGTCCTCAGCCGTCTCTCCACTGACCTCTCCTTTCCTGACCTTACTCGGCCGGAAATCGCCCCCGGCGCAGAAGATGCGGCCGGCACCAGTGAGGACCAGCACGCCGATGTCATCGTTGCGGGATACCTCGTTGATGATGCTCAGCAGTTCATCCTTGGCTTCAACGTTTATTGTATTGGCAGCTTCGGGGCGATTGATCGTGGCTGTGGCCACCCGGTTCTCCACCTTGAAGATTATGCTGCGGTAATCCATGGTACCTCCCTTCAGACTCCAGATGTACTGTCAGAGACCGCTTGCCTCGCGTTGTGGTTTGGCTGGCGCATAGAGATGCTCGTGCAGATTGTAGGCGAACTCCATTCCCCCATCGATCTCCAGCATCTTGCCGGTCATCCATTCCGAGGCCGGCGAAGCCAGAAACACGGCTGTCATGGCCACGTCTTCAGGCGTCCCGGTGCGGCCCAGCGGAGTAGCCTGGGCCAGTTTGTCCTTCAGCGGCCCTATCATCTCTACCAGCGTCGGGGTCATTATCGACCCCGGCAGAATGGCATTGACCCGTATGAACGGGGCCAGCTCCCAGGCCAGCGTCTTGGTCATGTTGTTCATTCCGGCCTTGGCCGCCCCGTAACCCCCTTCGCCCAGAGACGGCATCTGGGATTCCCGGCTGGAGATGTTTATGATTGACCCTGATTTGTTCTGCTGCATAAAGGGGACAACGGCCTTGATGCAGAGGAAAGCGCTGACCAGATTCTCACGGAGGTCGCCCTCGAACGACCGCTGAGTGGCGGCCATGAGCGTCCGGCGAACGGGTCCGCCGGCATTGTTGACCAGGATATCGATGCGGCCGAACTCCTCCGCGGCGCTGTTGACCATGGCCTGGATCTGCTCCCCTTCCCGCATGTCGCAGGGCACCGCCAGGGCACGCCGCCCCATCTGCCGGACCTGAGTAGCGACGGCTTCTATCTGGCTGGCCGTCCTGGCCGTGCAGACCACGTCTGCACCGGCTTCGGCAAAGGCAGTGGCAATACGCTGACCGATACCTCTTCCGGCGCCGGTCACGATGGCCACCTTCCCCTTCAGGCTGAACTTATCGAGAATCATGATATGTCACCCCCTTCGCGCTCCTGTCTGGTGGAATAGCCTAGGCTCAGAGCTACCCCACCGACTCTGTGGGCCAAAGGCCGTCTTCAGCGAATTGGTCTGGCGCTACCGCTCTTGACCTTGGCCTGCAGCATGTCCGTAATCTGCTCAGCCTCACCGACGGTCCGGCTGAGCAGTTCGGCCACCGTGGGGATGTCCTTTATCCTTCCGGCGCCCTGCCCCATCATCAGCAGCCCGTTCTCCAGGTCTCCTTCCACGGTGGCCTTGGTGAACAACCTGGTGCTACAGGCAAAGCGCATCATGTCGGACAGACTCCTCTTCTGGCTGCCGATCCCAACACCGGCGGGCTGGCGCCGGAGCTCGCCGGCGTTGCGAATAAGCTCGGACCATGATAGCTTCAGCTCGCGTTTCATAAAGAGAGCCGAGGATATCGCATCGGTCACCGGAAAGCGCTTCTTCAAGGCCTCTTCGGCCGCCTTGTTCCTTAGAACGCGGCAATTGATGCCGTCGAAGCGGGGATCAATTACGGTGTCTTCTTCAGTGGCCTTGAGCCAGGCCTGTCTCACTGTATCGTTTATCTCGGCTTCCTGGGTGGCCGCCAGCCTGGTGCCCATGGCTATTCCTTCCGCCCCCAGGGCCAGAGCGGCCACCAGCGATTTGCCATCACTGTAGCCTCCCGCACCGATGCAGGGTATCTTCACCGCTGAGGTAACACTGGGCAGGAGGACCAGCGCCCCGACGTTTCCGGCATGTGCCGCCGCTTCGTAGCCCGTGATCACCAGCATGTCCACACCGGTCTGCTCCGCACGCATAGCGTGCCTAACCATGGCCACCGTGCCGATCACTGTGCCCTTGTATGAATGAACAGCCTCGACCAGGGCGGCTATCATCGGGGGACGGCCTAGGGAGTAGTTTATTACGGGAACCTTTTCCTCCAGGACAACCGGAATGAGGGCATCCGCTCCGACACCCATGGTGACGTTCACGCCGAACGGCTTGTTGGTCAGTTCCCGGATCTGCCTTATGGCCTTCCTCAGTCCGTCCAGGTCGTAGTGCTGGGTAGCCAGCACGCCCAGCCCACCGGCCTGAGATACCGCGGCCACCAGCCGGGGCGTGGTCAGCCAGTTCATTCCCGACAGCATGATGGGGTAGTCTATGCCGAGCAGTTCAGTCATCCTGGTCTTCATTCAACCGCGCCTCCTTGGACAATCCGCTACTTTGCCCCGGATCTGCTTTGGAGCATGCTCTGATGTACGAAGTCCGTTATGTCCTTAAGAGGTGTTCCGGGACCGAAGATCCCGGCCACGCCCATCTCCTTCAAGGCCGGCCAGTCCCGTTCCCATATGAGCCCTCCCAGGAGTACCATCACATCCCCCTTGCCCTTCTCCTTCAGGCTCTTGATGGTCTCGGAAACGAGGCGCATGTAGTTGGACGACAATATGCTCAGGCCCACGATGTCCACGTCTTCCTGGCTGGCCGTGGTCGCGATCTCCTGGGGCGACAGGTTCCCGCCGTATATTACCTCAAAACCCGCCTCGCGCATGGCCCCGCTCACCGCCACCATCCCCCGCCAGTGTCCCTCGAGACCCGGCTTGGCCATGAGTATCTTGATGTCACTCGGCTTCATCGTGGCTTCCCTCCTTCTCCTATCCACCGATGGGGTAGTCCCACTGGCCATAGACATCCAGTTGGACGCGGGCCAGCTCACCGGGAGTAGCCTGGGCCTTCACCGCTTCCAGGGTGGGGCCGAACGTGTTCTCATCAGAACGTACCGCCTCCTCCAACCTCTTGAGGGCCTGCTCGACTCTGGCATTGTCCCTCTCCCGGCGCAGGCGCTGGATCCTCTCCACCAGCATTTGTGTGGAGTGAGGGTCGGGCTGGAATATAGGTACCTCATAGGGCACCTTATCGAGCCTGAACTTGTTCACCCCCACGATCGTTATCTCTCCCGAGGCCAGCTTCTTCTCATGCTCGACGATGCCCTTCTTGAATTCCTGGTGGATGAAGCCGGAGGCGATGGCCTGGGCCAGCCCCCCCATGTCCTCGATCTTCTTCACGTATTCCCAGGCGCGCTCTTCCATCTCGTTGGTGAGCGACTCGACGTAGTAGGAGCCGCCCAGCGGGTCGATGGTGTTGGTGACCCCCGTCTCCAGGGCCACGATCTGCTCCGTCCTGATGGCCAGCAACATGGCCTGCTCGGTGGGCAGGCAGACCGCCTCATCGTATCCATTGGCGTGAATAGACTGCGCCCCACCCAGGACGGCGGCCATCACCTGGTAGGCAATCCGGACCAGGTTATTCAAAGGCTCCTGGTACGTGTGGGTGGAGCCCGAGCTCTGGACGTGCACGCGGAACTGCCCGCAGGTGGGGTCGTCTATCCCATACCGCTCCCTGACGATCCTGTACCACATGCGCCGCGCCGCGCGGAACTTGGCGATCTCCTCGAAGAAGTCGTTGTGGGCGCCCATGTCGAAGGTGAAGCGCCTGACGAAGTCGTTCAACGGCACCCGGCCGCGGCGTTTCGCTTCCTCAATGTACTGGATGCCCTCGGCCATGAGCATGCCCAGCTCCTGCACCGCGGTAATGGCATTGTCACGGGGGTTATAGGAATTGAGGGACACCGGGTACCACTTCGGCGCATGCTGGGCGCACCACTCGATGAGGTCCACCGCGTACCGCAGCACGCCATGCGGCGGTATCTGGTAGCCCAGATCCATGGAGGCCCACGAAAGAAGGGTGTTGGCCGTGGTTCCCCGAACTTGTGTCAGGGGTATGCCTCTTCTCTCCGCCATGAGGAAGTACGCTGGCGTCCACAGCCCACCCACCCGGTCCGCCAGATAGGTCGAGCACTTCTCTATGGGCAGGCCTTCGAAGACCTTCTCCATGTCCTCCACGGAGAAGACGGGGACTCCGCAATGGCCGACGTCGGCTATCACCCGGGGATCATCCGGGTCCATACCGACGCATGTCGAAATGTCATCTGCCATGGAGAAGCCCGTCTGGCCCACCGCGTACTCCTCCCGGTAGCGCTGGTTGGTCTCCTCCGGGCTGGAGTACCCCGTCAGACGCCTGATGGTCCAGAGCCGGCCGCGATACATGCTCCGGTAGACGCCCCGGGTGTAAGGCGGCCCACCGGGCATCCCCAGGTCCTTACCGTAGTCCATGCCCTTTACGTCATCAGGGGTGTATACATCCTTGATGGGTATTCCGGCCGCGGAAGTGATACCGTCTCCACCATTGTCACTCATGAGGATTCCTCCTTTGATCGCCATCACGGACAGGACGGCGTTCGTGTTTGCACTCTTTCAGTTCACATTCGGTGAACTGCATGTCAAAGGTGACCAGCCTGGCCGTCGTGGATTTGCCTGCCGACTTTGCCACACGGACTTGATGTCCGTGGGAACAGAGTCACCCCATCCCAAAGGCAGCAACAGAGGGAATTCTAGCTGCGACCCTATCACGCGTCCATCCGGATTTTTCTGATTCGGCCATCAGGAATTCCCTGAGGCAATGGCCGGGCGGTGTGGGCGGCGGGTGGGGGCGTATCTTCGATCAGGCCGTTCTCGATGGCGAAGCGGCAGATTTCAATATCATTGCGCAAGCCCAGCTTACGCCGGATGTTCGCACGGTAGGTCTCAATAGTCTTGGCGCCGAGCCCGAGCGCGGCCGCGATTTCGGTCACCCGTTGTCCTTGTGCTATGAAGCAGAGCACCTGGAACTCCCGGTCGGAGAGACTGTCAATGGGCGAGTCGCACGGCCGCCTTGAAAGGAATTGCATGGCAACAACGTCCTTGGCTTTTCCGGACAGAGACTGTCTGCCATCCGCAACCATGCGGATGGCCTCGTGAAGCTCATGTGTGCGGGCGCCTTTGGTAATGTATCCCAGGCAACCAGCCTTGAGTGTCCGGACAGCATAGTGCTCTTCTTCATGCCTGCTAAGGGCCAGGATCCTCGCATCTGGACACACAGAGATGATCTGTTTGGCGCTGTCGAGCCCGTCCACAGTGGGCATAGCAATGTCCATGATTACGATGTCCGGCCGCAGTCTCTGGAACTGTTCAACGGCCTCCGCGCCGTCCGCAGCCTCTCCCACCACCTGCATATCAGTGGCCTCCTCGATGAGACGCTTGAGTCCGGCACGGACCAGGCTGTGATCGTCTACCAGCAGAACCCTGATCATTAGCCTCCTCCAGTCACCGATCGCGGCCGCCTGGGACGACCGTCCACTGGCAGGATGGCCACCACGGAGAAGCCCTTCCCAAGCCTGCTCCGGATGGACAGCCTGCCGCCAACCAGGCTTGCTCTCTCCCGCATTCCCATAAGACCAAGCGAAGAAGCATCAGACAATTGACTGAGATCGACACCAACTCCGTTGTCCGATACACCGACGGATACGGCATTTCCTCGCACAGACACCTTTATCTTGGCCTGTGTCGCATGCGCGTGTCTCCAGACATTGAGCAGAGCCTCCTGCACGATGCGGTAGGCACAGGTGGCAGTGGCATCGTCCGTGTTGACCGGGCGGCTGGGGAGGTCCGCCGGACAGGAAATGCCGGTGCGCCGCTCAAAATCCTCCGCTGACCATTGAATCGCCTTCACCAGTCCCAGATCATCAAGGATCTCCGGCCTGATGCCGACAGCTATACGGTGTACCGTGGTGTCCAGGCGATCAGCCAGGTCCAAAGCTCTCAGGGCACGCTCCCTGAGTGCCGGGCTACTTCCCAGTTGCTCCGCCAGCGAAGCTATTTCCATCCCCAGGGCAACGAGGTCTTGACCCACCTGGTCGTGCAGTTCCCTGGCGATGCGAGCCGCTTCTTCTTCCTGAACTTCGATAACCCGTCTAGATAGGAGCCGCAGCTGCGATTCGGAACGCCTCAGCGCATCTCGAGACCGTTTGCGCTGGGTGATGTCCCGGGTCACCCCCAGAAGGATTCCAGTAAGCTCAGCATCTTCACTGCGCAGGAAGCTGGCAGTGCTCTCACACCAGACCGCAGATCCATCCTTGCGAAAGAGCCTATGCACTTTCGTCCACGTCCTGGGGGTGCCTCTAATCCTGTACGATGCTAGGTTCAATGGTGCTTGGAAAGTCTTGAGGACCGGCTGGAATGTCGATGCCGTGTCTGCCAGGGTCCGGCCCATGACCTCTTCAACATCGTACCCAAGCAAGCGTTTGACCGAAGGACTAACGTAGGTTACGCGCTGGTTGAGATCAACCGTCCATATGACATCCGTCACGTTTTCGGCCAGCAGCCGATAGCGTGTCTCGCTCTCGCGGAGTCTCTCCTCTGCCCGTATTCGCCCTGTTATGTCCGTGCTGACAATTCCAATACCATCGCCGATCCTGAAGGCTCTCAAGGAAAGCCGCATAGCCTCGCCTCCAAATCTGCGGTCTGGTATCATCTCCTCGGCTACGAACGTGACCCCCGTCCGCAGGACCTCCTTGTATCTCTCAACCCTTTCTGTCTCCGCCGCATAGGGTGCCAGTTCTACGAGATTTCGGCCTATGAACTTGCCCGGGTCTATCCCATACTGCGATAGCACAGTCCCTCTAAGGTCAACCACGTCGAGATTCTCATCAAGAAGAAGGAAACCGTCGTTCCCTGAATCCATGTACGTGCCCAGCTTCTCTCGACAGATCTGCAGAGCCTTCTTAGCCTCCCCGCATCCGGCATGCGTCGCCTCTAGAGCGGCGAGTTGCTGTCGCGCCCGCGCCAACTCCACCAGGAGCTGTTCCTTTGTTTTCCTGCTGTCGTTCATACCCCCCCTGCATCAGTGGGGTTGGGGAACCCAGGCGAGCAGACCCGAGACTTCCCAACTCAGCTCATGAGATCTGAGCCACACCACCAGGCTGATCCCTTCTTGGCTCCATGACCGGCCTGCTCGGCAACATCGTGCCACACTGTGTTATGCAGTAATAATAGGGTCGTCAATGCTGGCTGTAAAGTCGATGCGAAGCCCAATACCCCATCAGGAATTTCCTGATGACGCAATCAGCGGAATCCGGATAGACGAACGCCGGGGGCTGCGACTAGAATCCGGCAGAGTTGTCATGTGAGACCCCCGGGGAAGCAGAACCTCAATGCCTGCTGGTCTCGATTCTGTTTCGGGGGGTTGTGATTCAGATGCCCCCGTGCGGCAGCGGAGGACGCAGTTATGACCACGGTAGCTATGGAACACGACGTCCTCTACGGGTTTGAGGAGCTTTCGGAAAAGCGGGGGGGAGACCCCCTGCGAATTCTACATCTACAAGGACCCCGATGACGTCCCCAGCGAAGTCTATGCCAAGCTCACAAGAAAGAGACCGGGAGGTGGAGAAATAGCAGGGAAACGGAAGGATTAGACAACACGCAAGGGCCAGGGAATTCCACGAGCAATGCCTTGGTGTCGTTGACGTCAAAGAGTGCCCAGGAGATTGAGCCTGGAGCGCTATATGGAGAGGAGCAAAGGAGACAATGGGAAAGGCCAGGGCGATAAAACTCACGGGCACTGATGCTGGTGGCACGATGACTGACATGTTTGTGGTAGACGAACACGGAGAGTTCACCATCGGCAAAGCCGAGTCCAATACCGAGGAATCTATCAGTTACTGGAACGCACTTGCAGACGCTACCGGTTACTGGGGTATCGAGTGCGACAAGGATGCCAAGAGGTTCCTGCCCGGTACCGAGGTAATGGTCTACTCAGGGACCACTATTCTCAATGTCCTGGTCACCAGGACCGGCAGGAAACTGGGGCTGATCTGCACACGAGGCAATGAATCGACGCTGCAGCACGAGCGGGCCAAGTCGGTCTGCGCCGGCTACGCGCAGGCGGACAGGTTGCACCAGGTGGCCCATATTCACAACGAACCCCTCATACCGCGCAAGCTGATAAGGGGGGTGACCGAGAGGATCGACCCCATGGGCCAGGTCGTCATCCCCGTGTATGAGCATGAGGTGCGGGAGGCCACAGAACACCTGCTGAACAAGGGGGTTGAAGGCATCGTCATCTGGCTCCTCTTCTCATATCTTAACCCGATGCATGAAATGAAAGTGGCAGGGATAGTAGCGGACGTCATGGAGAAGAAGGGGGTCAGAGTCCCCGTCTTCCTTTCTTCGGAGGTCTGCCCCATCTGGAGAGAGGTATCGAGGCTGAACAGCACTCTGCTTCACGCCTATGCCGCGGACCAAGTGGGAAAGAGACTGTTGCGGATAGAGGACAGGCTCAAGAGCAACGGATACCGTTTCCCGCTGCAGATGGTACTCAGCTCGGCCGGCCTGGCCAACATAAGGTACCCGAGGCTGCATGAGGCCACCAACTCCGGTCCTATTGGCGGAATCATGGGAGGGCAGTACCTGTCCCACAAACTGGGGATAGAAAACCTGGTGTGTTCTGACGTGGGAGGCACCACACTCGATGTTGGCCTTCTGATGCAGGGTGAGCCAGTCATTCTCCGCGAGGTGGAGATGGCGCACATGCTGTTCAATGTTCCTTCGGTGGCTGTGGATTCCATTGGGGCGGGAACTGGAACGTACCTCAGGCTGCAATCAGAGACCAGGAGGCTTGAAATCGGCCCGGGGAGCGCCGGATACGACCCGGGGCCCGTGGCCTATGACAAGGGAAACGAGACCCCGACTATCATGGATTGCTGCCTGGTCACAGGCATCCTCAATCCCGACTACCACCTGGGCGGCCGGGTAAAACTGAACAAGGAACTGGCCTACGACACGATCAAACGTAAGCTGGCTGATCCCCTCGGCATCGACGTCTACCAGTTCGCTGAGGGGGCCATTGATCTTCTCAACCTGCGCATGAGGGAGCACATCCGGAGAAGCATTGAGGTAAGGGGGTTCTCTCCAAGCGATTATCACCTGGTGGGCTATGGAGGGGCAGGGCCCATGTTCCTGGCGGGCTATACAGAAGGCTTGCCACTCAAAGGCGTCTTCACCGT
Organism: uncultured Dehalococcoidia bacterium; assembly: GCA_964423835.1. GTDB lineage: Bacteria > Chloroflexota > Dehalococcoidia > UBA2247 > RBG-13-53-26 > JAFGCL01. The sequence continues at coordinate 6,328 of CAYRGJ010000048.1, read as the reverse complement.
TCCTTTCGCCTCGGTCTTCTCCGCTTTCGGCTGTACTACAACAGACGTTGTGCATCGATACCAGAAGTCCCTCTTCATCGTGATACCGCCGGGATCGCCTGAGGCCATGAAGACCCAGATTGGCTACGGCATCAACGCCGGATGGGAGCAACTGGAGCAGCAAGCGCTGAAGGACCTGCAAGAAGAGGGCATTGCCGCTGACCAGGTGAAGCTTGAGCAGATTGCCTACGTCCGCTACATGGGACAGCTCGAGGACCTTGAAGTGGATTCCCCGGTCCCCAGGCTCTCTGCCCAGGGTCTGGACAGGCTTCTTCAGGAATTCGAGGAGAAGTACGCCAGGGTGTACTCCAGAGCGGCCAGCTATGCCCAGGCCGGGTTCCAGATCATGGAGATTGGCATACGGGCAACTGCCGCCAAACCGAAACCGGTAATCAAGGAGTATGCCCTGGATGACGTCCATCCGCCCGCAGAGGCGCTCAAGGGAAAGAGGGACGTTTATACCAAGAGGGAATGGCAGAAGGCCAGCATTTACGAGTTGGACAAGCTGAACCCCGGAAACCAGGTGAGCGGTTTGGCCGTGATCGAGTCACCGACCACCACTATCCTTGTGCCTGCTGGCAAGAGACTGCGGATCGACGAGTACAAAGTTCTTTGGCTGGAGGAGAACAAATGAGCACAAAGGCACGCACCGGCATAGGCAGCGACGGGAAAACCCTGAGACAGCTGCTGGATGAATCCGACCGGCTTACGAAGGAAACGGGATTCTATCATGGCCTGACGGAACTGACCTTGACCAGGGAGGACCCTTTGGGCATGGAGGTATTCAGCACGCGGCTGGTGGCCGGGCTACAGTCGGCGCTGGAGACTACCAGGATGATCGCTGCTTCACCCATCATGCGTGAAGTATCTGAGATCTGCTGCGGCCTTTACACCCCTGAAGGCCATTGCATTGCGCAGTCGACCGGCATGTCGGCCCATGTCCCTGTAATGGGACAGATCATAGACTGGATGATCAAGCAGAACTACGAGGAGGAAGTGGGGATCAACGAGGGGGATCTGTTCTGCTGCAACGAAAACGTGATAGCCGGGTTCCACGCCGCGGATGTAGCCGATATCGTGCCCGTATTCTACAAGGGCGAGCTGGTGGCCTGGGCCGGGACCACCTGCATGGAGGCGGAAATCGGGGCCATAGCTCCCGGGACGCTCCCCGGGGCCAACACCGAGAGGTTCACCGACGGCATGCGGATCTACGCCGAGAAGATAGGTACCAATGACCTCATGTCCAAGACATTCGAAACGCGCTGCAAGCTGGGGCTGCGGATGCCTGATCTGTTCCTGCTCGACCGCAGGGGAGCCATAGCTGCCAATTTGAAGACCCGCGACGAGGTGAAGTCCCTGATTGAGGAAGTCGGTCTGGATCGTTTCCGGCAAGCCTGCCGCGAGCTCATAGCCGGAGAAGAGCGGGAACAGGCGGAGCGCATTCGCATGCGGACAGTCCCAGGCAGGATCCGCAATGTCAAATGCCTGGAGGAGATGTATTCGAGCCTTCCCGTGCCCCCCATACACCGGAAGGACCAGTTCGTTCTAATGCCGATGCAACTTGATATCGGGGCTGACGGCCAGTACACACTGGATTTCGACGGCACCGGCCCCTGGGGCTGGCATCCTACCAACTGCCAGCCATCGGCCATACTGGGCGCCCTGTCTGTAACGCTTGTCTGTACCATAGCCTACCAGGGCCGGGCCAACTCGGGAACACTCCATCGGCTTAACTTGAAGGTTCCCTACGATACACTGGTCTGGCCATCTTCGCCCTACATCGCCACTGCCCTGCAATGGACACCGGCAGTCATGATCCAGGCGCTCTTCATGACCATGCAAAGCCGGGCATTCTTCAGCCGCGGTTTCCATGAAGAGATCATGCTGGGGGGGGTCAGTGGCGGAGGCTTGGAGCTGGGCGGGAAGAACCAGTGGGGTATGGAACCATTTGGTTTCTTCATCGTGGACTCGCCAGGTACGGGCGGCGGTGGCGCCTGCGCCATTCGTGATGGCCTGGATTCCGGCTTTGCCTCCTTTCTCACCGAGCCCGACATGGGGAACATCGAGGTGTGGGAGACGCTGGTGCCGCTCCTGTGGCTGGGCAGGGAAATGCAGCCCAATTGGTGCGCCCACGGGAAATACCGTGGCGGGTTCAGCGTGGCCAATACCTTGCTTCTGAACAAGACACCGTATCTGTTCATCGGGGTATCGACCAGCAACTCGGGAAACACTCTCCTCAATGATGCAGCCTACGGTGGATTCCCTGTCCCGCTGGTCTGGGCGGCCTGCCTCAAAGACCCCAACATCAAAGAGCTCATCGCCGCTGAGAAACCGTTGATCCACGAGATCGGCGACCCGAGGGACCTCAATATCCGGAAACTCAAGGGCAAGCTGTGGGGACCGCTGAACTCGAACCCTCAGGTATCCGACGATATCTACAAGGATGGAGACCTTATTCAGGTGGCCTCGGCCGGGTGGGGAGGCGGATACGGAGACCCGATCGAGCGTGACCTGTCCCAGGTGCAAAAGGACCTGGACAGCGGACTCATGACGCCAGAGGTGTGCCGCAACGTGTACTGTGTCGAAGCCAGATACGACAAATCGGAAGACCGCTACGTGATTGATGTGAAGAAGACAGAGGAACTGCGCAAGAGCGAGAGGAAGGAACGAATGGGCAAGATGCCCGCCTGGGAGTGGTGGAAACAGAGCCGGCAGAAACTGATAAACGGGGAGTTGCCACAGATCATGAAGCAGATGTACAACGATTCTCTCAAGAAGGACGAAGCGTTGCCACAGCCCTTCAACCCCATCTGGAACACCAGCAGCGGCAGCATCGAAGCCCAGCCGAAAGGCCGGAGGTGGCCCGCCGAATTCAGGGCGTTCTGGGACCTGCCCGAGGACTTCACGTTTTAGGAGGCTGAACATGGATGGAGCGGTATACAGCAAAGACACCATAAGTGACCTCATCGACGGCAAGCTCCCCTGGGAGACGGTGAAGGACATCGTCAGCAGCCCGAAAGACCGCGACCGCTTCGACAAGTACGTGGAAGTACTTCAGGAGAGGGTGGGGTTCAAGGAGAGGATCATTCTGCCCCTGGCAGAGCACCTGTACATCGTTGAAAAGGAGGCCAACAGGATTGTCAAGTGCGACTGCGGTCACGAGTTTGGGGACTACCGCGAGAACTGGAAGATCCATGCACTGATCGATGTGTTTGAGACAGACGAGCAATCAGCCAGGTTCTATCCGGGACAGGGAAGGCCAAATCTCGAATACTGCGAGGTGAGGCGATACTTCTGCCCCGGATGCGGGGTCCAACTCGAGGTAGAGGCCGTACCCCGGGGATACCCCATGATATTCGATTTCCTTCCCAACCTGGATGTGTTCTACAGCGAGTGGCTGGGAAGGCCGCTCTCCAACAAGAAGGACTTCAAAGACTTGACTTACGAGCGAATAAAGGAATGGCAGCACAAGAACCGGTAGTCATCCAAGCGTGGGCTTGCCCGCGGCGATAGTGCGCATGCGCGTAGTACTTGACAGGAGGAGGATACCATGAACTTGCCTTTGGAGGGGTTCCGCGTTCTGGACTGGACTGTGTGGCAGGCAGGCCCAGGCGCAGGCATGATGCTGGGAGACCTGGGGGCCGATGTGATCAAGATCGAGGACCGGTCAACCGGTGATCCCTCACGAGGGATGGAACAGGGTACCGGCATCAGCAGCGGCGGAGTCACCAGGCAGGCCTACTTCGAAAGCAACAACCGGAGCAAGAGGGGAATGGTACTCGACCTGCGCAAAGAAAAGGCGCGGGACATTGTCTACCAGTTGGCAGCCAAATCAGATGTTTTCATCACCAATTTCCGGGAATCAGTAGTCACCCGGTATGGCATGGACTATGACGTCCTGTGCAAGCACAACCCCAGGATCATCTACGGCCTTATCAGCGGAAATGGCACGAAAGGGCCAGAGACCGAGGTGCGGTCTTACGATGCCCTGGGCCAGGCCCGGTCCGGCCTCATGACGGCCGCCCATCCGGACCAGCCGCTGTATATTCTCGGCGGCATCGGCGATGGTGAAGCAGGCATCATGTGCGCCTTCGGCGTTACAGTAGCTCTTCTTGCCCGGGAGCGCCAGGGTATCGGGCAGAAGGTCGAGACTTCCCTCCTTTCAAGTCTGCTGTTTCAGCAATGGGTTGGCCTGGGATTCACCTACATCGGTGGCCATTCGGTCTACCCTTCGAGCAGAACCCAGGCCATGAATCCGCTGGCGCTCGGCTACAAGTGCGGCGACGGCCAGTGGCTCTACATGATGCACCCGGAAGCAGACAGGTTCTGGCCCAACGTCTGCAAAGCTATGGGCCTGGAGCGCCTGCAGCATGACCCGAAATTCGACAATATCCAGCACCGGAGGCAGAACTGCGAGGAATTCGTCGGCATGATGGACGGCATCTTCGCTACCAGGAGCAGAGACGAGTGGATCAGGGTTCTCAGGGAGAACGATTGCGTCGTGGAGAGAGTCAACCGGTTCGAGGATCTGGTCAAGGATCCTCAAGTGGCCGCAAACAACTACCTTCCGGAATTTGACCATCCGGTTCATGGCAAGACGCGGTACGCGCCGATACCTTTCGAGTTCAGCAAGACCCCCGGCGCATTGAGACGGCCTGCGCCCGAGTTCGGGCAGCATACCGAGGAAATCCTGACGGAGACCCTGGGCTACAACTGGGACCAGATTGCGGAATTGAAGAACGCCCAGGTCATTTGAGGTGAAGCTACGGAGGTGAAGCCATGGACTTGAAACTGAAGGACAAGGTGGCCATTGTCACCGGCGCCGGCGGTGATGGCTTCGGCACCGGTGTGTGCCTGGAGTTCGCCCGTGAAGGCGCGCACGTGGTGGCCAACGATATCGATCGGCAGGCAGCAGAGAAGGTGGCAGAACAGGCGAGGAAGCTTGGCGCCAGGGCAATTGCCACCTTCGCAGATCTGACCAGGCTCGATGACTGCCGGGAGATGGTTGATACTGCCCTGGCCGAGTTCGGCAGGCTCGATATACTCGTAACGGTTCCGGCGTACACGGTGCTTAAGAGATTCGCGGAACAGACCCCGGATGAGTGGCACAAGCAGGTTGACGTGACTTTCTGGGGGGCCATACACCCAATCAGCGCCGCAATCGAGCCTATGCTGCGGCAGAAATCGGGAAGCATTGTCTGCATCGGCTCTGATGCCGGCAAAGTGGGTGAGAGGATGCAGACCATGTACGGTGCCTCCAAAGGGGCGATTATGGCCTTCGCCAAGTCCCTGGCCAAAGATTATGGTACGGACGGAATACGCATCAACGTGGTTAGCTCCGGGCTCAACAGGACGGGCGCCATGACAAAGACGGACTGGCTGTCCCAGAGGGAGAAGAGCCTGGTCAAAGCGTACCCTCTCGGTCGCCTTGGCGTGCCGCAGGACATGGTAAACGTGATAGTGTTTCTGGCTTCCGACCTTGCCGGCTACGTTACGGGCCAAACCCTCAGCGTAAGCGGTGGATACAGCATGCAGTGAGAGTGCACCCGTAGATGTCTGTCTTCCACAACCTCTGCAGCTTGAAAACCCATCTGTGGGTGTCATGTGCCTGCCGGGAGACATACATAACAGTCGTTCGAGGTGTGTGTCAACATGAGGCGTGGTATATGCGCCCAGGAAGGGAGGAACCAGTCTAACCAGGACGAGTGGCCGCTGTGCATTTTGTGAGACGAGACTTTGGAGGAAGGGGGAATCTCAAATCATGTCGGTTCCATTCTACTTCAAGCTGAAGCAACCATTCAGAGGGCTGTTCGCCGTGATTTTCACAGCAGTGATCGCTGCCATCTTCTACTATGTCGGCAGCCAGAAGTTCTGGTATGAGGAGTCGGTGCAGCCCCTTTCCTGGATCATTTTCACGAACTTTCTGATCTTGCTCTTTGTATGGATGTTTGTCTATGCTTACTACTTCCAGTTCTGGCCCTGGAGCAAGCTATCCCAGCCGCTTCAAGGGCTGGCAATCACTTTCACCATAATCGTCTGTGCAGGTGTCACGTATTACATCATGTACCACATGGCACACTGGGGCGCGTACATCTTTGGCATAAGCTCGGCGTGGCTTTTCTGGATTCTGGTTCTGTCCGGCTGGACGGACTACCCGCTCGCCGTCCAGTATGCTGGCCGGCAAGTGCTGGGTGGCGTCTCTGCTTTTTTCATCACCCTCGGACTGGGGCTATTGTGACCTTTCCCCCATAAACAGTAGCACCCGGCATTAGAGTCCTCGGTCGTAATA
>CAYRGJ010000047.1:0-18301 GCA_964423835.1 uncultured Dehalococcoidia bacterium | reverse complement strand
ACAGCGACTCTGGACTCTAAGCAGGGATGATACTAATCCTGGGGGAAGGTCACCCGTTGTCAAGCCGGAGATGGCAGCATGAAAGTTGTCATTGGCATACAAACCTGTAAGCCCCGGAGTCACATCGGTAGAGCTACCATATGAAGTAGTTGGTCCATACTGAAAGTAGCAGCCTACTAGGTAACCATTAGCGTTGCTGAGTGAACCATTCAGTGTCGCCCCAGTATTGGATACTGATGTGGCATCATTCGTGACCACCAAGTTATGTTGCGGAGTAAATGTCTTGTCCTCTCCGTAAACATAGGAATATGTTGACCAGTCATAAGCTCTCGCTCTGAAGTGATAGGTAACTCCTTCTGTCAAGCCGGAGATGGCAGCAGAAAAGTTGCCATTGCCATACAGAGCGGTGAATCCAGGAGCCGTCCATGTACTGCTACCGTATGAAGTACTTGTCCCATACTCAAAGTAGCAGTCTAAATGAGCATAATTTGAGTTGCTAAGTGAACCATTCAGTGTAGCCCCAGTCAAAGTTGCCCCGGAGGCATTTCCGGTAGTGATTATGTTGTAAGGTTTCACCACCTGAGTAAGAGGAGCTGATGTACTCCCAACGAAATTACCATCACCACCGTATACTGCAGTAATAGAATGACTGCCGACGGAGAGGGATGAAGTGGAGTACGTTGCTGTTGCCGAACTGCCGCTTCCGGATAAGGTTCCAGTACCTAAAGTGGTTGCTCCATCCTTGAATGTGACAGTACCAGAAGGGGTACCAGACCCACCGGCCCTGGTTGCAGTAGCAGTAAGAGTTACCGAATCACCAATATTCGAAGGATTGTTGTTTGATACCACCGTGGTGGTAGTAGTGAAGCTGTAATCAACAGTAACCCAGACCTCTGAACAAACTGAACCTTTCCACTCGTAGTATACGATGAATTGGTAATCTGCTCCCGGTGACCTTAGACCGACGCCAGCTTCAAGATTGTCGATATCCGCCCAGGTCCAGGCAGTAGACGCAGTGCCGGGGACATGGTCATACGTCGTATATATGTTGTAGGGCGTGTTGGCGTTGGGAGGAAAGAATCCACTTCCGCCGTAATTAGTGCCGTTAATCCGGAGCAGGGTCCTTGCGCTGTCATGTTTAGATCCACTTTCGGCAAATGCGTCACGCCAGACCCTCGCCCACACTGTCACTGAGTTGATGGTGGTGATGCCATCGAGGGCAGGATTGTGATTGGGAAGGCCAAATCGATCGTACTGCCAATCATTAGCAACGTTATGGAAGAATGTCAAAAGGAAACTGCCGCCGTACGAATCATTGACAAAATCACATTGAGGGTCCCCGCCGTTCCCATGTATTTCAGAGCTAATGCTGACATCGCTATTGGGACGGTAGGTATCCGTCGCCCCGGCCAGGGCTGGTGCCGCTGGAACCAGTGCCATAGTCACCAGCAGAATCAACAAGACCGCAGGAAAAACTGCCCTCCGGCAATGCCTTGTCACCCATGGAATAGCGGATCTTCTAGCTTTCACGTCTCCCCTTTCTGCTGCTCATTGTTCTTATCCAAATTCGGCGGATTGACTTTCGGCCGATTGGGATCAAAAGGCGCTGAAGCTTCCAGCTGTTCATCTATTACCTCTAGCAGACCCTGCGTGGACAGCTCGCGTAGCTGGCGGCCAGACCATATCTTGACCAGGTTGCTGTCCGGGCTAACGCCGATCACCAGAAGACTGGGGTCCTTCTGGAGCAGGAAGAAAGCGGCCTCGGGCCGGCCAGCCTCTACATCGAAGAGAATCACATCCGGTGCCAGAGCTTCCAGCTCACCGGTCTCTGGCCACGGAGGCGAAAGGGCACTCACCTGATACCGAGGGACGCGCCGCAGGCTGGCTCCAAGGGTACCCATCATCACCGAGTTGCCGCAAAGACAGATTCGGCGGCGCTTCTCCATAGTCTTGTTACCGGTCTTCTTTACGCCCCCATCATCAGGTTATCAGAAGGGTACGCGGTCCGCGCTGTCTCCAGGGACAAGAAAAGGACAGTCTTCAGACTGTCCTTTTCGGCAGTGGCCAAGCGTACCTATGGAATTGAACGACTGCCCGGTTCACGAGTCGCGACAACCAGCTCTACTTGTCCGTCTTGTCGCGGCCCAAGCCTAGACGTCCAGCATAAGCGAGTGCCTGAGCCCGGTTCTCCAGATGGAGCTGGCTCATGATCTCCGCCATGTGATACTTGATGGTGCGGGGGCTCAAGGCCAGTCGAGCTCCCACTTCTTTGTAAGACATACCTTCTGCAACCAGCCTCAGGATCTCGATCTGCCGCGGTTTCAATCCGCCTGCGGAAACCCCCTTATCAGGTTCTTTCGAGGTCCTGCGTGGAGATTCTGCCGCAGGATCGCTGATACGCGCAAACTCGTCCAGCAGTTTGGCAGCCAGTCCGGGAGAGAAGGGGGGAATGCCTTGCTGAACCTGGTCAAGTGCCTCCACCAGTTTTTCAACATCCATGCTCTTGAGCAGATAGCCGTACGCGCCGGCTTTTACCGCTTCAAACAGATCACCGTCATCAGTTGAAGTGGTCAAAATGATGATCCTGGCCTCAGGCATTTCAGCCTTGATCAGACGTGTAGCTGCGAGACCATCATATCGGGGCATACGGATATCCATGAGGATTGCGTCTGGCCCTAGCTTCTGTGCCTGGACGACGGCTTCCAGTCCGTTAGAGGCCGTGCCGACAACCTCGATCTTGTGCGCCTCCAGCAGGTTCTGGAGTCCTTCCAGCATCAAACGGTTGTCGTCAACGAGCAGCACTTTCATTCCGTTTCCTCCGGTCGATTCCTGGTGGGGACGTCCAGGCTGATAACGGTACCGGCGCCGGGCCTGGAGTCGATTCTCAGGGAGCCGCCCATTTCCGCCATGCGTTCACGCATGAGAACCAGGCCATAGTGGCCTCCGGCATCTTGCTCAGACCGGCCAATATCAAAACCACACCCGTCATCAGCGATGGTGATCCGCGTTTGCGTTCCGTCCCGACCCACGGCAACCCCCAGTGTGTGTGCGCTGCCATGCTTTCGGGCGTTGGTCATGGCTTCCTGGATGACCCGCAGGAGCTGGACCTCTGTTGCGGGATCGAATGTCCGCTCTCCTATTGCGTCGGACAGCGAGAGCTCAGTGCGAATGCCGTAGTTTGCCTGGAAGCTATCGAGGTGCTGTCTAAGGGCCGGAACAAAGGACCATTGTTGCGCCGGCCCGGTCCGCAGATTAAGGATGGACTCACGAACGTCAGCGTGTGCATCACTTGCGATCTGGGCCAGGCGTCCGAGAAGAGACTCAGCCTTCTCGTCATCGCCATCCCGCACCCATTTGCGGATGGCCTGCGCTTGCATGACGACGAATCCGAGAACCTGGCCTATGCCGTCATGCAGCTCACGTGCCAGACGTTCGCGCTCCTGAAGCGTAGCTACCACCCGATGTTGTTCGAGCACCTGCGCCTGTGCCCGCTTGTGTCCGGTCACGTCGTGCATCAGGAGGAGTTGCCCTAGCAGTTCGCCGCGCCGGTCCCTGAGTGGAGTGAGGTCCAGACTGTAATGCCGGGCGGCATTGCCCGCGCCGAGGCTCGCCTCACACTGGACGATCGCCGCCTTGTCCGCCTGCGCCAGGATGCCCGAGTTGGCCGGTAGCATCTCCGACGCGTCTCGTTCTCTCAGGCTATCCGACGTTCTGCCCAGCATTCTCGCGGCCGTGGGGTTCAAATCCGCTATGCGTCCTTGCAGATCAAGCACCAGCATGCCCTCGCTCATCTGCTCGATGACAGCCGTACGAGCAGCAGAAACCGGGTCCAATAGATGGAAAGAGAAGAGGGCAAGTCCATACGACAAGGCCTGAATGCCCAGCACAACGAGTACGACCTCTCCAGGCCCCAGAGAGCTTCCATAGACATAATGCAGCAGGAACACCCCACGGGTGGTAATCTGACCGAACAACATTATTGCCACTGGCCGGCGCTGCCGGCGAGAACGGGCAGCCAGCCACATCATGGCCAGGATGTTGACTAGCCCCAATATATAGCCATACCCGAGGAAGGCCCAGTTTCCATCGCCAGGGGATTGGATGATATCTCCATTTATCTGGAATCCTGTCCATACCAGGTGATGAAGACTGTTGGTCATGATCAGGACCAGGAACGAAACCGGGGGAATGCACAAGAGGGCCAAATTGCGCTTGGTGAGCCAGCGGCCAAAACCGACGTAGGTCAGAATGAAACAGGTGAATGCGGTGACTGCGGGCAACTGCCATGCCACCTGAAACTTGATCCAGAAGACCTTGGTCGAGGAGTCCACGGCCAGGATCTCCAGGACGGTTCCTGATGCCCAGAGCATGGCAAACAGGCACCCGATGGCGAATGGTCTGGCAGCCGGTACTCTACGCTGGCGCCAACCGTACCAGCCAAGCACGATCACTGACGCCACCGTGACTAGGGCCGGCCATACGCGTGGATCGTAAGCGTAAGACCGGATCATCGCGCTTCCCCGTCCATTCTGAAGGAGAAACAACTTGTCTGGGAATACGCAAGTCGGATCATCCTCTACCCTTCTGGCATCCCCTCTGCCACAACGGCCAAGAGCGCTGAGCTCTCATGTAATGGATATGTAATGTGACTCTACAACGGCGCGGGCGGATCGTCAAATTCCCTCAGAAGAGTACAGTCACTTGTGATCGGCGCTGTGCAGAACCGCTGAGCGTCAAGTTGGGCGATCCATTATTCGTGTGCCGGTAGGAACTCCTTGTGGAGGGGACGCTCAGCCAGCCGGCGGCATGGTCACCGCTGGAAGGAGGCTGGGGACTTGGGAATGGTGCGCCACTGCTTGCTGGCAAGTCTCTTGGTTAAGCGTCAACGCTCGTTCGGATGCCTGGTCTGTCACTACCATGCGTCCTCGGCGAGGTGCCTGAGTGGTGGCAGGGCCCGCCTCTGGGAGGCCTGGATACTGGCCAGCATCCCAGGGTGAGCCTGGTTCCATGCGATCAGTCTGCTGGTAGCCACCGCTGCCCCTTTGATGGACAGGAATAGGGGAAGGCCAGCTTCGCGGCACATCTTATGCACCCGTAGTGCGGCCCACTGAGAGCTTTCCCTCGCTGTCATAGTCACTACCACTGCGGCCGGCAGTTTGCACATTGCGGCGCCCCGAAGCATCAGTCCGCTGGCTGTGCCGATTTCCCACTCGTTCATCGGGAAAGGGTCCACATCCACAGAGAAGTGAAACAGCACCAGGTCCAGTCCCTGCCAATCGTAGATGATACTCAGGAAATCACCCCATCCTCTATCCCCCTCCCCCATCCGGTGCTGCCTGACCGCGTTTTCCCAGTCGTCCACTGGCTCTCCGAAGAAGTATCCTTGCCTCTGCATTGGGGTGAGTATGCCTGCATCGATGGGGTTGGTCAGCATGGCTCCCGCTATGGGAATGAAGGCCGCCAATCTGTCGCGTATCTCTGGCGGGATAGGGGCCAATCTTAGCCCCGCCTGTTCACATTCGTCAGTGACCAGGACACTAGCGCCGCCGCCTTTGCCCACTGCACAGGTGATTGGCCCGTGCGGCGGTTTCATGTGGAGCATGGCCACGACCATATCGATCATCTCCTCGGCACTGTAGACTCGGATGGCGCCGGCCTGTCTCAGCAGCCCCTCCCACACGACGTTGGACCCAGCCATGGAACCGGTGTGCGAGGCTGTGGCCCGGCTGCCGCCCTCCGTATAGCCGCCTTTGAAGACCACCACCGGCTTGGCCAAGGCGGTCGCCGTCAGCGCCTTGAGGAAGCGCGGGCCATCCCGTGTGCCCTCGAGGTACATGGCGACGATTTTGGTGTCGGGATCTGCAGCCAGGTACTCCAGAAGGTCGCATTCATTGATATCCGCAGCATTGCCGTAGCTCACCGCTTTGCTGAAACGCAGGCCCCGCTCCGCAGCCAACCGGATGATGTAGGTGGTGTGGCCGCCGCTCTGGCCTATGAGCCCGAGGGAGCCTGCCTCAGAGGGAAAATCACTGCAGAAGCTCAGACCCGTGGCGGGGCAGTAGAGGCCCATGCAGTTAGGGCCGAGAAGGCGCATCCCGCTCTGGCGTGCCTCGTCAGCTAGCGTCTGCTGCAACTGGATTGCGGCCGGATCACCGGTTTCGGCCAATCCGGCACTGAAGATGTGAAAGACTTTGACCCCGATCTCGCCGGCCTGGTGGAGCAACTGCCGGGTGCGCTGAGCGGCCACGCAAGATATGACCTCGTCGACAGGGCCGGGTATGTCTCCGAGGCTACGGTAAACGGAGTCACTCGCACTGCTGGAACCACTCGGATCAACCGAGTAGACGGCCCCCTTGAAGCCCATCTTCAGCAAGGGTTCGATGAAGTACTTCCTGAGCCACCACCTTGACGGGTGAGACAAGGAACCGACAACGGCTACAGAGCGCGGATGGAAGATGTAGTCCAGCGGTGTCTGCCCGCCGGTGGAAGAAGGCCTAGTTTCAGTCATGCCACTCCGCCCTCCCCGGCAATCGGCTGGCATGGGCGCCGAGCTCCTCGATCGTAATCTCGTTGTAGTAAGCCTCATCCATCTCGTGGTCTTGGAGGATCCTCTTCATCTCTGCTCCCTCAGATGGATCGAACTTGCGTCGTGAACCTCAGGCGTCCAGATCAGTATCGAAAGCCTCTGTCGAGAAACTCATCCCCATGTCTGCCACCTTCTTCAGGGAGTCGAGGTAGACCTCAAGCCCGACTCCTCTCCATCCTTCCTCCCAATGCTTATAGTTTGACGTCATCGGCAACTTGTCGCGCCCTACATCACCGGCCGCTTGCGTCAGCCAGTATGATACTGCTATGCAATCGCGTCAACAGACAAGCACACAAGCCTGATATTCACATACCAAATGATATTGCAGTCACCATATGGCGACAACATTGAGGCTGATTTCCTTGGACAAGCACAAAGTCGCAATATAGAGGCCCTTTCCACCTTCAAGCCGGCCTCGAACACTCTCTGCCCCGCACTATGGAATAGGACCGGTACCCGGATGCAAGTCCCCACGGTTCTGAAAGGTCTGAATGTCGTACAGGGATGAGCTCCACTGGGTACAAGAGCCCGTGTCGGCGCCGCAGCCAGATCGCAGTGGTGGCCGCCGCGGCCAATACGACCACCCCTCCGGCACCAGCCACGAGGTAGACCCACAGGTGCGTCCTACCCGCAGCCTGGTTCACCGTGAAGGCTCCAGGAGCCGTAACAGTCCCGTGCGGCGCAGTCACCGTAACATCACGATCGCCGGTAGTGGCCAATCCGCTCAGATCGAACTTGAAGTCCCCACCGGCAGCCTGGACGGTCCCTGCGACAATAGGCATCGGTCTCTGGCCGGCAAAGAGTCTGTCGGTATTCAGAGCGCCGGTGGAGGAGTGGGTCAGGCTGGGGCCTATGGGAAACGTAGAGTCCAGGTGACAGGCAAGCCGTGAGCCTGCGCCCGTGATGTCAGAGATCGTCAGGGGTCAAACCGGTGCGCCTGGCAATCCACCGGCCATCTGCTTCACGGTCAATCTCGATTCTCATCCCAGGGGAGGCTATCCCCATATCGACGTGAATGCCGTCCTCCAGTTGACTGGCGACACTGGGCTGGGAGGTGGAGCATAGACGCGCCGTGTGTTTGGACGTGAAGGCTCGCATTTTCGACAGATCAAGTGGTATTATTCCGCGGGAAAGGTACTCCACCAATGGAACTGCTCTTCTCGTTAGGTCTGCTTCTCATCGTCGCCAAGCTTCTGGAGGTTGTCGCCATGCGGTTGCGGCAGACCGCGCTCATTGCCTACGTAGCTGCGGGAATCATCCTCGGGCCTGGTTTGGGCCTGGTGGAGGCTACCGACGAATTGAAACTGTTCTTCGGCATGGGTGTAGTCTTTCTGTTCTTTCTCATCGGCGTCGAAGAAATGGACGTCTCGGGGCTGGCAGCAACCATCCGAGGCCGGTTCTTCCTCGCCGGCGTGCTTTCCTTCCTGGTCTCATTCGGCTTCGCCATGGCGGTCATGCTCTCCGTGCTGGAACTGCCCATGGCCAACGCCATGGCCGTTTCCGGGATTCTGTCTCTGTCAAGCCTGGGTGTCGTGGCCAAGGTGCTGAGCGATCTGGGCCGCCTCAGAGAACCGCTTGGCCTCGAGGTATTCACCACCGTAGTTATCCTGGAAATCATAGGGCTGCTGGTGGTGTCCTTCTCTATCAGGAACATCACTGAGGAAGGAGCATTCACTCCATGGACCGTGCCTATTCTGCTGGCGGAGGTCGTCGGATTTGCGCTGGTTTCCTGGATATTGGCGGCAAAGGTCTTTCCGCCGCTTGTTGTTCGGTTGAGACGAGTCATCAACGCTCCGCAGATGGCCATGGGCCTGGTTACCGGCGGGTTGCTGCTGGCGGTGGGGCTGGTAGACAAGATCGGAATCCACGGCTCGCTCGGCGCGCTCATGTTGGGCGTTTCCCTGTCCGGACTCCCGCATCGTCTCCGAACCGAGATCCTGCCCGGGGTGCGCGGGCTGGCTCATGGCCTCTTCATACCGCTGTTCTTCGCTTCAGCTGGCATCTACCTGGATTTCTCGTTCAGGTTCCTGCCCGTCTGGTCGATAGTGGCCGTGGTGCTGGTGGCGGTCCTGGGCAAGTTCGCCGGTACCCTGGTGGCGGTGGTGATGGCCCGCCTGACGCAGCCACTGGCGATCGCCTCCGGGATGATGGGGAAGGGGGTTGTGGAAATCGCCCTGCTGGTGGTCATGCTGAATACGGCGGTCATCTCACAGGAGCTGTTCTCGCTGCTTGTACTGGTCATGATCTGCTATCTGCTGGTGGTACCTCCGATTATGGGCCGGGTCATGGACCGGGCCGAACATGTCGCAGCCAGAGGGGCGCCAAGTTTGCCCAGGCTGGTGGTGCCATCGTTTGCCACCTATGCCCTGGACGACAAGACGGTTGAAGACGTGCTGGATCATAGCCGCCAGTTCCCTACCTCGGACATCAGCATCCAGAATTTCGTGGATCTCTGGGCCTCCCCGGATCGATCGGACTACGTTGTAGTCAAGGAGCCAAAGAGACTGGCCGGCGTCGTGTATCTCAAAGACATCCGCCACATCAGCCAGGAACGGTGGGGGACTGTCACTCTGGAACAACTGCTTGAGACCGATCCGCTGGTCGCGTCGCCGGAAGAACTGCTTGACGACGTCGTCAGGCGTATGGCGGATGCCAACATGGCTGTTCTCCCGGTGGTAGACAAGGCAACGGATGAACTGGTCGGTTCCATAACCAGCAACGACATCATGGCGTCAGTCATAGGGGCAGGAAAGCACGGCACAGCTTAGTCAACGGATCGTCCAGATGCCGTGAGTACTATGGCCTGCCGGGCTCAGTTGTTCCACTTCTACCAGTTGCCTGCGTCTTGCAGTAGTGTCCGAGCCGTAGGACACGCCCGAGCCTCCTTTCAACTCACCGGCCGCATTGAGCAGGACGGTCATGTGCGTCCTGTATGGACGAGTCGGGCTTTCAGGGCCGAGTAGGCGTCAAAGCGGATACTGACTATCAGGGACCATATCAACGAGCAGTTGGTGATCACCGGCTTCTGAGCTGGTCCTTGACTGTCGGCATCTCATCGTCCTTCTCACACCCGCCGCAGGAGTACCTCCTCAGAGGGCTGATCCGCTGCGCCTACTGCGGCATGCCCATGTGGGCCCAGACCTGCACCAGCGGGCGGGCCTACTACCGGGAAGAGGCCCGGTCACGGAGTGCCGAGGCGTGCCCGGCCGAGGGGGGGGCCTCCATGCCCTGCCATGTCCCCGACGGGCAGATGGGTAAGATAGTGGAGGCCATCGAGCTCGGCCCGAGGTGGCTTGAGGAAGTCCTGGCTATCATCAGCCTGAAAGACGAGGTCGAGAAGGTCAAAGCCAAGAGGGCCAAGGCACAGGAGAAGCTCAGAAGGATGGGCAAGGTCTATGCCGATGGCCTGTTCGACGATGACGAATATCATCGCCAGAAGCGGCTGCTGGAGATGGAGCTGGAGTCCCTGGTGGTGCCGGAGGCCAATGCCGCCGAGGAGGCCGGCAAACTGGTCCAGGACATTACGCGGCTGCGGGCCGGGGCCAACCTGGAGGAGCGCCGGAAGCTCCTGCTGACCATGATGGACGCCGTTTGCGTTGACGCCAAGCAGGACAAGCGGATTGTCGCCATCAAGCCAAAGCCCCCCTTCATCCCCGTCTTCCAGGTGGCCACCACCAGGGAGGGGTGCGGGATCGAGCTGCTAACAAACGAGCCTCCGGAGGACGTGACTGCCCCGGAGGCTCGGCCGTGTTTCTGGTGGAGACGGGGGAGAGTTGGAGTCTACCTGAAACGCGAACCAACAGTCTTCATCATCAACAACCGGCAGAACGTCGCTTGTGCAAAGACCTTGAATTGGCGTTGGCCATCTCGGGTAGCACGCCTGACACCTGCTTGGCTCGCAGGCTGCCGGCTGGACATCCCGTAACAGAGGCGCTGCCCTCGTCAGCTCGTATGATGCCGGTCAACATCCTGACCGTGGTGGTCTTGCCCGCGCCATTGGGTCCCAGGAAGCCGAACAAGTCCCCCTGCTCCACCCTGAAGCTGGTGTGGTCTACGGCCAGCAACTTCCCGTAGTGCTTGGTGAGATTTTCAACTTCAATGGCGGGTGCGCGTCTTGATCCCGTGCCTGGCACAGGCTAGGCAGCCTTCTTGAGTTCAGCGAGGCGTTCTTCTACCCCCTTGACCTCCGCACGCAGGTCAGCGAGGTACTCCTCGAGACCGGCTATCATCTCCGCCCTGGTATAGAACCGGCGTAGTCCATGTTCGTGAGTGCAGCAGCATCCACTATGATGGCCCTGCCCATGATGGCCTCGCCCGTGCCCCATATGATGGCCTGGCCCCCCGCACCCACAGTCAGTCTGATCGTGCATTCTTCCTCCTATCTTGACAACCGTCTTGACATCGCTCTGCCTTCGCTGGGTCCGTGATGCCCAATGCTGCCGACAAGAGTCCCCGGCAGTCCTCCATGCGCTCACGGTCAATGAAGTAGTGGATGTGATATCCACGCCTTTCGCTGTTGACTAGACCAATACCTCTGAGGACCTTCAGATGCTGGGAAACGGCGGGCTGAGTTACTCGCAGGCGGGCAGCCAGAGCATTGACGCACAATGCTGCATCAGGACGCTGCAAACAGAGAAGTCTGATCAACTTGAGACGGGTGGGGTCGGCCAAGGCCCGGAAAAGCGCCGCCTGTTCTTCCATGTCAATGCCCTTAGCCTCGTGTGGTTCCATTTCCATAAGTCTATAAACGTATGCTTATAGTCTTATATATAGATGGGTCGGATGGAGTTGTCAAGTGGGACCTGCCTCAATTTGCCTATCACCCATCCGGCAACAACGGCGATGGTCAGACCGCTGGCCACACAGATCAGCCCTGTTCGGACGCCGAACAGCCCGATCAGCAGGAACAGCGCCACCTCATTGATCATCGGGGAGGTGCACGATAGCTACAGGTTGCCGCTGCCTACAGCACGCACCTTGGCATCCCGCCTGCAGTCCCGGCAGAGGCCCACCATGACCACGTGTCTCAGGCTGACCTGAAAGCCATACCTTTCCTCCAGCGCAATCTCGATTGGCTGGAAGATGTCGACGTCACAATCGGCGGTCCTGCCGCAGGCGCGGCATTCGATATGGTGGTGGCGCCCGTCCTCTGCATGGTGGTATGCGAACCTGCCGCCGGATTCGCTCCTGTAGACACAACCAAGCCTCTCGAGCAACCCCAGCGTCCGGTATATGGTGGACTTGTTGACGCGAGGCATCCTCTTCTTGACGATGCCCATGATCTCCTCACCGGTCAGGTGGGAGGTCGAACCTGACAGGGCCTCCAGGACGAGCCTCCGCTGCCGGGTTAGCCTCAGTCCCCTTCCTTGCAGCATAGCGGCGCAACTCACTGCTATTTGACCTCATCGCAGGACCATGCCGCAGGCCCCCGGCGGTGATGACAACGCGGTGGGAGTGATTCGGAGGCAGCCATCCATGGCACGGGCAACTACCTGTGGTCCTCCTCGCCCAGCGCCTGCCTGAGCAGGTTCTCGGCAATCTCATCGACCTGCCTCTTGTCAGCCTTGTTCTGCGCATACCACCCCATCAGCATGCCGGCGAACTCCTTCATCCCCTCCATGTTGTCCCAGCCGATGATGGGTATGAGGCAACTCCCGCAATCCCCGCTCATCCAGAGGCGGACTTCCCCGTTGTTCCTGTTCACATCCAGACGAAACTGGGTCATGTGCCCTCCCCCTGCCGCCGCTAGTCGTCGAATATGCTGTTGACCTGCTTCATCCAGTCGGGGACCCTTAGCTCGTCCGGTCGGACGGGATCCTTGTAGTAAGGCTTGATATCAAGAACCGGGCTGCCGTCGAGGGCATCCAAGCCGGTCACTTTCAGGGTCTGGCCGGCACGCTCAACCAGGCGCACCACCGTTACCAGGATGCTGTTTGGCCGTGCCGGACTCCGAGTGGCAAAGGTACCGACCAGTGGCAGGGCCTTGCTTCCAAGGGGGTGCACCTTCAGTACCTTTCGTCTCTTGTCTAGAATCAGGTGAGACCAGTAGAGCACCATCAGATGGGAGAAGTCATCGATCCCGTCAAGGATCCCTTCAAGGTCCGGATGGATGACAATCTCCGAGACGGACTGGCTCTGCGCCTTCATCCTGGCAGCCCTTTCCTGCCACGGCAGCGCCTGCATTCCGGCGCCCCAACTGGCCTCCTTTGACTGGCTCCTGACCACGCCGACAGGTTCGAGTAGTATGGGTTTGAGGTGATGCCCACCTTCATCCGTTTCGTCTCGTCTCATGACCATCTTCTCCCGCTTGCACTTTGCCGGGAGGGGGGACCTTGCATTCCCCCTCGACCGGATTCGCGCGGAGTTCCTAGCTGAAGCTCAGCTTCTGGAAGCCGCCATAGTACTCCCCGGCAACCGTGTCATAGAGCTCTTCTCCCAGCAAGTCCTGGAATATCCCGTTGGATTTCGACACGATATCCACATCGCTGAACCTGTCCGGATACACAATGCTGCCGATGTAGTAGGCATCGCAGAGCGCGATATCTATGTTCGTGTAGTAGTAGTTGTAGGGGAGCTGCATGTACACCCTGCCGTTCTCAAAGGCGGAGAGCCCCTGGTAGAACTGCGGATTGGTGCTGTAGTTGGCCTGCACCAGGGCGAGACCGCCGGCATCGATGAATATGATGTCCGGGTCCATGTCCAGCAGTTTCTCCTTGTCCAGCATGACGTACTGGTTGATTCCGGCCTCAGCCACGACATTCCTGACGTTGACGGCACTGAAAAGGGAGTAGACTCCGCTCGTGCTCTCAATGCCGTGCGATCCCCGGCTCGACTGCCCGCCAATATAGACGCTCGGCTTGTCACCGGCCGGGATACCATCGGTCCTGGATGCCAGATCCTCCTTGCATTCGGCAAAGAACTGGACGACCTCTGCCGCCCGTTTCTCTTTGCTGGTTATCTTCCCTATCAGCTCAATGGAGCTGTCCAGCTGCGGGTCAAAGACCTCCGTATTTCCGTATGAGAGGGCCACTACCGGGATGTCGGTCTTTGTCTGCAGCTCATCTATTGAGGCAACGTCTGAGTTGTACATGGTGAAGATGACGTCGGGGCTGACCTCCAGTATCTTCTCGGCATCCGGTGCGTTGCCGGGTCCACCCGGCCCGATTACCGGCAGGTCCAGAAGCTCCGGGTTAGCGTGGGCGTAGGGCCTGCCGGTGGCGCCGGAGGTTATCTCCATCTGCTCGATCCCCACAATCTGCCCAACATCGCCCACATAGCAGTACAGCCTCAGGCAGCCCGGTCCAATGGCGACAAACTTCTCCGCATCCCCGGGGACCGTCACTGTCCTGCCAACGCTGTCCGTGACAGTGATCTCCCCTGAGGTGCCACTCCCTGAGCTGCAGCCACAGAGCAGAATGCAGGCTGATATCAGGGCCGCCAGCAGTACGCAGAGTCTCTTCTTCATCATCTGGTGCTTTTCTCCTCCTGTTCTCGAAGCGGTATCAGACCGGTATTACCACTGGGATGTCGCGACGAAGCTCAATCTCAACAGGGACGCCGTACACGGCCAGGATGTTCTCTCTGGTGATGATACAGGTGTTCCCCGCAGCAAATATCTTCCCTCCTTTCATCAGCACGAACTTGTCCGCAAAGCGCAAGGCCATGTTCAGGTCGTGCATGGTGACGATCGCCGAGACCCGACGCTCCCTGACGATCTCCTTGATGATGCCTATTACCTCCAGCTGGTTCTTCAGGTCCAGGTTGCTGGTCGGCTCATCAAACATCAGGACATCTGACTGCTGGGCGAGGGCCCTGGCTATGACCACCTTCTGGGCTTCCCCTCCGCTCAGTTCGTCCACGTTGCGGAGGGCGAAGTCCTCCAGGCCAAGTGACTTCATCACGCTGTGCACCACTTCCAGGTCCTGTCTCGTGACATCCCATTTGATATGCGGCTTTCTGCCGAGCAGGACAGCATCGAAGACGGTGCTCGATGACATGTTGTGGCGCTGGGACACGTACGCGATGCGCCTGGCCACCTCGTTTCCGCTCAGAGTCCTGGCGTCATCTCCCATGACAATGACCTTGCCGCCCTGCTGCCTGAGTATCCGGCTGATGCACTTCAGCAAGGTGGATTTCCCGACCCCGTTTGTCCCGAGTATGGAGAGGCACTCCCCCTTGTTGAGGGAAAAAGAAACGTCTTCCAGTACCCTGCGGCTGGGGTACTTGAAAGACAGCCCTTCGACGATCAAGTTCATGCGGCGCTCCGCTGCTTCAGGCCTTTCATGAGCAGGTAGATGAACAGCGGCGCCCCGAGGATGGAGGTCAGCGCCCCGACCGGCAGGACCACCGGCTTGATCATCGTTCTGGCGAGCGTGTCGGAGACTAGCAGCAGCACGGACCCTGCCAGAACGGATGCGGGGACCAGGAATCTGTGGTCGGTGCCGATGATTCGCCTCATGGCGTGGGGGCCTATCAGCCCGATAAACCCGATCATGCCCACGAAGGAGACGGTCACGGACGTGATCAGGCAGGACACCAGCATCCCCCAGAAACGGGTCCGCTCGGTGCGGACTCCCAGGCTCTTGGCCGTCTCCTCGCCGTTGTCCATGGCGTTGTAGTTCCATCTCCTCAGGAAGAAGTAGACCATGGACGGAATCACGACGGCGGCCATAACAACGACCTCCTTCCAGCTGACCCTCCCCAGGTCCCCGAAGGTCCAGAATATGGCGGCGGCGATCTTCACGTCCGGCGCAAAATACTGGATGAGCGTGGTTCCCGCGGAGAACAGTGAACCCAGCGCCACACCGGCCAGGACGATCGCCTCGGGGGAGAATCCCCTTAGCTTCCCCAAAGCCAGGATGACCATGGCGGCCCCCATGGAGCAGGCGAAGGCGCAGATGGTCACCAGGTAGGGGTTGCCTATGGCCACCGCATCTCCGGCCGTATACAGGACGGTCCCAGCCCCAAGAACGATGATGGCGAGGTTGGCGCCAAAGGCGGCCCCGGCGGACACCCCCAGGGTATCCGGAGAGGCCAGTGGGTTCCTCAGGTTGTTCTGCATCACGCAGCCGGAGACAGAAAGGCCGGCGCCGGCCACAATCGCGGTGATGATCCTCGGCATGCGGATGTGCCATATGACCAGACTGGCCTTCTCGCTGCCCAGGCCAAAGAACGTCTTTATGACTTCCCAGACGTTGATGGAGGACGATCCGGCGTTGACCGAGATCACGGACATGACGAAGACGGCCAGCACCAGGAGCAGCAGGACCAGCCATTTCCGTCTGACGAAGGCCGTGTAGTAGAGAAGCTTGTCCCGCGGCTCCGTCTCCCCTTGTCTGCTGGTCATCTCCACAAGTGGTCCTGCCCTCAATCATCGTCTGGAAGCGGCGTTGTCGAATAGCTCCGTGCATTTGCCGGCGATCCTCTGCCCGAACACCACAAACAGGTCTCGCTTTTCCTCCAGCTCGCCTCGGAGAGCGACCGGCCCCAGGTGAATGAACGGGGTCCCGCAGCCCATTCCGGAGGAATAGGCCAGCATCCCTTTGACGAGGATGTGATTGATGATGGCCAGGAGGGCCACATCTGCTCCCCCATGCAGACAGTTCGCCGTGGCGAAGGCTGCCCCGAGCTTCCCGGAGAGGCTGCATTCCCAGTCCGTGTCAAACCATTTCTTCATCTGCCACGCCATGTTGGCGGCATACGTCGGCGTGCCGAAGACAACCGCCCTGCTGTCCCTGATGAAGTCGAAATCCAGGGTCTCTTCCCTGACCAGGTTCATGAGCCTGGCCTCTATCCCGCCAGTCTCGCAGATGCCTTCCTTGATATACCCGGCCACCTTCTCCGTATTGCCGGTCACACTCACGTACAGCACGGTGATCTTCACGTTGTGTTCCTCTTCCTCCCCTGTTGAGAAGGCCCTGGCGGGAGTCGGGTCGAATCCGTGGACTATTGCCCGAGGACCGATATCCCGTCGCCGGCGAGTTGGTAGTACATCCGTCCCGAGCAGGGCAGACAGACAACCTGGCCATTCCTGAGTTGCGCCCGCGGCTCCATGATGCTCTCGCCGCAGGAGCAGCACTTCGCGCTGGCGAAGATGTGCGCGTACTCAGGCACGTCTACCTTCATCCGACTGACGGCGAAAAGCTCTTCATCCTGACCATCCATCATCTTGAAGGCGATGTCTATCCACATGCGCTTCAGCTTTCGGCTGTCTTCCTCAGTGCCCTTGCGCTCGGTCACCACCTTGGCGAACAGCGCCATCGCCTCCGGCTCCCTGTCCTCAATAGCGAATGCACCCGGCTTGCAGGCGATTCTCACGGCCTCCCCGTTCCTCCGCGCCAGAGTGAAGGCCGTCTTGCCGTAGTCCCGGTAGATCAGCGCGTTGTTGCCCAGGGTGCAGCCGGTCACCACCTGAATGCCGTCGGCAAAACAGCTGTTCGTTTCGACGATAGCTACCACCTCTTCCATGCCGGTCGAGCGCCCCCCCAGTTCTCTCACCGCGCAGGCGCCGGCTCTCACGCCCATGGCCAAACCCGGGCAGTAGTGACCGTGAACCAGGCCGCTGACACGCAGCAGCTGGCGCAGGTCCCCCTCGACTATGGCCTCTTCAATCTCCTGCCTCGGCCGTTCCAGCTCCTTGATGTCCAATCTTCCCTCCTCGGCATCCTGCAACCGTGAGCCCGTCCGCTGGTGCTCCCACCATCCGCCGGCGGAGCACGGACACTCGCGGCAGCGGTGGGGTGACGCTCTCACAGTAAATGGTAGACCATTCCCGGAATGGATGCAACTCGTTGCACTTGCAAAGAGTCGCGTTATGCTGATGAGCAAGGAGTGGCTGCGGTGACCCTCAACCCTACGCCCAGGAGGGAGTACCTGCTCAAGGGCATGATCCGCTGCGCCTACTGTGGCATGCCGATGTGGGCCCAGACCTACAACAGCGGGCGCGGCTACTACCGGGAAGAAACCCGGTCGCGCAGCGGCGAGGTATGCCCGGCCGAAGGGGCCTCCATGCCATGCCATGTCCCCGACGGACAGATGGGGAAGATAGTGGAGGCCATCGAGCTGGGCCCCAAATGGCTGGAGGAAGTCCTGGCCATCATCAGCCTGCAGGACCAGGTGCAGAAGGTCACGGAAGACAGGAGCAAGGTACAGGAGAAGCTCAGAAGGATGGCCAAAGCCTATATGGACGGGCTCTTCCCCGACGAGGAGTACCACCGGCAGAAGCGGCTGCTGGAGATGGAGCTGGAGTCCCTGGTCGTGCCGGAGGCCAATGCCGCGGAGGAGGCCGGGAAGCTGGTCCTGGACCTTCCCCGGCTATGGGCCGGGGCGAATCTCACCGAGAGAAGGAAGCTCCTGCTGGCCATGCTCGATGCCGTCTATGTCGATGCCAGGGGCGAGAAGCGCATCGTGGCCTTGAAGCCCAAGCCGGCCTTCCGGCCGGTATTCCAGGTGGCCACCACTAGAGAGGGGTGCGGGATCGAGCTGCTAACAAACGAGCCTCCGGAGAACTCCCCGGAGGCTCGGCCGTGTTTCTGGTGGAGACGGGGGAGAGTCGCACTCCCTCTGAAACGCGGCGGTGGGCTGACTGGGGTGCTGTCTGAGGCTGGCAGGCGTGGACTTCAGTCTCCGGTGCTCATTGTGCCTGCTCTTCTGCCTCCTGCTTTCTGCGTCTGCGCCGGAGGAGAATGAGCGGCACGAACGGGCCGAAGAACACCA
>CAYRGJ010000046.1:0-18668 GCA_964423835.1 uncultured Dehalococcoidia bacterium | reverse complement strand
CTGCGGGGTCTCTTCTCTCTACGTCAACCCCTGCCGACTAACAAGATACAGCAACTCAGGCGGTGGGGCCGGCCCTCCCATGCGGGCGGGCGCGACGCTCACCGGAGTACAGCGTGATGGCCTGCAGGGAGCCACCCTCAGGCCGCGGGCGGTGGTGACGCTCACCGGGCGGCTTCGCGGATGCTGCCGGAGACCTTGATGGTGAAGGAACCGGCGGCGGCGTAGCCCAGGTCGGCCAGGAATGTCGCTTCCCGGCCGTCCTGCATTCGAAGGACCAGGGGCCCCATGCCCCGCAGCTGGCACTCCCCCTCCCGCACTACCACGTGGCCGTCTATCAGCCTGCGGCCAGGAGGCTGCCCGCTCCCCTCGGAGGCCAGCTCCTGCCGGGTGCGCACGCTGTAGTCTACCCGCGCTATCCTCTGGCCCCGGCTGAAGACCTCTCCGCTCCCCTCATCGATGCTGATCGTCTCGTATCTCGGGCTCATCGCTTAAGCGTGTCCCATTCTTCCAGCATGTTGACCAGCCTGGTGCTGCTCTTTCTCCATCTTCCCTTCTCTTTGGCGTACTCATCCTGGTAGTAGGCGTAGCCGCGCCGCCGGATACTGGGCGGCATCACGATGTAGTCGCAGAGCCACCACGTCCCCCTGGCTGTGGCCTCGCCGGTGATCTCGATCTCGGGCCTCTGCCCGATGTGGTTGCTGAACGCGGAGTCCGCTCCCAGGCTGCTCTTGAGGAACCCGACTATCGCCTGCCTGCCCTTCAGCTTGCGGTCCGGCCCGTAGTCGGCCACCGCATCCTCCGTGAACACGTCGGCCATTTCGTCCCAGAGCTTGAGGTCCACGCAGCGCCAGTACCTGGCCTTGAGCTTCTTGATGGCCTCGACGTCCTCCAGTGCCCGCACCCGCGCCTCGATGTCGCCCGATGGGTCCATGTCCACCTCCTCTGTGATATGATAGCATCCGCCGCATGCTGCCGCGGCGCGCGCCCCGGAGCCCGGCTGAGGAATGAAGACCGTGGCTGTGTCCGTTGTCAGGCTGGATGAGCCGCTGGGGGCCCTGAAGCGGGCCATGGAGCTCTGCGGCGGGCTCGAAGGCCTGGGCCCGGGCAGCCGCGTGTTCATCAAGCCCAACATCTGTCTTTCCCGGTGGATGCCGCTCTACGGCATGGTGACCACTACCAGCATCCTGGAAGGCCTGGTCAGGCTGCTGGCGGAGCGCGGCTGCCGTGACATTACCATAGGCGAAGGGCCGGTGGACGTGCTCGGGTCCAATATATGGCAGGGCTACCGGCGCATGGGAATCGATACCGTGGCCAGGCGGTACGGCATCAAGCTGGCCGATCTCAACCGGGGCCCTTTCCGGCCCGTGGACCTGGAGGGGGTCAAGGTCCAGGTAGCTGAGGCCGCCTTCGAGAGCGATTTCCTGATCAACGTGCCGGCCCTGAAGACCCACAATCAGGTGCGGGTCTCCCTGGGCTTCAAGAACCTGAAGGGCTTCCTGGCCCCCGCATCGCGGGTCAAGTTCCACGGTACCAACCGGCTGGACCACCTGGTGCGCCTTCTGGCCGAGACGGTGAAGCCGGACCTGACCGTCATCGACGGCACCTACGCCCTGGAGAGCGGGCCGGACACCGCGCTGGGCCTGGCCCACCGCCTGAACGTCGTTGTGGCCGGCCGGGAGCCCCACTCCTGTGACATCGTGGGCGCCGCCCTGCTGGGGATAGAAGCCTCGGAGGTGGGATACCTCAGGGAGTACGCCCAGGCCCATGCGCTGCCGCTGCGCGCGGAGCAGATAGAGGTCAGGGGTGAGAGCGACTGGACGGCCCTGGCCCGGCCGCTGGACTGGCGCGTCCACGTGCCGGAAGAGCTGGCCGCGGTAGGGGTCACCGGCCTGGCGGTCCCGCACCCGGGAGAGACCATCTGCTCCCGCTGCTATGCCGTTCTGGGCTACTCGCTGCTGGCGCTGGCCAGCGACAACCGGGGCAGGGATTTTGGCAACGCCATGGTGTGCTGCGGCCGGGAGGTGCGCCCGCCAGGTAGTGAAGCGGCCTCCGGGAGCTCGGCCGGCAGCGGACCCAAGCCGAGCGGGAGCTCGGCCGGCAGCGGACCTAAGCCGAGCGGGAGCTCGGCCAGCAGCGGACCTAAGCCGAGCGGGAGCTCGGCCAGCAGCGGACCTAAGCCGAGCGGGAGCTCGGCCATTATCCTGTTTGGCGACTGCGCCATTGCCGCCAACAGGGGCCTGGCGGGGGCCTGCCGGGTGGGCGGATGCCCGCCGCCGATCACGCGCAGCATGATGTCCCTCTGGAGGGTCCTGCTGGGACGGCCCAGGATGCTCAGGATCATGCCGGCCAGGATGGCCAGAATGGCCGCTGCCGGGGTGGGGGTGTTCACTGACCGCCCGGACAAGTGGCGGCGCTACGAGTCAGGGGAGTTCGATCCGGGGCATTTCCGGGCCCTCTAGCTACCACCGGTCGATGAGAAGGCCGTCGCTGTCGTACATCCTGCCGGTGACGACGTTGGCGAAGTCGATAATGGCCCACACCAGCACGGCGACGAAGATCGGGACCCCAACGAGGAACCAGACCGTGGCCCAGGCCGCCACGCTGAGCACTATCATGGCGATCCCGGTGCCCACCTTGCCGATGTAGATCCGGTGGATGCCGAACAGCCCGAAGAGGGCCGGAATGGCACAGAGCAGCGTCGCTGTCAGCCTGGACTTGGGCGAGATTCCCGCCGCCGGGCCGGCCGGAGCGCCCGGTGTATTCGGGTCCCCCTGCCGAGCCCCCGCCGGAGCCGCCTGGCCCAGCGAAGCGCCGCAATTGGCGCAGAATGCCTGATCATCCGCCGCCTCGCGGCCGCACTTCGGACAGAACATGCCCCATATTCTAGGCGCACCACGGGGATTGTCAATAAGATGGCGGCCGGCTCTGAAGATACCGGCCACCATGGCTGTCAGATCGTTCCTGCCCGGAGGCTACGTCTTCTTCCACATCTCCTGCGCCCAGTCGGGTAGCCAGGGAGGAGGCGTGGTGCTGAACGAATCCTCGGCCGAGGTCTTGTAGAGCCCATCCATCTTCTCTACCAGCCAGGCATGGGGCTGCAGTCTCAAGGCGAATATGGGGTTGGCCAGATCATAGCCGCCGTTGGCGGTCTTGGGTGAGATCGTCAGCTCGAACAGGTTGGGCCTGTCGCGCACCTGGATGTACACTGAGCTGTCTTCGAAGATCTTCACCTTGTCGGCCGGATTCCGGCTCAGCTCATCCCTGATTTCCACGCTGGTCAGGTTCACGGCGGCATCCACGATGTTGATGATCTGCTTGTACATGTCGCTGTACATCGTCTTCTCAGCCCCCTGCTTTCTAGCTCAGCTCGTAGCTGGCTGCTGTGCGGGACTCACTCGGCTGGAAAACAGAAACCGACCCTTGGTGTGGGGTCGGTTTCACTATTGGCTCCCCGCTGCCCAAGTGACCATTTAACGGGCAGCGGCTCATTGCCCCCGCAGGCAAGATGTGGTTACTGTCCCTGTCGCGCGATGTCTCCTCGACCATATTAGTCGTTCGAGAGGGCCTCCATCCCGCGCCGCCACCCTGCGCCGCCCGGACGGACCGCGATCCAAATGAAGAAGCCCGCTCAATTGGATTGGCGGGCTCCCGCAGGTTAGAAAGGGGGGTGACCTATCTAGCCTGCACCTATTATCCCAGACAATTTGGAATGTGTCAAGCAAAACATTGTCAAAACGCTGAAAACGTGACCAGCCCTCTCATTTTCGGTCACTACAAGCATGTGGGCAGTGATCTGATGCGATGGCGAGAGCGCTGAGCCGACGAGGATTTGTCCTCCGGCTATGTGACCAAAGTCGCTTTCCGGCGCATGCCGGCGGGCTAGACTGGGTCCCGTGGGGGACGGCCATGATACGTCGAATCACCTGCGCCTACTGCAAGAGGTGGCCGCGGTACAAGGCGGGATCGGTCTACCTTTGCACCTATCATGCGCGGTACAAGCGGCCGCAGGGTCAATTGCCGCAGCGGATAGTCTGACCGGGTGAAGCCGGCGGGCACGCGGGGCAGAGGCCAGCCGCTGGCGTGGTTCCCGGCCTAGCCGGCCAGGCGCGCCCCCGTCTTGCGATGACGGGACGCGGCCCACGGCCAGTCTGGAAGCTGCCTCCACACGTTGGAGACGCACCGCCTGGCGCTCTCCACCTCGGCTCCCAGGGCCTCCGGAACGGCCAGGCTCCGGTAGAGGCCTTCGTTCTTCTCGGATACCTCGGCCAGCTCCATGACTACCCTCTGCCTGGCGTTTTTCATCCGGACCAGGTGCCATTGAAGCAGAAACTCCCGCGTGGGCGCCATGGGGCGCTGCTCGCTCCCGGCCTGTCCCCGCGGCATCCCGCCCCCGTTCTTCTGGCCGTGATTGAGCAGCACCTGGTTGGCTGTCTTGAAGAGCCGGCTGGAGAAGTGAAGCAGGGCTTCATTGACCGGCCGGAGGCTCTCCGGAGGATCGCCGGCCTTCAGATCGCTCTTCAGCGCCATGAAGGAGCGCAGCTCTTCATAGAGAATGAGGGCAGACTCCTCGCAGGCCAGCGTGGCTGCATCCGCTTCGTTGAGGAGCTTGACCAGCTTGTGGTCAAACAGCTTGATCAGGGGCACGCCCCATGAATGCGGCGTGCGGCTTTCGGTTTCTCCCATCGTTGTCCCCCTCCAGGACTCCGGCTCGTTATTCTATCACGATAATCAAGCAAGTGCAAGCATTCCGGGCAACGAGAAGGAATTGACACTAGTATGCGGGCACCTATAATTACCCTGAGAGGTACAGGTACGCCGGGGAGTCAAAAGGCCTGCGTTGCGGTGGGGGCAGGGCAAGGTCGCAAGGAGTCTGAGCAATGATGAGCAAGCGTTTTCTTCACCGCCTGACGGTGCTGGTGGTCCTCCTGGCTGCCATGGCCGTCCCGCTCCTGCGGCCCCCGGCGGTGATGGCGACTGCGCCGGACAGGCCGAGCAACCTGAACCCTGATCATCTGGCCACTGGGATCAGCCTGACACCTACGCTCCAGGCATCAGCTTTCAATGATCCAGAAGGTCACAGCCCCCAATCCTCGGATTGGCGGATAGCGGATGTTGGTTCGTTTCCGGGTAGTGGGGGAGATATCACCACCTGCACTGTCCCACCAGGCTACCTTCAATACGGCAAGGTCTACAGCTGGCAGGTACAGTACAAAGACTCCAACGGCGACTACTCGGACTGGTCACTGTTGACCTCCTTTGAGACCGTGGCCGCCCCCCACGCTGACTTCACCGCCTCGCCAACAACGGCCGAAGCCGGCGACACGATACATTTCACTAGCAGCGCCACCGGAGGCTCCGGCCTCGATTATGAGTGGAGCTTCGGCGACACGGGCAGCAGCACCAATGAGAATCCCGATCACGTGTACACGTCGGCCGGGACCTACACCGTCTCACTGACCGTGACCGACGAGGACGGCCCGGGCTCCCATACCGAGACCAAGAACAACTACATCACCATCACTGCTCCGCCGCTGGAGGCGGACTTCACCGCCTCTCCTACGTCGGCCATTGTCGGCCAGTCCGTGGGCTTCACCGCCACCGCATCCGGCGGTGTAGGTACGCTGAGCTACCAGTGGGATTTCGACAATAACGGCTCAACCGACAGCAACGTGAAGAACCCGTCTTACGCGTACGGCGCCCCGGGGGTGTACACCGTGAAGCTCACGGTCGCGGATTCCGACACCCCCGCCAACGCCGAGATCGTGACTAAGACGGCGTACATTACCGTCGCCGCCGACCTGGTGGCTGACTTCATCTCCGACAAGCAGCTGGCCAGCCTGGGCCAGCCCGTGGTCTTCACCGCCACCGCATCCGGCGGTGTGGGCGACCTCAGCTACCAGTGGGACTTCGACAACAATGGCACGTGGGACAGCACGGTGCAGAACCCGTCGTACGTTTATCCCACGGTAGGCCAGAAGACGGTGAAGCTGGTGGTCACGGATGAGGCCACCCCCACGCATAACACGGAGGCCGTGATCAAGACATCTTACGTCACGGTGGCCCTGGGCCTGACGGCCGATTTTTCGGCGGACCGGACAGAGGTAGCCCTGGGCCAGGCGGTCAAGTTCACCAGCCTGACGGCTGGCATAGTGGGCACCGCAACCTATGAGTGGGACTTCAACAACGACGGTACAGTGGACAGCACGGAGAAGGACCCGTCGTACACGTACGTCGAGCAGGGCACCTTCACCGTGGTGCTGAAGGTCACCGACACGGTGGGCACCATCCCCGTCACCAAGAACAACTACATCAAGGTGACGGCCGCCCTGCTGGCCGACTTTGCCGCCGACCGGACTGCGGTGGCGGTGGGCGGGGTGGTCAAGTTCACCAGCTCCGCCGGCGGGGGCGTGGCGCCGCTGACCTACGATTGGGACCTGAACGGCGACGGCAAGTCCGACAGCAGCGTCCAGAATCCGTCGTTCACCTACACCACGGCCGGCTCTTACAAGGTTTCCCTGAAGGTCACCGATTCCACCGGCAAGTCGGATACCGAGACCAAGGACAAATACATCACCGTCAGCGGGCTGATCCAGGCGGATTTCACTGCCAGCGCCACCAGCGTAGGGCCGGGTCAGGCGGTGACTTTTGCCGCGTCGGTGGCGGGCGGTACCCCGCCCATCACCTACGCCTGGGATTTCAACGGAGATGACGTTGTGGACAACACCAGCGAGCAGGCCACGTACACCTACGCTGCAGCTGGCGTCTACACCGTCCAGCTGAAGGTCACCGACTCCGCCGGCAATGCCGACATCGAGAAGAAGACCGGCTTCATTATGGTGGGTGACGTCGCGGTGGCCCCCTGCCCCATACCGCAGGGCGGGGGCGTGATACAGACCGCCGACGGGCGGGTCTTCACTACCTTTCCAGCCGGCGCGTACACCGGCGATGCCACGCTGAACATCCTGGAGGTGTCCCGCTCCACCGCCCCCAAGGCGCCTGACGGGTACCAGATCGGCAGCGCCTGTTTCGACATCGAGGCGACAGACGGGACAGGCCGGGTCATTACCTCACTGGTCCGGACGGCGACCATCGCCATCAAGTATGCGCCCTCGGACCTGTCGGCGGCCGGCCGCAACGGAGCCAACCTGAAGCTGGCCTACTACACCCCCGCCACCGGCAAATGGACCATAGAGTCCGGGACGGTCTTCAATGACACCAGCCAAACCCTCAGCGCCACCACCAACCACTTCGGCACCTGGGCCATCCTGGTGAAGCCCCAGTCCGGCGGTCTGGCGTGGTGGGCCAAGGCCCTTATCGTCGTGGCGGCGCTGGCGGGCGCCGGCATCGTGGGGTGGAAGGCCTTCAGCGTCAAGCAGCCTGAGCGCTGGACCCGCTACTAGGGACGCCAGGCCCCGGGGCCGGCGGGCGGCGCATCCCGGGCCACAGCACGCGAACGGCGATCAGGATGAGCGGGCCGGCGATCAGGAGCACCATCCTCAGCACCGGCATGGGGGCCCAGAACCCGTCCCAGAAGATGCGAATGGACCCGATCACGTTGATGCGGGGGAAGTGTACGGACCTCTTACCCGTCTCCGGATCCACCCGGTACAGCCCGACATCGGGGTTCTCGGCGCTGTTCTCCTGCTTGCCAGGGTAGTCCACCCAGACATGGGTGGGCGATGAGTTGATCCGGTACGCGATGCCCTTGACCTCCAGGACCGACGCCAGCACTATGGCCCGGCCCTTGCAGTCCGCCTGGCCCTTCTCCAGCGCCTCGCTGACGGTGGGGTAGTACCAGGGAACGGACCAGGTCTCCCAGTCGTAGTGGTAGGGCAGCCTCTGCAGCACCGCCTTCTCTATCTCGACTGGATCGGAGGGCAGGCTGGCGGCCAGGGACTCGGCGGCGGCGGCGTCAACCTGCGGGCTGGCCAGTCGATGCAGGCTGATCACCGTCTTCAGGGGGTTGGGGTACAGGACCAGGAATATCCACAGCACCAGCAGCAGCGGAAAGCCGATGCGGAATGCCCTCAGCGCGCGTTGCCTGGCGGATGCCGTGGTGTCAGCCATGGTTGCGGTCCTCCACCACCATCATCCCCCAGGCAGGGCGCTTTCACAAGTCACATGGGAGGAAGGCCCCTTGACAGGCAGGGATATCACACTGAAGGTGACGGTTGCGGAGCCGCCGGCCGGATGCTCCCTGATTGCCGCCCACCGCTGGGACTTGGTGAGGAAAAGGGCCCCCGCTGAGATTTGGTTGTGAGATCGGTACCGTAGCCTGTGGCGGCGGCGAAGCGAGTGAGCCCGTATGCCCCTGCCGGGAAACGGCCCGGCGGCGGAAGACAGTGAAGAGTAGAAAGAAGGAGGAAACGTGTTCAAGAGGATCGTCAGGATAGCCCTTCCGCTGGTGGTGCTGGCCATGGTGGCCGCGGTCACCATCGGACAGGCCGGCCCCTGCTTCAGATGGCCGCTCGACTAGCGGCGCGGTGGACGGCAAAACAGGCGATCGCATGGGGCAGCCGGCCTGACAGCTATCGGGTCAGCTGCCCTGTTCAGCTATGGCTGGGCCGGGGACTCACCCGCTCCGGCGGGCTCCCGCTTGACCAGGCGAGTCCGGCGCCAGGCCAGCAGCGCCACTGCGACGGCGAACATGGCCAGCGAGATGATGTGGGACTGGTGCAGCGGGCCCAGCACGGTGTCCTCGGCCCGCAGCCAGCTGATGGCGAACCGGCCCGCGGAGTACAGCACCAGGCTGATGAGGAACAGGCTGCCGTCCGGGGTCACCCGCTTCCACAGCCGCCACAGGACCACCACGATGATGATGTTCCACAGGATCTCGTACACCGCTGCCGGGTGGGTCCCCACGCCCTGAAGGTATCCTGGCACGAAGGAGTCGGGGTTGGTGTAGACGAAGCCCCAGGGCAGCGATGTCTCCGTGCCCGGCGAATCCCCGTTCAGGGTGCAGCCGACACGGCCGAAGCAGAGGCCGAGGAAGATGCCGGGAGCTGTGGCGTCGGCGAAACGCGCCAGGGAGAACTTCTTGATGCGGGCGCCGATCCAGGCGCCCACCACCCCTCCGATGAGGGCCCCGTACCAGCCCAGTCCACCCTTGTGCAGGGCCAGGATATCCGTCAGGTTGTGGCTGTAGTCTGACCAGTTGTCGATAACATGCGTCAGACGGGCCCCCACGAAACCGAAGAAGATGGCGCTGAAGGCGGCGGCGAGTATGTCGTCATCCGAGAAGCCGAGCCTCCTGGCCAGCGGCACCGTCAGGGCCAGGCCCACGGCGATGCCGATGGCCATGAACAGGCCGTGCCACTCGATGGATATGGGGCCAAGGTCCGCTATCGTGGGGTCCAGACCGATATGGATCACCCTATGCCCCTACTGCCCCGGTTGATTCCTGGCCATCGGTCCTATCATACCAGAGGACCTTTTCGCCTTCAAAGTGACGTTGCCGCACATGGACAACCGCGCTTCGTTCGGAGAGGCGGATGATCTATCCGGGGCGCGGCTTCCGGGGACAGGACCTACCGCCGAGTTTCAAGCCGGCGTCTCAGGCGGTCCATTTCGTCATACAGAACCACCTTCTCCGCCTTTAACAGAGAAAGCATCTCGTGATCGCCCGAGAACAGCCTGTCGATCTGCTGCTGGTGGGCAGCCAGGTCGCGCCTGATCTTACTGATTTCGTCCATTATGGTGGCATAGGGCCGGGATCTCCTGTGCTTCAATTGGAGCCTCCTGGGTGGCCGCTCCCGCTCAGTTCCTCGGCGGGCCAGCGGGTGCAGCCGCTCTCACCCCCGGTATAACACGGGGTCGAATCCTGGGCAAACGCATTTGGGCAGCCCATCGCCGGTTGGCAGGACCACAACCAGGAACATCTGGAAGAGGGACAGCCCACAGGCCACGCTTCTGGTTCCAATCGTTCCAGAACTGGCAGAGCGAGTTCTTCGGGGTGGCCGTGCTGCCGGCCGTCCACCAATAGAGATTCCATCCATTGTCTCCCACCACTAGCGAAGTAGGACAGCAATCTCTCTCTGAGAGCAGGCTGTGCAGAATGGTTGGCGAATCGTGCTTACGGCAGTGTCACCGCATTCGTGGCAGCACTGTTCTACATAGTCCCTATTCTTGTAGATATCCCAGATGCTGAAGCACTCCGGGCAATATGGTCTCACCTGGTTCAGCTCAATTGTCCTGGAGCATCTTATACAGAAGCCCTTGGCTCTGATAGGTTCGGAAGAGCGCAGTATTGACCGCACTTCGGCAACTGCAGCGCCGTACACGCCGTCATCCTCTTCCCTCCGAACCAACACCCCCATTTCCCGATTGTGCTTCTCCGAGAAGTCGTACAGATTCATCGAGCCAATGACAAGCCGCTTCTCGTTGTAGTAGCACTTCGCATGAAGGTTATGATGGAAATGAAGTGAGAGGTTCTTCAGGGTTTCTATCCTTTTCCTCTCCTCCGGCTTCAGCTTGTCCTTCTCCTTGCCATAGATAAGCGTTATCCTTATCCCCCTTTGGTCGGCCTCTTTCAGCCTATCGAACAGATTGCGATTGAGCTGGATGAATGGGGAAGCCAGTACCAGCTCCTTCTCAGCCTCGGATATGATCCCATCAAGCCGATCCGCCATGCCATTGGTCGTCAGGAACTCTGCCATGGTCCGAAGCTACCATGGTCGGTTCACAGACGAGTCTCAGCCCCCGGCAGATGGATCACAAACTGGTCAGGAACTGATTCCAGTGACCTTTCACGCGCAGAAGACGCAACGATACCTTATCGGTCATCGTGATGCCTTATGAAGGAACCTCTGCCTCCTGACTACGCCAGGTTAATTCAATCGCCACCCCGCAAGTTTCGCCAGCGTACCTATGAGGACATCTGGGTTGGCCTCAAGGTAGGCCACGGTGGATTCCAGCAGTCTGTCAACAATGGTAATGGCTGGATCGACCCTTGCCCCCGTTTTGTCGCACTCGGGAGTCCAGTCCCATGTATCGTATATGGCCACGACTATAACCTCCCGCATCCCCCAAACATACTCGGTGATGCCTGACCAAGTCATTGTCTGAGACAGCCCACCCTGCGCTCTCGGGGAGAGTGTGCCAAAGTGGAGCGTCTTGGTGGCGATAGGTTGTGCGGAGATGTTACCATTGCCATCCTTCGTATAGACGAGAACCTTTGCTGTCGGCGACCACGCATCCACATCTCCCGGGTTCGTTGGCGTGCCAGGTTGAGCCCTTTGGCTGAGTAGTTATGGCCACTTGGGCCTTGAATGATCCCAGGATACTGAACAGAATTGACTCATGGCCACCGCGGTGGCGTGAGGCCAGCCGCCTTAGAAAGGCAGGGACGACAATGGCACAAGAGACTCATCTGCTTGAGAGAATGGAGGAGGCAGTAGCCTTTGTCAGGTTGCTCCAAGGCGAGAAGGACAAGGCACTTGCTGAATTGACGACTACCAAATGTGAGAGGGACGAAATGGGAGCGACACTGGCCCATGTCGAATCGAAGCTTGACGAGATATTGGGCAGCGCAGAGTTGACCCCGGAACCTCCCAACGAAGAACACCAACAGGAATTGGAGGAGTGCCGCGAAGCCCTGCAGCAAACGAAGGCCGAGCTTGAACACACCAAGGACGAGTTGCAGCGAGCAGAAGTCAGGTTGCGGGCGCAGGCCATGAAAATGCGCCAGGCTGCCAAGCCGGCGGGAGCAGATTGGTAGAAGGTCCCCAGGGCAGAAACGGCATGCCCCAGCCGTCTCATAATGCATCCTAGAGCATCTGGTGAGGTCGTGCGGCAACCTATGACCATCTGGGGCTGAAGGGGCGGGATACCCAGGCGGAAGGGCAGACGCACAGCCCGTTCACAAAACGCATTGACAAGTGACGGAAGACATGGTTTAGTACTTGCAGGAGCTCCTACAAGCGTCCGAGTGTCGACTTCGGGAGGGTAAGAAGAGCGTATGGAGTGTGAAGATAGCTAGGTTGGTGCCTTGCGTGATGCAGGGCGAACGGAACTCAGACTTGGCTCGTTACGAAGAATGGAGTGGCAGTCTGTAGACGCCACCGGCGGTTGTGATAACCGCAAGTGAGTCGGGTCTGGGGAGGCAGACTGAGGGAGGGTAGGCTATTACCCTCCCTTCCATTTCTCTGTATCGTTCTTCTCAGGCATCATCGCCGACCTGCGGCGAGATTGGGGCTTTCCTTGAAGCTGCAAAGACCACCGCGTACTATGCCTTGTTCTACATGGCATTGTACACAGCCATGAGGCGCTCCGAGTTGCTGGCGCTGCGGTGGAGCGACGTTGACTTGCTTCTGGGTCAGATATCAGTCAACCGCAGCCTTCATCGCCTCCATAATGGGGTCGTTGTCTTCGGGCAGCCAAAGAGCGCAAAAGGCAGAAGGACCATACCCCTCCCGCCCTCCGCCTCTATGGCGCTGAGTGAGCACAGGGAAAAGCAGGAAAACGCACGGCAGACACTGGGCAAGCCCTTGCTGGACAGCGACCTCGTCTTCTGCCAAATTGACGGCAGTCCACTGCTGCCCGACACGGTGAGTCAAGCATGGCGCAGGCTGACACGGCGCTGCGGCCTGAACGGCGTGAGGCTGCGTGATGCTCGACTCACCCATGCGTCCCTCTTGCTGAAGCTTGGCATCCACCCCAAGATCGTTCAGGAGTGGCTGGGTCACTCCAGCATAGCTGTCACACCAGATACCTATTCGCATGTAGCGCCTGGATTGCAGGCTGCGGCGGCCATGAGATTTGACGGGCTCTTTAACCGCGAGTGCAAGGACGGGGCCGTTGATGTGGTTGGTTAGCTATCCGTTAGCTTTTTCGGAAATGGGCAGAGACCGTGGTTAACATAACTCGGTCATTTAGGAACAAAAAATGGTGCCGAGGATCAGAGTCGAACTGATGACACGCGGATTTTCAGTCCGCTGCTCTACCACCTGAGCTACCTCGGCACTGAGCGTCAATTGTCAGGAAATAACGACATTTTAACGACAGAATTCCGGACGACGCCATCCGGCAGCACCCCGTCCAGCAACGCCATCGCTTCTGACTGCATGCCCTCAATTATATGTGAGTAGACATCCATTGTAAAAGATACCGAGCCGTGCCCCAGCGCCTCAGAGATGACCTTCGGCTTCGCCCC
This sequence comes from uncultured Dehalococcoidia bacterium, assembly GCA_964423835.1. Taxonomy (GTDB): domain Bacteria; phylum Chloroflexota; class Dehalococcoidia; order UBA2247; family RBG-13-53-26; genus JAFGCL01. The sequence goes on along the minus strand of CAYRGJ010000046.1, from coordinate 5,518 downwards.
GCGAAGCAGCATCAGGCTGGCGAACGTGTGCCGCAAATCGTGGAATCTGACGCCCTCCAGCCCGGCTTTGCTGGCCACCCTGGTGAAGTTGTGGATCAGCACGGACGGGTCCAGCGGCTTGTCCCGAACGCTGGGGAACACGAGGTCGTCCAGGCTCAGGCCCCGGCGCAGCTCCCGGCAGAGTGCCTCACGCTGTGCCCGGTATCCTCTCAGGTACGCGGCCAGTTTGGGGGTCATGGCGACGAGGCGACGGCCGTGCGCCGTTTTGGGCTCGTTGAACACACAGACGCCGCGGCGTTTGTACAGTGTCCGGTTGACCGATATCGACAGCATGTCCAGGTCGATATCACGCCAGCGCAGACCGAGCAGTTCCGACTGTCTCAAGCCACTGGACACGGCAGTGTAGAAGACGGGGTAGTAGTGATTTCCCTCGGCCGCCTCCAGGAGCATCCCGACCTCGCCGGGGGTCAGCGTCCGCATGGTTTTCCCCTTCCATGAGGGGGGATCCACGAGCTCGCAGGGATTGCGCCCCAGGTAGCCCTGCCTGACGGCATACTTCATGGCCTGGAACAGGAGCCGGTGGTGTTTGGCCACCGTCCGGGGCGACAGTTTAGCGACGGCCTTGCCATAGTAGGCCTGGATGGCCCGCGGTTGGAGCTGCTTGAGCTGGATGTGGCCCAGTGCGGGGACAAGGTGGCGCTCTGCCATGCTTCGGTAGCCCTCGGCCGTTCTCTGGCTGCAGTTGGCCTGAACGTAGCCGCCGAGCCAATCGCGGAGGTACGCGGCGAGTGTGAGACGTCCAACTGGAACGGACACACCCTTCTCCAGCTCGACGAGCAATTCATTGAGCTTCTTCTGAGCGTCGCCTTTGCGACCCTGCACCGTGTGGTAGTAACGGCGGCGCTTGCCGTCCGGACTCCTTCCAAGGTCAACCGTGATCTGCCATGAGCCCCTGGTCTGGCTGCGAATGTATCCTTTCACCTGTCCTCCTCCCTGGCTCCGTCCTCCGGATTCTCGTAGCCCACCAGCTCGATCAGCCTGCTGGGTTCCCGCTGGTCGACGACGTGCATCAGATACTTGCCATCTATAAACCGGCCTTCGATGTCAGGCTCCAACCTCCCTCCTCCTATCAACCTCCGGGTGACCACCCAGTCGCAGAGGTCCCTGATGACGCCCTCGCGTTCCTCCTGCTCCAGCTCGAACCATCGCGGGCCCTCCATGAGCAGGGAAAGCCAGCGGGCGAACACCCACGGCCCGTCGTTGAACTCGGCCAACCGGGTTTCGCATTGCTCCAGCAGGTCCTGCACCCTTCTGAGTGCGCCGTCCAGCCTCTGCTGGAAGCTGGCCCAGTAGACCTTCCCAGCTGGCGAGTCGGGATGTGGAGGCCGCCTGCCCGAGCCTGCCGTGTCGAAGGCCTCCCGCATTCCCACGTGCTCGAGTACCTCGTCCCCCAGCCTGACTCTCAGGTGCCGCATCAGCGCCCTGGCAGCGACGGGATCATAGTCCATGGTGGGCAGTTGATCGAAGGGGTCTTTCACGGCCCTCGGGTCAAGGACCTTCCTGGATGACTTGCCGCGGCCGATCCTCTTCAGCTGCAGCAGCCCCGCCACAAACTCCATCTCGGTCATGGTGAGGTTGGCATCGCTGACGGAGGTGTCGGGGTCCTTGGCCTGAGCCCCCGCGGCCACCTCCTGCATGGCGTAGTGATGAGCCCAGTTGGCCAGCACCATGGCGTCAGCGGTGACACGATAGAGCCGGCTGGCCCACTTCGCCTCGCGGATGGTCAGTTGCCTGCCGGCGGCAAGAGCGAACTTCCAGGCGTTCAGCACCGCCGGCACCGCCTCGGGATAGATGTCGATCAACCTGCGCTTCTGCCCTCCAGGTTCGCTTACCCAGCGATCCAGGCAACCCAGGCTGAACGGCTCGTCCTCGGGGTCCGGCTTTCTGCTGGTTCTGGCCTTCGAGATCATCTTCTTCAGTGTGTCCAGGTCAGGTACGGGGTGCCCCCTCTTCCCAATGGTTTCCTGAAGGTCCGATGCCACTTCCTCTCTTGACCGCGCGGTGCCGTCAAGTGCCTGAGCCCATATCATGTCCCTGACTTCCGGCTTTATTCTCGGTCCATGAGACATCTCTGCACCCCTTAGTCCGTTTATGCCTTCGTCTACGTTAGATAAGTTCCTGATTAGGTATCGACATTAGGTACGCCATGTGGTGTAATTTATCTGCATAGTACAGCCGGGGACGGCACCGAGTCAAGCAGGAGGAAAGGGCAAGATGGAAGAACCGGAGCGACAGGTCTATACAGTCAAGGAATTGCAGGGAATCCTCAGGTGTTCAAAGAACCACGTTTACTCCCTGGTGGCCAAAGGTGAGCTGCCCGTGGTCAGGCTGGGCAAGAAGATCGTTTGCCCCCGCCACAGGCTGGAGCAGCTGCTGGACGGCGGCGTGACCCCTGGCAAGGGGCCCAGGGGATGAAAGGAACCGTGCTTGCCGGCAGCGACGACAGACCCGGGAGGCAACCTCTGCCGTGACGGAAGCGAGTTCGAGCCGAGGGCCAAGAGCACCGCTGCATCAGTCACACAAGGAAATGCTCCGAGAAGGCTCCGGGATCTCTGATGAGGTGATCGCAGAGCGGGGCTACCGCTCGATCTCCGCGAGCCAGGCCAAGGAATGCGGCTTTGCGCCCCGCCAGTGCCTGGGCGGTCTGCTCATCCCGGTCTGGACGCCTGACGGGACCAACCCCCTCAGTATTCTGAGGCCCGACCAACCGCGGGCGGAAAAGGACGGGAAGGTCCTCAAGTACGAGATGCCCCGGGGCCAATCGGTGAGGCTGGACTGCCCGCCCCGCTGCAGAGCAGCATTGGCCGACCCCAACACGCTTCTCTGGATCACCGAAGGCGTGAAGAAGGGAGACGCGCTGGCTAGCCGGGGCCTGTGCGCCATCGCCCTGCTCGGCGTCTGGAACTTCAAGGGGGCCAATGAAAAGGGCGGAGTAACGCTCCTGGCCGACTTCGACCACATCGCGCTGAATGGCCGGCAGGTCAACATCGTCTTTGATTCCGATGTGATGACCAAGCCGCAGGTGAGGGGCGCACTGGACCGGTTGACCGAGCACCTGCAGCGCAAAGGCGCCCATGTCACCGCCGTCTATCTGCCCCAGAGTAACGGCATCAAGACGGGGGTAGACGATTACCTGCTTACCCGCACGGTGGCCGACCTGGAAGGGTTGGCGGAGCGGCCCCGCCCGGCGGCGAAGCCTGCGGCCCCCACAGTGGAACTGCTGGACGAACCGCCGCCAACGCTGACCAGGCCGCTGCAGCTGCTCGGCGGCCGAGGCTATGCGGCGGCGTGGCTGTGGGCGAAGACCACGGTGACCGAGAGGGTCGACTCAAGGAGCGGCTACATCGTACGGGTGGATCCTCCCGAAGAGCGAACGGAGCGGCGGCTCTTCATTGTCCGCGACGACGGGGCGTTCTTCGGCGATGGCGAGAGGCCCATGGAGGAGCTCGGGCTGCAGGTGGCGATGGCCACGCCGCCCAGACCATCCAAGGTGTGGACCGCCAACGGGGTCAAGGATTACGTGGCCGGCAGACGGCCCGAGGCCAGGAGCGTCTTCGGACGCCTGGTGGCGCTAATCGACCACTTCATGTCCTTCGACCGGAGCCTGGCCGATCAGAGGACGATGGCCGAGCTGGTGGCCTGCTATGCGCTCAGCACATGGCTCCTGGACGCGTTCCACGTGGTCGGCTACTTGTGGCCCAACGGTACGGCGGGCACCGGTAAGACCAAGCTGGGGCTGCTGGTATGCGAGATCGCCCATCTGGGCGAGGTGCTGCTCTCCGGGTCGACACATGCCTGTCTTCGCGACCTGGCCGACCTGGGGGCCACGCTGCTGTTCGACGATGCTGAGGCGCTTAGCGACCCCAAGAAGAGCGACCCCGACAAGCGCAACCTGCTTCTGGCCGGCAATCGCCGGGGGAGCTCGGTGGCCGTGAAGGAAGCCGGCCCCAACGGGACCTGGAAGACCCGGTACGTCAACGCATTCTGCCCCCGGCTCTTCACCGCCATACATCTGCCGGACCCAGTGCTGGCCAGCCGCACCATCATCATCCCCCTGGTGAGGACGGCAGACGTCCGGAAGGCCAACAGCGAGCCGCTGGAATACCGAGAGTGGCCGTGCCAGCAGGGACAGCTGCTCGATGACCTGTGGGCCCTGGCGCTGGCCAATCTGGCCTCGATGACGGCCCACGAAGCCGCCGTGAATGCCGACGCCCCGTTGTTTGGACGCACCCTGGAGCCTTGGAGGGCCCTGCTGGCGGTGGCCCACTGGCTCGATGGACTGGGGGAAGAGGGCCTCTACGGCCGCATGGTGGGTCTGGCCCGGGCCTACCAGACCGAGCGTGCCAGCCTCGAGCCGGTGGACCTGACCAGGCTGGTGGTCAGGGCGTTGCGCGATCTGGCCAACAAGCCATCATTGCCATCAGAGCCATCATCGGCGGCAGGGGTGACACTGGAATTCAAGACGGCCGACGTCACCGCCAGGGTCAATCAGCTGGCCGTGGACGAGGAGATCGCCGAGGGGGAGGCTCCCTATGCCAGGTCCATGCAGGTGGGCCGTGTCCTCGGGAAGCTGAGGCTGAGCCAGGCGCCACGGACTGCCGGCAACTGGGAGCGCAGATGGCGCATTACCTCAGGGGACCTGAAGGGCCTGGCCGACAGCTACGGGGTGCTGCCGGACGAGGGTCCCCCAGTAGGTGATGGCTTTGATGGCAATGATGGCTTGTTGGCTGCGGACAAGACCGGATCACAGGCAGGGACTGGCCTTTCTGCGGCTGGCGCTCAGGCCGGTACGGGCGAAGCAGACGGGACGGTCGGAGACGTCCTGGAGGTGATGTAGATGGACAGTGCCGCCGCAGTTCTCGAGAAGGCCAGGGCCCTGGGGATCAAGGTCACTCCTTCCGGTGACAGGATACTGCTGGAACCAGGATCCAAGGCGCCGCCAGAGCTGGTCCAGGCCGTGCGCCAGCACAAGGGCGAGATACTGGCCATCCTCTCCAGGCCTCAAGTCGCGGAAGGGTCGCCCCGGTGGCACGCCGAGCAGGTGGCTGAGGCAGTCAGGAGAGAGGGCATCTGCCTCTTCTGGAGCGAGGTCTTCGGAGAGATGGTGGCCTTCGTCCGAAATGGCCGCTTCGCCAGCCGCGTGCCGTGCGGCGTGGTCACCTACACCGCCAGGGAGCTGACTGAGCTGTTCGGCGGCAATCGCTCGCCAAGGGCACTCAGGCTGGTCCACGAGGCCAAGCGGCATGGTGGCGTGGTTTCCAGTGCGGAGTCAGATGGCGAGGACACGGAATCCAAGGAGGCGCCGGGGTGAGGCGTTCAACTGGCTCTGCCATCCAATCGTTCAATTGCACGCTCTTGAACCCTTCCCCGTTCAACTCCAATCACAGTTTGCCCGGGTTGAACGTGCCACCGGACACCCAAAACCGGCCAGCGAGGGACGGGTTAAAACCGGCCAGTT
>CAYRGJ010000045.1:0-19018 GCA_964423835.1 uncultured Dehalococcoidia bacterium | reverse complement strand
GGGATTTCGCTACCTTAGGACCGTTATAGTTACGGCCGCCGCTCACCGGGGCTTCGGTTCAGGGCTTCGATTCACCGAAGATCCTCTAACCCCTCCCCTTAACCTTCCGGCACTGGGCAGGTATCAGCCCCTATACCTCAGCTTACGCTTTGGCAGAGACCTATGTTTTAGTTAAACAGTCGCCTGGGCCTTTTCTCTGCGCCCCATTTCTGGGGCCCCCTTTTCCCTAAGTTACGGGGTCAACTTGCCGAGTTCCTTAACGAGGGTTATCTCGTCCACCTTAGGGTACTTGCCCTAGCCTACCAGTGTCGGTTTGCAGTACGGACGCTGATCACAAACTGCCGGGCTTTTCTTGACAGCCTAGGCTCAGTTGAGTCGCCTCGGGTCTCCCCTCAACTCCCCCCCCGGCAAAGCCGGAGGAACGCACCATGTCCAATGGGTACGATCAACTTACCTTCCTGTGTCGCCGGCAGCCTAACGAGACCAGCGGTGCTGGAATATTAACCAGCTGTCCATCGCTTACGCCTTTCGGCCTCAACTTAGGCCCGACTAACCCTACGCCGATTAACGTTGCATAGGAAACCTCAGGCTTTCGGTGGATGTGTTTTTCACACACCTTAACGCTACTCATACCGGCATTCTCACTTCTCTACGCTCCACCACAACTCACGTTATAGCTTTGCTGCGAAGAGAACGCTCCCCTACCAATCGCCTTGCGGCGATTCCATAGCTTCGGTAACAGGCTTGAGCCCCGTTGGATTGTCGGCGCAGAATCACTCGACCAGTGAGCTGTTACGCACTCCTTAGATGATGGCTGCTTCTGAGTCAACATCCTGGCTGTCTGAGCAACTCCACTTCCTTTCCCACTTAGCCTGTTTCAGGGACCTTAGCTGATGGTCTGGGCTATTTCCCTCTCGACTGTGAAGCTTAGCCCCCACAGTCTCACTCCCAGGGTACAAGCTATGGCATTGGTGGTTTGGTTGAGTTTGGTAAGATATTCTCTCCCTTGCCCATCCAGTGCCCTACCTCCATAGCTCAATCCCTGAGGCTGTACCTCAATACATTTCGGGGAGAACGAGCTATCTCCGAGTTCGTTTGGCATATCACCCCTACCCACAGCTCATCCGACAGTTTTGCCACACTGACCGGTTCAGGCCTCCACGAGATTTCACTCTCGCTTCACCTTGGCCATGGGTAGCTCACACGGTTTCGCGTCTGATCCACGCCACTGAGCGCCCTATTCGGACTCGCTTTCGCTTCGGCTCCGCAACTCCAGTCGCTTAACCTAGCGACGTAAATCAACTCGCCGGTTCATTCTTCAATAGGCACGCCATCACCCGCCTTGCGGCAGGCTCTGACCGCTTGTAGGCACATGGTTTCAGGTTCTCTTTCACTCCCCTCCCGGGGTGCTTTTCACCTTTCCCTCACGGTACTAGTACACTATCGGTTGTCAGGGTGTTTAGCCTTGGAGGATGGTCCCCCCAGATTCCCGCGGGATTCCACGTGTCCCGCGGTACTCAAGGACATAACCGGAGCCTCAACTCTTTCGCCTACGGGACTGTCACCTTCTTGGGTAGCCCTTTCCAGGGACTTTCGACTAGAGATGGGGTTTCTTACTCCGTGCCTGGCTTGGACCAGGCTGCTACGCCTTACAACCCCCTGGAGGCATGAGCTCCAAGACCAATCTTCCTCCAGGGTTTAGGCTCTTCCCCGTTCGTTCGCCACTACTAGGGGAATCTCTGTTGATTTCTTTTCCTCAGGGTACTAAGATGTTTCAGTTCCCCTGGTTCCCTCACCTTGGCCTATGTGTTCAGCCAAGAGTGCCCAAGTTTTGCCTGGGCAGGTTGTCCAATTCGGGAATCCCCGGCTAAGCTTGCTAGACAGCTCCCCGAGGCTTATCGCAGTCTCGCCACGCCCTTCATCGGCCCTGTACACCGAGGCATCCACCACGTGCCCTTAGTAGCTTGACCTTTCCACCAAGAGCAATACCTTTCGGTTGGTCAACAGAAACGCCTATTCACTTCTTAAGGTGCGGGTGTTTTGAACAACACAATCGGTTATTCTATGACGCGCCGTCTGGCTTGTCAATAGGGAGTAACCAGAATCTTATCACTAACTGCCCGCTCTGTCAATCGTCACGCCGGCGTCCGCCGGCGCGGCCTGCGACAAACTCGGCCCCAACTTCGCGGTTGGCCTAGTCCTTCTTCGACCGGTTGAGCTTCTTCATCAGGCGCGACTTCCGCCTGGCAGCCTGGTTGGGGTGAATGACGCCCTTCTTGGCTGCTCTATCCAGCGTGCTCAAGGCCTGGACCACCTCTGCGCTCCCCGGCTGGGCTTCCTTCTTGCCGATGAGCTTCTCCGCCTTGGTGAGGCTGGTCTTGACGGCACTGCGCACCGCCTTGTTCCGCGCCCGTCTTCGCTCTACATTTGCCAACTTGGCCAAGTGTTTGGACCTCCTTGCCGCTCCCGGACGGCTTGTGAGCCTCCGGGCCCCGGGCTCTTTCCGGCCCGGGTTGTCTCCCGGCCCGGGTTGTCTCCCGGCATCATCTAGTGTATTGCCTGGCCGCCGAAAAAGCAAAGCCCCTCTTGGGGCCCCTCTGGAGCACGGGTACGGGCGCGACCGGAGGCGCCGCTCGGGGGGCGCGGAAAGAGTGACGAGATTGTGATGGTCCCGGTGCGCGCCTTGACAGGCTAGTATATGCTAAGGCAAGAGCCTCCCATGCAAACACGTCATGGAGGTGTGGTTTATGCACAAATTGCTTTCCTTTTACCCCCTGTTATGCTATATTGGGGTCGGGTGAGATTCATATGGCAAGTAGATTTGAGAAGTTCTCAGAGCGAGCACGGCGCGCTTTAACCTATGCTCAGGAAGAAGCGCAGAGGTTCAATCACAACTATATCGGCACGGAGCACATCCTCCTGGGACTGGTGCGGGAGACCGATGGGGTGGCCGCCAAGGTGCTGCAGAACCTGGACGTCGACCTGAACAAGGTGCGGTCGGCGGTCGAGTTCATTATTGGCCGGGGTGGCAAGACGACCTCGGCCGAGGTGGGCCTGACCCCCAGGGCCAAGAAGGTTATCGAGCTGGCGGTGGATGAAGCCCGCCGCCTCAATCACAGCTACGTCGGCACCGAGCACCTGCTGCTGGGGCTTCTCCGCGAAGGCGAGGGAGTGGCCGGCGGCGTGCTGGAGAGCCTGGGGGTGAGCCTGGAGAGGGCGCGGGCCGAGACCACCCGGATCCTGAACCAGGGAGCCATGCAGTCGCAGCAGGCGCCCCGCAGCACCAGTAAGACCCCCACCCTGGACCAGCTGGGCCTGGACCTGACGGCCATGGCCCGGGCGGGGAAGCTGGACCCGGTCATCGGGAGGCAGAAGGAGATCCAGCGGGTCATCCAGATTCTGTCCCGGCGCACCAAGAACAACCCGGTCCTCATCGGCGAGCCCGGAGTGGGCAAGACGGCCATCGTGGAAGGGCTGTCGCATCGCATAGTGGCCGGCGAGGTGCCGCACACCCTGCAGGGCAAGCGTGTGGTGACCATGGACATGGGGTCGCTGGTGGCCGGCACCAAGTACCGGGGCGAGTTCGAGGAGCGGCTGAAGAAGGTCATTGAGGAGCTCAAGGGGGCGGGCAACTGCGTGCTGTTCATTGACGAGATGCACACCATCGTTGGCGCGGGGGCCGCGGAAGGCGCGGTGGATGCGGCCAACATCCTGAAGCCCTCGCTGGCCCGCGGGGAGCTGCAGTGCATCGGCGCCACCACGCTCGACGACTACCGGAAGCACGTTGAGAGGGACGCGGCCCTGGAGCGGCGCTTCCAGCCGGTTCTGGTGGAGGAGCCGTCCGTGGACCAGACGGTGGAGATACTGCGCGGGGTCAAGGAGCGCTACGAGGAGCACCACCAGGTGACTATCACCGATGATGCGCTGCGGTCCTCGGCCAACCTGGCGTCGCGTTACATTGCCGACCGGTTCCTGCCGGACAAGGCCATCGACCTCATGGACGAGGCCTCTTCGCGGGTGCGGCTGAAGATGGGCGCCATTCCCATAGGCCTGAAGGAGGCCAAGGCGGCGCTGGACAGCGTGAAGCGGGACAAGGAAGCGGCCATCGCCGCGCAGCAGTACGAGTACGCGGTGGAGCTGCGGGACCGCGAAGCCCACCTGGCCGAGAAGGTGCAGCAGCTGGAGAGCAACTGGAAGGCGGACATCAGCAGCGAGCGGCCTCAGGTGACCGAGGCGGACATCACCGAGGTGCTCAGCATGTGGACCGGCATCCCTACCTCCCGGCTGGCCTCCGATGAGGCGGCGCGGCTGTTGAACATGGAAGAAGAGCTGCACAAGAGGATAGTGTCCCAGGACGAGGCCATCACCACCATCGCCAAGGCGGTGAGGCGCGCCCGGACCGGCCTGAAGGACCCCAGACGGCCCATCGGCAGCTTCATCTTCCTGGGGCCCACCGGCGTCGGCAAGACCGAGCTGGCCAAGGCCCTGGCGGAGTTCATGTTCGGCAGCGAGGACGCGCTGATCCGGCTGGACATGTCGGAGTTCATGGAGAGGCACAGCGTGGCCCGCCTGGTAGGCGCGCCGCCCGGATACGTGGGTTATGACGAAGGCGGCCAGCTGACTGAGGCCATACGGCGCAAGTCCTACTGCGCCATACTGCTGGACGAGATCGAGAAGGCCCATCCCGATGTGTTCAACATCCTGCTGCAGATCTTTGACGACGGCCACCTGACCGACGCCAAGGGCCGGAAGGTGGACTTCCGGAACAGCATCGTCATCATGACCAGCAACATCGGGGCCGAGCTGATCAAGAAGGACTCGGTGATGGGCTTCGTCAGCCGCACCGACGAGAGCAAGACGCGGCAGCGCTCCTACGAGAGGATGAAGGAGAAGCTGCTGGAGGAGCTGAAGAAGACCTTCCGGCCGGAGTTCATCAACAGGCTGGACGGCGTGGTGGTCTTCCACCACCTGTCTCAGGAGCACATCCGCCAGATCGTGGACCTGATGCTGCGACCGGTGAAGGGCCAGTTGATCGAGCGCGGGGTCGGCCTGGCGGTCTCCGAGGACGCCAAGGAGCTGCTGGCCCAGAAGGGCTACGACGAAGCCTTCGGGGCCCGGCCGCTGCGGCGCGTGATCCAGACCATGGTGGAAGACAAGCTGTCTGACATCCTGCTGCACGGAGAGATCAGGCCGGGGGACACCGTTCGACTCGACCGCGATGGCGAGGACATCACGGTCATCCTGGACCACCAGGCGGGCGAGGTATCGCTGGCGAAGCCGTCTTCTTCATAGCCGGCCAGTCCCGGGCATATGGGCGATTGAGAGGGGAGCCCCGAAAGGCGCTCCCCTCTTCTTGGGTGCCACTTTGACCCCCGTTACGTGAGCGTTTGCTGTGGACAAAGCCCGCAAGACCATCTTCGTCTGCCAGCAGTGCGGCCGGGAGAGCCTCAAATGGCTGGGGCGCTGTCCGGGCTGCCAGAGCTGGAACAGCCTGCTGGAGACGGCGATGAGCGTCGCCCGGGCCCCCGGTCCCCTCGCGGTGGAATCCGCCGCCAGCGAGCTGTCGCAGGTCTCCGTTGAGCGCGCGGCCCGGGTGGCCCTCCCCTTCGGCGAGCTGAACCGCGTCCTGGGCGGGGGCATCGTGCCCGGCTCCCTCATCCTGATCAGCGGGGACCCCGGGATAGGCAAGTCCACGCTGCTGCTGCAGGTCTCGGCCATGATAGCCGGCCAGGGCGGGAAGGTGGTCTATGCCTCGGGCGAGGAATCGCTGCACCAGACGAAGCTGCGGGCGGACCGTCTGAGCATCAGGGGTGACGGCCTCTATGTCCTGCCGGAGACGGACCTCGAGGTCATCCTGCAGCGGATGGGCGAGCTCTCGCCGGCACTGGGGGTCATCGACTCCATCCAGACGGTATACCTGAACGACCTGGAGGGAGCGCCCGGCAGCATGTCCCAGGTGCGCGGATGCACCCTCCGGCTGATGCAGTGGGCCAAGCCGGCCTCGGTGCCCCTGCTGATTGTGGGCCACGTGACCAAGGAGGGGGCCATCGCCGGCCCCAAGGTCCTGGAGCACATCGTGGACGTGGTGCTGCACCTGGAGGGGGAGTCCTTCAGCTCCTACCGGCTGCTCCGCTGCGTGAAGAACCGCTTCGGCTCCACCAACGAAGTAGGCATCTTCGAGATGAGGGAGCAGGGGATGGCCGAGGTGGCCAACCCGGCCGAGGTCTTCCTGTCCCACCGCTCCCAGGCGGCCGTGGGCTCGGTGGTGGCCTCCACGCTGGAGGGCACCCGGCCCCTGCTGGTGGAGATGCAGGCCCTGACCTCGGTCACCAGCTTCGGGCTGCCGCGGCGCACCGCCAATGGCGTGGACCTCAACCGGCTGCTGCTGATCATCGCCGTGCTGTCCCGGCGGGCTGGGCTGAAGCTGTCCAATCAGGATATAATTGTCAATGCGGTCGGCGGCCTGAAGACGGGTGAGCCGGCCGCTGACCTGGCGGTGGCCCTGGCCATAGCCTCCAGCTTCAGGGACAGGGAGGTGGACCGGGGGCTGGTGGTGATCGGGGAGCTGGGGCTCTCCGGAGAGGTCAGGGGCGTGCCCCAGATGGAGCGCCGCATAGCCGACGCGGCCCGACAGGGGTTCGGGCGTTGCCTGGGGCCGGCGGCCTCTCTCCGGGGGCTGGCATTGCCGCCGGGCATCGAGGTGGTGGGGGTGGAGACCCTCGGTGAAGCGCTGCAGGAGGCTCTGCCCCGTTGACCCGGAAGCGGGCTGTGGCACAGTGAGACTGGTGATTCGCGTTGCCCCGGCGTTCCGGGGGCGCATCGACAAGAAGCGGCTGCGCCGGGTGGTCCGGGGGGCCCTGCTGGCGCACGGCGCCGGGACCGGTATGGAGCTGAGCCTGCTGATCACTGATGATGCTACCGTGCGTGCGCTGAACAGCCGTTACCGGGGACAGGACCGGAACACGGATGTTCTTTCCTTTGCGCTGGAGGCTGACGGGGCTAGCGGCATCGCGGACGGCGATGCCGGGTTCGTGATGCCTCCGGGCGAGATGGCTCAACTGGGCGAGGTCATCGTCTCCTACCCCACGGCGGCGCAGCAGGCGGCTGAACGGGACCAACCGGTGGAGGAGGAGCTGGAGCTGCTGGTGGCCCACGGCGTGCTGCATCTGCTGGGCTACGATCATGACCGGCCGGCAAAGGAGCGTGAGATGAGATCGCTGGAGCAAAAGGCGCTGTCCATGGCGCGAGCGCGGTCGGAGAAGGACCAGGCGTGAGTTCGACGGTCTACTACCGCAAGTGGCGGCCGCAGACCCTGGCGGACGTGGTGGGGCAGGAGCACATCACCCGGACCCTGCTGAATGCCCTGGAGGCGGGGCGCGTGGCCCACGCCTACCTGTTCTGCGGCCCCAGGGGCACCGGCAAGACCAGCACCGGGCGCATCCTGGCCAAGGCGGTGAACTGCCAGCAGAACGGCCGGGGAGAGCCCTGCAACGTCTGTGCCTCTTGTGCCGGCACCACCAGCGGCAGCGCCCTGGACGTGATCGAGATCGACGCCGCCAGCAATCGCGGCATAGACGACATCAGGGAGCTGCGCGAGAGGGTCAAGTTTGCGCCCAACAGCGCCCGCTACAAGGTCTACATCATCGACGAAGTGCACATGCTCACCACCGACGCCTCCAACGCCCTCCTGAAGACGCTGGAGGAGCCGCCGCCCCACGCCATCTTCATCCTGGCCACCACCGAGCCCCACAAGCTGCTGCCCACCATCCTCTCCCGCTGCCAGCGATTCGACTTCCGCCGGCTGTCGCACGATGCCGTCGTCACCAAGCTGTCCCTCATAAGCCGGCAGGAGGGCATCTCCATCGATCCGCAGTCGCTGAAGCTGGTGGCCCGCGCCGTCTCCGGAAGCCTGCGTGACGCCGAGAACCTGCTGCAGCAGCTGGTGGCCTACTATGGCCACCAGATCGATGTGGCCCAGGTGCAGGACATGCTGGGGGTCACCACCGATTCGCGCGTCCGGGAGATGGTGGGGCACATCGCGGCGCGGGATGTGGCGGCCGGGCTGCAGACCATCAACAGCCTGGTGGCCGACGGCCTCGACCTGGCCCAGTTCAATCGAGGGCTGGTGGAGTACCTGAGGAACGTGCTCATGGCCAAGTCCGGGGCGGAGAGCTCCGTGGACATGGCCTCGGATGACTTGGCGGAGGTGAAGCAGCTGGCGGGCCGGATGGCCCTGGAGGACGTGGTCAAGGCCCTGAAGCTGTTCGGTCAGATCGATCTCCGGGCCCGGGACTACTCGTCGCTGCCCCTGGAGCTGGCGCTGGTGGAGAGCATCCTGCCGGAGGAAGCGGTACCGCCCGCGGCGGCGCCTGCGAAGCCAGCGGCATCTGCGAAGCCAGCGGCGTCTGCGAAGCCAGCGGCATCTGCCAGGCCGGCACCGGTGGCGAGGCCGGCGGCCACAGCCAGGCCAGCGACGCCTGGGAAGCCGGCGGCACCTGCGAAACCGGCGGAGGTGGCGAAGCCAGCGGCGGTGGCGAAGCCGGCGGAGATCTCGAAGGCAGCAGCGCCAGCCAGTCCCCCGACATCCGCCGGGCCGGCGCCCGCGGCGCCAGCCAGTCCCCCGACATCGATGATGCCGGCAGCGCCAGCGGCCGATAGGCCATTGGCGGAGACCGGGGATGGCATCGCCGGGAGCGCGGCGCCTCAGCCCGCTGCGCCAGCCCCCGCCCCGTCCCGGGCGGCCGAAGAGGCGGCCCCGGCGTACGCGGCGCCCCAGGCTGCCGCACCGGCCCAGCCTCCACCCGAGCCGGCCCAGGCTGCCCCTGCCGCTGCCGGGCAGGCCGGCGGGATTCCCGCCGCTGCTACGGACCTGGAGCGGGTCAAGAGCCGATGGGGCGATTTCGTGAACACCCTGCGCGGAGTGGGCTCCAGCGGCAGCCTGGACGCCTTTCTGAGAAGCGCCTGTGAGCCGGAGGCCATCGAGGGTGATACCCTGGTGCTGGCGTTCTACTACCAGTTCCACAAGAGCAAGATCGAGGACCCCAAGTATGCCACCATGGTGGAGCGGAAGCTGGGGGAGATGTTCGGCAGCCCCAGGAAGATACGTTGCGTGCTCAGAGAGCAGGACGCAGAGCCCAGGCGGAAGGTGGAGGACATCCCGCTGGTGAAGGCCGCCCTGGAGCACGGCGCCAGGATCGCCAGCGTTGTCGAGGACCCGCCTCAGCCGGCGCCGTCGACGGAAGGAGAAGAGTAGCGATGATGAACAAGAACCTCATGCGCCAGATAAAGGACATGCAGGCTAAGCTGGCCAAGACCCAGGAGGAGCTGGCCAACACCACCCTCGAGGTCAGCGCCGGCGGGGGCGCGGTGAAGGTGGTCATCACCGGCAACCAGAAGCTCCAGTCCATCAAGATCTCACCCGAGGCCGTGGACCCGGCTGACATGAGCCTGCTGGAGGACCTGGTGCTGGCGGCCGTCAATGAGGCCATGGAGAAGTCCCAGGAGATGGCCCAGGAGCGCCTGGGCGGGGTCACCGCCGGCCTGAAGCTGCCGGGCATGTAGGGGAACCGGGCCTTGGGCATCGATTCCGTACCCACCGCAAAGCCAGTGGCCAGGCTCATCGAGGAGCTGCACAAGCTGCCGGGCATCGGCCCCAAGACCGCTCAGCGCCTGGCCTACCACCTGCTGAAGGTCCCCGCCGAGCAGGCCAGGGCCCTGGCCGAAGCCATCGTGGCCGTCAAGGAGAAGGTGGTCCTGTGCTCGGTGTGCCAGAATTTCACTGAAGCCGATCCCTGCGCCATCTGCCGGGACCAGGGGCGGGACCGTGGCCGCATCTGCGTGGTGGAGAAGCCGCTGGACATCGTGGCGGTGGAGCGCACCCGGAAGTACACCGGCCTCTACCACGTGCTGCACGGGGTGCTGTCTCCCATGGACGGCATCGGGCCTGAGGACCTCAAGATCAAGCCCCTGCTGGAGCGGCTGAAGGGCGGAGCGGTCGGGGAAGTCATACTGGCCACCAACCCCAACCTGGAGGGCGAAGCCACCGCCATGTACCTCCACCGGCTGATAGCGCCTCTGGGGATCAAGGTCACCCGCCTGGCCAGGGGCCTGCCGTTCGGCGGCGACCTGGAGTATGCCGACGAGCAGACCATGGCCCGGGCGCTGGAGGGCCGGCACGAGCTATAGCCGGCCGGAGAGGCCGCCCGGCGCGGGCCTGGCCCCGGGCGCGAACAGGAGGAAGGACCATGGACACTGACAGGAATTACGCCCCGGTTTGCGGCCTGTACTGTGGCTCCTGCGAGCTGCTGAACACGCAGTGCCGGGGGTGCGGGCATGTGGAGGGGAAGCCGTTCTGGACGCAGCAGATGGAGGTCAAGGTCTGCCCCCTCCACGACTGCTGCCGCAACCGCCGTCAACTGGAGCACTGCGGGCTGTGCGCCGACTTCCCCTGCGCGGTCTTCCTGGAGATGCGTGATCCGGCCCTGGGCGACGAAGAGGCCAGGAAGGCCATGGAGGCCCGCCAGGCCGACCTGCGGCGGCGAAAGGAGATCGGCACGGACCGGTGGCTCGAGGAGAGGGCGGCCAGGCCATGGGGATAACGGGCCTGATGAAGGTGGGCATCGCCACCAGGGACATGGACCGCACGGCGGCCGTTCTGGGGGAAGCCCTGGGCGTTACGCCGGGCGAAGTGTACGAGAACAAGCCCTCGGGCATGAGGTTCCGCCTGCTTCTCCTGGGCGACTTCTACATCGAGGTCATGGAGCCCGTGGACCCGGCCGGGCCCATCGCCCGGTTCATCGAGCAGCACGGCGAGGGACTGCAGCACATGACCTTCAGGGTGAACGACATCGAGGCCGCAATGGCGGAGCTGAAGGGCCGGGGCGCCCGCTTCACCTCATCGGCTCCGGTGAAGATCAACTCCGTGATCGGTCTCATGAAGTTCACCTTCATAAACCCGCGGACCTCGAACGGCGTGCTGGTCCAGCTGATGGAGCTGCACTGAAGCGCCGGCGCCCACGGCCGACGCCGGGCTGCAACAGGAAACGCTGACCCGGCATCAGGCCAGCTCAGGCCCGGGCCGGCCTGCGGCTAGTCAAACCCGTGCCAGCGGGCAAAAGCCTCCAGTGGCTCCCGGTCGCTGCGAATGCGGTTGACCGGAGCGTCCTCGGGATACCCGATGGCCACCCCGCACAGGATCAGCTTTGACTCCGGGATGGACAGCGTGCGGCGCAGTATCTCCGGGTAGAGCACCACCGCCATCTGGGTGCAGGTGCCCAGCCCGTAGCTGGTGGCCGCCAGCAGCAGGTTCTCCAGGAACAGGCCGGCGTCCAGGATGGCGTAGGCCCCGAGATAGCGCTCCACGTACACGATGATCCCCGCCGGCGCGTCCATGAAGCGGGCCATGTAGCGGTACCACTCCATCCGTCTCGTCCAGTCATCCCGGGCGATCCCCATGGATTCGAAGACCTTCCGCCCCTGCCCCTTGGAGCGGTCCAGGTATGGCGCCTTGTAGCTGAGGGCCGGAAAGGGGATGTCGGGGGTGAACTCGCTGGGCGGCCCCATCTTCTCAGAGAGGGCCTTCTTCAGGCCGTCGAGGACCGGGCCGGTGACCACGCTGACCTCCCAGGGCTGGGTGTTGTCGGTGGAGGGGGCCCGCGCCGCGACCTCAATGAGCTTCTTCAACACGTCCCGCGGCACCGGGTCCGGCTTGAAGGCCCTGATGCTCCGGCGGGACTGGATGGCTTCTACGATATCCATGACTTGCTCCTTCATCTGCCCGGGGCCGACGGCCACTCGGGCCAATCTCTGGTGGCGCTGAGCTTCCACTGCGGCGCCCGCCGCTCCAGCCAGGCCATCACTCCTTCTATGGCGTCGGGGCGGCCCATAAGGTGGTGGTGCAGCTCCGTCTCGCGCCGGCCGACCTCGGCCGGAGACAGCATCAGGCTCTCCCACAGGAGGCGCTTGGCGATGGCCACCGACAGGGGCGCCGTGTTCTGGGCGATGTCCCGGGCGATCTCCAGGGCCGCCGGGAGGACCTCGGCCGCGGGCAGGCTGCGCAGGGCCAGGCCCATGGCGGCGGCTTCCCGGCCGCTGACCCGGCGCCCCGTAAGCAGGATATAGGCTGCCCAGCTGGTCCCCACCAGCCGCGGCAGGGTCCAGTGCGAGTACCCATCCGGCATGATGCCCCGGCGCACCTGGAGCACGCCGTACTGGCCCTCGTCGGCGGCCAGGCGCATGTCGCACTGCAGCGCCAGGGTCAGGCCGATGCCCACAGCGTGTCCGTTCATGGCGGCGATTACCGGCTTGCGCACCTCCCAGGCCGGAGGGTCGACCCCGGCGGCGCTGAAGGTGGCCTGGTCCTGCTTGGCGAAGGTGTCCTCCCCGGCGCTCATGTCGGCGCCGGCGCAGAAGGCCCGGCCCGCTCCCGTGAGCACCACCGCCCGGATGGCGTCATCACCGTCGCAGCGGCGGTAGGCCTGGCCCAGCTCCACGCCCATACGGCCGCTGTAGGCGTTGAGGTTGTCGGGCCGGTGCAGCTCGATGACAGCCACGCCCTCGCTGACGCTCAGGCGGATGTCCTGGTAATCCTGTGAGTCCATGTCCACCCCTTTCCTCGCCCCGGCGTCCGCCGCTGGGGGCCGGCCAGGCTGCAGCCCGTGGCCTGGCGAAATCCGGCGGTCCCGGCAGCCCCGGTCTCCGCTCCACCGCGGCTGCCCTGCTAGCTCCTGCCCAGCCTGCCCACTATCTCCGATGCCTGCTCGATCATGCCGTCGAAGAGCCGCTTCAAGGTGGGGATGTCGTGTACCTGGCCGATCCCCTGGCCGCAGAACACCATCCCGCTTTCCAGTTCCCCCTTGAAGTAGGTGCGCCGGGAGTTCTCCCCCGAGACCAGGTTGAGGACCTCCTCGAAGCTGGCGCCGGAGGCCTCGAGCTCGGTGCACCTCCTGGCCGCGGCGTTGTTCCACACGCGGTGGGCCCCGATGGTGCGCATGACCACCTGCGTGTCCAGCTCGGTCGCGGCCAGCAGCGCCTGCTTGAGCGCCGGGTGCAGGGGGCTCTCCTGTGTGACCAGCAGGCGGGTGCCCATGATCACGCCCTCCGCCCCCAGGGCCAGTACGGCCAGCAGGCTGCGGCCATCCACCACCCCTCCGCCGCCGATGAGCGGCACCTTAAGCCGGCTGGCCGTGGTGGGGACCATGACCAGCGTGCCGATGTCGAGCCGGCCCACGGCCCCGCCGTTTTCGTAGCCGACCACGGTGACGATGTCGGCGCCAAGGGACTCGGCCTTGGCGGCGTACCGGGCTCCGGCGCACTTGTGAATCCAGGTCATGCCCAGCTCTTTGAACCGGCGGCACAGCTCCGGTGGGGGAGTGGTGTGACCGGAGGTCTCTACCACCCTGATGCCCTTATCTCCCATGATCTCGGTGTATTCCTGCTGGGATACCGGGTACTGGGCGGGGAAGAAGTTGAGGTTCACGGCGATGGGCTTGTCGGTCAGCGCCTTCGCCCGGTCCAGGGCGGCGGCAAAATCGTCCCGGGTCGGGTGCATGATGGAGTTCAGCACGCCGATGCCGCCGGCCTCTGAGACGGCGGCGGTGAAATCCGCGTTGGATATCGAGCCCATGGTTCCGCCGACGATGGGATAACGGATGCCCAGCATCTGGGTGACTCTGGTGTTGAACATCGCTCCCCCTTTCGAGATCGGGTGGCCCGTGGCGCGTCCGGAGACGCAGGGCCGGACGGCCCTATTATCTCTCAGCCGGCGCCCGGCTGTCAAAGGGCGGGAATCGCCGGGCGCCGCCTAATAGTTAGTGCTTGACAAATTAGTTTGCCGAAGATATTCTCTGGTGGTGGCATCACGGGACCACGGCGCCGGGCGCACCAAGCCGGGCGCGGAGAGGGGGGCGCACCAATGGAACCAGGTTCAGGCATCAGGAGACGGCTAACACAGGCGGCGGGCGCCTGGGTGCGGCGGTGGCGGCCGGCGCTTGCCGGCTGCGCGGTGGTCCTGCTGGCGCTGGTGATGGCCCTGTCCCCGGCCCCTTCCGCCCGGGCCGACGCGGAGGCGGACATCGACATCATCTCGCAGGTGGCCCAGCTGCGGGGGCTCAGCCTGGAGCCGGTGCCCGTGGACCACATGACACAGGACGAGCTGAGGCAGATGCTGGAGGAGTCGGATGAGGAGGACCTGGCGGAGATGGCCGCCGAGCAGGATTTGTACCTCTTCCTGGGCTTCCTGGAGGAGGGAGAGAACCTGCGGGACATCCTGGTCCAGGCGTACACCCAGGAGATAATCGGGTTCTACGATTATGAAGAGGCGCGGTTGTGCCTGGTCGGGGATGGCGCCGCGGACAACCCCATGGACAAGGTTACCCTGGCGCATGAGTACGCCCACGCCCTGCAGGACCAGCACTTCGACCTGTCCGAGGTGAGGGACCGGGGCGACGACTCGGAGGCCTCGGCGGCCGCGCTGGCCCTCATCGAGGGAGATGCCACCCTGGTGATGGCCGTCTACATGTACCAGTTCATGACGGAGGAAGAGCAGGCCGCCATCGGCGAGCTGTCGGCGGCGCCCGGGGCGGTGCCGGACATCGAGATGCCGCCGATCATCGAGCAGACCATGCTCTTCCCGTACGAGTACGGCGCCAAGTTCGTGCTGGCCCTGATGCAGCAGGGTGGCGGCTGGGAGGCGATCAATCAGGCCTACAGTGATCTCCCGGCATCCACGGAGCAGATCATGCATCCCAGAAAGTACTTCCGCCATCGCGATGATCCGGTGGAGGTCGCCCTCCCGGACCTGGCCGAGGCCCTGGGGCCGGACTGGTCCGAGTTGGACTCCGGCGTCTTCGGGGAGTTCATCCTGAAGCTCTTCCTGCAGGAGCTCCTGGATGAGAGTGAAGCCGGCAGGGCGGCGGAGGGCTGGGGTGGCGACCGGTACTCGTTCCTCAAGGACGGGGCCGGCGCCAGGGCCTTTGTACTGAGCACCACGTGGGATGACGCCGGCGAGGCCCGGGAGTTCTACGATTCGTGCGCCGACCGGTGCGCGGAGCTGGGTGGCACCGGCCGCCGCGGCAGCGCCACTGGCGACGAGACCTCCGGAGAGTGGGAAAGCAACGGCCGAAGCTGCCGGTTCGCCCTGGATGGGACATCCGTCTACCTGGTTATGGCTTCCGAGGCTGGGAGCGCCGCCCGGGCCATGTCCGCGCTCTACCAGCCCGGCGAGCCCTCGAAGATGTGGGTCTGGGTGAGCGTGGGGGTGGGCGTGGCCCTGCTGATCTGTGTCCTGGGCCTGGCGGCCATCCTGCTCAGGCGCCGCCGGCGCGTATCGCCCCCCGTGGGGACCGCATGACGGGACCCGGTCCTGGCCGCGGCCAGCCGGGAATGGGACGCGCCAGCTCCCTCATGAGGCGCTGGCGGCCGGCGCTGACCGGCGGCGCCCTCTTCCTGGTGGCGCTGCTGCTCACGGCATCTCCTGCCCCGCCTGCGAGCGCCGAGCCCCCTGGCGACATCACGGATCGGGTGGCTGAGCTGCGGGAGCTCAGCCTGGAGCCGATTCCGGTGGAGCCCATGACCCAGGGCGAGCTGAGACAGTGGCTGGTGGGGGCTACGCAGAAACAGCTGGCGGACATCGCTGCGACCCAGGAGCTCTGTGTCTTCCTGGACCTCCTGGACGAAGGGGACGACCTGCTCGAGCTGACTGTGGACTCCAATACGACGGGTTTGGCGGGCTTCTACAGCTACGAGGAGGGCCGGCTGTGCCTCATAAGCGACTCCGCCGCCGCGTCCGAGCCCCTGGCCAAAGTGATCCTGGCCCACGAGTACACCCATGCCCTCCAGGACCAGCATTTTGGTCTCTCCACGTTCCTGGACCCTGGAGCCGCGGGAAGCCGTCAGGCCCGGCTGGCCCTGGTCGAGGGGGACGCCACCATGGTGATGGCCATGTACCTGGACCAGGACATGACCCTGGAGGAGCAGGAGGCCGTCGCCGAGCTGGCCGCCATGCCCGGGATGGAGCTGAGCACGGACGTGCCTGTCTACCTTCAAATGTCCTCCCAATTCACCTACCTGAATGGCCTGGAGTTCGTGAGGGCGCTGTGGGAGGAGGAGGGCTGGGAGGGCGTCAACCGGGCCTACGAGGATCCGCCGGCCTCCACCGAGCAGATCATGCATCCCAGAAAATACTTCCGCCATCGCGATGATCCGGTGGAGGTCGCCCTCCCTGACCTGGCCGCCGCCCTGGGGCCGGACTGGTCGGAGGTGGACTCGGGGGTCCTCGGCGAGTTTGACCTGAAGCTGTACCTCTGGAGGTACCTGGGTGAAGACGACGCCGGCGAGGCGGCTGAAGGCTGGGGTGGGGACGCCTACTCCCTTTCCAGGAACGATGCCGGCGAGCACGTGTTTGTCCTCAGCACCATATGGGACGAGGCGGATGAGGCCCGGGAGTTCTACGACGCCTGTGTGGAGCGGTACCCGGATCGGAGCGGCAGCGGCACGCACCTCGAAGCTGAGGGGAGCCAGACATCGGGGGAGTGGCTGAGCCGGGACCGGCTCTACTGCCGCCTGGCCCTGGATGGGGAGCGCGTCTACCTGGCCCTGGCTTCCGATGGGGACGCCGCGGCCAGCGGCCGGGCCATGTCCGCCATCTACAGCCCGCCATCCAGGGTGTGGATCTGGGCCCTGGTGGGGGTGGGGGTGTTCTTCCTGGCGTGCGCCCTGGTGGGGGCCGAGGTGCTGGTCAGGCGTCGCGTCGAGGCCCAGCGGGCTGCAGGGCCCCCGGCGCCGCCCGGCAGCCCCGCGATGGGTCCTGCAGATGGCCCTGTGCCGATCGACAGCTCTGCGGCGCAGCCTCCATTGCCGCCCGCGGAGCCCCCGGCGCCGCCGCCGATTAGTTGATCACGTTCATCTGCGGGTTTCGGTTGGTAACGTCCCGTGCCGCACGTGGTAGCCCCGCTTTCGTGGTAGGATGTAACTATGAGAGCCGGCGCCTTTGAGATCCCCGACCCGCTGCCCGAGCTGAAGGAGCCCTGTGTTCTGGCTGCTCTCCAGCCGTGGATCGACGTGGGCAACGTGGGCACGCTGGTCCTGTCGGGGCTCGATGTCCGGTGGAACGGCCGGGAGCTGGGCCGGCTGCACAGTCCGGGCACCTTCTTTGACTTCACCCGCTACCGGCCGGTCCTGTACCAGAAGGATGACCGCCGCGAGCTGGCTATCCCCAACACAGTGGTCAGCTGGGGCCGGTCGGAGGCGGGGCGGGACTTCTTGCTCCTCCGGCTGCTGGAGCCTCATGCGCAGGCGGAGACCTACGTGGATTCGGTCCTGGAGCTGTTCACCCTGCTCGGAGTCGCCAGCTACTGTCTGCTGGGCTCGATGTACGACATGGTGCCCCACACCCGCCCCCTGCTGGTCACCGGGTCGGGCAGCAACCTCAAGCTGCAGAACGAGATGGAGACGGCCAGAGTGCAGCCCAGCGACTACTCCGGCCCCACCAGCATTGCCCTCCTCATCACCCAGGGACTGGCGGCGGCGGGCATCGAGACGGCCACCGTGGTGGTGCACCTGCCCCAGTACCTTACGGTGGAGAACGACTATCGGGGCCAGGTCAGGCTCCTGGAGGTGCTGGGGTCCATGTACGGGTTCGCTGCCACACCGGAGGACCGGGACAAGGCCCTGGAGCAGGAGCGGTCAGTGGCCCAGGTGGCCGAACGGCTGATGCAGCAGGAGGAGAGATACCGGCCCATCCTGAAGCACCTGGAATCACTCTACGACGCCCGCGTCAACAACACCAGGCACGAGAGCCGTCTCTCCCCGGAGCTGGAGCAGCTTCTCCAGGACTTGAGCAACCGCTTCAGCCAGAGCTAGGGAGCGGTCAAGCCTCTTCGCCGGCAGGCCCTGGAAAGGAAGAGCGGCCCGGGTTGACCCCGGACCGCTCTCGAATCTCCCCGGATGTGGCAACCTAAAGCTTGAACACGGCGACGGCGTTGTCGCGCAGGATCCGCTTCTTGTTCTCGTCCTTGATATTGAGCTTGACGAACTCGTCCTTGCAGCGGGTGAAGCCGAAGCCGTTGGTGGCCCAGAAGACCTTGGTGCGCCCGATGGGGCCGTTCATGAAGTCCACCGTGGGCGGGTGCAGGCTCGACGGGTAGTAGGCGCCGATGTTGCCGTAGACGTTGGGATGCCGCCAGATCATGGAGATCCACTCCTCGATATAGGGGTAGCCGGTGTGGGTCAGCACCATGACCAGGTTGGGGAAGTCCATGGCCACTTCATCGGCATACATGGGGCGCCCCACCTCGCTGGGCAGCGGCTCGGCCGACTGGCCGCTCTGGAAGGAGACCGGAATGCCCAGCTCGATGCACTTGGCATAGAGCGGGTAGCACTTGGCGTCGCTGGCCTTAAGCCCGAAGCTGTTGGGGTGGAACCAGACGTACTTGAAGCCGTGCTCCTTGACGGCCGTCTCGATGTCCTTGAGGCTCTCCTCGATCCTCCAGGGGTTGTAGCCGGCGCCGCCGACGATCCGGCCCTTGCCTTTTTCCACCAGGTCGACCAGCCGCTTGAGCTCGAACCCGGTGGCCATCTTGTTCTCGCGCCGGGACCAGATGTACTGCTGGTCGACGAAGGCCTTCTCCACGCCGGCCGCGTCCATCTCCTTGATCATCTCTTCCACGGAGGTCTTGTACTGTCCGGCCACCACCTTCCAGCCGTCCTCCTCGGAGATGCCCATCTTCTTGAGCACGCCGCCGAACGTGCCCTTGACGCAGGCGCGGGACTCGTAGTTGGCCCAGACGTCCTTCCATTCGTCGGCGGAGACGATGCCGGCATAGCCTGCACGGCACATGGTGTCGATGGCTTTGACATCAAGCAATTCCATAAACTTGGGGCTCCCTCCTCTCAGTTTCTTCTTCGCGCTCGCGCGCAATCTTCAGGCCGGCCACACGGCCTGGCTGTTCCTCCTCGCTACAGGCTCTGCTCCGTCCTGGCGATGATGTCGTCCTGCAGGGTCTTGGTCAGGTCCACGAAG
>CAYRGJ010000044.1:0-19209 GCA_964423835.1 uncultured Dehalococcoidia bacterium | reverse complement strand
GCACATCGACCAGCTTGCGCCGGTAGGTCATCTCCACCGGCATGCCTATCTGCACGGCGAATGGGTCAACGTCCACCACCTGCATCTGTATCCGGCCGCCGCCTTCGAAGTTGACGTAGGCATGCACCACCGGAGGCACCGGGACCGAGACGTTGTAGTCCGGCACGAAAGAGAATATCTTGCCGGTCAGGGTGGAGAACCGGTAGTCCTCCATCTGGTCTATGGCCTTGCAGTTGGGGTTGACGCATATCCTGCGGGGCGGGAACTGGGCCGTGCCGCACTTGCGGCACTTGTTACCATACAGCCGGGACAGCTGCTTCCTCTCCCTCCAGGCCATGGAGTACGAAGTGAAGCCGTACTCCCCCTCGCGCGGGCCGAGGAAGAACCTGACCGCGCCCCGCATCGAGGCGAACCTCTCCCAGCTCTCCAGCTCCTTGCGGCGGGCCAGCCCCTTCTTCACGCCCCACTTTCCCTTCATCCGGCCGATCTTGTCGGTCACCTTGAACAGGAGCACATCGACCCCCTGCCCGTAGCTGGCGATCAGGACCCTGTCCCCGGGATTGGCCTCCTCCAGCGCCCCCACCAGCATGATGAGGGGGTGGGCGGCGCAGGTGTCGCCCACCTTTTCCATAAGGTGGTCCTGCACCTGGGCCGGGGTGAAGCCCATCCTCTTGGCCATCGCCGCGTGCGGCCGGGCCATCGGGTAGCAGAAGGCCACCCGGGCGATGTCCGCCGGCGTCAGGCCCTGCTGCTTCAGCAGGCCGCCGATGGCCCGGGGGATGAGCTTCTCATAGCCCTCATCACGGATCCAGCGGTCCTCCCAGGAGTGCTCAAACTCCTCGTAGACGGCGCGCCAGCGGTCGACGAAGTCTACTGAAACGGAGTATGTGGCCTCCAGTTCGGCCACCACATCGTCCTGGCCCACCATGACCGCCGCGGCGCCATCGCCGTAGACGTACTCCTGCGGGTTGCCGGGCTTCACCACCCGGCAGTCGGCCGCGGTCACCATCGCGCACTTGGCCGAGCCCGCCTTGACGGCGTCGATGGCGTTCATCAGGGCGGTGGTCCCGGCCTTGCTCCCGGAGGCGAAGTCCGCGACCCGGATCTCCTCCCGGAAATCCAGGGCGGTCGATACTATGCTGGCCTGCTGCCTGACCAGGTAGGACGGCGTGCTGGTGGCGAAGTAGAGGGCGTCCACTTTGCCCCGGTCCTCGCCGTCCAGGCAGTAGATGCCGGCAGCGGTGGCCATGGTCACGCTGTCTTCATTCTGATTGGCCACGGCCCGTTCCCCCGGCGTGGGAAAGGTCATGAGGAACCCGGTGGCCTCGTTCATCTTGGCCCGGCTCAGCCGGTACCATGGTATGTAGGCCGAGTACGATGTGATTCCGATCATGTGCGCGATACCTCCCCAGAATGTTGTGAATCCGGTGGCTTCAGACGCTACGAGGATGCGCCGGTGCTGCGCTGAGGGCCAATGCGCGGCATTCAATCCGCCGGTTCGCGTCAATAGTATTACAGCCACCGGTCTCCGTCAAACCAGTCCTGTGCGGTATCCAGGACATGCTATAGCGGCGGCGCAGTCGCTGGCGGAGATGTCGGAGGCCATGGAACGAGCTGCAGCCGTCAATGGGGGCCGGCGGCAACTGTCCGGCGACGGGCGGCCAGGACGATCATCAGGATCCCGACAGCCAGCACTATGATGCCTCCGATGAGGATGCCCAGGCCGGTCCAGAACAGCCATGGTATTCTGGCGCCTATCTTCCCATCGACGTCCAGTACCGGGGAGCCGTCTTCATTCATCAGGATGACGACCCACTGGCCGGGCTCGGGCGCCCAGGTCAGGGTCTGCGCCCCTTCCCCGTGCACCGAGGCTGCCCAGATGCTCTGAGTGAGCGGCGGCGCCGGGGCCGAGGTGCCGGTATGATGGGTGTAGGTCACCGTGGCGTCGCCAGAATGCCTGGCCGCCCAGTTCTGCACCAGGTCGTAGGGCACGCCGGCGAGGTAGGCGTCCGCATCCGATTCCGAGGCGATGCCCACGAACGGCACCTTCCCGGTGTTGCTGGTCACCTCCACCCGTAGGGTGACGAAATCCGAGGGCTGCCAGTTCCCACCCCAATCGACCCCTGAACCGAAGTCGACGGGCTCTGATACCACCGCGTAGGAGTTGCTGGCCAGATGGGCGGTCCTGCTGGTGATGAAGCCCTCTTCGTTCTTGAAAGACTGGCTCACTCCCATCATCCCCCCGCCACCGACAATCATTCCCAGCCCCACGATCAGGATGATGATGCCAAAGACAAGAAGCACTATCCTTCCGGCGCTCATGTTGCCTCCTCCCCATACCGGCGCAGGAGCCCTGCGCTCTCAGGCAAGAACAGTATCGGGGCCTTCATGGCTGGCCCGCTATCGGTATTCTTACGTATCACTGGGTTGTGGAGCGGACCTAGCTGCCGGAGGCGCCCCCGGGCGCCTGGTCCTCGAAGGCGAACCTCCAGATGCACGCCGGCTCACCAGGCTTCAGCTCGAAGCTTTCGGGGATCTTGAGGAGGTCTACCTTGATCCGGCGCTTCCCGGGGTAGTTCAGCATGGTCATGGCGTACCGGGGCTCGACGTACTGGCAGACATAACGCAGCATGTTGATATCCTGGAACATCAGCTTCTTGTCCATTACGGCACACCGGTGGTAGCTCAGTATGACCTCGCTGTCGCTCTTTACCTCGTAGCGGCCGGGATAATGATCGGCCATGTTGTCCATGCACAGCCCCCCGGCCTTCACCCTCCCCGCAACAGTATTGGCGTCCAGCCTCGCCGCCTCCGCGATCCGGGCGAATATCGCGGGGTTCACTTCCTCCATGGTCCTGGCCACCAGGTCAGCGGCGTTCAGCAGGCCGACCCCGCTCAGCTCCGACCCGATACCGATGACCTTGTTGGTGAACAGCTCCCATTTCTCCTGCCACTGCCTCATCAGCTTCAGCCTCTCGGTCCTGGACCTGGGAGAGGCCTCTGCCCCCCCGCCGAAGGTTGGAGGGCTCACTTCCTTCCTGACCATGGCCAGCAGATCCTCGGCGTTCCGCCGGCCGACCACCTCCATCTGCGACCCCACCCTGATGAGGGCGTCGGCAAAGGCTTCCCACTGCTCCTGCCAGAGGGCCATGATCCTGGACAGGAACTCCGCGGAGAACTCCTCCCATGGCACCCTGTCTCCGATGGGGCCGCTGAAATCAAAGCGCTCACCGACCATCTCCAGTGCTTCCCCCTTATGATGATTGTCTACGAATTATTGCCATCCTGTGAATACTAGGCGCGGCGTCGCGGGGTGTCAATCGAGGGCGCCCGCCACCTATTGACTTCGCCGGTTTGTTCGGATATAGTACGAGTTAGGAATGAGTCCGGTTAAGTCGATGACGGCCTGGCAAGACCCTTCCACCGCAGACGAGATCAAGGCCTATCGGCGGGTGTCCCGGCAGCTGGGGTTGAGGCTGACGCATCAGCGGCTGCAGATCTTCGACGCACTGCGGTCGATGAAGGGGCACCCCTCGGCTGAAGACGTCTATGGCGCGGTCAAGCCCAGGGTTCCCAGCATCTCCTTCGATACGGTCTACCGGACCTTGGCCCTCTTTGAGCGCCATGGGGTGATCAGCAAGGTGCAGTACGTAGACGACAAGACTCGGTATGACTCGGAGACGAGGCGGCACTGCCACCTGGTCTGCACCCGATGCCGCAAGATCGAGGACTTCTGGTGGCCCGAATTTGAGCGCCTGCAGGTGCCGGATGGGACCAGGCGCTGGGGGAAGGTCGAAAACAGGTACCTTGAGCTGCGGGGGATCTGTCAGGATTGCCTGCCGAAGGACGGCCGGTAGCTCATGGTCCATACATACTGAATTTGGGGAGGTACAAGATGAGCGAAGAAAGCAAGTGCCCGGTAACCGGCGCCACAAGCCGGCGGCCAATGGGCGGGGGTCCCTCGAATCGGGACTGGTGGCCCAACCAGCTGAACCTCAGGCTCCTCCACCAGAACTCGCCACTGTCCGACCCCATGGGCATGGACTTCAACTACGCCAGGGAGTTTGCCAGCCTGGACCTGGCGGCGGTGAAGAAGGACCTCTGGGCGCTGATGACTGACTCGCAGGCTTGGTGGCCGGCGGACTACGGCCACTATGGCGGCTTGTTCATCCGCATGGCCTGGCACAGCGCCGGCACTTACCGCATAAGCGACGGCCGGGGCGGCGCCGGCGCCGGGCAGCAGCGCTTCCCCCCCTTGAGTAGCTGGCCCGACAATGTGAACCTCGACAAGGCGCGCCGGCTGCTCTGGCCGATCAAGCGCAAGTATGGCCGGAAAATCTCCTGGGCTGACCTCATGATCCTGGCGGGGAACGTCGCCCTGGAGTCGATGGGGTTTAAGACCCTCGGGTTTGCCGGCGGCCGGGCGGATGTCTGGGAGCCCGAGGAGGTCTACTGGGGCTCGGAGACCGAGTGGCTCGGCGACAAGCGCTATTCCGGCGAGCGGGATCTCGAGAATCCGCTGGCGGCCGTGCAGATGGGCCTGATCTACGTCAATCCGGAAGGCCCCAACGGCAATCCCGACCCGGTCGCTTCCGGCCGCGACGTCCGCGAGACCTTCGCCCGCATGGCCATGAACGATGAGGAGACGGTGGCGCTGATCGCCGGCGGCCACACCTTCGGCAAGACGCACGGTGCGGGCCCGGCGACCCATGTTGGCCCGGAGCCTGAGGCGGCCCCTATTGAGCAGCAGGGCCTGGGCTGGCAGAGCAGCTTCGGCACCGGCAAGGGCGGCGACACCATCAGCAGCGGCCTCGAGGGCGCCTGGAAGCCCAACCCGACCAGGTGGGACTCGGGCTACCTGAGGATCCTCTTCAAGTATGAGTGGGAGCTGGTCAAGAGCCCGGCTGGCGCCAATCAGTGGCTGGCCAAGGACGTGGCCGAGACGGACATGATAGTGGATGCCCATGACCCGTCCAAGAAGCACCGGCCGATGATGACCACGGCGGACCTCTCCCTTCGCTTCGACCCGGTCTACGAGCCGATCGCGCGGCGCTACCTGCAGAACCCCAAGGAGTTCGCGGATGCCTTTGCCCGGGCGTGGTTCAAGCTGACCCACCGCGACATGGGCCCGCGGGCACGCTACCTCGGCCCGGAGGTCCCAGCGCAGGAGTTCATCTGGCAGGACCCCATCCCCGCGGTCAACCACAAGCTGGTTGAGGCGCAGGACATCGCCTTCCTCAAGAGCAAGGTTCTGGCCTCGGGGCTGTCCGTGTCACAGCTGGTGGCGACCGCCTGGGCATCGGCCTCCAGCTTCCGAGGGTCCGACAAGCGCGGCGGTGCCAACGGGGCCCGTATTCGGCTCGCGCCCCAGAAGGATTGGGAGGTCAACCGGCCGGCCCAGCTGGCAAAGGTGCTCAAGACCCTTGAAGCCATCCAGAGCGAGTTCAACCAGGCGCAGTCTGACGGGAAGAAGGTATCGCTGGCCGACCTGATTGTCCTGGCCGGATGCGCCGGTGTGGAGAAGGCGGCGAAGGCCGCCGGTTACAGCGTGACCGTTCCCTTCACTCCGGGGCGCATGGATGCGTCTGCGGAGCAGACTGACGCGGCGTCGTTCGCCGTGCTGGAGCCGAAGGCCGACGGCTTCCGCAACTACCTCAAAGGCAAGTACGCCGTACCTGCGGAGGAGCTGCTGATCGACAAGGCGCAACTGCTGACGCTGACGGCACCGGAGATGACGGTGCTCATGGGCGGAATGCGCGTCCTGAATGCCAACTTCGGGCAGAGCCGGCACGGCGTCTTCACCAAACGGCCGGAGGCGCTGACCAATGACTTCTTCGTGAACCTGCTCGAGATGGCTACCGAATGGAAGCCGGTCTCGAAGGACGCTGACGTGTTTGAAGGGCGGGACCGCCAGACGGGCGAAGTCAGGTGGACTGCCACCCGCGTTGACCTGATCTTCGGCTCCAACTCGCAGCTGCGGGCCCTGGCTGAGGTCTACGGCAGCGCGGACGCGGAGGAGAAGTTCGTCCAGGACTTTGTGGCGGCCTGGACCAGGGTAATGAACCTGGACCGCTTCGACCTGGGCTGATGGCGCCCCTCAGGGATTAGAGAGACGGCGGATGCCGGCCGGCCCATGTGAACCCTCATGGCACCGGCCGGCTGGCCCGTCAGGTTTAAGGGCATCGTGGGGCAGGCCAGGTTGCGCATGGCGTCTACCGGCCCGCACTCGGCGACAGGAGGGAAGGCATGAGACTGTGCATGGTAAGCAACACCGACGTACCGGCCAAATGGGTGGAGAACATGCTGGGGACGCTCAGACCCAGCTTCTCCAGGGTTCTGCGGCCGGACACCGAGGTGGTCCTGAAGCCCAGCAGGGGCGCCCTCAGGGGGGACAACTACTACGACTTCGACCACCCCTACTTCAGTTTCCTCAACGACGCCAGGATCGTGGAAGCCTTCATAGAGGCCGGCCGGGAAGGCTTCGATGCCGCCTGGGTCAACTGCTTCGGCGATCCCGGCGTGGAAGTGGCCCGGCATGCTGTGGACATGCCCATCGTCGGGCCCGGCGAGGCCACCCTGCACTTCGCCTGCCAGATAGGGCGCAAGATGGCCATCATCATCCCCGCCCTGCCCGGGATGCTGTCTCAGACCGAGAACCAGCTGCGCACTCATGGCCTGGAGAGCCGTTTGATAAACAACGGCATCAGGACCGAGCCGGAGCCCTTCGAGGTGGCTTTTCCGAAGGGGCAGAAGGACCCCGGCTACACGGTCGAAGCGGTGAGCCAGATAGCGCGAGGATGCGTGGCGGACGGGGCCGACGTTATCGTGATAGCCTGCTGCGGAACCGGGCCGCTGTTGAGCCGGGCCGGATTCAACAGAATCGTGCTCGGTGACCAGGTGGTGCCCGTCCTCGATCCCGTGATGGTGGCCGCCAAGATGGCCGAGACG
This sequence comes from uncultured Dehalococcoidia bacterium, assembly GCA_964423835.1. Lineage (GTDB taxonomy): Bacteria > Chloroflexota > Dehalococcoidia > UBA2247 > RBG-13-53-26 > JAFGCL01. The sequence continues at coordinate 12,261 of CAYRGJ010000044.1, read as the reverse complement.
ATGGCCGAGGTCCGAAAGGGAGCCGGGCTGCCCATACCGAGCCGGACCAGGAGCCACGCGCTGCCGTCTGAGTCCGACTGGAAGAGGGTCAGGGCCCTGTTCGGTCTGCCTGTTTGAGCGGTCACTGGCAGAACGTGTCATTGCGGTGGGCAGGACGAAGATCTCTCTGGCCACCAGAAGGTGCTGAGGGCTGAGTGATCTGCCGGTCCTGACTGCCGGCCTGCCGCGGACGTCTCAGGACGAGATGAGGCCCCGGGCCGCCAGGTCCCGGGCCACATCCCCCAGGCCCAGCTGGTGGAGCTTGGCTCCGGTCTGGCAGCCGACCTCGGTCCAACCCCTGATGGCGTAGTACTGGCTCTGCGCCGCGGCGAATTCCTGCCGGTCGACGACCGCGCCCTTGCGATAGACAGGCTGACCGTCTTTTCCCGGGACCATGCACTTGAGGTTGCTCACATTGCCCTTCAGGGGCCGGGTGTGCCAGGCCTCGGGCAGCCGATCGTCCTCCCGCCCGCGGTGCCCTTCGCGGACAAGTATGGACCGGTGCAGGTTGAACACCCTCTCGCCGGCCAGTCGCAGGGCCTCGGGACCGATGGCCTTCCCGGTCACTGCGGAGAGTATGCGGCTCTCCAGATCGGTGCTGCCGACATACTGTGGAGCATGCGGCGCATCCAGCACCGGCCAGATGAAGCCGCACAGGACCAGGCAGTCCCTGGCATGCTGGCGGTCCTGGATCATGGCCGCCGCCAGGGCCTTTCCTTCGAAGGTGGAGAAGTCCCCGGCTGCTTCGCTGCCCCAGAAGCGCCGGGCGATAAGGCGCACCACGTCGCCGGATACGTAGGCGCCCTCCTGCCCCTCGACATACTCGATCCACTTGTCTGCTACACGGCTCAGCTCCTGCACCGGCCCCAGGGGCGGCCTGGGCTCTCCGGGGTACAGCAGGGCGCTGGTTATGAACAGCCTGGGGTCATTGATGCCCGGCTGCCCCGCCACCGAGAGGTCGCCCTCAATCAGCTCCCAGGCGCCGTGGCCTACGGAGCGGGCCGCCTCCTCGATTCCCCGGGCCAGGAGGTCGCCGAAGCCTTCCCTCAAGGCGATCTTCTTTACCAGGGCCTCTATGAACTCGACCGTGCCCAGCTTCGATATCGGGATCCCGGTCTCCTCATCGGTCAGGATGCCGGCCCGGTGGCACCTTCGCAGCCACACCATAATCAGGGAAAGGGCCATGTTGTCCAGGCCGTAGTTGTCGCAGAGCCGGGAAGCGTGAAAGGAGACATCGTATCCCGGTCCGTAGTGGGCCTCGGCCCACGGCTGGTAGAAGGCGGCGTAGCACATGAACTTGCCTTCCTGGCCGCTGGCTGACCGGTAGACCCTGCGGAGGCACCGGCCGCTGCAGCCCCAGCAGGGCGCCCTCCTGGTCTGTGGCCCTTCAATGCGGACCACCACGTTGCCGGCCCGCGATACCGTCTCCTTCCCCAGCCCCCGGAAGTGGGCGGCCAGCTCTCTCACCTCGTCCGGCCGGGCCACTTCGATAGGCCGGCGCAGGCCCTTCACCGCGATAGCCTTCAGCTTCTTGGCCCCCATGACCGCCCCCAGGCCGCCGGCGCCCACCGCCTCGTTGTCCGCGAGCGTGGTGGCCTGGACTGCCAGGTTCTCGCCGGCGGGGCCCATCGTCACCACTCCCACTTCATCGCCCAAATCCCTGCGCAACGCAGCTGCAGCGTCAATGGCCCCTCTGCCCCAGACGCCGGAGGCGTCTCTCACCTCAACTTGCCCTTCGTGGATAAACAGGCAGACCGGCCTGTCCGCTTGCCCCCGGACCAGCAGCGCATCGTATCCGGCCGACTTGAGCCTGATCCCCCAGTCCCCGCCCAGGTTGCTGGAGCAGAAGTGCTCCGGCGTGGAGGCCGGCGACTTGCCGCAGATGAGCCAGCGTGAGCCGCAGAACCCGGGCACCCCGGCCAGGGGGCCGGTGGCAAACACCAGGGCACTATCCGCGCTGAGCGCCCGGGCCTGCGGAGACACCATCTCCCAGTAGAGCCTGGCCGCCAGGCCCCGGCCGCCGACGAAGTCCTCCGCGTAGTCCGCCGTCCTCAGGCAGGCGGTCCTTCCGGAGGTCAGGTCCACCTCCAATATCTTGCCCGCATAGCCGTGGGTCAGCGTTGAGTGTAACGCCATGTCTTCCGGCCTGTCCTACCCAATCATGGCCACCATGCCGCCATCCACCGGGATGGTGATGCCGGTGGTGCAGCCCGCGGCGTCTGATGCCAAGTATATCACCGCCGCGGCTACCTCCTCCATCTTCACGCCCCGCCCCAGCGGGACCCTCTCGTAGAGCGCCTTGAGGTGCGGGAAGCCATCAAGGTAACCAGGGTGGATGGGGGTGGCGATGAAGCCGGGGGCCACCGCATTGACCCTGATCTGGTGTCTGGCCCACTCGACGGCCAGGCTCATCACCAGGTTCATCAGGCCGGCCTTGGCCGCCCCGTAGCCGCAGTTGGTAGGGCTGGCCCGCAGCCCCTCGGTCGAGGCCACGTCAACGATTGAGCCGCCGCCCTGCTCCATCATCACCGGGGCCACGGCCTTGCTGCAAAGGAAATGGGCCTTGAGGTTCAGGCGGACCATGGCGTCAAAGCGGTCCTCGGTCAGCTCCAGGGCCGGAACGGGCATGCTGGTGCCAGCATTATTCACCAGGATGTCGATGCGCCCCAGGACCTCCTTCGCTTTTCTCACCAGGGCCTGCACCTGGTCCCAGTTCTCCACATCCGTGGGCACGGCCAGGCACTTCCGGCCCAGCCGCCGTATCTCCTCCGCGGCCGCCTCCAGGCGCTCCGCCTTCCGGGCGCATATGACGAGATCCGCCCCGGCCCTGGCCATCTCCATGGCTACCACCTTGCCAGTCCAGCGGCTGGCGCCGGTGACGATGGCCGTCTTGCCTTCCAGTGAGAACATCGAACCCATCTAACCTCCTCGCGGTTCCGTTGTCGGGTGGCTTCATCAGCATGTTGGACCATGCTGATGCCCACGCGATTATACAGTACCGTGTTGGACCTGGCTAATGCTACCAGCAACACGCAGGACAGCCGGTCCCGGCATGCCAGCGGGCATGAGCTGGAGCGTCCGAATATGGGATAATGGAGTAGTCACTTCGAGATGGTGAAGGAGCATCGTGAGGCTGGATCTGCACACGCATTGCGGTGACGGCATAAACCGCAACCCCCCCACAGAAGAGACGGTCAGGGAGATCGTGCTCGCCTTGAGATCCAGGGGACTGGACGGCATTGGCATTACCGAGCACTACAACAGTGCCTGGGGATTCGGCGTGAAGCAGATGATTGACAGTCTCTTCCCCGGCGAGATCCTGGTTCTTCCTGGGAAGGAAATCGACAAGGGCAGGCTTCACGTAGTTGAGCTCTATTTGCCTTTCGATCTCACCTTCAGGTTTGTGGCCCATCCCGGTCACCCGAAGGCCGACTTCGCTTCCCAGATCGACAGCTCCATACATGGCATAGAGCTGCGCAATCCGTTCCACGATGGCGAGATGGATGAGATGGCCATAAGAGAGGTGGCGGAACGGCACGATCTCCTGCTTCTCCAGAATAGCGATGCTCACTACGTCAGCGATATCGGCCGGTATTTCAACGAGATCTCCATCGATGAGCTGTGTGCCCGGGCGGGAAGGTAGGGGATTGCCTCCCTATGCCGCTCTGCGTGTAGCCGCCGCAAGGGGCGCAGTCTCCTTCCTGCCACGAGTCTATTTGCTGCTCTCGAGCAGCGCCGTTGCTTCTATCAGGAAGCGAAACCAGGTGCCATGAGGCGGATCGGCTAAGCTTGCTTCATTATTTCGGCAGGCGCCCGCCCTTCTCTGAGCAGGCCAGCCATGATCTCCATCGTCCGGCCGATATGACTGAAGAAAGCGTGGTATCCGGCGCACAGGTAGTTCAGTCCCGGTTCACCATCAGGCGTTGTCAGCACGCGGTCCTTGGGACAGCCTCCATGACAGGCGAAGAGAACCTCACACTGCCGGCAGTGGCCAGGCAGAGATTCCCTTTTGGCGAGGCCGAAGTGACGTTGCTGTTCTGCGCCGACCAGCTCGCCTATGTGCCGATCCCTGATATTGCCCAGCAGGAAAGCCTCATTCACAAAATGGTCGCAGGAGTAAACATCGCCGTTGTGTTCGAGGACGACCCCTGTGCCACAGACCGGCGCGTGGCAACACATGCTCGGCGCGGTGCCGAACCAGGCCCCCAGAGCCGCGTCAAACGCCTGCACGAAGACGTGTCCGACGTCGTGCCTGACCCACTCATCGAACACACCGATCATGAATCTCCCGTATTGTCCGCCCGATACCGATCTTGACGAGACTGCGTCGTCCGCGCCGCTCTGGCGGGCCACCCTCTCTACCACCGGGATGAACTGAATGAAACGTGCGCCCGCTGTATCCCGGAAGAACCTGTACACCTCCAGAGGCTGACTGGCATTGGCCGCATGAACGCAGGCCAGCACGTTGAACTCCACGCGGTGCTTTTGCAGCATGGACAGGCCTCTCATCACAGAGCCGAACGTGGACTTGTTCCTCTTGTCGCGGCGGAAGGCGTCGTGCATCTCCCGCGGCCCGTCCAGACTGATGCCGACGAGGAAATCGTGACGGTGAAGGAAATCGCACCAGGCATCATCGAGCAGGACGCCGTTGGTCTGGAGCGTGTTGCGGATGACCAGGCCGGGCCTCCGGTAGCGGCGCTGTGATTCCAGCGCGGCCCGGTAGAAGTCCATTCCCATCAGCGTCGGCTCGCCGCCCTGCCAGGCAAAAGTGACTTCGGGCACGCTCTGAGATTCGAGGTACTGCCGGGTAAAGGAATCCAGTACATCCGGCGTCATGCGCCAAGGCTTGTCCGGATAGAGGGCGCCGGTCCGACTGTAGAAGCAGTAACGGCAATCCAGGTTGCACGAGGCGCCGCAGGGTTTGATCATCACGTGAAAGGCGGTCGTCATCTGGACCATCCCTCTCGCTATAAGCGCCCTATCAGCATGCGGCAACCACATGGCAGGGTGTGCCCATGCTTTCGCAAAATCAGTACTTCAAAGGGAAACCCTGTTGAATGTTGGGGAATCGCTCCATCTCCATGACGTGAGCGTAGATTTCTTCCATCACGGACGTGACGGCCCAGGCCCTCACCTCCGTCTGCGGCCACATCTCAAATGGATCCTGCTTGATGTCGAACAGTAAAGGGATGGCCGGCTCCTGTATGCCTCCATACCATTCGGCGAGTCCGGGGCCGCCTGTGCGCCAGGGTTCCTGGTAGCGCAGATGGAGCTTCCACTTGGCCCCCGCCCTGCATCCCCTTATCGCCATCAGTCTATTATGGCTGTAGTAGAAAACGGTCTTCGTGGCGGAGGGCCCGGTGCCCTTCAGCACCTGCACCTGGTTGTTCCCGTCGACGACACGATCTTTCCGCAGTTGCTCGACCTTGCTGCCGGCGCCGGCTAGATGGGCGCAGGTGGTATACAGGTCCATGATGCTCATCAGCTCACCGCTGGATGTTCCGGGAGCGATAGTCCCCGGCCACCACGCGACGAGCGGCTGCCGCATACCGCCCTCCCAGGTGCCGCCCTTCTGGCCCCTGAACAGGGTGATGCCGGTCTGCGTCCCTTCGTAAGAAGCTATCATGGGGCCGTTGTCGGATGTCCAGATGACGAGCGTGTTCTCGGCAATGCCCGCCTCTCTTATGGCGTTAAGCACCATTCCGCAGTGATGATCCATCTCCATGAGCCCGTCGCCGTACCGGCCGGCCTGAGAAAGGCCCTTGAACTCCGGATGCGGATAAACATTCACATGGCACTTGCTCCAGCAAACATGCAGGAAAAAGGGCTTCTCGTCGTGGGCATGTTCGCGAATGTATTTAACCGAGCGATCTGCAATCTTGCGGTCGATGAGCGCCTGGCACTCAGGAGTGTCCAGGAAATCGGCCTCGCTCCACCCCTTCTCCCTCCGGCCTTCAATTATCTGCAGTGCCCGCCATCTCTTGATAAACTCGTCATCCTGTGGGAAGTCCCACATCCGGTGGTACTCCAGGGCGTCCAGGTGGTATACGAAACCCCAGAACTCATCGAAGCCGAAGTTCGACGGGATCGAGGCCTCGTTATCGCCGACATGGTTCTTGCCATACATGGCCGTGGAGTAGCCGGCGTCGGACATCAGGCGCCCGATGGTGTACTCGCTCGCCGGCATTCCCTCGACGCTGTGCGGCGTAAGGACGTGGGTCAGGCCCGTTCTGATCGGCAGCCGGCCCGTCAGCAGTGCCGCCCGGGATGGGGTACACGTGGGCTGCGTGTAGAAGTCGGTCAGCTTCAAACCCTCGGCAGCCATTCGGTCCAAATGCGGGGTAGGGTGATCGCGCATGGTGCCTCCCCCATAGCAGCCGAGGTCCGAGTAACCGACATCATCCGAGAGCATGATAACTATGTTGGGCTTCTCCACCGTCGCCATAGCGCCACTTCCTCCTTTTCCGGCCTTTTCTGATCCGCAACGAAGATCGTCCGGATGGATCACATGCCCGCACACCTGATATGGTCCCCGCACCGGGTTATGGTCAAAGGTCGTCCCCTCTCCGCAAAAGGGCAGATTCTGCTGCATCGAAACGCGGAGGTGCGTGCGAAAGGGCCCGCTGGTACTCCCACAGAGTACATAGCGGGACCACCGATGCTATCGGCAAGGCCGTAGTCCAGAGGAAAGTGCCGCCCGTAGGATTGCCCCGCACGCGACTGCGTACCTGGCATCGGCAGTTTTGCCATGCTCACCTCTGGGAGCCCGTTCAGAGCGTGTCTCATGCTGGCCGCAATCTAGGGTCAAGGTGGTCGCGCAGCCAATCCCCGAGGAGATTCACTAGCATACTACATTTACGAAAGGAGATGCAATGAAGGCAGCCGTGATCTCGAAACTCAAATGGATACAAGTCAAGCAATCCTTGTCGTCATCAAACCCTGACCTGAAGGTTTCGGCCAAAGCGGTAATCAGGAATTAGACGCTGTTTTCAACAGTGAGAGCTAAGAAGGCTTGCCAAGAGGGGCACTAAGGGAATACGCACAGAAGAGATGAGTTCTACTCTGCCAACATGGGGCAGGACATCAGGCGGGGTATGACCAGGCAGTTGGCGGGAGAGTTCGGGGCGGCTAATTGCGGGTGGTTGGGAGTGGCTATTATTAGAGAATTGTTAGATGGTTCTGGAAATTGAATGTGGACCTGGTGGGACTCGAACCCACGACCTTCTGACTGCCAGTCAGACGCTCTCCCTCTGAGCCACAGGCCCACGCCGATGGGGAATTACCTGCCCAATTCTATACTATGGCCTGCCTCGCGGGCAAATTCCGCGACGCCCTCGGGCGCGACGCCGGCCGATCCAGTGTCCTCCACAACCCCGGCCTAAGCGGGTCTGCGGATGTATGGCGCCCTCGGCCACTACGGCCGGCCCACGGCGGCACCGCAGAAGCGCCGGTTTCCGCGATCCGGGGCCGGGCGGCGATGACAGCCGCCCTCATGGCGCGGGAATCTTGAGACCTGGAAGTATGACTGTAGCGGGCCAGTGTGATGTTTCTGCGATATCGACCGGATACAATCTCAGCGCGGGGTCTCTGACCCCATTGCGGTTTTGGAGTCGGCCGGAGGCCGGCACAGGAGGGAAGCTGGCCAGCAGATCGTCGCTCCCCGTCTGGGGAACAGCGGTGTGGAAGGTCAAAGCGGCGGGCACGCCGGCGCTGGTCTTGCTGCTGGCGCTGGTTCTGGCGGTCGCCGCGAGCCTGGTCTTGCCTTCACCGACCACCGCCCTGGGAGCCGTGGCCCCCCTGGACGCCTGGCCGGCCACCCCCCAGATGACCGCGGCCTCGGAGAACCTGACCGGGACCTTCGCTGTCTCGGATGGCATCAACCGGCTGCTGGTGGTCCTGGTCTGCGACTACGATTCCGGGGGCAGCAGCGGCCAGAGCTTTGCTGCCACCTATGGCGGCAAGGCCCTCACGCAGGCCTGGGTGCAGAACAGCAGCGAGTACCAATCCTGGCTGGGGTACCTGAAGGAAAGCGATATCGCCAGCCGCAGCGGCGACAACGTAACGGTGACCATCGCCGGGGTGCACACCAGCGCCGTGGCCTATGTTGCCAGCTACAGCGGCGTTGACCAGGGGGCGCCCGTCACTGACGCCGGCGGCGTGAGCACTGATTCACTCATCTTCCCGTCCAAGGCTGGCGGTCCACTGAACAGGGATGCCGGCGGGTACGGCATCTACGGCTGGTCCAGCGCGAGCAACAGGACGAGGAGTAGCGACACCGAGGACTATATTGCCGGCAGCAACGTGGGCAACATGGCCGGCTTCAGCTACGGGGTAGCATCCAAGGCATTCACCGGCGGCGGCAGCACCGACCCGTTAGTGACCTGGTCGGGACTGGCGGGCAAGGTAGCGGTCTCCTTCATCACGCTCAAGCCCGACAGCACCCACCCGGTCCCGGCAACGACCGGTATCTCCCCGGCCACCAAGACCGTAGGCGATGCCTCCTTCACCCTGACGGTCAATGGCGCCAACTTCGTCAGCGGTGCGTCGGTGGTGCGCCTGGACGGGGCTGACCGGGCCACCACCTTTGTCAGCTCCAGGCAGCTGACCGCCGTCATCCCGGCCGCCGATCTGGCCGCGATCGGAGACAGGAGCATAGCGGTGTTTACCCCCGGGCCGGGCGGAGGCACGTCGAACGCCCAGACGCTGGTAGTCAGGCTTACGCCCATTGTTACGTGGGCCAACCCGGCCGCCATTGTCTACGGCACTGCCCTGAGCAGCACGCAGCTCTGCGCCACTGCTTCGATTCCGGGTACATTCGCCTACGCCCCGGACCTGGGAGCCATGCTCCCGGCAGGGAACAGCCAGACGCTGCACGTCGATTTCACCCCGGACGATACCGCCAACTACAACCACGTTGCGGCGGATGCCCTCATCGACGTCGTACCTCGGACCATTATCGTGACCGCGCATGCCACCAGCAAGGTGTACGGAGCCGCCGACCCTGCTCTGGCTTACACCTGGAGCCCCGCCCTGGTGGGCGGTGACGGCTTCAGCGGCGGGCTCTCGCGCACTGCCGGGGAGGACGTGGGCAGTTTTGCCATCACGCAGGGCACGCTGTCGCTTCCCAGCAATTACGCCTTGACCTACGCCGGCGCCAGCCTGACCGTCACACCGAAGGTCCTGACTATCACCGCCAACGACGTGAGCAAGGAGTATCGCACCACGGCCAACTTCACCGGGACGGAGTTCACTGCTGATGGCCTGGCGCCAGGCGACAGCGTGGCGGCCGTAACCCTGACCAGCGCCGGGGCGGCGGCTGATGCCACCATAGACCGCGGGCCCTATCCCATTGTGCCGGGCGCCGCGGTGGGGACGCACCTGGGGAACTACCAGATCGTCTACGTGAACGGCTCTTTGACGGTGACCAGGGCCAGCGCCGCCCTGGTGCTGACCTCTCCGGTGGCCGAATCAGCCCGGGGACGGCCGCTCACCTTCACCGTCTCCATCTCCGCGACCGGGGCGACCGGGACAGTAACCTTCATGGACGGCGCCGCCGTCCTGGGCAGCGTCGCTTTGACCGAGGGCACGGCCACCTTCGAGACCTCAGCGCTGGACCCCGGAACGCATTCGATCACTGCCGCCTACAGCGGCGATTCGCATTTCGCTGCCGGCACCTCCGCGGCGCTCGACATAACCGTGAACGCCGTGGCATCGGCCGGGCTCCCCTGGGCCCTGATTGGCGGGCTGGCGGCCGGCGCAGCGCTGCTGCTCCTGCTGCTCGTCCTCGCCCGCAGGCGCAGGGAGAAGAGGGGCGAAGCCGCAGCCGGCCTGGCTGCCGCGAGCGCCCCCGGCAGCCAGGTGGCCCTGGCCACAGCCGAGGAAACGGGCACCTACGGCATCCAGCTGGAGCGGGAGCTCGAGAGCGCCGTGGCCAAGGTCCAGAAGAGCATGGAGGCCGGGATACAGGCTGTCTGCCGCACCGTGGAGACTAAGGACCCCTACGTCGCGGCGCATCAGCAGAGGGTATCACATCTGGCCTGCACCATAGCCAAGGAGATGGGGCTTCCGGAGTGGCAGATCGACGGAATACGGGTGGCCGGCCTGCTTCATGACATCGGCAAGATCACCGTGCCCACTGAGATCCTGAGCAAGCCCGGAAAGCTGTCGGATCTGGAGACGGCCATGATCCGGGACCATCCCAGGGTGGCCTACGACATCTTGAAGAGCATCGACTTCGACTGGCCCGTGGCCCGGATCGTGATCCAGCACCACGAGAGGATGGACGGCTCCGGTTATCCTTACGGCATCTCCGGGGACGACATCCTGCTGGAGGCCAGGATCCTGGCCGTGGCCGACGTGGTGGAGGCCATGTCCTCCAGCCGCCCTTACCGGGCTGCGCTGGGAGTGGAGAAGGCCCTGGAGGAGCTGGACCGCGGAAAGGGCACCATCTACGACCCGGACGTGGTGCGAGCCTGCGAAAGCGTGATCAACTCGCGGGGCTTCAAGGTCGAGCTCTCTAGCTCTCAATCACCATAATGGCGGTGGCCTCCGCGGCCAGCTTGCCATCCTTCCTCTTCAGGGTGGCTTCGGTCCACAGGTGCCTGGTGGATCTGCGGGTGATGGAGGCCTGCACGGTCAGCGGCTCGCCGATCAGCGCCGGGCGGCGGAACTTGACCTGGAGCCTGGCGGTGGTGGCCAGTGCCCCGGATGACAGGTGATAGGCGGCCCAGCCCATGGCCTCATCCAGGACCGCGCTGGAGATCCCCCCGTGGAGGTAGCCGGGATAGCCCTCGTGGGCTGGAGAAGGAGTGAACACCGTCCGAACGCTCTCCCCATCGATGCTGAATCTCAGCTTCAGCCCGGCGGCATTGGCCTGGCCGCAGCCGAAGCACCTCTCATTCACCCGGGGTTCGATCCTGTCCCTGGACGGCATGCTGGGAATATTCTACCAGTTTGCCCCGTGCCGCCGCACTTTTGCTCAGGGTCCGGCGGCCGTCTTGACAGGAAAGCCACGCAGCGCGAAACTCTGCGGCGGGAAGCCAGGGGCTGCGCCTGCGGGTGCGCCCGCGAAGGGGGTAAGGGATGCCGTCTTCAGCTACGCAGTCCTTCGAGGCCAGGTACGGGCCGTGGGCCCTGGTTACCGGCGCCACCCGGGGCCTGGGCGCCGAGTTCGCCCGGCAGATCGGCGAGAGAGGGCTCAACCTGGTGCTGACGGCACGGGGGCGGGACGAGCTGGCCCGGGTGGCGGAGGAGGTCCGCCAGCGCAGCGGCGTGGAGGTAAGGACGGCCGTGACCGACCTGTCCCGCCCGGACTTCATGGATGCGCTGGGGCGCGAGACCGAAGGGCTGGAGGTCGGCCTGCTGGTGAGCAACGCGGCCCACCCGCTGGTCGGCCTCTTCTTTGAGCAGGGCCTGGAGGACAAGCTCAAGACGGTGGAGGTGAACTGCCGGGCCGCGCTGGTGCTGGTGCACGAGTACGGCTCGAAGATGCTGGACCGCCGCCGCGGCGGCATCATCCTGCTCTCGTCGGGGTCCGCCCTGCAGGGCGTGGCCTATACCGCCAGCTACGCCGCCACCAAGGCCTACAACCTGATCCTGGCCGAGAGCCTCTGGGAAGAGCTGCGGGAGCACGGCGTAGATGTTCTCGGTTTCATGCCCGGGGCCACCCGCACGCCCGGCTTCGAGCAGTCCCAGCCCAGGCTGGAGCGATCCACGCTGGCCGGCATCTCCGAGCCCGGTACGACCGTAGCCGAGGCCCTCAAGATGCTGGGCCGGGCGCCCAGCTGGATACCGGGCCGGAGGAACCGCTGGTCGCTGACCCTGGCCCAGAGGCTCCTGCCGCGAAAGCAGCTGATCAGGCTGGTGGGGAACAACATGCGCGCCTGGTACGCCAGATGACTGTGTGATCCGGAACGGATGCAGCCGCCAGGCAGCCAGGGGTGTCACATCCTGGACAGGGTTCATAGCGTTCGCGTACTTGACATCGAGCCAGCCGGCAATACGGCGGCCAATGAGGGCGGCGTTTCAATCCCATGCGGGACGCCGCCCTCTCTCCGTTGGTGGGCCGCTGTGCAGCGAACCTGGAACTGCTGACTCAAGACGGATGTCCAGTCTGCAATAACGGAACGGTTGGGCTACACCAGTGTTTGACCGGACGGACAGCAGGCCTGTCAATCACCAGTATCTTTGACCCAGGCCTCATCACATTCTTTGACCCACCCG
>CAYRGJ010000043.1:0-19225 GCA_964423835.1 uncultured Dehalococcoidia bacterium | reverse complement strand
GAGCATGGAAGGCAGGGATGTGGCGCACTCAACGGTGACACTGGCACAGATGATCTGGCCCGACATGGCCGGCCGGGCCGGGTTCGCCCACGGCGGCGAGATCATGAAGCTGATGGATGGCGCGGCCGGCGTGGCCGCGGTCAAGCACTGCCACCGGGACTCGGTGACGGCCCGGGTGGAGGGGATCAACTTCTACCAGCCGATCAGGGTCTATGACTTCGTGACCATCACCTCCTGCCTGACCTTCGTGGGCCGATCGTCCATGGAGGTGCTGGTGGAGGTCTGGACGGAGAACATTGCCAAGGAGACGAAGGCCAGGGCCCTCACCGCCTACTTCATCATGGTGGCGGTGGATGAGACGGGCCGGCCGGCCGAGGTGCCGCCGCTCATCGTGACCACCGACCGGGAGAAGGCCCTGTGGGAGCAGGGAAAGCGCCGGTACCAGGCCTGCAAGGCGGACATCCTCTCCGGTGACGACAACTACAAGGTGTGCCGGGAGTAGGAAGCTGTGGGCAGTACGAGTGAGTCCGACGCCCTGCGCCATATCGTCGGCGATGTGCTGGCCGAGCAGAGGTTCTGCGTCCTGGCTACCGCTGGACAGGGCCGGCCGTACGGCTCACTGGTGGCCTTCGCCGCCACAGACGACCTCAAGGAGCTGGTCTTTGCCACCAGCCGCCAGACACGGAAGTTCGCCAACCTGGTGTCGGAGCCCAGGGTGGCGCTGGTGATCGACAGCCGGTCCAACGAGGAAGCGGACCTGAGGGATGCGGTGGCCATCACCGCCCTGGGCCCGGCCCGCGAGCTCGAGGGCGCCGAGAGGAAGCGCCTGGCCGGGGTGTACCTGGCCAAACACCCCCTCCTGGCGGAGTTCATCGGCTGGCCGGCGACGGCGCTGTGCGCGGTGACGGTGGAGGAGTACCTCGTGGCCCGGTTCTCGGAAACCGCCCGGATGCAGCCTTAGCGGGACCCGGCCGTTCGAGTTGCCGGACCATCGGTCGAGGCCGGTTTCACCTGGGCCAAGGCATTGCCGGGATGGGCGCCAGGGGCTATAGTCTTGTCGGAGGACTGAATGGTCGGCAGCAAGGTGCTGGTGGTAGAGGACGATCGGACCCTGCTGGAGGTCCTCCGGTACAACCTGGCCAAAGCGGGATACGAGGTGTTGGCGGCCTCTGACGGCGCCGCCGGCTTGGAGACCGCCCGCGCCCGCCGGCCGGACTTGGTCATCCTCGACGTCATGCTGCCGGTCATTGATGGGTACGAGGTCTGCCGTGCCCTTCGCCGGGAAACGACCGTGCCCATCCTGATGCTCACCGCCAGGACCGACGAGACGGATAAGGTGGTGGGGCTGGAGGTCGGCGCGGACGACTACGTCACCAAGCCCTTCAGCATGAAGGAGCTCATGGCCCGGGTCCGGGCCATGCTGCGCCGCAGCGAGATGGTGACGAGCGAAGCGGGCTCGGGTGCGGGGGCGCCCGCGCCCGGTCTCAGGGCCGGAGACCTCGAGATCGACGCCGCCCGGCACAGGGCGTCGCGTGGCGGGGTCCCTGTGGATCTCTCCCGCATGGAGTTCTCCCTGCTGGAGTTCCTGGCCCGCCACCAAGGGCAGGTCTTCAGCCGGAACCAGCTGCTGGAAAGGGTCTGGGGATACGATTTCGCCGGGGACACGCGCACGGTGGATGTCCACGTCAGCTGGCTGAGGCGAAAGATAGAGGACGATCCGGCGCATCCAAGGCGCCTCCTGACGGTGCGGGGCGTCGGGTACAAACTGGAGGCCGGCTGATGCTCCGCAGCATCCGGTGGCGGACGGCGCTGGCCTTTGCCGCTCTCATCGTGGCGTGCATAGGTGGCCTCTGCGCCTACCTGTCGCACTTTTTCCGCGACAACTACGTAAGCAACCTGCGGACGCAGCTCACCGACCAGGCCAGGCTGGTCGGTGACGCGGGCGAGGCCTATTTCCCGGCCGGCGGGCAGGCGGGAGGTATCGACTCCCTGGCCAAGAGGCTGGGCGGGCAGATCGACGCCCGGGTGACGATCATCGGAATCGATGGAACTGTCCTCGGCGATTCGGAAGAGGACCCGGCGGACATGGAGAACCACGCCGGCCGGCCGGAGGTCATCGAGGCCATCGCCGGGGGCACGGGCGACGATATCCGGCGCAGCGAGACGCTGTACCGCGACATGATGTACGTCGCTGCGGCCGTGGGGCCGCAGGGAGCGACGGTGGGTGTGGCCCGGGTGGCGCTTCCCATGACGGAGGTCAACGGCGCCATGGGTCACGTCAACCTGGTCATCGCCATTGGCGCCGTGGTGGCGGCCGGCCTGGGCATACTCCTGGCGCTCCTTATCACCCGGGTGACCGTCGAGCCCATCAAGAGGCTCACCTTCGTCACCAGGGAGATGGCGGAGGGCCGCCTGGACCAGGAGGTCACCACCATGTCCCGCGACGAGGTGGGAGAGCTGTCCCGGGCCTTCAACCGCATGGCCGCCAGGCTGAAGGAGGCTATGGCCCAGGTGACCGCCGAGCGCGACCGGATGGCCATTGTTCTGGCCAGCATGGGCGACGCTATCTTCGTCCTGGATGGCGAGGGCCGGGTGACCATGACCAACAGGGCGGCCGACAAGCTGCTGCAGGTCCCGCGGGAGGCGGCCATCGGGCGCCATTTCATTGAAGCCGTGAGGGACCACGAGATGGATGCCCTGGTCCAGCGCTGCCTGGCCGGCGGGGAGCAGCAGAGCGGCCTGGTGCCCTTGAGGTCCGGGAAGCTGCTCCTCGGCATCGTGGCCACCCCGTTCCAGCAGAAGGCCGGCTGCCTGGTCCTGGTCCAGGACCTGACCGAGGTGCGGAAGCAGGAGACGGTGCGCCGGGACTTGGTGGCCAATCTCTCTCACGAGCTGCGCACGCCGATCGCCTCCATCAAGGCCCTGGGCGAGACCCTGCGCGACGGCGCGGCCCGCGACCCGGCCGTGGCCGCGGACTACCTGGACAGGATCAACGCGGAGGCGGACCGGCTGGCCCAGATGGTGCAGGAGATGGGGGAGCTCTCCCGCATTGAGAGCGGCGAGGCCCCCCTCCAGCGGGGCCCGGTGAACACCGCCGGCGTGGTGGCCCGGGTGGCGGACCGGCTGCGGCCCCAGGCCGAACGGGCCGGGCTGCAGATGGGGCTGGACGTCAGCCCTGACCTTCCCATGGTCTTCGCCGACGAAGCCCGGCTGGAGCAGGTCCTGGTGAACCTGGTCCACAACGCCATCAAGTTCACCCCCCCGGGGGGGAAGGTCGACATCTCGGCCAGGACCGAGGGCGACGGGCTGGCAATCTCGGTCTCCGACACCGGGGTGGGGATCCCGGAGGACGATCTGCCCCGGGTGTTCGAGCGCTTCTACAAGGCGGACAAGGCCCGCGCCGGCGGCGGCACCGGCCTGGGCCTGGCCATTGCCAAACACGTTGTGGAGGCCCACGGCGGGCGCATCTGGGTGGAGAGCGTGGAGGGGAGGGGCGCCACCTTCAGTTTCAGCCTGCCGCTGTCCTCGTAGCCACCGCATTTAACCTCCTCTTAACCGGGCCTTGAACCCGCCTTAAACATGGCCTGCTAGAGTTGAAGGCAGGACGAGGAGGAGAGATGACGAAGACCAGACTGACCAGGAAATGGGCTTTGCTGATCCCGGCAGTCCTGCTGGCGCTGGGCCTGTTGCCGGCAGCCTGCGGGAAGCAGCTTTCGGGCACCGTCACCGTGGCCGGCTCCACCACCGTGCAGCCTCTGGCGGAGCTTCTGGCCGGTGAGTACATGGGCCGGAACCCGGATGTTGAGGTCACCATCAGCGGTGGCGGCACCAGCGTGGGCATCACATCGGTGAACAACGGCTCGGTGGACATCGGGTCCGCATCCCGGGAGCTCAAGGCGGATGAGCCGCAGCTGGTGGAGCACCTGCTGGCCAGGGACGGCATAGCCGTGGTAGTGGCGCCCGGCAACCCCGCAACGGGTCTGACGAAGGCGCAGGCGAGGGACATATTCGGCGGCGCCATCAGCAACTGGAAGGACGTTGGCGGGCCGGACCATGCCATCAACGTGGTGGTCCGGGAATCCGGTTCCGGTACCCGGACGGCGTTCGAGGAGATGGTCATGGCCAAGCCGGAGCCGGCGGTGGCCGTGGCCAGCACGGCCCTGGAGCAGAGCTCGAACGGGGGCGTCAAGCAGGTGGTGGGTGGTGACTCGCACGCCATCGGCTTCATCTCCTTCGGCTACATCGACGGCACGGTCAAGGCCCTGAGCATCGACGGGGTCTCCGCCACGGTGGAGAACGCCAGGAACGGGACCTACCCCATTGTCAGGCCGCTCTATTTCCTGACCAGGGAGCAGCCGGCTGGGCTGGTGAAGGAGTTCATCGAGTTCTGCCTGAGCGAGGAAGGCCAGGCCATCGTGGCGGACGAAGGCTATATCTCCACAACATGAGACGACGATACCTGATCGACTGGGGCTCCCGGGCGCTGCTGCTGGTGTGCGCCACGGCCTCGGTGGCCGTACTGCTGGCCATCGCCTTGTTCATACTGCTGCGGTCGCTCCCGGCCTTCGGCGAGATCGGACTGCTGGACTTCCTGCTGGGCACCAGGTGGGACCCCAGCCCGGTGGGCGACGCCAGCCCGTCCTACGGCATCCTGGTCATGATTGCCGGGACGGTGCTGGTGACCGCCGGGGCCCTCTTCATCGCCGTCCCTCTGGGCCTGGGGTGCGCCGCCCTGCTGGCGGAGGTGGCCCCGCACCGCTTCCGCCAGCTGCTGCGGCCGGCGGTGGAGCTGCTGGCGGGCATCCCCTCTGTGGTCTACGGGCTGGTGGGCCTGGTGCTCATCGTGCCCGCAGTACGGCAGATCGGGGGGCCGGGTCTCAGCCTGGCCGCCGGAATCATCGTCCTGGCGGCCATGATACTGCCCACCATCATCAGCATCAGCGAGGACGCTATCAAGGCCGTGCCCCGGGTCTACCGGGAGGGGGCCCTGGCCCTGGGCGCCACCGACTGGCAGGCAATGTGGCGGGTGGTCCTCCCCGCGGCCCGGTCCGGGATAGCCGCCTCCATCGTCCTGGGCATGGGGAGGGCGGTGGGTGAAGCCATGGCCATGGTCATGGTGATCGGCATGGCCAAGGCCAT
This sequence comes from uncultured Dehalococcoidia bacterium, assembly GCA_964423835.1. GTDB lineage: Bacteria > Chloroflexota > Dehalococcoidia > UBA2247 > RBG-13-53-26 > JAFGCL01. Next base: position 14,086 of record CAYRGJ010000043.1, on the reverse strand, counting down.
GCCCGGCTCTCCCCTGGACCCGGCCCGGCCGATGGCCCCCGGCATCGCCCTGGAGACCAACTACGCCAGCGGTACCCACCTCTCCGCGCTGTTCGCCATCGGGGTGGTGCTGTTCCTGTTCATCGTCATTCTCAACAGCGTGGCCATAGTGGTGTTCAAGAGGGGGTCGCGTGCCTAGGATATCGCCCCGGGTCACCCAGAGGCTGGCCCTGGCCGGCATCTGGGGAACGGGGCTGGTGACGGTGCTCATCCTGCTGGTGATCATCGCCTATGTCCTGGTCAAGGGCCTGGGCGGCATTGACTGGGCTTTCCTGACGACCGCGCCCCGGGGGGGAACGTCGGGGGAAGGCGGCATCTCCACGGTGATCGCCTGCACCTTCTACCTCATCGGGCTGACCATGGCCATGGCGGTTCCCCTGGGGCTGGGGGCGGCCGTGTACCTGTCGGAGTACGCTCCGGACAACCGGGCGACGCGCCTAATCAGGTATGGCACAGAGGTCCTGGCCGGCGTGCCGTCGATAGTCTTCGGCCTGTTCGGCTTCGCCCTCTTCGTGACCGCGCTGCACTTCCGCTTCTCGATCCTCTCGGGGGCGCTGACCCTGGCCTGCCTGCTCCTGCCCACGCTGATCCGGACCTCCGAGGAGGCCCTCCGGGCCGTCCCCCGGTCATACCGGGAGGCCGCCCTGGCGCTGGGCGCCACCCGGTGGCAGACGGTGTGGCGGGTGCTGCTGCCGGCCGCGCTGCCGGGCATCGTCACCGGGATCATCCTGTCCGTCGGGCGCGCCGTGGGCGAGACGGCCTGCCTCTTCGTGACCATGGGCGGCAGTACGGCCCTGCCCACCTCCCTGTTCTCGGGGGGGCGGACCCTGTCCATGCACCTCCTCTACCTCGTCATGGACACCAACGCCTTCGGAAAGGCCCTGGCCACGGGGGTGGTGCTGATCGTCCTGATCCTGGCCATCAATGCCGTCACCAACTGGCTGTCCCAGCGCTTCCGTGCCAGGATGACCGGAGGAGTGTGAAATGGAATCCGGCGAAGCCAAGACAAAGATAGAGGCCAGGAGCTTCACCTTCTACTACGGGAAGCGGCAGGCCTTGAAGGACGTCAACCTCAGCGTCAAGGAGAACCGGATCACGGCGCTTATCGGCCCGTCCGGATGCGGCAAGTCGACCTTCCTGCGGGCGCTGAACCGGATGAACGACACCATCGCCGGGGCCCGGGCCGAGGGCGAGGTCCTGCTGGATGGCCGGAACATCTATGCGCCCGGCATGGACGTGGTGGACCTCAGGAAGAGGGTGGGGATGGTCTTCCAGCAGCCCAACCCCTTCCCCAAGACCATCTTCGAGAACGTGGCCTTCGGCCCGCGGGTCCTGGGCCTGGACCGCAGGGTGTCGCTGGATGAGCTGGTGGAGAAGAGCCTCCGCGCGGCTGCTCTCTGGGACGAGGTGAAGGACAGCCTGGGTAAGTCGGGGCTGGCCCTCTCCGGCGGCCAGCAGCAGCGGCTGTGCATTGCCCGGGCCCTGGCCACGGAGCCGGGGGTGCTCCTCATGGACGAGCCCTGCTCCGCCCTGGACCCGCAGTCGACGCTGCGGATCGAGGACCTGATGACGGAGCTGAAGGAGCGCTATACCATAGTCATCGTGACCCACAACATGCAGCAGGCGGCCCGCGTGTCGGACTGGACCGGGTTCCTCCTGCTGGGGGACCTGGTAGAGTACGACCGGACCGCCGAGCTGTTCAGCCGTCCGAAGGACAAGAGAACGGACGACTACATCACCGGCCGTTTCGGCTAGAGGAGGGACAGGAATGCCGCATCCCAGAGAGAGCTTCGACCGGCACCTGCACGAGCTCCAGGATGACATCCTGGTCATGGGCAGCATGGTGGAGAAGGCCCTGGAGCGCTCCATGGAGGCCTTGAAGACCAGGAACCTGGAGATGGCCCACCAGGTGGTGGCGGATGACGTCCGGATCAACCAGAAGCGGTTCGACATCGAGGAGAAATGCGTCGAGCTCATCGCCACCCAGCAGCCTATGGCCAGCGACCTGCGGGTCATCATCGCGGTGCTCAACATCATCGTGGACCTGGAGAGGATAGCGGACCATGCCGAAGGCAACGCCAAGATAGAGATCATGATCGGGGAGGAGCCGCCCTTGAAGCCGCTGATCGACCTGCCGCGCATGAACCGGAAGACCGTGGAGATGCTGCGGCAGAGCCTGGATGCCTTCTGCAACCGCGATGCTGAGGCCGCCCGGAGAATCTGCGACGAGGACGACGAGATCGACCAGCTCTACGACCAGGTGTTTCGGGAGCTGCTGACGTACATGGCCGAGAACACGCAGAACATAACCCGGGCCACCCGCCTGATCTGGGTGGCCCACAACCTGGAGCGCAGCGCCGACCGGGTGACCAACATCTGCGAGCGCGTCGTGTACCTGGTCACCGGGAAGATGTCGGAGATCTGTGTCTCGAAGTATTAGGGGCCGCAATGCCAGCCAGGCGCGCCGCAGGGGCCCGTCTAGACTTCGGTCTCCGTTTGCATCTTGTGCTGGCCCCGCAGGAACCCGATGATCAGGTGGTGGCCCGGCGCCAGCCCGGCCAGCACGCGGGCCAGGTCATCCGCGCTGCTCACGGGGCGCAGGTTCACCTCGGTGATGACATCGCCCTGCTGCAGGCCGGCCCTCTCCGCGGGCGAGTTGGGCCTGACACCGCCCACGAAGGCTCCAAATAACGGCACCGCCCCCGCCTGCCGGGCGATCTTGCTGGCGTCGGCGATCTGCAAACCGAATGACACCTTCGACCGGGCCCGGGCCGCGCCGGGCGCCGCCTTATCGCCGGCCTGGCTGGCCAGCAGCTCCTCCAGGCGGCGGCGGTCGAAGCCGATGACGTACTGGTCGCCGACCGTGATCACCGGCACGCCCATCTGGTTCGTCTTCTGGATCATCTCCTGGGCGGCCGCCCTGTCTCTGGACACGTCCTTCTCAATGTAGGGGATGCCCTTCTGCGAAAGAAACTCCTTCGCGTGTACGCAGTACGGTCAAGTGGGTGTGGAGTAGACTACGACTTCCATCTCCCCTCCTCCAGGCTATCGCAGGCTCAGGCCGAAAGCCCGATGCCAGCCGCCGCCGGGCTGGCCCCTCACAGGCAGTTGGCTTGAGCTCAGGCTGCCCCACCGGCGCCGCGCAGGCGGGCCAGCTCTTCAAACAACTTGCGCTCCTTATCGGTGAGGCCGTCCGGCAGGACCACGCTCACTTCGGCCAGCAAATCCCCGTGCTGCTGAGGGTTGTTCAGCCGGGGCATGCCTTTGCCTTTCAGGCGGAATACCCGGCCGTTCTGGGTCTCGGCGGGGATCTTCAGGGCTACCTTGCCATTCAGGTTGGGTACGGTGACCTCGCCCCCCAGCACGGCCGTGGTCAGGGGCACCCTCAGCTTGGTGTAAAGGTCATCTCCCCTGCGGTCAAAAACCTGGTGCCGCATGATGTGCACTACCAGATAGAGGTCTCCGGCCGGCGCGCCGGCCGTCCCCGGCCCCCCCTGGCCGGCCAGGCGCACCCGGGAGCCTTCCTGGACCCCCGCGGGTATCCTGGCCTCGATGCGCCGGCTCTTTCCCCTCCCGTCCTCCATCTGGAAGATGCGGGTGGTGCCGTTGTGCGCCTCCTCCAGCGTGATCTCAAGGTGCTCTTCGAAGTCCTGCCCGCGCCGGGACCGGCCGCCGGTCCGGAATCGGGCCCCCGCGCCCGGGCCGGCCCCCGGCTGGTCCCCACCGAAAAAGGTGTAGAAGAAGCTGGAGAAGGGGCTCTCCCCGCCGGCGCCGCCGAAGAGGTTCTGCAGGTCTTCCTCGGTCATGGTCTGATAGTGCACGCCGCCGCCGGGCCCGCCGGCGAACCCGTACCGGCTCCAGTCAAAGGGCTGGCCTCCGGCGGCTCCGCCCGCCTTCTGCCACTGCTCGTATTCCTTCCAGTGCGCACCCAGCTCGTCGTACTTCTTGCGTTTTGCCTCGTCGCCCAGGACCTCGTAGGCCTCGTTGACCTCCTTGAACTTGGCTTCGGCGGACTTGTTCCCCGGGTTCACGTCGGGGTGGTACTGCCGGGCCAGCTTCCGGTAGGCCGCTTTGATATCCTTGGCGGTGGCGTGCTTGTCCACCCCCATTATCTTGTAGTAGTCCTTGTAGTCCATGCTGTTCTCCTCAGTCCTGCCCGCGTCTCATGGACTCATCATGACTGCAACCAACCCCGCAGTCAATATCTCCCGCCAGATGTGTAGCGAAGCCCCGGCAGGTAACGCGCACGCGTGCGCGTTACCCGGGACTTCGCGCCGTGCCTCGCCGTCTCTCAACGGCGCTGCATCCCGCTGTTCAGTTCGAACTCAGGAGGATTTCCTCGCGCCGCTGCCGGTGCCTGGCCGGCGCCCTGACGCTTATGCACCCTATCAGGCGGTCCGCCAGGTCCTGGCAGTCCTCCTTTATGGGGCACTCGCGGCACTCATCGTTCTGCCGGCTGCAGGCATCAGCCCATCGCTCCAGGATGGAGTCGTCAGACTTCTTGGGATACCACCTGGCGCCCCGTCGACGTCTGCGCGACCCTTCTCTCGGTTCCCTCATTGCCAACCTCAGTTCAGGTAAGGAAGGCCGGACTCGTCCTTCTTCGACCTCCTGCGCCCCTCCCTGGCCAGCCACTCCTCGAATTTCTCCTGATCGTTGTCCATCAGGCAGTCCGAAAGGTAGTTGGGGAACTCCCGGCGCGCCTGGCACAGCAGGCACACCCCGTGGCTTGTCCGCGCTTCCGCGTTCTCTATCCTCCAGTGATGCCGGCATGTCCCCCCATTCTCCGCAGCTCCCGCCGCATTCTCCCTGCTGCCCTGTGCTGTCATTCCTGTAACCATCTCTCTGTGTCTCCATCTTTTGGCCTCATTGAATTTTAGGTTTTGTGCTCGGTGGTGTATGCGACTTTAGTCGCCGGTCCGGGCGTTGACACCCAGTCAGCGTGCCCTATAGAATCTAGCCACTACGATGAAAACGAGCCGCATCGGAATATTGACCGGCGGCGGTGACTGCGCCGGGCTCAACCCCGCCATCAAGTGGGTGGTCAAGACGGCCACGGATGACCGCCTTCAGGCCGAACGCGGGGTGCAGTATGAGGTCATCGGCATCCGTGACGGCTGGAAGGGCCTGATCATGGCCGGCGCCCCGGGTGGCGACGGGGAGGGGTGGCTGGTGCCCCTGGACCAGACCATTGTGCGCACCTGGGACCGGTTTGGCGGCACCATGCTGGGCACCTCCCGGACCAATCCCTTCGACCCCAAGAACGATCAGTCAAAGAAGGTCCTGGACAACATCCGGAGGCTGGGGCTGGATGCGCTGGTAGCCCTCGGTGGCGAGGACACCCTCGGGGTCGCCGCCCGGCTGGCCCGGGAAGGCGTGAACCTGGTCGGCATACCCAAGACCATCGACAAGGACCTCTGGGGCACTGACTACACCCTGGGGTTCGAGTCGGCCGTGAACGTGATCGTGGAGGAAATCGACCGGCTGCGCACTACCGCCGGGTCCCACAAAAGGATCTTCGTGGTGGAAACCATGGGCCGGACGGCGGGGTGGCTGGCTCTGGAGGGCGGGGAGTCCGCGGGGGCCTACATCATCCTCATTCCGGAGTACGACTTCTCCCTGGAGAAGGTGAACGAGCTGGTCCTGGAAGGCAGGCAGCGGGAGTCCAGGTACGAGATCATCGTGGTGGCCGAAGGAGCCAAGCCCGCCGGAGGGATGGAGTGCGTGCGGGAGAGCAGCGTTGACGCCTTCGGGCACAAGGTGCTGGGCGGCATCGGCGAGGCCCTGGCCCGGGAGATAATGGACGCTACCAAGCTGGAGACCCGCAGTGTGGTGCTGAGCCATCTGCAGCGCGGCGGAGCACCATGCGCGTACGACCGGCGTATGGGGCGGTACTTCGGCATTGCGGCCGTGGACCTCATAGTCAGGGGCGATTTCGGCCGGCTGGTGAGCTACCGCAACGGCCGGATCGGCTCCGTGCCCATCAGCGAGGTGGCCGGCCGGCTCAGCCTGGTCGACGTGAAGACGCAGTACGACACCGAACGGTATAATGGTCGCAGGACCATCCTGGCCGGCGGCTAGCGCCGCCGAAGGCTGAGGGATGGCCGGCGGCGCCCGGCGGGTCAGGGCGGGGAACGGCCCAAATAATCAATTAAGGGAAGGCGGAAGAGCATGTCCGTTACTGTTGACCAAATCGACTCTGCCATAGAGAAGGCTATCTTTGCTCGTGAGGAGGAGTCCCGGCAGCAGCACCGGCGGGACATCACGGCCCTGGCGGCGTCGCTGGGCATCTACCCGGCCAGCATCCAGGGACTGTACGAAGCGGCGGGCAAGGGCCTGTACCAGAACAAGACGGTGCCGGCCATGAACCTGCGCGGCCTGACCTATCCGGCCGCCCGGGCCGTCTTTCGTGCCGCTCTCAAGAGCAGGGTGGGCGCCTTTATTTTCGAGATTGCCCGATCGGAGATCGGCTACACCAAACAGAGCCCGGGAGAGTACACCGCCTGTGTGCTGGCGGCGGCCATCAAGGAGGGCTTCAAGGGGCCGGTGTTCATCCAGGGTGACCACTACCAGGTCAACGCCGCCAAGTACGGAGCCGACCCCGACAAGGAGATCGCGGCCATTGAGGCCCTGGTGCGGGAGTCCGTGGAGGCCGGATTCCGGAACATCGACATCGACGCTTCGACGGTGGTGGACCTGAAGCAGGAGTCACTGGAGAAGCAGCAGGAGAGGAACTACGCCATAACGGCCAGCATGACCCAGTTCATCCGCCGCATGGGGCCTGGCGGGGCCGGTGTTTCCGTCGGTGGGGAGATCGGCGAGGTAGGGGGCCGGAACAGCACGGTGGAGGACCTGAAGGCGTTCATGGCCGGCTACCGCAAGCTCCTGGGCACGGCGAAGGGGATATCCAAGATCAGCGTCCAGACCGGGACCACGCACGGCGGCGTGGTGCTGCCCGACGGGTCCCTGGCCAAGGTGACGCTGGACTTTGACGTGCTGGAGCAGCTGTCCAGGGCGGCCCGGGAGGAGTACGGGATGGCCGGTGCGGTGCAGCACGGAGCCTCCACGCTTCCGGAAGAGGCGTTCTCCCTCTTCCCCAAGGCGGGTACGGCCGAGGTGCACCTGGCCACCGGATTCCAGAACATCATCTACGACAGCGAGTATTTCCCGCGGGCCCTGACGGACAATATCGCCGCCCACCTGGTGAACAACTACAGCAACGAGGCCAAGAAGGGCGAGACCAGGGAGCAGTTCCTGTACAAGACCCGGAAGAAGGCCTTCGGCGACTTCAAGAGGGAGATCTGGGACCTGCCGGAGGAGAGCGCGCGCGCCATCGGCGAGACCCTGGAGGCCCGCTTCTCGCTCCTTTTCCGGGAGCTGAACGTGGTGGACACGGTGGACCTGGTGGCCAAGTACGTCGCAGGCCCCTAGCCGGAGCCCTTCGAACCCGCCCGGCGGCTATTGCGCGGCGCAACGCCGTCCCGTCGGCCAGGGCTGGCCACGGGCGGACCGGCCCGTCTGCCTTAGAAACCACAGACGGCGTCTGCCTGCGTGGCTCTGGGACGGCCCGTCTACTCGCGAGGCTGAGGACGGCCCGTCCGCCCGCGAGGCTGAGGACGGCCCGTCCGCCTTGTCGGACGGCAGACTTCCCCTCAAAGCGGTAGACTTTATATGGCGTGCGCCATAAACTTGTCATAAATATGAGAAACATCAGGAATTTCTGCATCATTGCCCATATTGACCATGGCAAGTCCAGCCTGGCGGACCGCATCCTGGAGCTGGCTGGCGTCATCCACACCTCCGCCATGGAGCAGGTGCTGGACAGCATGGACCTGGAGCGCGAGCGCGGCATCACCATCAAGGCCAAGCCCGTGCGGATTTCGTACCGGGCCCGGGACGGCCGGGACTACGTCCTGAACCTGATCGACACGCCGGGCCACATCGACTTCAACTACGAGGTGTCCCGCAGCCTGAAGGCTTGCGAAGGCGCTGTGCTCCTGGTGGACGCCTCTCAGGGGGTGGAGGCTCAGACCATCGGCAACGCCTACTTCGCCGTCGATGCCGGGCTGGAGATCATTCCCGTCATCAATAAGATCGACCTGCCCAATGCCATGGTCGACGAGTGCCGGCTGGAGTTCGAGGAGCTGCTGGGGCTCTCGGGCTTCGACGCCCTCCTGGTCTCGGCCAAGGACGGCACCGGGGTGCCGGAGCTGCTGGAGGCCATTGTCTCCCGGGTCCCGCCGCCCGGAGATGAGCCGGACGCGCCCCTTCGCGCTCTGATCTTCGACTCCCACTATGACGCCTACAAGGGCGCCATCGCGCACGTCCGCCTGTTTTCCGGCAGCCTGGCGCCGGGCCAGAAGGTCATGATCAAGTCCACCGGCAAGAGCTGCGACGTCACAGAGGTGGGCTTCTTCCTGCCGCAGGAGACGGCCGCCCCCAGGCTGGTGGCCGGGGACGTGGGCTACGTGGGGGCCATGATCCGGGACGTGGCGGACGTCAGTGTGGGGGACACCCTCATCTCCCCGGAGTACCCGGACACCCCCGCCATTCCGGGCTTCCGGCGATTGCAGCCAATGGTGTTCTGCGGGCTGTATCCCATCAATACCAGCGACTACGCCAAGCTCCAGATGGCCCTGGAGAAGTTCCAGCTCAACGACTCGGCCATCGTCTACGAGAAGGAGAGCTCGGCGGCGCTGGGCCACGGGTTCCGGGTGGGCTTTCTGGGCATGCTGCACATGGAGATCACCATAGAGCGGCTGCGCCGGGAGTACGAGCAGGACCTGATCGCCACCATGCCGTCGGTTGTCTACCGCGTGGTGACCACCAAAGGCCAGACGCTGATGATCGACAACCCCTCCAAGTTCCCCAGGCCCCAGGAGATCGAACGCATCGAGGAGCCCGTGATCCGGGCCCACATCGTTCTGCCGCTGGAGCATGTCGGCCCGGTTATGGAGCTCTCCAACAACCGGCGCGGGGCGCTGGTGAGCATGGATCACCCTGACACCAGGAGGGTCATCCTGACCTACGATTTTCCCCTGGTGGAGACCATTGCGGACTACTATGACCGGCTGAAGAGTGTCAGCCGGGGCTACGCCAGCATGGACTACGAGTTCATCGGCTACCGGCCGGGCGACCTGGTCAAGGTGGACATCCTGGTCAATGGTGATCCGGTGGACGCCTTCTCTTACATTGCCACCCGGGAGAGCGCGGTGTCCCGGGGCAGGGCCCTGGTGCACAAGCTGAGGAAGCTTATACCCCGGCAGCAGTTCAAGGTCCCTCTCCAGGCGGCCATCAACGGCAACGTCATCGCCCGGGAGGACATCGCTCCCATGCGAAAGGACGTTCTGGCCAAGTGCTATGGCGGGGATGTCACCCGCAAGAGGAAGCTCCTGGAGAAACAGCGGGAAGGGAAGAAGCGGATGAAGATGGTGGGCGCGGTAGAGGTTCCCCAGGAGGCCTTCCTGTCCCTGCTCAAGCTGGACGAGTAGTGAGAGGGCTCTACGTCCACGTCCCCTTCTGCGTCTCCAAGTGCGCCTACTGTGATTTCTACTCGGTGGCCGGGCACCTTGACCTGGTCCCGGAGTGGGTGGATGCCGTCCTGGACGAGGCCGGGCGGCACCCCGGCCTCTCTTTTGAGACGCTGTACCTGGGCGGGGGCACCCCCAGCCTCCTGGATGCGGCCAGCCTGCGGCGGCTGGTCGAGGGCCTGAAGCAGTCCTTTGACCTGACCCGCCTGGCGGAGGCTACTATTGAGGCCAACCCCGAGTCGGCTTCGGAGGAGTGGCTGCGGGCGGCGCTGGCGTCGGGCTTCCATCGGGTGTCGATCGGCGTTCAGTCGCTGTCAGACGAAGAGCTGCGCAGCGTGGGCCGGGCTCACAGCGCCCGGCAGGCCGTGGAGGCCGTGTCCCGGGCCCTGGAGACAGGATTCCCCCATGTCTCGGCCGATCTCATTGCCGGCCTTCCCGGCGCGGCCCGGCGCGGGACTCCTCTCTCTGGCGAGGCCGGTTGCCCCGGGCCCTCGCTCACTCTGGGTCCGGCGCTGGAGCGACTGATCACCATTGGCGTTGGCCACTTCTCCCTCTACTGCCTCTCTCTGGAGCCGGGGACCCGCCTGGCCCGGCATCCGCCGGCTGATCTGCCCGACGATGATGCTCAGGCGGACCTTTTCGAGGGGGCATGCTCCACGCTGGCGCAGAGGGGATTCATCCACTACGAGATCTCCAACTTCTGCCTCCCGGGCAGGGAGTGCCGGCACAACGTCAACTACTGGCGCGGCGGCGAATACCTGGGCCTGGGTCCGGGCGCCGCTTCCCACATGGGCGGCCGGCGCTGGAGGAACCGGGCCGACCTGACGGCCTACCTGCGCGGCCCCGGGGCCGCCGTGGAGGATGAGGAGCGCCTGGGGGAAGAGGAGAAGGCGGCGGAGGAGGCCATGCTGCGCCTGCGGCTGCTCGTCGAGGGGTTGCCGGCTGAGGAAATGGCAGGGCGCTACGGGGAAGGGGCCATGCGGGGCCTGCGGGCGCGGCTTGATGAGATGGCTGACGCGGGGCTGGTGGTCCGGGATGGCGGCAGGTACCGGCTGGCGCCCGGGCGGGCCCTTACTTCCAACTCCATCCTGGCCAGGGTACTGGGCTAGTCCAGGGCTGGACGGGCCGCATGCCCGGAGATGGCGCTATCGGAAGCCCTGCTCCAGGGACTGCTCAAAGTCCTCTACGACGATCTCGTAGGGGCACTGGATGGCCCCGGTAGGGCACACCGCCTCGCACTCCGTACAATAGCCGCACTCCTCTGTCTCGTGCACGACCACGATGCTTCCGGTGATAATCAGGGCGCCGCAATCGCACACCGTCATGCAGAGGCCACAGCCGTTGCACAGGTTGGCATCGATGATGGGCATGTCATACATCTAGAACCCTACGCACTCCATATTGTGTCACAGCTGTCAAGCCCGGATATGTGACCTAGCTCACCCCGCCCATCTGCTGCAGGGCCTTCCGGTTGGTGACCACTATCCGGTGCCGGTCCATCCTGATGGCCCCTTCATCCTCCAGGGCCTTCAGGGACCGTCCCACCACCTCCCGCGCCGTGCCCACCATGGCCGCCATCTCCTGCTGCGTGAGCCTGGGCCGGTGGGGCTCCTCGGGGGCGCCATGGTCCGCGGCGTACTCCAGAAGGAGCTTGGCCACCCGGCTGGTCACGTCCCGGAAGGACAGGTCCTCGACCATCGACACGAAGTGCCGCACCTTCTTGGACAGCACCTTGATGACGTTCATGGCCACTGCCGGGCTCTCCCGGAGGAGCTCCTCCAGATCCGTCCGGGTCATGCCGTAGAGCAGAACGGGCGTGATGGCCACCGCGCTGGCCAGGTTGGCCCCGCCATCGAGGACGGGCACATCATTGAAGGACTCGCCCGCCCGCAGCAGGCAGAGGATCTGCTCCTTGCCTTCAATCGAAGTCTTGAAGCTCTTCACCGCTCCCGAGACGACGAAGTAGATGACGCCGGAGGGGTCGTCTTCCAGGAGGATCATGTCGCCGCGGCGAAAGGTCTGCTCGAACATGTGCTGGGCTACGGCCTCCAGGTCCGAGTCACTCAGGCCGGCGAAGTAGGGAATCCCCTTCAGCTGGTCAACATCTATGGCCATCGTCCGCGCGCCCGCGCACAGAGCTCGCTCGCCCCGCGCTTCAGCCTATGTTACTGAGGCGGCGGAGGCAGTGTCAAGACACGCTGGCCGCCGCAGGCTGCAATGAGACCCGCGGCTGGCGGGGCTAGCCGTCCAGGCTCCACCGCTCCTTCCGGCTGAACCAGCCCTGGGGGTTGGACAGGTACTCGTAGGAGTCGAGGAGGGCCAGGTAGTGCACCCTCTCTTCGCCGGACAGCGCCTTGTAGAAGGACTTCTCGTGCGGGGACTCCGCCTCCTCGAGGCGCGCCTTGTAGAAGCTGTAGCTCCGGTCCTCCAACGCCATGGCCGTCTTGAAGGCCTCCAGCTCCGCCTCCGCCGGCTTCACCGGCGCGGCGTCCATGTCCTCGAAGGCCTCATCGAGGACGCTCTTGATGGTGGTGGCATGCTGGAACGAGGTCTCCTTCTCCGGCCAGCCCCTGCTGGCCTTGATGGCTTCGTAGATCTCCCTGGCCTTACGGGCGTGCTGGTCCTCATCCGCCGCCAGCCGCTGGAAGAACTTCGTCAGCACGGGCGTGCCGCCCCTGGCGGCGGCATCGAGATAGAACTTCTGGCCCTCCGCCTCCAGCTGCAGCGCCGTCTCCAGGGCCCTGGTGGCCTTCTCCATGTGGTGAGTCATCTCCTGGGTGCCTCCTCTTCCGGCTGTACGTGCCGGCATCCTCTTCAGCCGGTCTTCCCGGTCAGGTCCGGGCGGGCCAGCCGCCCGCCCAGCTCAAAGGCGTCCCGCAGCCCCGATGGGTGCTGCCTGATGTCGCCCTTGTGGTCCACTCCGCGGACCAGCAGCTCCTCGCTGTACTCCACGCCGATGGTTTTGAAGAAGTACCGGATGGTGGCCACGGACCCCTCGAAGAGCTTCTCTCCGCTGGTGGCCCCCACGCTGATGAAAGCTCCCCCGCGGCCCGCTGTCGGCCAGGTCTGCTTGAGAATGTGCTTGCGGGCCCACAGGGCCTGACAGCGGTCGATGAGGGCCTTGAGCTGAGCCGTGACGCCGTAGAAGAAGACCGGCGAAGCGACTACGACGCAGCCCGCCTCCACCAGCCTGGGATACAGCTCGTCCATATCGTCCCTGATGACGCACTGGCCGTCGTCCAGGCAACCGTAGTGCTCGCGGCAGGGCGATATGTTCAGCCGGTCCACGACCACCTTCTCCACGTCCGCGCCAAGCCGCAGCGCTCCCTCCAGCGCCGCATCGAGAAGAAGGTCGGTGTTGCCGCCCAGCCTCGGGCTTCCCATGATCCCCAGGACCCTCAAGACCGCCATGGCTGCCAGACTCAGTCGACCCTCTTGAAGGCCTTCGCCAGCGCGCCGCAGACCGGGCACTTGTCCGGGGCGGCCCCGGCCACGGTATGCCCGCACACCTGGCACACGAAGTACGGCTGGTCCGGCATGGCCTGTCCCTGATCGAGTCCCTGAAGGGCGGACTGGAACAGGCCGTGATGCGTCTGCTCCACCTGGTTGGCCAGGTCGAAGCTGCGCCTGGCGCTGCTGTGCGCCTCGGCCTCGGCCTCCTGGATGAACCCGGGGTACATCTGGGTGAACTCGTGATGCTCGCCGCCGATGGCCGCCGACAGGTTGTCCCACGTGGACTTGATGCCCTGCAGGGCCCTCAAGTGATTGCGGGCATGCACCGTCTCAGCCTCCGCCGCGGCCCGGAAGAGCCGGGCGATCTGCTTCTGCCCCTCATCATCTGCCTTCTCGGCGAAGAAAAGGTACTTACGGTTGGCCTGGCTTTCTCCGGCGAATGCCTGCTGCAGGTTGTCGATAGTCTGGCCCACTCTTTCCTCCCTTGCTAACGCGTTTCGTTCATCTTGAGATGCTCGATTTTGATGCACTTGTCCATCACCACCTCCAGGCCCGCTGCCCTGGCCCGCCCGGCGGCTCCTTCGTTGACGATGCCGCGCTGCATCCACACCGCCCTGGCCCCGATCTCGATAGCCTGGTCCACCACGGGCGGGACGTCCTCGGACCGGCGGAAGATGTTCACCACATCGACCTTCTCCGGGATGGCGGCCAGGTCGGGATAGCAGTCCCGTCCCAGGATTTGCGGGAACCGGGGGTTGACCGGTATCACCCGGTATCCCTGGTCCCTGAGGTAGCAGAAGACGCCATGGCTGGGGCGGTCCTCATCGGGCGACATCCCCACCACCGCTACTGTATGGCAGCCGGTCAGTATCCTCCGCTCCGGGCTCATCTCGCTCATGGCTGACCTCCAGCGACGGTCACGAGGACTCGTCGGATATATGGGATGGCACTGAGGCTCGCCTAAATGATATCACGAACGGGCGATCGGCCCGAAGCGACCAGCGTCACACGTAACTGTCAACCCTTAGTCGGCGGAATCCTGCTTTCCGTGTTTGAGCGATTTG
>CAYRGJ010000042.1:0-19359 GCA_964423835.1 uncultured Dehalococcoidia bacterium | reverse complement strand
GGAACAGCGACTCTGGACTCTAAGCAGGGATGATACTAATCCTGGGGGAAGGTCAATTGACCTGGTATACGCTGCCTGCGGTTTTCCTGGGCAACGCCACCGGTGGCCTGCCCTTCATCTGGTTCCTGGCGTCCACGCTGATTGGGCTGTGTCTGAAGGACTTCCCCGTCCAGATTGCACACCCCTGGCGCGTTTTTGGCTTTGTCGGGTGGTTTGCGGCACTGACCTTCCTGTTCATCTGGGTATTCAAGGCCGCCGGGGTGGACGCTCTAGCTGTCACGTATCCCGTCCCAGCGGGCATGGACACCGCTGGTAACCCGGTTTTTGAGGCAGCCAGGGGGAGCACGGCCATGCTCTGTGTACTGGTGGCCATAATAGCCCCCATTGCCCTCTTTCAGTACTGGCCATTCCACAAGCTTCCGCCGCTTCAGAAGGGCTTCGCGTGGATGGCCATCAGCACTGGCCTTGGCATAGCAGCCTACTTCATAGTGACCAGTTTCTCGGTGGATCCGGTGGTGATTTCCAAGGTGGTTACATGGGGCTTCTGCATCTTCGTGGGGATGTTTGTCTACTACACCAACTTCGGGGGGGCACTGGCGCCTGACCCGGCATCTGAGGCAGCGGTGGCAGCCGCTGTTCAGACCCCGGCGGATACTACCGCTACCGCCTGAAGCGATTGCTTTCACAGATGCAGGCAAGATGAGCAGGACGCCATCTTGCCTGCATCTACCTTGGCGGTGGTGCAGCAGCTGAGGCCGTCACAGAATCCCTGAAGATCTCTGCGCCAGCCACCGTACCTGGCTATGCCAGCGGTGGCGGAAGCGCTGGTGTCGTGCCTGGCTATCCCGGCCCCGCGGAAGCGCCGGCGTCCACGCGCCGGAAGCTTCCGTCCAGCCGCTGAAAGGCCTCCCGCTTCTCCCCGAGGTCGATCTTCGACCGCCCGATGGCCCGGGCCAGGAGCTCTATGCTCTGGTCATAGGTCCGGCGGTCCACCGGGAAGGGAATGCCGTCCTTGCCCCCGTGGGCGAAGCTGAACCGCGCCGGGTCCCGGCAGCTGGCCGGCGCCCCGTAGATCAGCTCCGAGATGAGGGAGAGGGCCCGCACGGTCTGAGGGCCGACGTGCTCCAGGCTGAGCAGCTCCTCAAACCCTTTCGGCTGCCGGTCGTAGATCACGCTGAGCCCCTTGCCCAGCCGGTCCGGATGGATATCCGCAGCGTAGATCTGGTGCCTGGCCGGCAGGTGTAACTGCGCGCCGGCACTCTTCAGGCGTTGCAGGTCGGCCGCGCCCGCGCTCTTCAGGCATTCCAGGTCGGCCAGCGTGCTCTGCAGGGGTTGCTGCGTGCTGACGGCGGTGATGGATGCCCGTGCCGGTCCGCTCTCCGCGGCCACCAGGTTCAGCACCTCGCCCCGGCCCTGGGAGCAGATGGCGGCGTGGGGCTCGCAGACGAAGTCGCCCACGCCCTCCCCCAGCCAGTGGTACCGCCGCGCGTAGCGGCTGGCCTCGTTCATGCCCTGCTGCACCACCGCCCAGGATCCGCGGCGGGTGAAGAGGAAGCAGTGGTGGTAGATCTGGTACCCATCCTGCAGCGCCGCGCTGTCCACCTTGGCCGACATCCGGCTGGCGTAGACCAGCCCCGCGGGATCAACCGAGATGTGGGGGCCAAAGCCCTCGATCTCGGACGGCGTCCTGCGGGAGGTGCGCCCCTTGCCGCCGGCGATGAAGAGCCCCAGATCCTGCTCCAGGCCGGACAGGCCCTCCTTGAGGGCGCCGCAGACGGTAGTAGTCACCCCGCTGCTGTGCCAGTCGAAGCCCAGGACACACCCCAGCGCCTGGAACCACCACGGGTCGGACATCTTGCGCAGCATCTCGTCCGCCCCAAAGTCGCTCACGATGATGATGGTAATCTCGCGGGCCAGCCGGGCCATGCGCCGGAAAAGCCACGCGGGCGCCTTCCCGTAGTGGAGAGGCAGGTGGGCTACGCCGGTCCTGGAAGCTGAGGCGCCGGTCATGCCTTCAGGATACCACCTTCGCGGGCCGGGCGCGGCCGGCGCTCGGAGGGCGCTGGCAACCGCCACTTGGGGACCTCAGAAAGAGCGCTGGCGCAGCGGGGCTCCCGGGCTCCTGAGCTATGTCGCCCCGGCCGGGTGGGGCCGCCCGGGCTCAGATCGCCCTGGCGATGGCGTCGCCCATCTCCCGCGTCCCCAGCCGGGTCTTGCCCTCCTCCATGATGTCGTAGGTGCGGCCGCCGGCCACCAGCACGTCCAGCACGGCCTTCTCTATCGCCTGGGCCTCGGTCTCCAGGGCCAGTGAGTAGCGCAGCATCATGGCGGCGGTGAGGATGGTGGCGATGGGGTTGGCCAGGTTCTGCCCCGCCCTGCTGGGGGCGCTGCCGTGTATCGGCTCATACATGCCGTAGGACATGACCCCGGCCTTCGGCACCTCGGCCAGGCTGGCCGATGGCAGCATGCCCATGGAGCCGGCCAGCATCGAGGCCTCGTCGGTCAGGATGTCACCGAAGGTGTTCTCGGTGACCATGACATCGAAATAGGTCGGCTTCTGGATCAGCCGCATGGCGCAGGCGTCGACCAGCATGTGCTCCAGCTCCACGTCCGGGTAGCCGGCCGCCACCTCGGTGGCCACCGTGCGCCACAGCCGCGACGATTCCAGCACATTGGCCTTGTCCACCGACACCAGCTTCCGCCGCCGCTGCCGGGCCAGCTCGAAGCCCACGCGGACGATGCGCTCGATCTCCTGCTCCGAATAGAGCATGCTGTCCACCGCCTTGCGGCCTTTCGCCGTGGTCCACCGCTTCTTGGGCTTGCCGAAGTACAGCCCGCCGGTCAGCTCCCGCACCACCATCATGTCCACGCCGGCGATGACGTCTGGCTTGAGGGAGGTGGAGTCCACCAGCATGGGGAGGACCTTGACCGGCCGCAGGTTAGCGAAGAGGGCCAGCTTCTTGCGCAGGTCCAGGAGGCCGTCCTCCGGGCGCACCTTGTTCAACGGGTCGTCCCACTTGGGGCCGCCGACGGCCCCCAGCAGAACTGCGTGGCACTGCCGGCACATCCGAAGCGTGGCTGCGGTCAGGGCCTCGCCCGAGGCATCGATGGAGATGCCGCCGATGAGCCCCTCGCGGAAACGGAACTCGTGCCCGAAGCGCTGCCCCACCACCCTGAGCGCCTTCAGCGCCTCCGCCACCACCTCCGGGCCCACCCCGTCACCAGGCAAAACGGCAATGTCGAACTTCATGGTCTGGCTCTCCTTCTGCTGGCTAGTCTCTTCTTCGTATGGTCGATCAGGCCGCCCGATGCGATCAGCTCCAGCATGAAGGGCGGAAAGGGCTTGGCCTTGTAGGTCTTGCGGCGAGTGACATTGGTGATCTGGCCGGAGTCGAGGTCGATCTCCATGATGTCGCCGGCCCGGGCGCCGTCCACCGCCTCGGGGCACTCCACGATGGGCAGCCCGATGTTCATGGCATTGCGGTAGAAGATACGGGCGAAGCTCTTGGCCACCACCGCCGAGATGCCTGACGCCTTGATGGCCAGGGGCGCATGCTCTCGCGACGAGCCGGAGCCAAAGTTCGTCTCGGCCACAATGATATCGCCCGGCTGGACCCGGCTGACGAAGTCGGCATCGATGTCCTCCATGCAGTGCCGGGCCAGGTCGGCCGGCTCCGACAGGTTCAGGTGGCGGGCCGGGACAATGGCGTCCGTGTCCACGTTGGCCCCGTACCGGTGTGCTCTTCCCTTAAGCTTCATTTTGTCACCTCTTCCGGGCTGGCGATCCGGCCCGCGATGGCGCTGGCCGCGGCCACCGCCGGGTTGGCCAGGTATATCTCCGACTTCGTGCTGCCCATGCGGCCCACGAAGTTGCGGTTGGTGGTGGACACGCAGCGCTCCCCGGCCGCCAGTATCCCCATGTAGCCGCCCAGGCACGGGCCGCAGGTGGGCGTGCTGACCACCGCGCCGGCCTCGATGAAGGCCTCCACCAGGCCCAGGCGCAGCGCCTGCAGGTACACCTGCTGCGATCCGGGGATGATGATGCAACGCACGCGGGGATGCACCTGCCGGCCCTTCAGCACCCTGGCCGCGATCTTCATGTCCTCCAGGCGCCCGTTGGTGCAGCTGCCGATCACCACCTGGTCGATCTGGACCTTCCCCGCCTTGCTCACCGGCTTGGTATTGGAGGGCAGGTGCGGAAAGGCTACCTGCGGCTCGAGCCGGGACACGTCATACTCGATCACCTTCTCATATACTGCATCCGGGTCCGCCCGGTAGATCCGGTAGGAACGCATGGCCCTGGGCTTCACGTAGGCCAGTGTCTTGCGATCAGCCTGGAAGAGGCCCGCCTTCCCGCCGGCCTCGATGGCCATGTTGGCCATGGTGAAGCGGCTGTCCATGGAGAGCGCGGCGATGGCCTCGCCGGCAAACTCCATGGCGGCATACAGCGCACCGTCAACGCCGATGTCCCCGATGGTGTGGAGGATGAGGTCCTTCCCCGTCACCCATTTGGGTGGCCGGCCCCGGTAGACCAGCTTGATGGTGGGCGGCACCTTCATCCAGATGTCGCCCGTGGCCATGGCCGCGGCGATGTCGGTCGAGCCCATCCCCGTGGAGAAGGCGCCCAGCGCCCCGTAGGTGCAGGTGTGCGAGTCCGCCCCGATGACCACGTCGCCCGGAAGGACCAGCCCCTTTTCCGGCAGGATAACGTGCTCGATGCCCATCTGGCCCACCTCAAAATGGACCAGGCCCTGCTCCAGGGCGAAATCCCGCATCAGCCGGGCCTGCTCCGCCGAGAGGATGTCCTTGTTGGGCACGAAATGGTCCGGCACCATGACGATCTTCTTGCGGTCGAAGACCTTCTTCACGCCGATGCGGCGGAACTCCCGGATGGCGATTGGCGCCGTGATGTCGTTGGCCAGCACCAGGTCCACCTTGACGTTGATCAGCTCGCCCGGCGAGACCCTCTTCCGGCCGCAGTGGGCCGCCAGTATCTTCTCCGCCAGTGTCATGTCTAGCTCCTCTTCTGGGCCGCCAGCAGCCGGTTAAGCGCGTTCATGTACGCCCGGGCGCTGGCCACGATGATGTCGGTGGCCGAGCCCCGCCCGGTGTAGGTGACTCCGTCGCTCTCGATCCGGATCAGCACCTCGCCCATGGCGTCTATGCCCCCTGTGACCGAGTTGACGCTGAATTCGGTCAGCCGGTTGGGCACCCCTATGATGCGGTTGATGGCCTTGTAGACGGCATCCACCGGGCCGGTCCCCAGGGCGGCGTCGGCGAAGGTCTCGCCGCGGGGGCCGACGAGCCGCACCGTGGCCGTGGGCACGCTGTGGTCGCCGCAGGAGACCTGGATGTGGTCCAGGTGGTAGGTCTCCGAAACGGTGCGCATCTCCTGGGCCACCAGGCTTTCGATGTCCCGGTCGGTGACCTCCTTCTTCTTGTCCGCCACCTCCTTGAAGGCCAGGAAGGCCCGGTTCAGGTCCTCCTCGGTGAGGACGTACCCCAGCTCCGCCAGCCTCTCCCGGAAGGCGTGGCGCCCGGAGAGCTTGCCCAGCACCAGGGTGCTGGCCGGGATGCCCACGTCCTTGGGGTCCATGATCTCGTAGGTGAGCGCCCGCTTGATGACACCATCCTGGTGGATGCCCGACTGGTGGCGGAAGGCGTTCTGCCCTACGATGGCCTTGTTCGGCTGGACGGCGAACCCGGTGTGCTCGCTCACCAGGCGGCTGGCCCGGTAGATCTGCGCGGTGTCGATCCGGGTGGTCAGCTTGAAGAGGTCGCTGCGGGTCCTGATGGCCATGACGATCTCCTCCAGGGAGGCATTGCCCGCCCGCTCCCCGATGCCGTTGACCGTGCACTCCACCTGCCGGGCCCCGTTGCGCACCGCCTCCAGGCTGTTGGCCACGGCCAGGCCCAGGTCGTTGTGGCAGTGGACGCTGATCACCGCCTTGTCGATATTGGGCACCTTCTTGAAGAGGCCGCGGATGAGCTTCCCGAACTCCTCCGGGATGGCATAGCCTACCGTGTCCGGGATGTTCACGGTATTGGCCCCGGCTTCGACGGTCGCCTGGACGATGGTCTGCAGGAAATCGGGGTCGGTGCGCGTGGCGTCCATGGGAGAGAACTCCACGTCGCCGGTGTAGGATTTGGCCCGCTTCACCATGGTCACGGCCAGCGCCAGCACCTCGTCCCGGTTCTTCTTCAGCTGGTGGGCCAGGTGGATGTCGGAGGTGGAGAGGAACACGTGGATGCGCGGCTGCTTCGCCGCCTTGACCGCGTCCCAGGCCGCGTCGATGGCCTTGGCATTGGCATGAGTCAGGGCGCAGATGGAGGACCCGCGCACTTCCCTGGCCAGCAGCCTCACGGCCTCAAAATCGCCCGGCGAGCTGGCCGGAAAGCCCGCCTCTATGACATCGACGCCGAGCCTCTCCAGCTGCTTGGCGATCTCCAGCTTCTCCTGCATGTTCAACATGGCGCCAGCCGCCTGTTCCCCATCTCGGAGAGTGGTGTCGAAAATCGTCACCTTGTCCATCTTCTTCTCCTCGCTCGATTCTGATCGCCAGCGGGCCGACCCACTAATTCTACATCAAGAGCCGCCGGGGCTGTCATTCCCACCTCCGCCGGAACCGGAGAAAACAAAATGGCTGGCCCGGACGAGCCGGGCCAGCCATCCCGGACTGCCGTCCGCTCTCCCTAGCCTTGCAGCCAGGGCATCATGGCCCGCAGCTCTTTGCCCACGATCTCAATAGGATGGCCGGCATCCCGCTTCTTCATGGCATTGAAGGTGGGGCGCCCGGCCTGGTTCTCCAGGATCCACTCCCTGGCGAAGCTGCCATCCTGGATCTCGCCCAGGATATCCTCCATCTCCTCGCGGACCATTTCGTTGACCACCCGGGGGCCGCGGGAGTAGTCGCCGTACTCGGCGGTGTCGCTGACCACGTTTCGCATGTAGGTCAGGCCGCCCTGGTAGATGAGGTCGGTGATCAGCTTGAGCTCGTGGCAGACCTCGAAGTAGGCGATCTCCGGCTGGTAGCCGGCTTCCAGCAGCGTCTCAAAGGCGGTCTTGATCAGGGCCGAGACACCGCCGCAGAGTATCACCTGCTCGCCGAAGAGGTCGGTCTCGGTCTCCTCAGCGAAGGTGGTCTCGATGACCCCGGCCCGGGCCACCCCGATGCCCCTGGCGTAGGCCAGCGCAATGGCCTTGGCCTTGCCGCTGGCGTCCTGCTCCACGGCCACCAGCGCCGGAGGCCCCTTGCCCTCGGTATAGAGCTGCCGCAGCATCTTGCCAGGGCTCTTGGGAGCGATCATGGTCACGTCCACGTTCGCCGGAGGCACGATCTGCGAGAAGTGGATATTGAAGCCGTGGGCGAACATGAGCATCTTGCCCTTGGTGAGGTTCTTCTCAATGGAGTCGTGGTATACCTTCGGCTGCAGGTTGTCCGGGACCAGCATGACGATGATGTCCGCCGCCTTCGCCACCTTGTCCGCCGTGGCCACCTCGAAGCCGGCTTTGACCGCGGCCTTCCAGGCCGGGCTGCCCGGCGCCTCGGCCACCATGACCTGGCAGCCGCTGTCCTTCAGGTTGTTGGCGTGAGCATTACCCTGGCTGCCGTAGCCGATGATGCCGATGGTCTTGCCCTTCAGCAGCTCCAGTTTGGCATCCTTCTCCCGATATATCCTGGCCATCACTCCTCCTCAAAGAATTCCAGTCGTGTGAAATACAATTTGTAGCACAACGGAGCAGGGCCGGTCAAATGAACGAGCGCAGCCGCAGCACCGGTGCTACACTGGCGCCATGATCGTCAGGGAGGTCCTGGCCCGGAGCATCCTGTCCAAATCGCAGGTGTATGACTGGGTAGTCAACCCTTACACCGGCTGCCAGCACGGCTGCACCTACTGCTACGCCCGGTTCATGAAGAGGTTCACCGGCCACCAGGAGCCCTGGGGCGAGTTCGTTAACGTCAAGGTGAACGCCCCCGATCTCCTCCAGAAGGAGATCAAGAGGAAGCGGGAGGGCACGGTCTGGGTCAGCGGGGTGTGTGACCCCTACCAGCCACTGGAGGCCAGGTACAGGCTCACCAGGAGGTGCCTGGAGATCCTGGTCCGCGAGGCCTGGCCGGTGAGGGTGCAGACCCGCTCTCCCCTGGTCACGCGGGACATCGACGTGCTGCGGAGGGCGGCCGATCTCGAGGTGGGGATGAGCGTGACCACCGCAGACGAAGGCATCAGGCGCCTGTTCGAGCCCCATGCCCCCTCCATCGAGGGCCGCATCAGGGCCCTGGGCGAGCTCCACGCTGCCGGCATCAGAACCTTCGCCATGATAGCCCCCCTGCTTCCCGGGGCGGAAGGCCTGGCGGAGCTCCTGGCCGGCAAGGTGGACTACGTGCTCATCGACCGCATGAACTACCACTACGGCGACTGGGTGTACCGGAAGCACGGGCTGGAGAAGGCCATGGGGGACCAGCCCTTCATGGCCGCCAGCGGCCAGCTGGCCCGGGCCCTGAAGGCCAGGCACGTCGACTGCCGGCTGACAACGTAGGTCTTCTGCAAATGGCTTATGTGGATGGCCGGCGGCATCATGCCCGCCTCCCCGCTCCTGCCATCCATAGTCTGCCCCAGGATCAAGGCACGCCCCGGGCGCCGATTTGCCATCATTATGTATGGTGTGTTAGACTTTCTCAGCCACTTTAACAGCGGACAACGCGTCACCTGGGCAACACCAGGGCGCAGCAACCCCGGCACACCGCTACCTGTCCCGAGATCCCACCTGTCCCAGCGACGGTCAGATAGTGCTCTTGCCAGGGTGTGTATAATGGTTGCAGACTGCTGCCAGGCTCTGGGGGGAGACTGGCCGCCGACCCGGACCCACCTTCGGTTTGCTTAAGTATGGATTGGAGAACCAGGCCCGAGTCAACGGTAGCCGAAGCACTCTCGCTCTGCTTTCAGACCGCTGCCGCCACCGGCGCCGTGGTGGCTGTAAGCTGCTACTCCAGCGTGAGCGCCATGCTGGCGCTGGTGCTGGCCACCTGCTTCTGCGACACCGCCGTTGAAGCCTTCGCGGAGCGCCTCTTCTTGCCAATCTGGCAACGGGTTCGCCGTTGCCGGCCAGCAGTAGAGGCCCTAAACTCCACCCACCTAGACCCCACCTCCACCCACCGGTTATGCACCCTCCCCCAGAACAAGCGGCACTCCTACGCCACCCGCAATGTGAGGATCACCCGCAGCCGCGCTCCGCCCCTGGCGTGCTGAACCTCCAGACAATTCAGAACGTAACTCCCTGATACACCCAGCCCCACGCAGATGCCTGGTAGATACCCTGTTTGCATCTGCTGATGGACCCGGTTGGGCCCCGCCCGGAAGCATCCGACGAGCCTGTGCCCGAATGCGGCACTACGCTCCGGAAGCGCCCGGACCCTCAGGGAACCCATCGGGAAATGCTAACTGGCAAAGGAGACAGGAAACTTATGACCAAGAGAAGAACGGCGCTTACCTGCATCATAGCTCTGATCGCCGTCCTGGCCGCCTTGATCGCCACCCCATTGATTCACACCCCGGCAGCCCAGGGCGCCATACTGTGCGGCGCCAACGCCGGCAGCTCCAGTGATCCCATAGGCGGCGGGAACGGATACACGTCCAGTCACGGATACTCCCAGTCCAGCGCGGACTACGTGGTGAGCACAGCCAGCCAGCTGACCAACGCCCTGAGCTCATCCCGCTCCGGCGACGTAATCTGGATAACCGGCGGCACCACTATTTCCCTCGGCTCGAGCTACGCCAAGACCCTCAAGCCGGGGGTCGCCCTGGCCTCCAACCGCGGCCAGAGCGGAGCGGCCGGCGCCAAGATCAAGGCCAGCTACAAGAGCAGCACCTTCATGGACCCCATCCTCTGGCTGTCCTCCAACTCCGTGGTCTCGGGGATCGTCTTTGAAGGGCCCGGGGGCGTGGCCAGCACCGGGGGGCCCAACAACTGTGCCCTCAGGGGCGTCAAGGGCGCCAAGCGCATCGAGATCGAGAACTGCGAGATCTCGCAGTTTCCGGCGGCGGCCATCTACTTCTACGGCGGCGGGATGGCCTGGAACGACGACTCATCCTCGGGCCGCCACTGGATACACCACTGCTACATCCACCACATCCAGAAGCACGGGTTAGGGTATGGAGTCTCCGAAGAAGGTGAATGCTCCTACCTCGTCGAGTACTGCAACATCACCGCCTGCCGCCACAACATCATGGCTCAGGCGGGCCCCGACAGCTACGAGATACGCTACAACAACTTTGGCGACTCCATCTACTACATCAGTGGCAAGCTGTACTACAACCACCAGGTTGACTGCCACGGCGGCGGCACCAGCACCTCCACCAGCGCCGGCCGGACCCTGATCGTGCACCACAACACCTTCAGCTCCAACGGAGGCCACGTGAACGTGGGGATCAGGGGAATCCCGGCCAAAGAGTGCCGCGTCTACAACAACTGGACCAAGAAGACCTCGCACTCCGGGCTGTATACCGAGACGACCACCAACAGTGCCTTCTCCCTGCTGTCCGGCGGAGGCGGTGCCTGGGGCGGGTCATCCACCCTGTCCAAGTACAGGATGTACGTCTACGACAACTGGTACGGGACAACCCCGCCTTCCGGAAGCTCCTCGTATACCAGCACCACCAGCTCCTCATCCGGAGGGTCGGCCTCCACCAGCTCCTCCTCCGGGAGCACGAGCACCAACACGACACCGACCAGCGTTCCCAGCGCGCCCAGGCTGGTCTCTCCGGTCAGTGGCTCCAACGACTCCGGATCCTCGGTCACCTTCAAGTGGAGCGCCGCCAGCGGCGCCACCAAGTACTTCATCATAGTGAGCACCAGCTCCAGCCTGACCACTACGCAGTCCAACTCCAGCGTGAGGAAGGTATGGAAGACCCTGGGCAACGTGACCCAGTACACCGCCACCAACTTCACCGACAACGGCAAGCCCTACTACTGGTGGGTCTACGCCGGAAACTCGTATGGATGGAGCAGCAAGACCCAGGTCGTGGCCAACGGCGGCTGGAAGTTCGTCAACGGGCCGGCCTCCACCAGCTCCTACTCCACGAGCACGAGCACGAGCACCAACACGACACCGACCAGCGTTCCCAGCGCGCCCAGGCTGGTCTCTCCGGTCAGTGGCTCCAACGACTCCGGATCCTCGGTCACCTTCAAGTGGAGCGCCGCCAGCGGCGCCACCAAGTACTTCATCATAGTGAGCACCAGCTCCAGCCTGACCACTACGCAGTCCAACTCCAGCGTGAGGAAGGTATGGAAGACCCTGGGCAACGTGACCCAGTACACCGCCACCAACTTCACCGACAACGGCAAGCCCTACTACTGGTGGGTCTACGCCGGAAACTCGTATGGATGGAGCAGCAAGACCCAGGTCGTGGCCAACGGCGGCTGGAAGTTCGTCAACGGCTACTAGCGGCAGGGCAGGACGCTCACAGAAGCTGATCAATAGGGGGGAGGGCCATGCGGCCCTCCCCCCTTTGCCTGTGGCACATCCACCGACCCCCGCGGCGCCGGCCCCTTCACAGGGAGCCGGGTCGACCTTGAAGCCTCTGGCCGGGGAGGGCCCTGCCGGCAGTCTCGTTTGCCGCCGCCGGCGGCTCTATATCGTGTCTGTCTCAATCGTCTGCGCCATAACCCGCTTGGCTACTTGCCGGGGCGGAGATGTCGTGCTATGATGGAAGCACTGGTCTAAGTTCAGGTTATCAATAGTCTGTAAGCCCCCCACAGGCGCTGCCACGGGCTCTGGATGACCGCCACTCTAGCCAAGTAATACAAGAAAGGAGGTCATCACGTGAGCTTTGCAGACAGGCCCCTGAAGTGCTGCGACTGCGGTGCTGAGTTCATCTTCACTGCCACTGAGCAGGAGGTCTTCGCCGGCAAGGGATACAACAACGATCCCAAGCGCTGTCAGCTGTGCCGCGCCACGAGGAAAGCCAGGAACAGCAACTCCTCCGGTTACGCCCAGCCCCGGCGCCAGATGTACCCGGCGACTTGCGCTCAATGCGGCCAGGCTACGGAACTGCCTTTCGAGCCTCGAAACGGCAGACCGGTGTACTGCCGGGAGTGCTACAACAGGGTCAGGCCCAGCGCCGCGCGCTACTAGACGCAGCCTCTGGAAGGCGGGAGCAACCGCCATCCAGCATCAGGCCGAAACCTTGAGAGGGCGGGGAGACCCGCCCTCTCTCATTCCTGGCCGGCCTGGCAGCTCCAGCCGGGCGCGCACCCGGGGTCGCTGCCCCGGCGGGCTCTGAAGACCTTTTCCGGGTGCCACAGGCCGGCTTCGGTCCTGGACAGTACGGCCAGGAAGCGGCCATCGGAGGAGTAGGCCCGGCAGCGGCCGCCAGCGGGCCCGCTGCCTTCAAAGCGCAGCTCCACGTCGATCCCTTTCCCGACCAGGTCCTCCCGCTCATCGTCCAGTATGGCCGCCGGCCAGGCCAGCAGGACATCGTCAAGAGGGTGGAGGTACGCCCGGCAACCGCCGCTCCGGAAGGCCTCCTGCAGGACGGCCAGTGACACCGACTCCTCAACGCGGTAGGGGCCGCACCGGGTCCGTATCAGCCAGCTGAGATGCGCTCCGCAACCCAGCGCCTGCCCTATGTCGTGGGCCAGCGATCGAACGTAGGTGCCCGCGCTGCAGCTGACCTCTACGGTGAGCCGCGGCGGCTGCCAGTCCAGCACCTCCAGCCGGTGGATCTCGACCGGCCGGGGCTGGCGGTCCACCTCCAGGCCTTCCCGGGCCAGCTCATAGAGGCGCCGGCCCCGGTAGTGGATGGCGCTGTGCATGGGCGGAACCTGGGACAGAGGACCGCGGAATGACCCCAGAACCTGCTCCAACTGCTCCAGGGTGACGGACGAGGGGTCGCATCTGGCCACCACCCTGCCCGCCGCGTCGTACGAATCGGTGGTGATGCCCAGCTCAATGCCGGCCTGGTAGGTCTTGCCGGCCACGGACAGGTACTCGACGACGCGGGTGGCCTGCCCCAGGCAGACGACCAGCACTCCGGTGGCCGCCGGGTCCAGGGTGCCGGCATGACCCACGCGGCGCTCGCCGCTCCATCGCCGCACCAGCGACACTACGGTAAAGGAGGTCTTGCCGGCCGGCTTGAAGACATTGAGGATCCCGTCAAAGCCCACCCGTTTCCTGCATCCCGGCTTCGCTGGCCTTCACCTGGTCGATGAGCTGGATGACCTTGCCCGCCCTTTCCATGGTGTCGTCGTAGACAAAGGTCAACTCCGGGGTGTGGCGCAGTGTCAGGCGGCCGGCGAGCTCCCTCCGGATAAAGCCCGATGCGGCGTGCAGGCCCGCCAGCAGGCCCTTTTTCTCTTCCTCCGACCCCATAACGCTGACGTAGACCCTGGCATAGTGGAGGTCGGCGGAAACAGCGACGCGGGTGACGCTCACCATGACGGCCAGTCGGGGGTCCTTGACTTCACGCTGAAGCAGCTCGGTGATCTCCTGCCGGAGCAGATGATTCAAGCGCTCAGTGCGCCGGCTCATCCCACCTTCTCTCTCCGGTAGGCTTCAATGATATCGCCCGGCTCGAAGGCGGCGAATCCATCCATCACCAGGCCGCACTCGGTGCCGGTGGCCACTTCCTTGACATCGTCCTTGAACCGCCTCAGGCTGGCGATCTTCCCCTGCTGGACCACCTGCCCCTTGCGGATGACTTTCACCATGGCGTCCCGCCGCACCTTGCCTTCGCTGACCAGCAGGCCGGCGGCCTTTTCCTTCTTGCCGGCGGCAAACACCGCCCTGACCTCGGCCCGGCCCTCGACTACCTCGGCGTACTTGGGCTCCTTCAGGCCCTTCATGGCCCTCTCGATGTCCTCCAGCAGGTTGTAGATGATGTCGTAGAACCGGATATCCACGCCCTCGGCCTCGGCCATGCGCTGAGCGCCGACGGTGGGAGTGGTGTGGAAGCCGATGATGACGCCTTTCGAGGCCAGCGCCAGCAGAACATCGCTCTCGGTGATGTTGCCGCTGCCGGAGTGAATGATCCTGAGCTTGATCTCCTCCGCCGGCAGACGCTCCAGGGAGTCCTTTATGGGCTCAACGCTGCCCTGGACATCGGTCTTGAGGATCAGGTTGAGCTCCCGGGCCTGGCCGGCCTTGATCTGCGCATAAACGTCATCGAGCTTCACCGGCCTCACCGGCCGGATGATCTTCTGCTGGCTTTCCGTGCGCCGCTTCTGGGCGGTGGTCCGGGCATCCCGGTCGCTGGCAGCCACCGCCATGGTGTCGCCGGCCTGAGGGGCGTCGGACAGCCCCAGCAGCTTGACCGGGGTCGCCGGCCCGGCCTTCTTCACCCGCTTGCCGGCGTCATTGAACATGGCCTTGACCTTGCCCCAGGTCTCGCCCACCACCAGGGCATCGCCGGGATTGAGGGTGCCCCTCTCCACCAGGACGGTGGCCATGGGGCCTTTGGTCTTGTCCAGCCCGGCCTCGATGACCACGCCGCTGGCGGCACAGTCCGGGTTGGCCTTCAACTCCAGCATCTCGGCCACCACCAGGATGCTCTCCAGCAGGTCGGTGATGCCCTTCTTCATTTTGGCCGACACCGGGACGCAGACGGTATTGCCCCCCCATTCCTCCACCACCAGGCCGGCCTCGGCCAGCTGCTGCTTGACCCGGTCCAGGTTCACCCCCGGCTTGTCGATCTTGTTCAGGGCCACCACGATGGGCACGCTGGCCGCCTTGGCGTGGTCGATGGCCTCCAGGGTTTGCGGCATGACCCCGTCATCCGCCGCCACCACCAGCACGGCCACATCGGTGGCCTTGGCCCCCCTGGCCCGCATGGCCGTGAATGCCTCGTGGCCCGGGGTATCCAGGAAGGTGATCTTCCGGCCATGCGTCTCCACCTGGTAAGCGCCGATGTGCTGGGTGATGCCGCCGGCCTCGGAGGCCACCACATTGGCCTGGCGGATGGCGTCCAGCAGCTTGGTCTTGCCGTGGTCGATGTGGCCCATCACTGTCACCACCGGCGGCCGGGGCTGGAGGGTGGCCGGGTCATCCTGGCAGGCCACCGCCTCGGCCTCGGCCTCGACCTTCTCAGTCACCTCGTAGCCCAGGTCGGCAGCGATAATGGCCGCGGTGTCATAGTCGATCGACTGGTTGATGCCGGCCATGACGCCATTCTGCATCAGCTGCTTGATCACCTCGACACCACTGATGCTCAGCGTCTCCGCCAGCTGCTTCACTGTCATCGCCGGTGGCAGCTCGACTTTCCGTTCACCCTTGGGCGAACCCTGGCTTGCAGCGCTCTTGGCCATTACCTGACATCTCCCATCCCGCTTGACGCGGCTTCGGACTCGCGGATCTCGCCCCAATACTTCATCAGCCTGGCCCGGCTCTCCGCGCTGAGTCTGCTTCGCAGGGCGTGCTCCAGCCGGCCCTTGTTCACTCCCCTCTGCCAGCACTCAGGCGAATGGCAGAGATAGGCGCCCCTCCCCGGCTTGCGCCCCTGGACATCGACCTCGACCACGCCCTCAGCACTGCACACCAGCCTCACCAGATCCCTCTTCGGCCTCACCTCCCGGCAGACCACGCAGGTTCGCTCCGGGACGTGCCGGCGGCTGGCGGGTGCGGCGCTACTCGTCTTCTTCAAGCCCCTCGTTCTCCGGGATATCGTCCCCACCCAGGTCGTCATCGCCCAGAAGGTCCTCATCCTCGATGGTGACACGGCGCTTGGTGCCCTTCTTGGCTTTCGTCTTGGCTCCCGGCTCCTCGTCGGGCCCGCCGGCCTTCTTGCCCTTCTTGGGCTTGGTGTCCACGACTATGCCCATCTTATCCTCGAGTGTATAGCGGGGGCGGCCGCGGCGCTCCGGGATGGCCTCCAGCTGTGACAGTATCTCCTCGAAGGTGAGGGTCCGGGGCGCCTCTTCCTGCGGCTCAGGGGCCGGCTCCGGCCTGGCCCTGGGGGCCGGCCTGGCTTCCACAGGAGCCGGCGCCGGCTTGACCTCCTGGACGGCCGGCGGAGGCGCCGTCTCGACCGGGGTTGCCGGCTCGGCGGCTTCCGGCTCGGCCGCAACCTCGCCCTCAACGGGGGGCGCCACGGCCTCCGGCTCGGCCACCGCCACGGCCTCCTCTGGCACCCCTTCTTCGGCCCGGGGCGCCTCCTCCGCCTTGGGCGGAGCCGCGCCCTCGATCATTGAGGTGCTCTTTATGTCGATCCGCCAGCCGGTGAGCCTGGCGGCCAGCCGGGCATTCTGCCCGCCCTTGCCAATGGCCAGGGAGAGCTGCTTGTCCGGCACCACCACGCTGGCGCTCTTCTCCTCTGTGCTGGTCTCGACGCTGGTCGTGGCCGCCGGGCTCAGCGCATTGCCGATGAAGACGGCGGGGTCCGGGTGCCACTGAATGACGTCGATCTTCTCCCCGCCCAGCTCCTTGGTTATGTTCTGGATCCGGATACTGCGCAGCCCCAGGCAGGAGCCGACCGCGTCCACTCCCTCCTGGCTGGCGAACACGGCCACCTTGCTCCGCACCCCGGGCTCGCGGGCCACGGCCTTGATCTCCACGGTGCGGGCGAATATCTCGGGGACCTCCAGCTCGAACAGACGGCGCAACAGGTTCTGGTGGGTCCGGGACAGGATCAGCTGCGTCCCCCTGGCGGTGCGCATGACCTTGAGCAGGTATAGCTTCAGCCTTTGCCCTATGCGGTAGTGGTCAGCCGCCATCTGCTCGACCAGCGGCAGTATGCCTTCGGCCTTCCCCAGGTCAATGGAGACGTGCTTCGCCTCTACCGCATGGACCACGCCGCTGACGATGTCTCCTTCTTTGTCGGCGTACTCGCCAAAGATGGCGTCGCGCTCCGCCTCCCGCAGCCGCTGCAGGATAACCTGCTTGGCCGTCTGGGCCGCGATGCGGCCGGCATCCTCGGGGGTGGCTTCCACCTCGAGGACATCGCCCACCTGGGCCTCGGGCTTATGCTTCCGGGCTTCCGACAGGAGCATCTCCAGGCGGGGGTCCCGGCGCCGCTTCACCACGGTCTTCCGGGCAAAAACCTTCACCTCCCCGGTCTGCGAGGAGATCTTCACCCATATCTCCTGGTCGGGAGCAAAACTGGTCTTCTTGAAGATGGGGACGAGGGCTGACTCCATGGTCCTGAGGATGACTTCCTTGGGCAGGTTCCTCTCGGCCGCCAGCTGGGTAAGAGCAATCACAAACTCGGTCTTCATGTCCTCACCAGCCCTTCAGTTCTTCGTCTACGGCAAGTCATGCTCAAATCACCCAACAACCAAAAAGAGTGGGGTGAACACCCACTCTACTCACGAGCCGTGTTTAGGGCTAATTTAGCACAAACGCCGGCCACAATGCAACTGCGGGCCTCGCCGGCCCGGGGGCCATGGGCGCGGCCGCTACAGGCTGTCTTTCACCCTGCGGGCGATGGCTGCGGATATCCCCGGGACCGATCTCAGCTCCTCCAGGGTCGCCCGCCTGATGCCGTCCACCGAGCCGAACCTCCTGATCAGAGCCCTCCTGCGCCCCGGGCCGATGCCGGGTATGCGGTCCAGCGACGAGACGAAAGATCGCTTCTGGTGCACCTTCCGGTAGTAGCCCAGCGCGAACCGGTGCGCCTCGTCCCTGGCCCGCTGCAGCAGGAGCAGCGCCGGGGACTCGCGGGGAAGGCGGATGGGCTGGCCCGGCCCCGGGCGGAAGACCAGCTCCTCTTCCTTGGCTATGCTGGCAACAGGCACCTGCCCCGCGCCAGACTCCTCCATGGCCCTCAAGCCGGCGTTGAGCTGGCCCCGGCCTCCGTCGATCAGCACCAGGTCCGGCAGCGCCGACCACCCGTCGCCGGCCTGATCAGCCGCAGAGGCCTTCTTGAACCGGCGGCGCAGCACCTCGCCCATCATGGCGCAGTCATCGGCGCCCTCCACCGTCGTGATCTTGAAACGCCGATAGCGGGACTTGCGCGGGACGCCATCCTCCAGGACCACCATGCTGCCCACCGCGGATGTCCCCTGTACATTGGAGATGTCGTAGCACTCCAGGCGCCGGGGCAGGGCCGGGAGGGACAGCGCCCGGCGCAGCTCCTCCAGCGCGGCTGAGGCCATGCCCGGGTCCGCCACCGACCTTATTCGTCCCTGCTCCAGGGCCTCCTGCGCATTCTCCGCCACCATGTCCACCAGGCCCTTCCCTGCCCCTCTGACGGGCACCCGCAGCTCAACCTTGCCTCCTCTTCTGCCCTCCAGCCACTGCTGTACTACCGGCGTTTCTTCCAGCGGGCACTGCAGCAGGATCCGCTTCGGCACATACTCAGCGGAGCTGTAGTACTGCTGCACGAAGCCGGTCATCACCCGCGAGGCTTCCTCGTCCCGGGTCCCAGCCAGGACGAAGGACTCCCGACCCACCAGCCGGCCCTGCCTCACCTGGAACACCAGGGCCACCGCCTGGTCCCCCTCCTGAACGAAGGCCACCGCGTCCAGGTCCCCTTCCGGGGCGGCGATCTTCTGCTTCTCCATGATGGCCTCCACCGCCCGGATCTGGTCCCGTATGATGGCCGCCCTTTCATACTCTGTCTTCTCGGAGGCCTGCACCATCCTGGCCCGCAGCCCCTTCAGCACGGCATCCTGCCGGCCCTCCAGGAACATGATCGCCTGGTCCACCGCTTCGCGGTACTCCTCGCGGCTCACGGCGCCGATGCAGGGCCCGGAGCAACGGCTGATATGATAGTCCAGGCATGGCCGGCCCTCTTCGCCGCTGATGGCCTTGCGGCACGAGCGCAGGTGAAAGACCCTCTCCAGAAGGGCGATAGTGGTGTGGACCGATCCGGCGCTGGCGAACGGCCCGAAGTACCGGGCGCCATCCCTGACCACCCGCCGGGTGAGGTGGGCGCGGGGCCAGTCCTCATTGATGGTCAGCTTGAGGTAGGGGTAGGACTTGTCATCTTTGAGCCTGACATTGTAGTGCGGCCGATGCCTCTTGATGAGGATGCATTCCAGGAGAATGGCCTCCTGCTCCGACGCCGTCACGTAGTAGTCCAGGTCCCGCACCCGCTCCATCAACCTGGCGGTCTTCGGGGCCAGGTTCATCAGGGCGCCAAAGTACGAGCCGACTCGATGCCGCAGGCTGGACGCCTTGCCAACGTAAAGGATAGTGTCCTGCGCATCCTTGAACAGGTACACCCCGGGCCGTGAGGGCAGGGCCTCGAGCTGCTGCTGGAGAGGGCCGGGCTCAGCGTCCACGAGAGTGATTTTACACTCCCGCCATTGACTACGCCATTCCTTATGTCTAGAATAGTTGTGTTCTCAGGCCTACTTCCTTCATCAGGAGACCATTAATGAGACAACAAATCGAGGCCTTCCTGCAGCAGTTGTCCACGGAGAAG
>CAYRGJ010000041.1:0-20651 GCA_964423835.1 uncultured Dehalococcoidia bacterium | reverse complement strand
CTTCGTGGACCTGACCAAGACCCTGCAGGACGACATCATCGCCAGGACGGAGCAGTCACTGCAGTAGGCAGCGCTCCGGCATGGCCGGATGAAGAATAGATCAGATTAGATCAGAGCCTGGCAATCGGCAGACCGGGCCCACCCCAGCGGTGGGCCCGGTTCTCTTTCCGGGATCAGCGCCGCCGGCCGGGCCGGTCCTGGCCGGCGGCAGGAGGGCTCTCAGCCGCTTCGATGGTGAAGCTGAAAGTAGCGCCGTGCCCGGGCTCGGACTCGACCCAGATCCGGCCGCCGTGGGCCTCGACCAGCCGGCGGCAGACCAGGAGCCCCAGCCCGGCCCCCTTGGTGTGGTCCAGCAGTGGGTTGCCCAGCTGCTGGAAGGGCTTGAACAGCTTGGCCTGGTCCTCCGCGGATATGCCGGGGCCCTGGTCGGTGACCGAAACCACCAGGCGCCCGGCCTTGTTGGTGGCGGACACCGTTATCGGGGTATCCGGGGGCGAGTACTTCACGCTGTTCTCGAGGAGGTTGTGGAGCACCCGCTCCAGCCGGAGCTGGTCGGCCGGCACCGGCGGCAGCCGGGCCGGCAGGTCCACTACGAAGCGGCGGCCGGGCGATTGGCGCTCGACGCTCTTCACCACCTTGTTCACCGTCTGGCTCAGGTTGACCGGCTCCACATGCAGGAGCAGGCGGTCGGCCTGGGCCCGGGACAGCTCCAGCAGGTTGCCCACCAGGTGCGACAGCTGCTCGGCCTCAAGAGCGGCGTCCTGCAGGAGCTGGTTGATCTCCCCAGGTGACAGGCGGGGGCCCTCGGAGATGGCGGTGTTGAGCGCCCCGATGATGACGGTCAGGGGGCTGCGCAGCTCGTGCGAGACCAGGCCCACGAACTCGTCCTTCATCTCATCTATCTTTCGCCGGTCGGCAAAGTCGCGGAAGTAGGCGATGGTCTGGAAATCGGCGGCCGGAGCATCGGCCAGCATCACCACCTTGGCCCACACGGGCAGCGGCCGGCCGTCCCGCCGCACGATCTCCGTTTCCAGCTCCATGACCTTGCCGCTCACCAGGCGGGAAAGATAGTCCCGGCCGGCGGTCAGGTCCCGGGGAGTCATCAGCTGCGCCACCCGCATGCTCCGCAGCTCGTCCCTGTCGTACCCCAGCATCCGGCTGAGGCCCAGGTTGCAGTCTATGATGGCCCCGTACCGGTCAGTGCAGAGCACGCCGTCGGGCGACGACTCCACCAGCAGGCGGTACTTCTGCTCGGACAGCCGCAGGGCCTCCTGCATGGCCTTGCGCTGGGTGATGTCCCTGGTCACGCCGAGGAGCCCCGTGGGCGTTCCCTGCTCGTCACGCATGAAGGAAACCTGCTCCTCGGCCCAGAAGGTGCTGCCGTCCTTGCGCCGCATCTCCACCTCCAGGAGCCAGTGGGCCGGCCCGCCCTGCGCCCGGTCACCTGATGCCTGCCCTTCCGCCACCTGCCGCTCAGCCAGGACCGCCATGCCCCGCCTCAGGGAGTCCGGCGTCAGCAGGTCCGATACCGTCAGGCGGGCCAGCTCCTCCGCGGAGTAGCCGACCAGCTGTTGGGCGGAGGGGCTCATGTAGGTGATCCGCGGCCCCATGTCGGTGGTCCAGATGACGTCGGTGATGTTCTCGGCCAGCAGGCGGTAGCGCCTTTCACTCTCCCGCAATGCCTGGTCCATGCGCTTCCTCTCCAGGGCGTTGGAGAACATCTCGGCCACCACCCGCAGGGCGGTCATGGTCTCGCTCTCCCAAACCTTCCCGGTGTCGACGGCGGCCAGGCTCAGTAGGCCAATGGGCCGGCCCGCTTCCATCATGGGAATCAACACCAACGACCGCGCGTCCTGGCCTTCCAGCAGGGCCGTCTCCTCGCCGGCCGCGTCCGCGTCTGCTGCCCCTGTTATCTGCACGCTCCGGGCCTGCCCGATCCGGGCCATCAGCCGAGGGAAGCAGTCTGCCGTCATCTGGTCCAGCCGTCCTGTAAGGGGCTCAGTGCGCCCCGAGTGCCATTCGTGCTGCAGCGACAGGGTGGTCCCATCTGCGCTGAAGGTGTAGATGCAGCTGCGGTCGGCCGCGGTGAACCAGGCGATGGCTGCCAGCGCGTTGTGGATGGCGGCATCAATGCTCTCCGTGGGCAGGCTGATGAAGGCCGTCGAGGTCTCGGTGATGAGCGCCTCGAGCTGCATCCGGCGCTCCCGCTCCATCTCGGCGGCGCGGCGCTCCGTTACGTCGCGGGCCACGCCGATCAGGCCGGTGACCGCCCCGGCGGCGTCGTGCAGGAACTCGATCCGGGCCTCCGACCATATGGTGCCGCCACCCTTTCGGTTCATCTCCACCGTGGCCGTCCGCTGGGACGGGGTCAGGACTGCCCCCGCCCTGGCCCGGGACAGAAGCCCGGCGTATTTCTTGAAGACGGGATCTCTCGAGCCTGGCGCCAGCCAGGCCTTCAGGTCCATGGCGCAGGCCTCCTCCGCGGTGTATCCGGTCAGCCGGAAGCAAGACGGGCTGACGTAGGTCGGCGTCATGTTCAGGTCCGTAGTGAAGATCACATCAGAAGCGTTCTCGGCCAGCAGCCGGTAGCGCCGCTCGCTCTCCTCCAGGTGCTGCTCCATCCGTTTCCGGTCCGTGATGTCAGCCATGAGGGCCAGAATGGCGGGGCTTCCCTCCCAGTCGACCAGCACGGCATTCACCTGGCCCCACCTGATGCCGCCATCCTTGTCAATCAAACGGAACTGGTCGGTCTGCGAAGGCGCCTGCCGGCCCAGCAGGCTGGCCATGTGCTGGCCCACCCGGCGCCAATCCTCGGGATGGACGAAGCCGGACAGCGGCCGGTCGATCACTTCGGCCACCTGGTACCCCGAGACCTGCTCGATCCGGGGGCTGACGTACTTCACCATCCCATCCTGGACCACGGCTATGGCCTCATTGGCGTTCTCCACCAGAAGCCGGTACCGCTCCTCCGACCGCTCCAGCCCCCCCTCGGTGCGGATCCGGTCGGTGATGCCGGCCGGGCCTGGCGGCCGGAGCATGTTCCCCAGGTACGCCCCGGCCCGGGTCATAAAGGCGGCCGCACGGGCCGATATTCGCTCCGGGCGCTCGTCGCCGACGAACATGAAGCCCAGGATGCGCTCCCGGCGCCGTACAGGCACCAGGGCCACCGACTGGAAGAACGCCCGGCCGGCGCAGATGCCGGAGGGCGCGGCCGTTCCTCCGGCGGCAATCTCCGGGCGGCCGTTGCGGAGCAGCGCTTCGCCGTGGCGGAAATCACCTGCCTGGCGCCCCGGGACGCCGGGGAGGAAGGCGGCGCACCAGAGGGCATCGGATGCCGGTAAGGAGCCCGCCGGGAGGCGGTGGAACTCGGCCCCGCCGGCGCTGCCGCAGGTGGCGGCGGCCAGACCATCCCCGTCGGCCAGGACCAGTCCGGCGCACCGGCAGCCCGAGTACCGGCGCAGGGAAGCAGCCATCGGCGGCAGCTGCTCCTCCAGGCGATCGGCGGCAGCGGCCTCGAGTATGGCGGCCAGCAGGTCACGCTCAGCTGCCGCAGAGGCGGCCGGGGCCCGTCCGTAAGACGGCGGCGGAGCTGGCTTTGGGGGCCGTTCGGAGTGGTGGCCGGGCGGCCTGGGATCAGTCGGCTGCGGCATGGATTTCCCCCTTCCCGGTCCCGACAGAGCGGAGCCCCGTCCCCGAGACTGACACGGGATCTAGCGGATTGTCGAGGAGCTCACGCCCCATGATATGAGTGGCAGCCTGTTTTGACAAGTCGCCCGAAAGCGGGCTATTATGGCCCAACTGGGGGAGGCCGCTGCATGGGCGATACTCGACTGAAACGCTACCGCATACTAATCGTCGATGATGAGGAGCGCATCCTGCACTTCCTCACGTCCAAGTTGAAGGCCTCGGGCTACGATGTGGTCGCGGCCCAGAACGGGCCGGAGGCCCTGGAGCGCATAGCCTCGCAGCAGCCGGACCTGGTGGTCCTGGATTTGCTCCTGCCCAAGATGCACGGTTTTGACGTGCTGCGGGAGCTGCGCAGCTTCTCCTCCATCCCGGTCATCGTCCTCAGCGCCCTCGGGGCCGATGCCGAGAGGATAAAGGGGCTCAGGCTGGGGGCGGACGACTACGTCCCCAAGCCCTTCAACCCCGACGAGCTGCTGGCCCGCATCGAGGCGGTGAGGAGGCGAATCAGCTCCGAGGATGGCTCCAAGACCAGCGAGTCCGTCTCCTTCGGGGCCGTGGATATCGATTTCGCCCGGCGGCGCGTGGTGGTTGACGGCAGTGAGCAGTACCTCACCCGGATCGAGTGGCTCCTGCTCAGCGAGCTGGCCCGCAACGCGGGGCGCCTCATGCTCTACGAGGAGCTGCTGGGCAAGGTTTGGGGCCAGGAGTACCGCGGCGACATCCAGATCCTGAGGACCTGGATCAGCCGCCTTCGGCGCAAGCTCAACGCCACCGCGGGCGGGCGTGGCCTGATCCAGACGGTGCCCAAGGCCGGTTACATGATAGAGCAGACGCCCTCCTGAGGCGGGCGGCCCTGGAGCACGCTTCCCGGCCCTCCGGCCGCACCGCCGGCCAAAGCCGGCCGGCGTCAGGCGGGCGCCCTCCCTTGCACACCGGCCTGACTCCCGTAAGCCTCTTTCGGCCCCCCTTGCGGTCTTGCGGTCACGTCATGGCCGTCCATCGCAGTGGACCTGGAGAATGCCGGGCGCCGGCAGCGGGGCCCTGCATCCCGGGCGCGTTATCCATATAGAGGGGATAGCGCGCGGGCGCTCTCCATCAAGAGCAGAGGGGGCACAACTACCATGAAACCCAGGAATGGGCAACTCCGTTTGGGTCTGTCGGAGGACGATCTGTCTTCTTCTCAGGGCAACGGCCAGGGAGGCGCGGGGTCGGGGGCCGTGGGCCGGGTGGTACGGCAAGCCTGCCACAGGTTTGCCCGCGACGTGGACTGGCAGCAGCACATGCACGGCTGGAGGAACGGCGGAGGCGATGGTCCGGGACCGGGATGCCGGCTGACGGAGGACCATGAGGGCCTGCACAGCGGCCGCTTCATCAGCATCAACCTGGCTCCGGCGTCCGGCCACCTGGTGGTGCGGGGCGGGTACTACGACCGGAGCCGCCAGCCCCGGGCGGTGTACCGCCAGACTGTGACGCTGGGCGAGCTGACGCCGGGGAGGCTGGATGGCCTGCTGAGGCAGATGCATGACGGGCTTGACGGTCACGTCCGGGGACGGTTCACCTAGGGCCCGGGCAGAGCGGTCTTCTCCACCTGGACCAGCACGTCGCAGAGCGCCGCGTTGGGGCTCATCAGGAACCGCTGCACCGGGTTCACCACATCGTGCGTCAGCTCATTGTGATGGCCCTTGAGGTACTGGTCGGGCCACCAACCGCGGGTGATGCTGACCACGCCCGGCTTCACCCGGTAAGTGAGCCTGGCCTTCAACACGGCCTCGCCCCGGGTGTTGAACACCCGGACCGTATCGCCGTCGGCGATGCCCCGTGGCCTGGCGTCTGCCGGGCTGATATCGAGCATGGGCTCGGCGTCAGCCCCGGGCAGCCCGGGTATCCGGCCGAGGCCGGAGTGCATCCGGTTGGCGGAGCGGCTGGTGAGCAGGGTCAGGGGGTAGCTCCGGGCCTTCTCGCCGCGGGCGCTTTCCAGCGGCTCGATATAGATGGGCAGCTCCTGGCCGAACATCTTCAGCCGCTCATTGTAGAACTCGATCAGCCCGGTGGAGGTCCGGAAGTGGGATGGGTGGTTGAGGCGCCGGGCCACGGCCGGACCTTCCCGGAGGCGTGAGAGGGAGATGCCGTCCATGCTGGGGTGGGGGGACGCCAGCAGCTCCTCCAGGTACTGCTCCTCGGTCTTGTCGAAGTAGGCGCCGCAGCCCATCCGGCGCCCCAGCTCGGCGGCTATCTGGAAATCGGAGCGGCACTGGTGCAGGGGCTCTATGACCTTCTGCTGCAGCTGCAGGTAGGTGTGGTGGAAGCTGGTGCTGCACAGGTCGGTGCATTCGTAGAAGGAGGCCAGCGGCAGGGCGTAGTCGGCATACCTGGCGGACGGGGTCATGAAGAGGTCGCAGACCACCACCAGCTGCAAATGGCGCAGGACCTCCTCAGTGACCCGGTTCATGTTGGGCATCTCGTTGACGAAGTCCCGGCCGGAGCACCACAGCGCTTTGACTGCCTGCGGCTGGTTGCGGGTGATGGCATCGTAGAGCAGCATCACCGGCAGGACATCCGTGGGCCCGCCCGGCAGCAGGAACGGCTGCCAGTTAAGGACGAATCCCGGGGGCCGGTCCGGGTTGATGTTGCCGGTAACCGCCGCCAGCGTGTTGATGGCCCGGCAGGATAGCTGGCCGTGGAAGGTGCGCTGCATTCCCCACCCGCGGAAGATAGAGGCCGGCCTCCGGGAGCCGTAGGCCATCGCCAGCCGCCGGATGACATCGGCCGGGATGTCTGTGATCCGCGACACCTTTTCGGGCGTGTAGTCCCGCACCATCTCGGACAGGAGCTGGAAGGCCGGCGCGCACTCTATGCCGGCTACGGCGTAGCTGCCGTTGACCGCCGGCCTGGATTGCGGGGTGCCGGCCGCCTGGCGCCGGCCGCTGTACTCATCCATGATCATGAGGACGTCCGGCCGCCCTCCGGGGATCACCTCGCTCTCCTTCAGGAAGAAGCCTCCGTCCCTCTTGACCAGCAGAGGGCCCACGGTGCTCTCGGTGATGAACCTCTTGTCCCTCAGGCCCTCCTGTAGGACCACGTTGATCATCCCCAGGGCCAGGGCCCCGTCGGTGCCCGGCCTGATGGGTATGTGCTCATCCGCCCTGGCCGCCGTGGCCGTGAAGCGGGGATCGATCACCACCACCCTGGCGCCCTTCCTCCGGGCGCGCACGATCCGCCGGAGGTGGTGGTAGTTGGTGACCGCGGGGTCGCCGCCCCACACGATGATGAAGCTGGGGTCGCCGTCCGCCACCAGGTGCGTCTCTCCCCGCAGGTAGCCGAAGGTGGTCTCGTCCGCGCAGGGGCCGGCGGCGTCGCCGCAGCCCCACCAATCGACGATGGTGCCCCTGGTCAGGCTGGCCAGCCGCGAGTAGCTCCCGGCCAGGCCCGGCATGGCGGACGCCAGCCAGGCCACCGAGCCCGGCCCGTACCGCTGCCCGATTTCCTGCAGCTTCTCGGCGATATCGGTCAGCGCTTCGTCCCAGGACACGCGCTGCCACTTGCCTTCTCCCCTCTGGCCGGCGCGCTTGAGGGGGTACTTCAGCCGGTCGGGATGATAGACCATGTGCCTGCTGGCCAGGCCCCTGGGGCAGGCGCCCCTGTCGGCCGGATCGGGGAAATCGCCCGGGCGGATTCGGGTGATGACTCCGTCCTCGACCTCCACGGACAGCCCGCATCCCATGTAGTCAGGCAGGCCGCAGACTGTCCTGGTCATGGTTCTGGCCATCGGCTACCTCCGTCCAGATTAGGTTAGCGTGGCATCATCCAGATACTGGGGGACCGTGACTTCCCAGTTCCTGGTGGTTCTGACGAGCTCGGCGAATGATTGCGCCGCCTTCGATTCGCCGTGGGTAACGAAGAGGCGCGAAGGGGCTTCCTGGAAGCCGGACAGCCATCTCAGGAGCCCGTCCCGGTCGGCGTGGGCGGAGAAACCTCCCATCTGCACGATCTGGGCCTTCACCCGGTGCTTCTGCCCCAGGATGCGCACTTCCCGGGCCCCGTTGACGATCAGCTGGCCCAGGGTGTCCTCGGCCTGGTAGCCCACGAAGAGGATGGTGCTCTCCCGCCGCGAGATGTTGGCCGCCAGGTGGTGCTTGATGCGGCCGCCGGTGCACATGCCTGAGCCGGCGATGATGATGGCGGTGCCCTTGATGTAGTTGAGGGTCTTGGACTCTTCGACCGACTTCACCAGTCTCAGGTTGGGAAAATCAAACGGGGAGCCGTCGCGGCGGAAGAAGTCGGACGCCTCCTTGTCGAACAGCTCCGAGTGGCGCCGGAACACCTCGGTGACGCTGGAGGCCATGGGGCTGTCCAGAAACACCATAAGGGGCGGTATGCGGTTGCGGGCGAACAGCCGGTCGAGGTGATAGAGGATCTCCTGGGCGCGCTCCAGGGCGAAGCTGGGGATGATGATGTTGCCGCCGGCCCTCTGGGTCCGGATGATGACGTCGGCCAGGACCTCCTCCACATCGCCCTGGTGGTTGTGCAGCCGGTCGCCGTAGGTGGATTCCGTCACCACGTAGTCCGCCCGGGAAAAGAGGGTGGGGTCCGGCAGGATGGGCGTGTTCCACTTTCCGATATCTCCCGAGAAGACCATGGTGCGGCGGTCCCCGTCGCTCCCGGCGGTGAGCTCGATCATGGCCGATCCCAGGACGTGGCCGGCGTCGCGAAAGACGGCCTGCACGCCATCGGCGACGTCGACCGGCTGCCCGTAGTCCACCGCCGACAGCAGCGGCAGCACGGCCTGCGCATCCTCAGTGGTGTACAGCGGCACCTCCGGGAACGGCCCCTCCCGGCCTTCCCTCTGGTGGCGGCGCTTCTTGGTCTGCGCATCTTCTTCCTGGATCTTGGCGGAGTCGAGCAGCATGATGGGCACGATATCCGCCGTGGCCCGGGTGCAGTATATGCGGCCCCGGAACCCGTCGCGCACCAGGCTGGGCAGCAGCCCGCAGTGATCCAGGTGGGCGTGGGTCAGCAGGACCGACCGCAGGCTGGCCGGCGCCACCGGGAAGTCCTGCCAGTTTCTCGACCGCAGCTCCCGCTCCTGGTACATCCCGCAGTCCACCAGGAGCCGATCGCCGGCCCGTTCCACGAGATAGCTGGAACCAGTGACGTTCTGCGCTGCCCCGAGAAAGGCCAGTCTGGTCTCCATAGTACAGCCACAGTTTACCGTTTCAGCCGCTGTCCGTCCACACTTTCCGGGCCCGTTCTTGTGGCCGGGCCCGGGCCGTTGACAATGCCCGCGGGCCGTGGCAGAATGCCGGCGATATGAAGGGAAAGAAGCGGGCCCCGCGCCGCCGGCCGGATGGCGCGGCGGGGCCGGAGGCTCCCGCGCCGCCGAAGGTGACCGACCTGTTGCCGCACATGACGGTAGGCGTTATGGGCTCGGCGGGCGGAAAGCTGAGCAGCGCCGTGCGCCTGAAGGTGCGCCGGCTGGGCTGCGGCATCGCCAGGCGGGGCTACGTCCTGATCACCGGGGCCTGCCCCGGGCTGCCTCACGAGGCGGTGCTGGGGGCCAGGGAGGCCGGCGGAATGGTGGTGGGCATCTCGCCCGCCCTCAACTTCGATGAGCACGTCAGCGTGTACCATTCGCCCACGCGGGGCTACGATGCCATCATCTACACCGGCAGCGGCCTCATGGGCCGGGAGATCGAGAACATCCGGAGCTGCGACGTGGTGATATTCGCCGGCGGGCGGTCGGGCAGCCTGGGCGAGTTCGCCATCGCCTACGACGAGTCCAAGGTGATCGGCGTGCTGAAGGGCACGGGCGGCATCAGCGACCACATCTCCAGCATCATCAAGATGGTGGGCAAGGACACCGGCGCGGTGCTGTGCTATGACGAGGACCCCGAGAAGCTGCTGGACCAGCTGGAAGAGGTGTACCGGAGCCACATCTTCCCCCGGAACATCAGCGTCATGGCCACGGGCAGCGGCCCGGACGGGCAGCTGCAGTACTAGCCGGAAGGCCCAGGCTTCATTCAGGCCCTGAACAGCCAGGCTGCGTTCAGGCCCCGGCCTCATTCGGGCAGTACAGGTAATCCACCTTCTGATGCTCGTCCCGGGTGTGATTGACGTAGTGGAAGCTGGCCAGCAGCGGGTCCACCCTGGCCACCTCATCGTAGTTCCAGGGCGGCGCCGAGCAGGCGGGGCACCAGTGGCCGGCCTGGATGAGGCGCGGGCTGCCGTCGAACTCATGCCCCAGGCCGCACTTCCAGCGGAGTACCTCCGCCAGGGTGGTCAGGCTGCCGGACAGGCACTGCCCGCCCCGCGCCTGGGCCAGGGCCCGGGCGTAGTCCAGGTCGGGCTTGCCGGGGGCCTCGGGGCCGGTGGGCATCGGCGGCTCGGCGCTCGCCGGCGGCAGCTGGTAGTCCTTCCACTGGGGGATCTGCTCCCATCTCTGGCGGCTGCCGAAGAAGGCCTTGATCTTCTCCTCGTCTTTGGTTTCGATCCAGTGCAGCGGGTCGGCCATCCGCTTCATGACGGTCCGGACGATAGGGCTGGTGATGAAGCCGGGGGTGATGGCGGTAACCGGCCTGGCCAGGCGCAGGTACCAGGGAGTGGACGCCTCCACCTCCCGGTAGTGGTCCTCCAGCGAGTGGCGCCAGTGGCCGAGATAGCCGTTGAGGACGTCGCTGTCGGCGTACCAGCCGCAGTGGAAGTTGCGCAGCCCGAACCAGTTCAGGGGCATGATCTTCTGGACGTCGCCCAG
Source organism: uncultured Dehalococcoidia bacterium (assembly GCA_964423835.1). Classification (GTDB taxonomy): domain Bacteria; phylum Chloroflexota; class Dehalococcoidia; order UBA2247; family RBG-13-53-26; genus JAFGCL01. The sequence continues at coordinate 10,216 of CAYRGJ010000041.1, read as the reverse complement.
CCCGAACATCTTCATCATGTGCTTCATGTAGTCCAGGAAGACGAACCGGCACGATGGTCCTCCCCCCATGTTGTAGACCCGGCCGAAGAACTCATCCGGGGCCTCGGTGGCCTGCACCAGGCCGTAGCCGGCGTCGTCACCGGTCACCAGCTCGATGTGGGTATTGACCGGCTGGTGGAACATTATGGGGTCCATCAGGGAGAGGGCATTGGGGATGGCGATAAAGGTCTGGCGCATGATGGCCCAGTGCCTGATGCCGGAATCGATGATGGCCCTCTCGGAGGCTATCTTGGTGGTGGCATAGAAGTCGCCCACGCTGGGCCGGAGCGGGTCGCCGACCCTGATCCATTGTATGGGAGGGAGCCGGTCGCCGTAGGCCGCCACCGAGCTGACGTACACCAACCGGACGTGGTCGCCGTTGTCCGGCTGCTTCTTGATGGCCGCCAGGATGTTGGAGGTGCCGCCGAAGTTTATCCTCCGGCACTGCCCCGGCTTCTGGTCCGCTTCGGGAGCGATGAGCGCCGCCGGGTGCAGGACATAGTCCACCCCGGTTACGGCCTTGAGCACGTCATCGGGGCTGCAGAGGTCTCCCCAGATGATGGTCACGCCCTGCTGGCCGTCGTACCGGCTGAAGGCTTCGCGGTTGGGCTTCGAGGGTCGCAGCAGGAGCACGATATCGCACTTGTCCCTGCGGCGCAGGAGCTCTCTGAAGGCCCCCCCGCCCATGGACCCCGATGCCCCGGTGAGCAGTACTCGCTTCCTCTTCGCTGACATGGTTACCCCCCCTATTCAGTTGAGGCGGCGCCGGGCCTGCCTCCGGGGATTATATACCGGCGGTCCCGCGGTGAAAAGTCCTGTTTTGCCGGGGCCGGCAGCAGCCTGCCGAGGTGGCGCCCCCAGAAGAGGTGGCCCTGCCGGGATGGCGCCGCGGGCGCCTAGCCCTGCCGCGAGAGGACCAGGGTGAGGCTCCTCCAGGCCATGACGGCGGTGCAGACCAGGAGAGACGCCAGCAGGACCAGGGACCATGGCCCCAGGCCGTCTGCCTGACCGCGGGCCACCTCCATGGTCATCCACACGCCATAGGCCATCAGCCCGGCAAGAAGGGTCTTCATCACCAGAAGGCTGCGGGCCAGGAACCTGCGCAACTCCTCCGCCCTGGCCTGGCTGATGGCCGCCTTGTCCCTGGCCGGCAGGTTGATGAGCGATTTGGGATCCTTCGCCAGTATGATGGCGGCGCTGACCGCCGTCATGAGCAGGTATAAAGTGAGAGACAGTGACGGCAGAATGGCGATGCGGCCCTTGCCGCCCCAGTCATCGGCATGCCCGCGCAGGTCGAAATGGGTAGGGATTTCGGCGGGCAGGCCGGCGTAGCTGGAAGCCACCAGGTAGATGGTCAGCGCCAGCAGCAGGAGCGGCGCCGCCTCGAGGGCAGCCGGATAGCACCGCCCTATTCTCTCCCACAGGGAGGCTCTGGGTTCCGGCCCGGGTGCGCTCTTCATGGCCACCGCCGGCGGACGCGGCGCCTGAGGCCGCAGCCCGCCCTCCACATTCTACTTTGGACTCAACGCGCTGTCCCGTGACGACTGAAGTCCTTGACACCCGGATGACCCCGCACGATATCATTAGCTCATGAGCGAGACTGCCGGTGTGAAGCGGCGCTGGCACGAGATGGGCCCCATCAGGCCGCCGAGCGAAGGCCGGGACCAGTCCCTGTTGATCCGGGCCACCCGGAACTGCCCCTGGAACCGCTGCCGGTTCTGCCCGGTCTACAAGGGCCAGAAGTTCGGGTATCGCGCCGTGGCTGAGATCAGGGAGGACATCGACGTGGTCCTGGCACTGGCCGGGGAGCTGAAGTCGACTTCCTGGAGGCTGGGCCTGGGAGGGCGTATTGACCGGACCGTCCTCCAGTCGGTCGTCAGCGAGCAACCCTCCGTGTACCAGGGCGGCGCGGCCAGCCCCGGAGAGGCCGACCGGTGCCTGGCCAGCCTGGTGAACGTGGGCAGCTGGCTGTCCACCGGCGGGGGCACCGTCTTCCTGCAGGATGCCGATACCCTCATCATGAGGGTCCCCGAGCTGCTGGAGGTGCTGCGGCACCTGAAGTCTTGCTTCCCGGGCATAGAGCGGGTCACATCCTACGCCCGGGCCAGCACGGCGGCGCGGCGGCCTCTGGCTGACCTGGTGCGGCTCCGCGAAGCGGGGCTGTCCCGCCTGCACATCGGCCTGGAGTCCGGGGCCGACGAGGTGCTGCAGTACATGGAGAAGGGGGTGACGGCCGAAGAGCACATCCGCGGCGGGCGGGCCGTGGTGGAGGCCGGCATATCGCTGTCCGAGTATGTCATGCCCGGCCTGGGCGGGCGCCGATGGTCCCAGAAGCATGCGCTGGAGTCGGCGCGGGTTTTGAATGCCATCGGGCCGGAGTACATCAGGCTGAGAAGCCTGGGGGTGAGGGCCAATACCCCGCTGCACCAGCAAATGGGCGCCGGGTTCGAGGTCCTGGATGAGGACGAGATGGTGCGCGAGATCGCGCTGCTCATCGAGAACCTGAATTGCCGCTCGTACCTGGCCAGCGACCAGATGTCCAACCTGCTGTGGGAGGTGGAGGGGCGCCTGCCCGGCGACAAGCCCGCCATGCTGGACACCATATCCGCCTACCTGTCCAAACCCCCGCTGGAGCGGCTCAGCTTCTGCCTGGAGCGCCGCCGCCGCTCCTACTATTCGATCTACGGTGGTGCCCCGCCCCAGGTCCAGGAGCTGCTGGAAGGGGCCCGGGAGGCCATCAGGGCAGAGACCCCCGACGCCGCGCTGAAGGTGAATGAGGCCATCGGCGCCCTGAAGCAGGGGTTCCTGTAGACCTGCCCCGAGGCTGCCGGGGAAGCGTCGCTGCTGCCCTTGCCGCCGGGGCCGGTTTACTTCGGGGCTTCCTCTTCCAGCCGCCGCCAGGCGACGTACTCCCGGGCGCCTTCCTCCAGGGACACCCGGGGTGCCCAGCCCAGCTCCCTCCGGGCCTTTGAGGCATCCAGGTGGCACTCCTGGTTGAGCTGCAGGATGAAGTAGCGGTTGAGGAAGGGCATCTGCTTGCTGCGGGCCATCCTGGCAATGAGCTCCACGAGGTAGCACCAGAGGTAGGCCACGGAGAAGGGCACCCTGCCCCACACCTTCCGCCCGCCCCTGGCCTTGACCATGGCCTGGGCGAACTCCCTCAGGCGGGTGGGCTCCTGGCAGGCCACATTGTAGACCTGCCCTATCGCCTGGTCGCTGGTGACCGCCAGGATGCAGAGGTCGGCGATGTCGCGGGAGTGAACGATGGCGTACCGGGGGTTGGTCAGGCCCGGCCAGAGGATGACGGGCGAGGCGGCGTAGCGGTATAGCCGGTCGGAGATCAGCCGGTCGCGGGGACCGTAGGCGGAGCCGATCCTGATCATGGACACTTTGATCTTGCCCTGCCGATGGTATTCCCAGCAGGCCCGCTCCGCCAGGAGCTTGGCGTAGTCGTAGTAGGTCTTGGGGGTGAGGGACACGGCGCACTCGGTGGTCTCGTCAGCGGCCGTATCGCCTTTCATGCAGGCATCGCCGTAGACCGTGAAGGAGCTGACGTGGAGGAAGCGGCTGCAGCCGCCGGCGACGGCCGCCTTCAGCAGGTTCTCGGTGCCACGGACGGTCGTCTTCTCAAACTCCTCCCAGGTGCCCCAGCCGGGTGTCACCTTGGCGGCGGCGTGGAAGACAACGTCCATTCCCTCGACCGCGGCCCGGAGGCTCTCGTAATCAGTGACATCGCCGAAGACTATCTCGGCCCCGGTGGTCTTGAGGTGCCGCAGGACGGAGGACTTGCGGGCCAGGGCGCGCACCTCGAAGCCTTTCTCGACCAGACGCTCCACCAGGGCGCTGCCCACGCACCCGGTGCCCCCAGTAACCAGTGCCTTCATGGTCCCCCCTTGCCAGATGTCGCCGATCGTCGGTTAGGAATGATATCCGGGCCAGCATGCGGTGTCAAACCGCGCCTGGCGCCACCACTTGCCAGGAGCCTCCGGTCATGGTATCATTCGGAAGCTTTGACACCGGGAAAGTAGACCTTTAAGTCAGTCCAGAGAGGCTGGCAAGGGAGAAGCGCTCGCGACCGGACTCGCGAGCTGGGAGATGCGCTGGAACCTCTTGCCGGCCCGGCAAGAGGTTTTTTGCATGTCTGAGAAGGTGATCATGTCCGCCGCGGACATGGGGCGCGCCTGGACCCGCATCGCCCACGAGGTGGTGGAGAGGAACCACGGCTGCGACGGGCTGGTCTTCATCGGCCTGTACACCCGGGGGCTGCCCCTGGCCTCGCGCCTGGCCGAGACCATCAGGCGCATTGAAGGCGCCGGGGTGCCGGTGGGCGCCCTGGATATCGGGCCCTACCGGGATGATCTCTCCTACCTGGAGGAGCCGCCCTCGGTGCGGCCCAGCGACATCCCGGACGACATAGCCGGCAAGCGGGTGGTCCTGGTGGACGACGTTATCTACACCGGCCGCAGCATCAGGGCGGCCATGGATGCCCTCATCGATTACGGGCGGCCGCAGCATGTGCAGCTGGCGGTGCTGGTGGACCGGGGGCACCGGGAGCTGCCTATACGGCCGGACTACGTGGGCAAGAACGTGCCCACCTCGAGGTCGGAGCAGATTGTGGTGCGGGTGGCGGAGGTGGATGGGCGGGACGAGGTGGTTATCGAGGCCGCCGGGGAAGCGGCAGCCAGGAACGCTTTGGCAGCAAGGAGGCGTCATGACTCTGGCCGGTAGAAGCCTGGTAACCATGGATGACCTCTCGAACGATGAGATCGAGGCCGTGTTCTCGCTGGCGGACACCATGGCGGAGGCGGTTGGGCAGCAGTCCGGCGTCTGCCAGAACAAGATCATGGCCAGCCTCTTCTTCGAGCCCAGCACCAGGACCCGAATGTCATTCGAGGCCGCCATGCTGCGGCTGGGGGGCCGGGTGATCACGGCGGTGGACATCGGCGCCACATCCCTGGCCAAGGGAGAGAGCATAGCGGACATGGCCCGGGTAGTCGGCAGCTACGCTGACATCATCGTCATCCGGCACCCCTGGGAGGGCTCGGCCAGGGTGGTGGCGGAGTACGCCGGGGTCCCGGTCATCAATGCCGGCGACGGCGGCCACCAGCATCCCACGCAGACGCTGCTGGACCTGTATACCATCAAGAAGGAGAGGAACACCATCAGGGGACTGAAGGTGGCCCTGTGGGGCGACCTGAAGTACGGCCGGACGGTGCACTCCCTGGCGTACGCCCTGGCCAGGTTCGGGGCCACCATCCTTTTTCGCCCGGCCCCCGGGCTGGGCGTGCCGGACCACGTGGTGCGCAAGCTGACCGACGAGTACGGGGGCGAGCTGAGGCGGTACGGCGGGGCCGACAAGGCGGAGCCGGGGGGTGTCTTCTCGCTGGACGCCATCTACGTCACTCCCAGCACCCCTCACCAGCTGGCCATGATGCCTGACGTCAGCCTCCAGGTGGAGCTGGAAAAAGGCGTGGACGCCATCTACGTGACCCGGATGCAGAAGGAGCGGCGTGACGGCGCCAGGGCCGAGGGCGATGACCGCCCGGAGTACCCGGTGGTGGACAAGAAGCTGCTCAAGGAGAAGACGTTCAGGGACTCCCTGGTGATGCATCCTCTGCCCCGGGTGGATGAGCTGGCCTACGAGCTGGATGCCGACCCGCGGGCCACCTACTTCAAGCAGGCCGCCAGGGGCGTGCCGGTGAGGATGGCCCTCATCAGCCTGCTGCTGGGAGCCGGGAAGGCCGAGGTCGAGCGCGGCGCCGGCGCCGGCGCTGGGGCCGTCCGGCCGCAGTATCCCGTCTACGACCGCGGCTTCGGGGTCAGGTGCCAGAACCGCAACTGCGTGTCGGTGAACCAGGACAAGTACGTCAAGCCGGAGTTTCACATCGTCAGCCTGAAGCCCCTGACGCTGCGCTGCGTCTACTGCGAGCATGAGGCCTTCCCCAAGTACGTGGCCAGCGCGGAGTGGCACGAAGGCACGGCCCGGAGCAAGCGCTATCACAGCTCCGACAGCCACTGGATCAAGAAGATCAGGCCGGAGAACCTGATCATCTTCGACTATGAGAGCGAGGCCCAATCGAGGGGCTTCCAGCCGGGGAAGTATGCCGACCTCTGATATGGGGCGCCCCAGGTCAGCGCCACCGGGATCGGTCCTCGTGTCCGGCGGCCGCCTGGTGGACGCCGCGGCGATGCTGGACATGGTGGGAGACCTCTTGATAGTGGAGGGCCGGATCGAGTGGCTCGGCCCGGGCGGGGGGCAGGCGGGCCCGGCCGGCTGCCCCATTCTGCCGGCCGCGGGGCTGGTGGTGGCGCCCGGCTTCATCGACCTGCACTGCCATCTGCGGGAGCCCGGCTTTGAGGAGAAGGAGACCATCGCCTCCGGCACGGAGGCGGCCGCCCGGGGCGGCTTCACCACTGTCTGCTGCATGCCCAACACCTCCCCGGCCATCGATTCCCCGGCCACGGTGGACTTCATCAGGGAGAGGGCCCGGGCCGGCGGTAGGGTGCGGGTGTTCCCGGTGGGCTGCGTGAGCCAGCATAGGGGCGGCGCCAGGCTGGCGGACATGGCGGCCCTGGCGGCGGCCGGGGTGGTCGGCTTCAGCGACGACGGCAGCCCGGTGGCCGATGCCGGCCTGATGCAGCGCGCCCTGGAGCGCGCCCGGGCCCTGGACCTGCCGGTGATGGACCACTGCGAGGACGTTTCGCTCACCTCCGGGGGGGTGATGAACGAGGGGGCCGAGTCGGCCCGGCTGGGGCTCCCGGGGATGCCGGCGGCCGCGGAGGAGAGCCTGGTGCAGCGGGACGTGGAGCTGGCGGCCCTCACCGGGGGCCGGGTCCACATCTGCCACGTGAGCGCCGCCGGGTCCGTGGATGTCATCCGCCGGGCCAGGCAGGCCGGGGTCCGGGTCACCGCCGAGGCCACGCCGCATCACCTGACCCTGACCGAGGACAGTGTGGCCCGGTGCGGCGCCAGCGCCAAGGTGAACCCTCCCCTGCGGACCGCCCGGGACGTGGAGGCCGTGGTCCGGGGCCTGGCCGAGGGGGTGATCGACGCCGTGGCCACCGACCATGCCCCCCATGCGCGGCGGGACAAGGAGGGAGACCTGACCCGGGCCGCCTTCGGCATCAGCGGCCTGGAGACGGCGCTCCCGGTCCTCCTGGACCTGGTCCGGGAAGGCCGTCTGGGCCTGCCGGCCCTGATCGCCAGGCTGACGGCCGGTCCGGCGGCGGTGCTCAGCCGATCGGGGGGCGGGGGCGTCTCTGGCGGCTGGCCGGTGCCGGCCGGGATCGGAGGGCTGTGGGTGGGGGCGCCCGGGGACGTGGTGGTCTTCGATCCGGACCGCCCCTGGGTGGCCGACCCGTCCCGGTTCGCCTCCAGGGGAAAGAACACTCCCTGGGCGGGAAGGCCGCTGCGGGGAAGGGTTATAGCCACGGTGGTGGGGGGTGAGGTGGTCTACCATGACCGCCCGGACCAAGAAAGGAGCGCCAGTGCCGCGACGCAATGACATAAAGAAGGTTCTCATCCTGGGCTCGGGGCCCATCATCATCGGGCAGGCCTGCGAGTTCGATTACTCCGGGACCCAGGCCTGCAAGGCCCTCAGGGAGGAGGGGTACGAGATCGTTCTGGTGAACTCGAACCCGGCCACCATCATGACCGACCCGGGCATGGCCGACCGGACCTACATCGAGCCCCTGACCGTGGACAGCGTGGCCCGGATCATCGAGCGGGAAAGGCCGGACGCGCTGCTGCCCAACCTGGGCGGGCAGACCGGCCTCAACCTGGCCTCTGGCCTGCACAAGGCCGGCGTTCTGGAACGCTACCGGGTGGAGGTCATCGGCGTCCGGGCCGATGCCATAGAGCGCGGTGAGGACCGCATCGCCTTCAAGCGGGCTATGGCCCAGCTGGGCGTGCCGGTCCCCCAGTCGGCCCCCTGCTACTCCGTGGAGGAAGCGGAGCGGATCGCCGAGCAGATGGGCTACCCGGTGGTGCTGCGCCCCGCTTACACCCTGGGCGGGACCGGCGGGGGCATCGCCTACAACGTGGAGGAGATGAGGGCTATCACGGCCCGGGGCCTGGCGGCCAGCCTCATCAACCAGGTCCTGGTGGAGGAGTCAGTGTATGGCTGGGAGGAGCTGGAGCTGGAGGTGGTGCGGGACCAGAAGGACCGGAAGATCACGGTCTGCTTCATCGAGAACGTGGACGCCATGGGGGTGCACACGGGAGACAGCTTCTGCGTGGCGCCCATGCTCACGGTGCCGCGGTCGCTGCAGGAGCGGATGCAGGAGGTGGCCTACCGCATCGTGGACGCCATCGGCGTCATCGGGGGCACCAACATCCAGTTCGCCCACAACCCCGAGGATGACCGGCTGGTGGTGATCGAGATCAACCCCCGCACCTCCCGGTCCTCCGCGCTGGCCTCCAAGGCCACGGGGTTCCCCATCGCCCGGGTGTCCACCAAGCTGGCGGCGGGCATCACCCTGGATGAGATCCCTTATTGGCGGAAGGGCACGCTGGACCAGTATGAGCCGTGGGGCGACTACGTGGTGGCCAAGTTCGCCCGCTGGGCCTTCGAGAAGTTCCCCCAGGCCAAGGACGTCATCAGCACCCAGATGAAGGCCGTGGGCGAGGTGATGAGCATCGGCCGGACCTTCAAGGAGGCCCTGCAGAAATCCATCCGCTCCCTGGAAATCAAAAGATACGGCCTGGGAGGGGCCCGGGATTTCCACAGGCTCTCGGTGGAGAAGCTGAGGGAGAGGCTGGCTTTGCCTTCCAGCGAGCGCATATTCCTCATCTACGAGGCGCTCCGCCAGGGGGTGCCGGTGGAGGAGCTCCATCGGCTGACCTTCATCGGGCGCTGGTTTCTCAACGAAATGCAGGAGCTGGTGCGGTTCGAGGAGGAGATGGCCGGGCGCCGGTGGGCCGACCTGCCCGATTCCACCCTGGTGCAGGCCAAGGAGTGGGGATTCTCCGACCGCTACCTGTCCGGCCTCTTCGACGTGAGCGAAAGGGAGGTGCGGCGCCGCCGGCTGGCGGCGGGCATCCGGGTCAGCTATGGCGCGGTGCCGGTGAGCGGCGTGGAGAGCGCGGCCTACTACTACTCCACTTACGCCGGCGGCAGGGATGAGGTCCCGGTGTCCTCGAGGAAGAAGGTGATGATCCTGGGCGGCGGCCCCAACCGCATCGGGCAGGGCATCGAGTTCGACTACACCTGCGTCCATGCCGCGTTCGCGCTGCGGGACATGGGGTATGAGTCCATCATGGTCAACTGCAACCCGGAAACGGTGTCCACCGACTACGACACCTCGGACAAGCTCTACTTCGAGCCGCTGACGGTGGAGGACGTGCTCAATATCTACGAGAAGGAGAAGCCGGACGGCGTCATCGTGCAGTTCGGGGGCCAGACGCCGTTGAACATCGCCGAGGAGCTCAAGGAGGACGGGGTGGCCATCCTGGGCACCACCCCCGAGAGCATCGGCCTGGCCGAGGACCGGGAGCGCTTCCGGGACCGGATGATCGCCCTCGACATACCCCAGCCGGAAAGCGGCACGGCGCGCTCGCTGGAGGAGGCGGTGGCCATCGCGGAGGGCATCGGCTTCCCGGTCATGGTGCGGCCGTCGTTCGTCCTGGGGGGCCGCGGGATGAAGGTGATCTTCGACCGCGACGAGCTGGTGCGGCATGGCGAGGAGGCCATACAGGTCAGCCCGGAGTACCCCATGCTTATCGACCGCTTCCTGGAGCACGCCATCGAGACCGAGGTGGATGCCCTCTGCGATGGCGAGGACACCTTCGTGGCGGCCATCATGGAGCACATCGAGTTCGCCGGCGTCCACTCCGGCGACGCCGCCTGCGTCATCCCGTCGCGGAACATCAGGCCGGAGCACCTGCGGACCATCGAGGACTACACCGCCCGCATCGTCAGGGACCTCAAGGCCATCGGGCTGATCAACATCCAGTACGCTATCTGCGATGACCGCGTCTACATACTGGAGGCCAACCCCAGGGCCTCCCGCACCGTGCCCTACGTCTCGAAGGTGGTGGGCATCCCCATGGCCCGCATCGCCACCTACCTGGTGATGGGCCGCAAGATCAGGGAGTTCCCGGAGCTGGTGAAGCGGGAGCTGCCCTACTTCGGCGTCAAGGAGGCGGTGTTCCCCTTCAACATGTTCCCCGAGGTGG
>CAYRGJ010000040.1:0-23067 GCA_964423835.1 uncultured Dehalococcoidia bacterium | reverse complement strand
GGCGGCGCAGCACCCGGTCCGTGCGCCACTCCTTGGCCAGCTCGATGGCCGCCCGGCGCAGCTGTCCGCTGTACTTCTCCAGCTCCATCTCGAAGCGCTCGAAAAGGGTCAGGGCATCGGCCACGGACCCGGCGAACCCGGCTATCACCTGCTCATGGTACAGCGTGCGCACCTTCTTGGCGCCATGCTTGAGCACCACGTCGCCGGTGGTGATCTGCCCATCGCCGGCGATGGCCACACAGTCCCCCCGGCGCACCGCCAGCACCGTGGTGCCCCTGATGTTTTCCTTCATGCTTCACCTCTCCCTAATGCGGCTGCCCGCCCAGCAGCTTCTTCAGCACCCCGCCCACGGCCCTGGCAGGGATGTCGTCCCGCACCTGCGGCCGGCCCAGCCCCCCCAGCAGCACCCAGCGGACCGCCCGGCCGCTGACCTTCTTGTCCAGCGCCATGGCCGCCAGCACGTCCCCCTGGTTCACCTCCGGGGCCGACAGCGGCAGGCCGAAGGCCCGGAGCAGCCTCCTGTGCCGCTCTACCTCCTCGTCCGGCAGTATCCCCAGCGCCCGGGCCAGCATGGCTGCTCCCATCATGCCCACCGCCACCGCCTCCCCATGCCGGAAGCGGCCGTAGCCCGTGGCTGCCTCCAGCGCGTGGCCGATGGTGTGCCCGTAGTTCAGCAGTATGCGCCGGCCCTGCTCCCTCTCGTCCTCGCTGACGATACGGGCCTTGGTGGCCACGCTGCGCCGCACCGCCTGGGCGGTAACCTCGGGGTCCAGGCCGGCCAGCTTCCCGGCATTGCCCTCCAGGAACTCCGCCAGCGCCGGGTCCAGCACCAGCCCGTGCTTGATCACCTCCGCCCACCCCGACACCAGCTCCCTGCGGGGCAGGGTGGTCAGGGCCCGCACGTCCGCCAGCACCAGGCACGGCTGGTAGAATGACCCGATCAGGTTCTTGGCCCTGGGGTGGTTCACCGCCGTCTTGCCGCCCAGCGCCGCATCGGTCATGCCGATCAGGCTGGTAGGGACCTGGACCAGCGACAGGCCCCGCAGAAAGGTGGCGGCCACGAAGCCGGCCATGTCCGTGATCATCCCACCCCCCAGGGCCACCACCGCGTCCTGCCTCTCCGCCCGCCCATCCACCAGCCAGTCGTAGATGCGCGACACCGTGCCCGCCGTCTTGCTCTCCTCCCCGGGGGGGACCGCGAAGCTGGCCACCCCGAATCCCGCCTGGCGCAGGCTGGCCATGGCCGCCTCGCCATAGAGCGAGAGCACCGTCGAGTCCGCCACCAGCCAGGCGTTGCCCGATACCCCGGCCTCCCGGGCCCGCCGGCCCAGGCTGTCCAGCAAACCCCAGCCGGCGAAGACCGGGTACTGCTCGGTGGCGGTCACCACGTCGCAGGCATGGTCCAGATCATCCGCCGCCCCCGCCACGTGAGAGCGCAGCCAGAAGCGCCGGCCCCGCAGCACCTCCTGGCACACCTCAACCAGCGTCAGGTGGTCTGTCTGGACGGTCCAGTCGGCGATGGCATACAGGGCCTGCCGCGACTGCTTCAGCTCCACGATACGCTCCAGGGGGTCGGCCATGGCCAGTAGAGGGCGCGTCTCGGCCGGGCTCTCATCCCTGGCCGGCAGGCGCCGGTAGATGGTGCCCGGGTTGGCCTCCAGGCAGACCACCACCCCCGTCCGCCTGATCAGCAGCCGGTTCTGCGGGTCCAGGATGGCCCCGCCGCCCGTGGCGATCACCACCCGTTTCCTGCGGCAGGCCTCCGCCAGGGCTTCCCTCTCCAGCCGGCGGAAATGGGGCTCCCCGTCCTGGTTGAATATCTCCGGGATGCTCCGGCCGGCCAGCCTGGCCACCTCATCGTCGGTGTCGACCGCCTCCCAGCCGAGCCTCCGCGCCACCCCCCGGGCCACCGCGGACTTGCCCGTCCCGGAAAACCCGATCAGAATAACGGGGCAGTCAGGTCTCTCACCCACTGCACACCCTCCCGGAAATCATGGCCCCCCAGCGGCTCCGGGTAGCGCATGCCGCTCTCGAAGATGACGCGGCACCCGGGATTGCCGGTGACGATGGTGCGCAGGAGGCGCGCCATGTCCACCCACCCGTCCTCGGGGCGCTGCGCCGGGTGGACCGGGATGTGGCCGAAGCTGACGTAGTCGTCCCAGCCGCGGTTGTTCCACACGTGCACCGACCCGATATTGGGGGCCAGGCCCCGGGCGAACTGGTACAGGTCGAAGCCGTCCCTCTGCGATGCGATGTGCATGTGCCCGGTGTCGAAGCAATAGCGCAGGCAGGGGAAGCTGCCCATCACCTCGTTGAGGAAGGCCACGGTCAGGAACGGGCTGGGGCCAAACCCCTCCATGTGTATGGGCACCTCGTAGCGGCGGCCGTACTCCGCCAGGCGCCGGGCGCTGTCCCAGGCGATGGCCCGTAGCTGCCCGTAGCTCAGCCCATTGGTTCCGGTGGTCGGCGTCACCGGGAAGTGCACCACCACGTACTCCGCACCGAAGGCCTGGGCCGTCTTCATGGTCTCCTCCACCATGGCCAGGCTCAGGCGCCTCCTGGGATCATCCACGTCGCACAGAAACGAGAGCGTGGGCGGCGACGGGTACCAGGGCATCCTGACCAGGGGCGCGTGAATGCTGGCTGCCAGGCCGTGCCGCTCGATGCGGCGGCTGAGATCGGTCAGGTTATCGGGAAAGAAGTTGTAGAACTCGCCCCGCTGCAGGCCGTTGGACAGGATGACCTCGTCCAGGTGGTCCAGGGCATGGCAATGATACCCGAGGCGGCTCAACCCCGGCCCCCGATGGACTGCACGTACCCCTCGAAATTGCGCTGCGTCTCGGCCAGGCTGTCGCCGCCGAACTTCTCCAGCAGGGCCTCCGCCAGGACCAGGCCCAGCACGGCTTCGCCGATCACGCCCACCGCGGGGACCACGCAGACGTCGCTCCGCTCGAAGTGCGCCTCCACCGCCTCTCCGGTGGCCAGGTCCACGGACGGCAGGGGCCGGCCCAGGGTCGGGACCGGCTTCACCACCAGCCTCAGCACGATGGGCTCGCCGTTGCTGATGCCACCCTCCACCCCTCCGGCCCGGTTGCTGGTCCGCCGCCACGGGTAGCGGAACACCTCTCCCGCCTCAATCCCGTCATGGGCCTGCGACCCGCGGCCGCCGGCCGCCGCCGAGGCTTCCCCGATCTCCACTCCTTTGACCGAGGGGATGCTCATGGCCGCCTGGGCCATCCGCCCATCCAGCCGCCGGTCCCACTGCACGTGGCTCCCCAACCCCACGGGCACACCGAAGGCCACCACCTGGCACACGCCGCCCACGGTGTCCCCGGAGGCCGCCGCCTGGTCTATCTCGGCTATCATCATCTTCTCCGCGGCGGCGTCATCGCAGCGTACCGGCGACTGCTCCACCCGCTCCCAGTCCACCGGGTCCGCCACGCCCGCCTCCCGGCCGCCTATAGCCAGCGTCCGGCTCCTGATATCGATTCCGAACTCCTTCAGGAAGCGCCGGGCCACGGCGCCCGCCGCCACCCGGGCCGCGGTCTCCCTGGCGCTGGCCCGCTCCAGGATGGGGCGAATGTCATCCAGCCCGTACTTGGTCACCCCCGCCAGGTCCGCGTGGCCCGGCCGGGGCCGCGTCACCCGCCGCGCATCGCCCTCCGCCGGGGCCACGGCCATGGCCGTCTTCCAGCTCTCCCAGTCCCGATTCCAGATGAGCAGCGTGATGGGGCTGCCGGTGGTCGCCCCGTGCCGCACCCCGGAGAGGATCTCGGCCCGGTCCCGCTCGATGCTCTGCCGGGCGCCGCGCCCGTGCCCGCGCTGCCGGCGGCCCAAGTCCCGGGCGATGGAATCCTCGTCCAATGGCAGCCCGGCGGGCACGCCCTCAACCACCGCCACCAGGGCCCTCCCGTGGGACTCTCCGGCCGTCACGAACCGAAACACGCTAGGCTGGCCCCCCCGGCTGGCGGCCCGGCCCGCGATCGGCATCCTCACTGGACAGTGAAACCTCACTGGGCAGTGAGCCCTCAGCGGGCGCTGAGGCCTCATCGCATTCGCCGTCCTCTTCCGCCCCGGCCGCGCCGCTGCCCGCGATGATGGCCTCGGCGTCCGCCGCCATGCCCTCGGGGACCATCACCCGGGTCTCACCCAGTCCATTTACCGTCACGCCGTACACCAGCCCGGCGGCCTCGTACTGCAGCAGGGCCGGGATGCCCTCGCAGTCCAGGTGCCCCTTCACGATCTGCGCCTGAAGGTAGTTGCCCCGGTACACGGCCACCAGCTTGGAACGGCTCACCTCTCGCCTACCTCAGAGCTTCCCTGGCCTTTGCCATCATTATGTCAACTGGCGCTGTCTGGCCCGTCCACAATTCGAAGGCGGCCGCCCCTTGGCGCACCAGCATGCCCAGTCCTCCCAGCGCCTCCGCCCCGGCCCGGCGGGCCTCCCTCAAAAGGGGCGTCTCCTCCGGATTATACACCAGGTCGAAGACCATGGCGTCCTTCGGGATGTCCGCAGCCGCCAGCGGGCTGCCGCCCTCCGCCCCGCCCGATTTCAGGCCCATCGAGGTGCAGTTGACCACCAGGTTGCAGTCCTTCAGGGCCACGCTCCCGGCCAGGTCCTCCCAGGCCACGACCGCCAGGGGGATCCTCCCGGCGGATCGGCTGAATGACCGGACCAGCACCCTGGCCCTCTCCGTGGACCGGTTGCAGACGCTGATGGAAGTCACCTCTTCATTGAGCAGGGCGAACAGCGCCGCCCGGGCCGCACCCCCGGCGCCCAGCAGCACTACCTTCCGGTTCCGCAATCGATAGCCCGCGTCTTCCAGGAGGGAGGCCACGAACCCCTCGGCATCGGTATTGAAGCCCATCAGCAGCCCGCCCCGGTTCACCACGGTATTGACCGCTCCGATGCGCTCGGCAGTCTCGCTGACCTCATCCAGCAGGGGAATCACCTTCTCCTTGTAGGGGATGGTGACGTTGGCGCCCAGGACCGATTCTCCCCGCAGCCGTTTCACCGCCGCAGCCAGCTCCGCCTCTGGCACCTCCCATGTCTCATACCTGGCATTGATCCCCAGCTGATCAAACGCCGCCTGCTGAAACGCGGGCGACACCGAGTGCCCCAGGGGATAACCCATCAAAGCTACGATCATTGACATCACTCCCGGGCCTCCGACGCTTCCCGGCGCAGCCGATCCAGGTACCACTGCAGGATCACGGCCGCGGCCGCCGCATCAACACGGCCCTTCCGCTTTTCCCGGCTGACGCCGGCCTCGATCATGCCCTGGACGGCGGTCACCGTCGACAGCCTTTCGTCCATGGTCTCCACCGGCACCCCCACGGAATCCGCCAGCCGGCGCAGGAACTCCTGAACGCGCACCGCCTGCTGCCCCACACTGCCGTCCAGGGAGTAAGGCAAGCCCGCCACCACACCCTTCACCCCGTGCTGGCGCACCAGTGCCGTAATGGCCTTTACCGCCGCCTCGTCGTCGGACCTCTCGATCCGGGTCAGGGGGCTGGCCAGTATCGCCAGCGGATCGCTGAGGGCCACCCCAATCCACCTGTCCCCCACGTCCAGGCCCAGCATCCGCCCTTCCACCACACCGCGGCTCACTTCTTCCAGGCGCCCGCCGCCGGGTCGTAGTGTCGCTCCACCAGCGCCACCACCGAGGCCAGGGCCTCGTCCAGGCCGGAGGCGTCGCGTCCGCTGCCCTGGCCCAGCTCCGCCCGCCCGCCACCGCCGCCGCCCACCACCCGGCACACCTCCTTCACTATCTGCCCGGCATTGAATCCCTTCGCGGCCAGGTCCGGGGTGACCATGGCCAGAAGGCTGGGCTTGCCGTCGCTGACCGTCCCCAGGACGATGACGCCGCTGCCCAGGTCCTCCTTCAGCCGGTCCCCCATCTCGCGCAGGGCATCCGTGCCGGGCGCCGCCACCCTGGCGGATATCACCTTGATGCCCTTCACCTCACGGGCCTCGGCGGCCAGAGAGCCCGCCGCCCTGCGGGCCGAATCCCGCTCCATGGCCTGGGCCCGCTTGCGCTCCCGGTCGAGGTCGCCGGCCATGGCCATTACCTTCGCCTCCACCCCCTCAGGCGGAGCCTGCAGCTTCGCCGCCAGCGAGTCCAGGGCCGACAGCCGCTCCTCTACCAGGCGCTCCGCGCCGCGGCCGGTCACGGCCTCGATGCGCCGCAGGCCGCTGCCGACGCTCTCCTCGGAGACGATCTCCAGCAGCCCGATCTGGCCGGTCCAATGAACATGGGTCCCGCCGCAGAGCTCGGTGCTGAAGGCGGGATCGCCGACCTGGATGACCCGCACCTCGTCGCCGTACTTCTCGCCGAAGAGGGCCGTGGCCCCCTTGGCCACCGCCTCTTTGTAAGAGGTCACGGCGGCCGCCACCGGCAGGTTCTCCCGTATCTTCTCGTTCACCAGGCGCTGTATCTCCAGCAGGCGGGGCCGGCCCACCGCCTCCAGGTGATTGAAATCGAAGCGGAACCGGTCCGGGGTCACCAGGGACCCGGACTGCCGCACGTGCTGCCCCAGCACCGCCCGCAGCGCGGCCTGCAGCAGGTGCGTGGCCGTGTGGTTGCGGGCGATGTCCAGGCGCCGCGCCAGGTCCACCTCCGCCACCACGCTGTCGCTCACCGCCAGGCGGCCCTCCACCACCTTGCCCTGGTGAACGATGAGGTCGGGCAGAGGCCTGACGGTCTGTCGCACCAGGACCTTCCCGTGGGCGCCGCGGATCTGGCCGGTATCGCCCACCTGGCCCCCCATCTCGCCGTAGAAGGGGGAGTCCTTCAGGACCACCTCCACCTCATCGCCCTCGGACACGGAGTCCACCGGCCGGCCCTCCGCCACCAGGCCCATCACCACCGACTCGTGGCAGCACGTCTCGTAGCCCACGAAACCGGTGGCCGTCACCCCCAGCTCCTCGTAGGCCGCCAGGTCGGTCTTGTCGCCGCCGCCGAATTTGTGCGCGGCGCGGGCCCGCTCTCGCTGGCGCTCCATCTCCCGGTCGAAGCCCTCCACGTCAACGGTGAACCCCCGCTCCCGGGCCACCTCCATGGTCAGCTCCCGGGGAAACCCGTAGGTATCGTAGAGCATGAAGGCATCCTGGCCGCGTATCCGCCGGTCCGCTCCGGCCGCCTCCATCACCCTGTCCAGGGCATTGAGGCCGCTGCTGAGGGCCTCGCCGAACCGCTTCTCCTCCAGGTTGACGATGCTGCGCACCATCTCCTGGTTGTGGCGCAGCTCCGGATAGACATGCCCCATGCGGGTGATGACGAAATCCGCCAGGCCGCCGATGAAGGGCCCCTCCAGCCCCAGCTTCCGCCCGAACAGGGCCGTGCGGCGCAGCAGGCGCCGCAGGACGTAGCCCCGCCCCTCGTTGCCCGGGACCACGCCGTCGGCGATGAGGAAGGTGATACCCCGGGCATGCTCCGCCATGACCCTGATGGCGCGGTCCGTGGCCTCGTCCGCTCCGTAGCTCTTCCCGGTCAGGCCGGCCACCGTGGCCACCAGGGGGGTGAAGATGTCCGTGTCGTAGACCGTCCTCTTTCCCTGCATGATGGCCGCCACCCGCTCCAGGCCCATCCCGGTGTCGATGTTGGGCCTGGGCAATGGCGTTCGGCCACCCTCCCGGTCCTGGTTGAACTGCATGAAGACCAGGTTCCAGATCTCGGAGAAGCGCCCGCAGTCGCAGTCCGGACCGCAGCCGCTCTGGCCGCAGCCCCAGTCCGGGCCGAAGTCATAGTGGATCTCGCTGCAAGGGCCGCAGGGGCCGGAATCACCGGCCGGGCCCCAGAAGTTCTGCTTTTCTCCCAGCCTGACGATGCGCTCCGTGGGCACACCCATGCGTCGCCAGTGCACCATGGCATCATCGTCGCTGGTGAATATGGTGACCCACAGCCGCTCGTGGGGCAGCTTCAGCCAACCGGTCACGAACTCCCAGCCCCACTCGATGGCCTCCTTCTTGAAGTAGTCACCCACGCTGAAGTTGCCCAGCATCTCGAAGAAGGTCAGGTGCCGGTTGTCGCCCACCGAGTCCACGTCCGTGGTGCGGAAGCACTTCTGGCACGACGTCATCCGGGGGCTGGGCGGAGAAGCCAGGCCCAGGAAGTACGGCTTCATCTGCACCATGCCCGCGGTGGTCAGCAGCAGGGTGGGGTCACCCTGGGGGATCAGCGAGGAGCTGGAGACCACGGTATGCCCGTGGCCCTCGAAGAAGGCGAGGAAAGCCCTGCGGATTTCGTCGCCCGTGGTGGCGGTGTCGGCCGCCATGCTAGTGCTGCCTCATGGTGATGGAGAAAAGTATATTGAAAAGCGGACGTCAGGGCAAGGAAGCCGGAGCCACGGGCCGCCACGCTGCCGCCGCTTTCTAATCCCCTTTCGGCCCTTCCCCAGGGGCTTGACAAAGCCGTGTTTCCATGGTAGTATCCATTTATCAGTAGTATGCAGTACATAGTAGTATCCAGCCCGGAATAGCGGCCGGGCCGGCTGCCAGCGAGACGGGAGCGGCACACGGAATCGAGGGCATGGCGCATGTGGGGAAAGAAGAAGGACCCGGACCAGACTGAGTCGGCTGACAGGAAGTTCCAGAAGGAGCTGGTCTCCGGCGTCGCGGCCCTGGTGCTGCTGTCCATCCTGGGAGAAGCCACGGAGCCCATGTACGGCTACCAGATTGCCAAGGTCATTGACGGCCAGGCCCGGGATGCCCCCGTCCTGAAACAGGGAGCGCTCTACCCCGTCCTCCGCTCCCTGGAGAGCAGCGGCCTCCTGGAAAGCCGTGTGGAGCCCTCCGTGTCGGGGCCACCCCGGCGGTATTACCGGATCACCGAGCCCGGCAGGACCACCCTGGCCCGCTGGACGGCCATGTGGGACCAGATGAGGACGTTCGTGGACACGGTCATGAAAGGAGACGGCCATGGTCAGGACAGTTGACGAGTACCTGAAGCTCCTGCGCCAGGAGCTTGACGGGAGCGATCCCGCCGTCATCCAGGACGCGCTGGCCGATGCCGAAGAGCACTTCCGGGGCGCCCTGGCGCAGGCACTGACCAGCAGCCCGGGTACTTCGGAAGCCGACGCCGTGCCCGCCATCGCCGAGAAGTACGGCTCTCCGCAGGAGATCGCCGCCGCCTACAGACAGATGGAGGCCCGGATGTCGCCCGGCCTGGGCCGGCGGGCGCCGGCCGGGCCCCGTTCGGTCTTCTCCCGCTTCTTCGGGGTGTACGCCGACCTGCGGGCCTGGGCGGCGCTGCTGTACTTCCTGCTCTCGCTGGCCACGGGCATCGCCTACTTCACCTGGGCCGTGACCGGCATATCTCTGTCTCTCGGCCTGCTGGTCCTCATAGTCGGCCTGCCGCTGGCGGCGCTGTTTCTCCTGTCCGTCCGCGGCATCGCCTTCATAGAAGGACGGCTGGTGGAGGCGCTGCTGGGGGTCCGCATGCCCCGGCGGCCGCGGTTCTCCAACGAGAAGACAGGCCTGTGGCAGAGGATCCGGGACCTCTTCACCCAGAGGATCACCTGGACCGCCCTGGTCTACTGCCTTCTGCAGTTGGGCCTGGGCATCTTCTACTTCGGCCTGTTCACTACCCTGGTCGGCATGTCCGTCTACTTCATTGCCCTGCCGATCACAGTCTTCGCCTTCGACATGCCGGCGTACATCGTCATGGGCGACACCGAGTACCAGGCGGTCACCTGGGCCATACCCTTCTTCGTCGTGCTGGGCGTGCTGCTGCTCACCGCCACCCTGCACCTGGCCAGGCTGATGGGCCGCGGGCACGGGGCCCTGGCCAAGCTGATGCTGGTCAACGACAAGGCCTGATGAGGAGGAAACAGATGAACACTCGAGGCAGCCGCGACCAGAGGCCCTGGTGTCAGCGCGTGGGGCCGCCGCTGAGCCCCCTCTCTACCTTCATCGTGATCTCCCTGACCCTGCTGGCGGCGCTCCTGGCGCTGGCCTCCACCGCCTGCACGACGCAGTCCGCGGTGAGCACCGAGACCGACAACTTCACGGTCGCCGGCTCCGTCACCCTGAAGGTGGATACCCTGGGCGGGCGCATCGAGGTCGCCGCCGGCTCCGACAACCTGGTGCAGGTGAGGGCCGAGTTGCGGGACATCCGCCGGGTGGAGTACGAGGCCATACAGAGCGGCGATGAGATCATCGTCACCGCCGAGAAGAAGCACAGCTGGTGGTTCCCCGCGGGCAACACCGCCGCCGACATCTATGTCACCGTGCCCGCCGGCACCGCCCTCAGGCTCGATACCAGCAACGGCGATATCCGGGTCCAGGGGACCACCCGGGGCGGCATCGTCAACACATCGAATGGAGCTATACGGCTGGAAGAGGTCCAGGGGGACTTCGAGGCCAACACCAGCAATGGCGCCATCGAGGTCAACGGAATGCAGGGCAGCGCCGCGCTGAAGACCTCCAACGGCCGGGTCACCCTGACCGGGGCCACCGGTGAGTTCAATGTGAAGACGAGCAACGGCGCCATTACCTTCAGCGGTGTGCTCACGCCCGGCGGCAGCAGCCGCCTGGTCACCAGCAACGGACGGATCGAGGCCGAGCTCCTGGGCAGCCCCAGCGTCAGCATCGACGCCTCCACCAGCAACGGGGAGGTGGAGCACCCGGACCTGGCCATCCTGGCCACCGACACGGACTCGGACCGCCTGGCCGGCACTGTCGGCGCCGGGGAGGCCGATCTCTACATCGAGACGTCGAACGGGGACGTCCTCATCAAGTGACGGCCGATGAGGCCTCATCAAGCGGCGGCCGATGAGGCCTCATCAAGCGACGCCAGTTTGACAACGGCACGCTGGCGACACTAAAATACTTCACACAACCGAATATCTCAAAGGCGAAGAACAGGAGTAGTAGGCTTCAGGCCAGGCCCAGAGAGTCGGGGCAGGTGTGAGCCGATGCCGGGGCGGAAGCTGAATGGACCTGGGAGCCTCAAACCGAAAAGCGCGAGCCCAGTAGGATTTGACGGAAGGGCACCGTTAACACAGCCCGGGGTATAGCTGGGGCTGTACCCGACAGAAGAGATGGCTCGACACTAGAGCCAAAGAGGGTGGCACCGCGAACGAAGCCCTTCGCCCCTCGTGGGTCGAAGGGCTTGTCTTTTTGAGGTCGCGCTGAGGCGACAAGGAGGAGGAGAGACCATGGAGCAGACCAAGTTCATACTGAGCGAGAAGGACATACCGACTTCCTGGTACAACGTCCAGGCTGACCTGCCGGAGCCGCTCCCGCCCATACTTCACCCCGGGACCAAGGAGCCCACCATACTGCCGCCCCCGCTGTTCCCGGCCGCCGC
The DNA here is from genome assembly GCA_964423835.1 of uncultured Dehalococcoidia bacterium. Classification (GTDB taxonomy): domain Bacteria; phylum Chloroflexota; class Dehalococcoidia; order UBA2247; family RBG-13-53-26; genus JAFGCL01. Next base: position 11,755 of record CAYRGJ010000040.1, on the reverse strand, counting down.
CAACGACCAGGAGTTCAGCAAGGAGCGCTACATCGAGATCCCGGAGGAGGTGCAGCAGATCTACCGCCTGTGGAGGCCCAGTCCGCTGCACCGGGCCCTGAGGCTGGAGAAGGCCCTGGGCACGCCGGCGAAGATCTTCTACAAGTACGAGGGTGTCAGCCCGGCGGGCAGCCACAAGCTGAACACCGCCGTCCCCCAGGCCTACTATGCCAAGAAGGCCGGGGCCAAGCGGATCGCCACGGAGACCGGCGCCGGGCAGTGGGGCAGCGCCCTGTCCATGGGCTGCAACTTCATGGGCCTGGAGTGCAAGGTCTACATGGTCAAGGTCAGCTACAACCAGAAGCCCTATCGCCGCATCCTGATGGAGGTCTTCGGGGCCAAGGTGGTGCCCAGCCCCAGCCAGGACACGCAAATCGGCCGGAACATACTGAAGGAGGACCCCGACTCCCCCGGCAGCCTGGGCATCGCCATCGGCGAGGCCTGCGAGGATGCTTTCAGCCGCGATGACACCTTCTACTCCCTGGGCAGCGTGCTCAACCACGTCTTGATGCACCAGACGGTCATCGGCATGGAGGCCCGCAAGCAGCTGGAGATGGCCGGGACCTACCCCGACATCATCGTCGGCTGCATCGGCGGCGGCAGCAACTTCGCCGGCGCCTTCCTCCCCTTCGTCCCCGACAAGCTCAAGGGGAAGAAGATCCAGTTCATCGCCGTCGAGCCCGAGGCTTGCCCCACGGTCACCAGGGGCCCCTATGCCTGGGACTATGGGGACGTGGCCGGCATGGCACCCATCGCCAAGATGTACACCCTGGGTCACAGCTTCGTGCCCCCGCCGGTGCACGCCGGGGGACTGCGCTACCACGGCATGGCCCCCATCGTGTCGCTGTGCCAGAAGCTGGGCATCATCGAGACCAGGGCGGTGGCCCAGCTGGCGGTGTTCCAGTCCGCGGTGCAGTTCGCCCAGACCGAGGGCATCATCCCGGCGCCTGAGCCGTCCCACGCCATCAAGGTGGTCATCGACGAGGCCTTGAAGTGCAAGGAGTCCGGAGAGAAGAAGACCATCCTGCTGGGGCTGTCGGGCCACGGGCATTTCGACCTGGGCGCTTACGAGGAGTACATCGGCGGAAAGCTGAAGGACTACCCCTATCCCGAGCAGAAGATCAAGGAGGCGCTGGCCAAACTGCCTGACGTGAAGCTCTAGGCTGGCTCGAGAACGCCGCGGCTGACGCGGAACCTGGCGGTCCCGGACAGGAACGCCGGCTCGAAGCAGTCCAGATCGGTGGCCGTTATAAGCACCTGCTGGTGAAGGGCGACCAGACCCAGCAGGTGCTTTCTTCTTGGCCGGTCCAGCTCAGAGAAGACGTCGTCCAGAAGCATCACGGGGCTGTCACCAGCCTCGCCCTGGATATGCCTGGCCTCCGCCATCTTGAGGGACAGCACCACCGTCTGCTGCTGACCCCGGCTGCCGAACCGGGTCACATCGGTGCCGTTGACCGTGAAGGTGAGGCTGTCCCGATGCGGCCCCGCCAGGGTCATGCCCTGAAGGACCTCCCGCTTCCGCTTCTGCTCCAGTACCTGCCTGAAGCCGCGCTCGATGTCCCCCAGGTCCCCATCGGCGCCTGCGCTTGGCGCGTAGGCCACCCGGAGGGCCTCCGACCCGCCGCTGATATCCCGGTGGATATCTCGGGCATGTCCGTCCAGCGCATCCACCAGGCGCCGGCGCTGCCGCACCAGGTAGGCCCCGCTCTTCACCATCTCACCGTCCCAGAACTCCAGCTGGTCCGCCTGCGCCTGGCCCTCCTGGAGCAGCCTCAGGAGATGGTTACGCTGCACCAGCACCTTCTGGTAGCGCTGGAGCGACCGGAGGTAGGCCCGGTCCAGCTGGCAGTTCACCACGTCCAGGTAGCGCCGGCAAAGCACGGACTTCCCCGTCGCCAGCTCGATGTCCTGGGCAGTGAAAAGCACCACGTTGATCTGCCCCACCACCTCCGCGGAGCGCCGGGGCACGCCGTTGACCCGCACCTGCTTGCGCACGGTGACCGCCGCCGGCACCGTCCCGCCGTCCTCCACGCGCGCCGGCTCGGCCCTCAGCAGCACCTCCACCTTCACGTCGCCTCGGGCCCGCCGCGCCTCCCCGGCCACCCGCGCCACTGGCAGATCATCTCCCCGCGCATCGTGGCAGAGGAGCTCACTGTCGCTGGAAGCACGGTGGGACCTGGTGGTGGCCAGCAGGTACAGCGACTCCAGCAGGTTCGTCTTCCCCTGCGCGTTCTCACCGTGGACTATGATGGGGCTCTCCGGCAGCTCCACGTCCAGGCGGCGGTAGTTGCGGAGATTGGTCAGGCTGAGACGGGCGACGTGCAAAGCGGCAACCTCCGGAAGCCCGCGCACCACGAAGGCGCGGGGCGTTCGAGTCCCCCTAATCTACCCCGATTGGGCCTACGGCGCAACGCCGCTCCCGGCCGGCGCTGCTGGATGGGCCAGCTGCTGCCAGCTTTTAGTAGCGGTAGCCCCTGCCAGCGATGGCTGGCGTTCCTTCGGGGAACCGGTCCGTTGGACATGGGCCGGATCGCCCGTCTATACTAGCCCGCAGCACCAGTATGAGAAGGCGCGTACTCGCCGGCATAACCGGCAATATCCTGCTGCTGGGCGCCGTGAGCCTGCTCACCGACCTCAGCAGCGAGATGATGGTCTCCGTCCTGCCCATGTACATCACCTCCCTCGGCGGGTCCGCCTTCGCGGTGGGCCTCACCGGCGGCCTCGGCGACACCATCGCCAGCCTGCTCAAGGTCTTCTCCGGCTACTGGTCGGACCGCATCGGGCGGAGAAAGCCCTTCGTTCTGGGCGGGTATGCCGGCTCGGCTGTGGCCAAGCTGGCACTGGGGCTGGCTGGCACCTGGGGGCAGATCGTGGGCTTCCGCGCCATCGAGCGCACCGGCAAGGGGATGCGCGACGCCCCGCGGGACGCCATCATCGCCGACTCCACGGCGGTTGGCGTAAGGGGAAAGGCCTATGGCATCCACCGTGCCATGGATACCTCCGGGGCCATCGGGGGATCCTTCCTGGCCATACTGCTCTTCTGGGCCTTCGGGCTGAGCTACCAGACCATCATCCTGTCGGCCTCCGGCATTGCCTTCGCCTCGCTGATACCCTTCCTGTGGATCAAGGACGTCCGCCACGCGCCCCAGAAGCGTGGCCTGGGCCTGGCCGTCGGGGCCCTGCCCAACCGGCTGCGCTACTTCGTGCTGGTGGCCGCCGTCTTCGCCCTGGGCAACTTCACTTCATGGTTCTTCGTGCTCCGGGCCTGGGACTTCTTCCAGGAGATGGGGGCCACCAACGAGAAGGCGGCCACCGCCGCCATCGCCCTCTACTGCCTCTTCAACGTGGTCTACGCTGTGCTCTCCATCCCCATCGGCATACTCTCCGACAGGATCGGCCGCGGCCGGGTCCTGCTGGCGGGCTATCTCCTGCTCGGCGTGACGTTCTTGGGCTTCGCCCTGCAGCAGTCGGTGGCCACCCTGGTCATCTTCTTCATTCTCTACGGGCTGATCTATGCCTTCGTGGAGGGGGCCCAGAGGGCCTTCGTCTCGGACATGGCCCCGGAGGACATCAGGGGGACGGCGCTGGGCACGTTCCACACGGCGGTGGGGCTGGTGGCCCTGCCCGCCGGCATCATCGCCGGGCTGCTCTGGGAGCACGTGGCGCCGTGGGCCTCGTTCATCTACGGCGGGTCCATGGGCCTCATAGCCGCCGCGATGCTCTGGATTGGTATGCGCCTCTGGCCGGCCGCGGGGATGCCGGCTGACAGGTGAGCGTAGCTAGCCGCGGGCTTCGCGCAGCTTGCTGGTCAGGAGCGGCACGATCTTGAACAGGTCCCCCACCAGGCCATAGGTGGCTACCTCGAATATGGGCGCCCGGGGGTCCTCGTTGATGGCCACGATGATCTCCGACGTCTGCATGCCGGCCAGGTGCTGCGGGGCCCCGGCCACGCCGCAGGCAATGTAGAGCCTGGGGGAGACGGTCCTCCCCGTCTGGCCTACCTGCTGCGAGTAGGGGGCCCACCCGTCGTCCACCGGCGGGCGCGAGGTCCCCAGCGCGGCCCCCAGCGCCTCCGCCAGCTCGGCCACCAGCTGGAAGTTCTCCGCCTTGCCCAGCCCGCGGCCTCCGCAGACTATCACCTCCGCCTCGTCCAGCCGGACCTTGCCCGCCAGGTCCTGGACCACGCTCAGCAACCGGCTTCTGGAGGTGACCGCGGCCCGGTCGAAGTCCACCTTCATCATCTCGGCCTGGCGGGAGGCGTCCGGCTGGCCCTTGCGGTAGGCGTGTGGCCTCACGGTCGCCATCTGGGGCCGACGGGCGGGAAAGACCACGTTGGCCATCAGGCTGCCTCCGAAGGCGGGCCGGGTGTGCACCAGGTGCCCGCTCTGCGGATCGAATTCCACGGCCACGCAGTTGGCGGCGACGCTGGTGCCCAGGGCCATGGCCACCCTGGGGATGACCGATGATCCGAGGGCCCCCGATGTGGCCAGGATAGCCTCCGGCTGGCCGCGCCGGGCCAGGTCCGTCAGCTCTTTCACATAAGCGTCGTCATTCCAGCCATCCGGGGCCGGTCCTCCGCCCATCAAGACCCGATCTGCGCCGAAGGCCGCCAGCTGCTCCGCGTCTTTCACCCCGTCGTCCAGGCACACCGCCACCACTTTGCCCTGGACCGCATCCGCCAGCTTCCGCGCCTGGCCTATGAGGGCGTATGACGCCGCCCTGGTCTGCCCTTCGCGCTGCTGGGTGACCACCCAGATCTCGTTCGCGCCACTGCTCTCCGCCGACATACTCCGACGCTCCTCAGATAGCTCTCGACTGCCGCAGCCGGTCCACCAGCTGCCCCACCTGGCTCTCGGGGTCGCCCGGCAGCATCTCGGTCTTCCCCGGCCTCTGCGGAAAGAATACCTTCGCCACGCGGCTCGGCGAGCCGCCCCCGCCCACGGTTGCCGGATCGACGCCCAGCGCCTGGGCGCTCCATACCGGTATGACGGCCTTCTTGGCCGCCATCAGCCCCCGCAGCGATGGGATCCGCGGCGTGTTGATCTCCTTGACCACCGTGATGACCCCCGGCAGGTCCATTTCGATGGCCTGGTGCCCCTCATCCGACATGCGCATCAGCCTGACCGACGCCTCTCCCAGCTCCTCGATCTTGTTCACCAGGGAGACAAAGGGCACCCCCATGGCCTCGGCCAACTGGGCCGCCACCTGGCCGGTCTCGCCGTCAATGGACTGCTTGCCGCAGATCACCAGCTGGAACTGGCCCATCTTGGCCATGGCTTTGGCCAGGATATGGGCGGTGGCCCAGGTGTCCGACCCCTCGAAGGCCGGATCGCAGAGCAATATGCCCTCGTCGGCGCCGTAACCGATGGCCTCCTTCAGGGACTCGTCCGCCCCGGCCGGCCCCATGCTGAGGACCGTCAGCCTGCCCTTCGTCTTCTCCTTGATCCGCACCCCTTCCTCCAGGGCATAAAGGTCGGGCGGGTTGATGGCCCGGTCCACGCCGCCGCTGGCCAGGGCGCCGGTCTTCTGGTCGATCTCAATCTTGATCTTGGCCGGGACCTGCTTGATGCACACCACCACGTTCATCAGTACTTCGCCTTCCGCTTCAGCACCTCGAGGGCGATGGCGTTGCGGATGACCTGGTTGGTGCCCTCGTAGATCTGGGTGATCTTGGCGTCCCGCATCATCTTCTCCACCGGGTAGTCGCGCATGTACCCCGCGCCGGCAAGCACCTGGACCGCATCGGTGGTCACCTTCATGGCCATGTCGCTGGCGAAGAGCTTGGCCATGGCCGCCTCTTCGGTGAAGCTCTTGGCCCCGGCGTCGATGCTTCTGGCCACGGCGTACAGCAGCGCCCGGGCGGCCTCGACCTGGGTGGCCATGTCCGCCAGCATGTGCTGCACCGCCTGGATGGCCGATATGGGGTGCCCGAACTGCACCCGCTGCTGGGCATACTCGGCAGCCGCCTCCAGCGCCCCCTGGGCGATGCCCAGGGCCTGGGCACCGACCCCTGGCCGCGACCGGTCCAGGGTCCTCATGGCCACGATGAAGCCCATGCCCTCGCGGCTGATCAGGTTCTCCGCCGGCACCCGGCAGTCGCGGAAGACCAGCTCCCGCGTGGCCGAGGAGCGGATGCCCATCTTCTTCTCCTTCTTGCCGAAGCTGAACCCCGGCGTGCCCTTCTCCACCACCAGGGCGCTGGCGCCGCGGCTGCCCTTGGCCGCGTCCGTCATCACCACCACCGTGTAGATCTCCGCCTCGCCGCCATTGGTGATGAACTGCTTGGTCCCGCTGACGACATAGTCCGCGCCCTCGCGCCGGGCCGAAGTCCTGATGGCCCCGGCGTCGCTCCCGGCAGTAGCCTCGGTCACGGCGAAGGCCGCCAGCCTGGCGCCGCTGGCCACCTCCGGCAGGTACTTCTTCTTCTGGGCATCGGTCCCGTAGAGTATCAGCGGCAGCACGCCCAGGGCGTTGGCGGCATAGCTGATGGCCACCCCGCCGCACACCCGGGAGATCTCCTCCACCACCAGGCACAGGTCAAGGCACCCGCCGCCCATTCCATCGTACTCCTCTGGTATGAAGACACGGAGGAGGTCGCTGGCCGCCATCTCCCTGATGAGCGCCCAGGGGAACTCCTCCTTCTCATCAAGCTCGGCCCGCACCGGCAGTACGCGCTGCTCCGCGATCTGCCGGGCCAGGCCTTTCAGCGTCTTTTGCTGATCATTCAAGAAGTAGTCCAAATGCCTTCTCCTACTCCTGGTCCTCATCCTGCGGGCGCTCCCACAGGGGCACCGTGAAATCGCTGATGAACTGGCGGCGGCTCTCCTTGATGAGCTCCTCAATCTGCTGCCGGGACTGCGCCGCCAGGTTGTCCATCTCGGTCATGTCGATCTCGACGTCCAGGATCCTGGTGAGCGCCCTGAGCACCGCCTGGGAGGCCGTGGGGTTCCGCATCTCGCTCAGATAACGCGGCGTCTCGCCCAGCAGGCAGATGCCCTTCATGTCCCTCTCCCGGGCCATGGACAGCAGCAGGCCATTCATCCCGGCGATGAAGAAATCACCCTTCAGCACCAGGCCCTGCTTCTCGGTCTCCTGCAGCATCTCCGGGTCCGTGGCGGCGGCCCACACCCTGGGCTGCTCGGGGAAGTGCGATATGAGGGCCGCGGCGCAGGTGTACACCGCCTTAACTCCCAGCTTCTGCACCACGTCCAGCAACATGTCGGCGAACTCCCGGCTCATGGCCGAGGGCTGCGCCTCCGCCAGGAATATGACCAGGTCTCTGCCTTTGCCTTTCCTCTTCCAGTAGTAGAACTTGTTCTCCGGCAGCCGCGGCGCCTGGATGAGGTTCTTCTCAACGTACACCCCGGTCACCTCGAAGAACGAAGGCGCCTGTATCTCAGCGAACTCCTCCGCCTGCAGCTTGTCCTTGAGGTAGGTGGTCGCCTCCAGCGCCACGTTGGCCACTCCGGGCCAGGCCGCCAACAGGCAGGGGCTGTTAAGCTTAGGCTCTTTGTGGACTATTACCTGGTCGTCATTGTACTTGCTCATCATTGCCAGCCCCCCGCGGTCGGATATGTCGTAAACATCATACCAGCACCAACGGGACAAAGACAACAAATGCCGGAACACCCTTCGTCACGCTCGGGCCCTGAAGGAGCCAAACGCCGCCGTGGGGGAGGAGCGGAAACGGGCCAGGTGGTGGTATCATATTCTGGGGGTGTATCAAGTGGAAGACGAATCAAAGAGCAGAGAGCAGCTCATTGAGGAGCTTGCGGCGGCGCGCCAGCGCATCGCCGAATTGACATACCTTGAGAACTTCTGCGAGGACCTTCGCAAGAGCGAAATGCGCTACCGCTCCCTGGCGGACAACGTCTCCGACGTCATCTGGGCCATGGACCTGGACCTGGCCTTTACCTACTACAGCCCGTCGGTGGTCCAGCTGCGCGGCTATACCGCCGAGCAGGCCATGGCCAAGACACTCCAGGAAACGCTCACGCCGGCTTCCTACCGGGTACTGGTTGACGCCCTGGAGGAAGAGATGTCCATGGAGATCGGCGAGACCAGGAACCGGCCCGGGACGCGCATGCTGGAGCTGGAGGAGTACTGCGAGGACGGCTCAACGGTCTGGGTGGAGGTGAAGATCTCCTTCCTGCGGGATGAGGCCGGCCGGCCCATCGAGATCCTGGGGGTCACCCGCAACATCACGCAGCGCAAGGAGAACGAGGCCACCATCAAGCAGCTGGCCTTCTTCGACCAGGTCACCGGCCTGCCCAACCGGGTCCTGTTCAAGGACCGGCTCTCCATGGCGGTGTTGAGCGCCGCCCGCAACAAGGACGGCCTGGCCCTGATGATGGTGGACCTGGACCGCTTCAAGAGCGTCAACGACACCTTCGGCCACGCCGCCGGCGACCAGTTGCTGCGGGCGGTGGGCGATCGCCTGCGTAACCTCCTGCGCAGCAGCGACACCGTCAGCCGCATAGGCGGCGACGAGTTCATGGTCCTCCTTCCGGGCACCAATGACCTTGGCGATGTATCCATCGTGGCCAACAAGATCACCACCGCCTTCCAGGAGCCCTTCATCGTGCGGGGGCAGCGCCTCTCGGTCACCGCCAGCATAGGGGTAGGGGTCTATCCGGAGCATGGCGCCACGGCCGAGGCCCTCATCGAGCAGGCGGACATGGCCATGTACCGGGCCAAGGCGCTGGGCCGCAACATCTGGCAGTGGTCCCCGGCCAGCCACGAGACGCCGGAGATGACGGCCCGCTAGAGGTCCGTTCAGGACCGGTCAATGCGGCGGGGCAGCCACCGGGCCGGGCTTTCGGCCCCTCAAGCCGCCGCCGACCGGCGGCGCCGGGCCAGCAGGAAGACCGCCGCGGCCCCCACGACCAGAACGGCGGCCGCTATGCCCACCCAGCCCAGCAGGGGAAGCCCGCCCGACGACCCGCTCCTGACGGCGAAGCCGCCGGGCAGCACATAGGACCCGCTGGCGGTATTCACCGTGACGTTCCTGGGCCCCAGCGATACGTCGGGGGACACGGTTATCCGGGCCGTTATCCTGCTGGCGCTGACCACCGTGAAGTTGTCCACGGTGATCCCCGGCCCCAGGTCCAGCCCGACACACTCGGTAAAGGCGTCACCGGTTATGGTAACGGTGGCCGACTGCCCCAGGCCGGCGCCATCAGGGCTGATCGCGGCCGGCTCCGGGACCACGGCCGGGACGGTGAACTGCTGCTCCGCCCCGTAGCCCACGCCCTCCCCGACTGCCCTGGCGCGGAAGTAGTAGGTCCGCCCCGCGAACAGCCCCTGCACATCGCAGTAGAAGGCGCCGGTCGAGGTCTTGCCGGCGGCAGTGGTCTCGGCGGTGTAGGCATCAGGCTCCTCGCCCCACTCGAAGAGCACCGTCACGTTGGTGGCCGTGCCCATTGAGGCCAGGTTGCCGTTCAGCCGGGCGGAGCTGGTGGTCATGTGGCCGGCCTGGCCCGTCTCCACCTGCGGTGGCCGGGTTGGTGTGCCGGTGGTAGTGAAGCTCAGCTCTCCCGCCTGGTCCTCGCCATCGCCGGTGCCCCTGGCCCTGAAGTAGTAGGTGGTGCCGGAGGCCAGGCCGCTGACGTCGGCATAGAAGGCGCCTTCCTGGCTCACGGTATCGTCGCGGGTCTTCCAGGTGTACACGCCCGGCTCCGTGCCGTAGTCAAAGCTGATGATCACGCTCAGCGCGGTGCCCCTCTTCTCCAGCCTGCCATTGAGCCGGGCCGTGGACCCCGTGACGCTGGTGGCCTCCAACGTGGATACGTCCGGCGGCGTGGCCGACGCCGAAGTCGTCTTGAATGTCATGTCCCCGCCGTAGCTGGTGACGTCGCCGCCGTCCACCCGGGCCCGGAAGTGGTACGCGGTCTCCGGCTCCAGGCCGCTCAGCCCGGCGGTGTAGGGCCCGGTGGCGGTCATGGGCTGCGGGGCCGTAGACTGCCCGTAGGCTGTCGTCTTGCCCCACTCGAAAGACACCTGCGCTGATGTCGAGCCCGTGCCCAGGCTATAGAGATAGCCATTGAGCGTCACCATGGTCCCCAGGATACGTGACGGCGCCACAGTGTTAACGGTCGGCGGCCAGTCCATGCCCGGGATGTCGCACTGGACCGGCCGGTAAGCCGGGCTGGTGTTGCCCGTGCCCAGCTGGCCGGTTTCCGCCCGGCCCCAGCCCCAGACGGTGCCATCGGCGCGCACCCCGGCGGAGAAGGCGTCCCCGCACGAGGCCACCACCCAGGCAGAGGTCCCCACCCGGCTGGGAGACCGACGCTCCATGACATCGCCCAGCCCGAGGTAACCGTCGTGGTTGCTTCCCCAGCCCCACAGGCTCCCGTCGGACTGGATCCCAAGGCAGTGCACCCGCCCCGGGAACACGCCGGTCCAGTTGGCCGCCTCTCCCACGCGGGCCGGGGTGGCCCGGGGGCTGGTATCGCCTACGCCCAGCTGGGCCTGGGTGTTCCATCCCCAGCCCCAGAGGGTGCCATCGTTGCGAATGGCCATGGAATAGCGGAAATCGGCGCCCACGGAGAGCCAGTTGGTGGCTGTCCCCACCTGGGCCGGGGCCGTCCTGCGGGTCATGTCTCCCAGGCCCAGCTGGTAGGCCTCGTTCCAGCCCCAGGCCCACAGGGTGCCGTCCGCGCGCACGCCCAGCGAATGGCGGTCACCGGCGGCGATGCCCACCCAGTTGGTGGCCGTGCCCACCTGCACCGGGGAGTTGCCGCCCGTGGTGCCCAGCTGGCCCTCGTCATCGCTGCCCCAGGCCCACACGGTCCCGTCAGACCGCAGCCCCAGCGAGTGGTACTGGCCGGCGGCCACCGCCACCCAGTTGGTGTCGGTGCCCACCTGGGTCGGGCTCGATTTCGCCGTCCGGTTGCCCAGGCCCAGCTGACCGCTGCCGTTGTCGCCCCAGGCCCACAGGGTGCCATCGGACCGCACCCCCAGGGAGTGGTACCAGCCGGCGGCGACGGACTTCCAGTTGGTGGCGGTCCCCGCCTGGGCCGGGCTGAGCCGGGTGGACTTGTCGCCCACCCCCAGCTGCCCCCGGCTGTTGTTCCCCCATCCCCACAGAGTGCCGCCAGTGGTCACCAGCAGAGTGTGGAAATAGCCGGAATCCAGTGAGGTGAGGCTGCCGGCAGCGGCCCCCTTGACCGTCGCCGCGGGCAGCAGTGAGCCAGCGCCAAGCAACCCGGATAGCGTCAGGAGCGCCACCAGCAGGAACAACAACGCCCTCCCATGCTTCCTGACCACTGACCTCAACATAGCTGACTCCCTTCCGCGCCCCCCCAGCTGCCAAAAGACAGTAGCGACTGGTACATATGATATCAGCGCACCTGGCCACCCGCAAACCATTGCCAGCCAGGACAACTGTCAACCCTTAGTCGGCGGAATCCTGCTTTCCGTGTTTGAGCGGTCCACCCTGCGGCCCACCAGGCGGTGGATGGTGGCGTGAGGCAGTCCATCGGGCAGCAGAGCCCTACTTCAGCAGCACCCGCCGGGCAGGGCACACCACCTGACCCATGGCGGTCAACATCGCAAACGTGAGGCGTTTCGGCTGGGCCCTGGCGTATTCCGCGGGCAGGACCGATCTCCTCAGCAGCTCCAGCACGTTGGCGCCCCTCACAGCGCCAGCGCCTCCTCCCGGAAAGAGGCCACCAGGGGGCAGTCCGGCCATTTGCACCCCTTCATCTTCTTCCTG
>CAYRGJ010000039.1:0-24822 GCA_964423835.1 uncultured Dehalococcoidia bacterium | reverse complement strand
CCGCGGTGGAGAAGGGGCTGATCCTGGCGCCCTGCAACACGGTGGAGGACGTCATCAACAGCCCGCAGCTGGCGGCCCGGGAGTTCTGGGAGACTGTGAGCCACCCGGAGCTGGGGGAGACGCTGACGTACCCCGGCGCCCCGCTGAAGATGAAGGAGACACCCTGGAAGATCTATCGCCGCGCCCCGCTCATCGGAGAGCACAACGAGGAGATCTACGAGAAGGAGCTGGGGCTGAGCAGGGAGGACCTGGCCCTGCTCAAGGCCAATGGCGTCATCTGACGAAAGAGCATGACGCGTCATCTGACGAAAGAGCATGACGCGTCATCTGACGAAAGAGCATGACGCGCCATCTGACGAAAGAGCATGACGCGCCGTCAGACAGTGGGCATGGCGCGCCATCAGACAGTGAGCATGGCACCTCATCAGGCACTGAGTATGAGGCGTCACCTGAAGGAGGAATGAAATGGGAAGACAGATATTCGAGGGGCTGAAAGTGGCCGACTTCGCCTGGCTGGCCGCCGGACCTCAGGTGGGCCGGGAGCTGGCGCAGCACGGGGCCACCGTCGTTCGTGTGGAGAGCCATACTCACCTGGACCCCCTGCGGACCTTCCAGCCCTTCAAGGATGCCAAGCCCGGCGTCAATCGGGGCGCCTTCTACTGCGAATACAATACCAACAAGCTCGGCGTAAGCCTGGACCTGACCAAGCCCAGGGGCCAGGAGGTCGCCCTACAGCTGGTGAAATGGGCCGACGTCGTCACCGACTCCATGGCTCCCGGCGCCATGGCCAACCTGGGGCTGGACTACGAGAGCTGCCGCCAGGTCAACCCCGCGGTCATCTACCTGAGCACCTCGATGCAGGGGGAGTCAGGGCCGCACCATGCCTTCAAGGGCGTCGGCCATCACATCAACGCCCTGGCGGGCTACTGCGCCACCACCGGCTTTCCGGAGAGCGATCCCACCATGATATTTCCCGCCTATTCGGACTTCATCGCCCCCTGGTACTCGCTGATCGCCATCATGGGGGCCCTGCTGAGGCGCCGCAGGACGGGCCAGGGCATGCGCATCGAGCAGTCCCAGCTGGAAACCGAGATCATCTTCATGGGGCCCCATCTGCTCAACTGGATGGTGAACGGGAGGGACCTCAAGCGCCGCGGCAACCGCGACAGCCACATGAGCCCTCACGGCGTGTACCCCTGCCGCGGCGCCGACCGCTGGGTGGCCATCGCGGTGAAGAATGAGGACCAGTGGCAGTGGTTCTGCGACGTCATCGGCCATCCGGCATGGACCGCCGACACCAGGTTCGCCACGGTCATCGGCCGGAAGCAGAACGAAGATGAGCTGGACAAGCTGATAGGTGAGTGGACCCGGGCCTTCACTGCCGAGCAGGTAATGACCATGATGCAGGAGGGCGGCGTGCCGGCCGGGGTGGTGCAGACCCCGGAGGACCTGCTCAACGACCCCCAGATGAAGCACCGGCAGCACTACCGCGTCCTCACCCATGCCGAGATAGGGGCCCACTCCTATCATGCTCCGGCCTACAGGCTGTCCGAGACTCCCTGCGACATCAAGAGGGCGGCTCCGACGCTGGGCCAGGACAACCAGTACGTCTACAAGGAGATCCTGGGGATGACTGACGACGACATCGCGGACATGCTTGTGGAAGGCGTCATTACCACGGAGTACGATGCTCCGTTCAAGGCCGGGTCGTAGAGAGTTGTCAGGATTTGCACTACAGGTGATTCAGCACTTGTCTGACAGACCGCGCCGGCGCCGGGGTGGTACTGTCTCTAGTGGAGTCAGGAGTGCGGGGGCACCATGTTGGCTCGAAGTGAATCCCATTTGATGAAGCCCGCCGCAGGCCCCGGGCTTCGAGGGGCTTATGAGTAATGAGTAAGGACAAGAAGCAGGCGCCGGCCGCCGCACCGGGCACGACCTTGCCGGGGATGCTTGAGGCCTGCGCCTCGACCTACGCGGGCAGGCCGTGGATGCGCAAGAAGCAGTCCGGGCTGTGGCGGGAGTACTCCTGGGGCGAGGGCCACGAGACGGTACGCCGCTTCTCGCTGGGGCTGAGCAGCCTGGGCTTCCAGCCCGGTGAGATGCTGGGCATCATCGGGGAGAGCGATCCCCACTGGTTCTGGGCCGAAATCGCAGCCCAGGCCGCCGGAGGCAGCGCCCTCGGGCTCGGCGCCACCTGGCCGGGGCCGGAAACCGCAGCGGCCATCCGGCGGTTTGGCGTCAGGTTCGTGGCCGTCGCCGATCGTCAGCAGGTGGAGAAGCTGCTTCGGATCAGAGACGATGTCCCATCGCTGCTGCGGGTCATCTACTGGAACCCCAGGGGCATAGAGGCAGACCAGGAGCCCTGGCTGGCCAGCTTTGATCGGGTGGCGGAAACGGGCCGTGATCCGGAAGCTTCCCGGGCCACCGCCCTGGATGAGAGAATAGCCCGGATCAAAGCCTCCGATACCGCCTTCACGCATTTCGTTTCCGCCGACGGCTCCGCTGCGGACTCCAGCGCCCTGACCCACGAGGCCCTGCTGGGCGCCATCGAGGCCTTGCGGCCCACCGACCCGTTCGATGCGGCCGACAGATGGTTCTCGTCGACCCCGGCTGAGGGCACGGTGGAGCAGGCGCTGGCCCTGACCGGAAGCCTGACCAGCGGCATGGCCGTGGATTTCGCCGAAAACCAGCACACGGCACAGCAGGACCTGAGGGAGGTGGCCTCCACGCTGGTGTGCTATCCATCGGCTGTCTGGGAAGGGATGGCAGCGACCGTCAGGGACCGCATCGAGAAGACCACTCCGGTGAAGAGGGCGGTGGCCAGAGCGGCCGGGTGGGCCGGGTCCAGAAGGGCGGGGCATGCCCTCGACGGGCGGAAGCCAGGCCCGTTGTGGAAGATACCGGGGGGCCTGGCGGAGCTCGCATACTACCGACCGCTCAAGGCCCGGATCGGGCTGGCCAATACCAGGTGCGTCTATTCCTTCGGGGCCCGGCTGACTCCGGAGACACTCAGCTTGCTGCTGGGCATGGGGTTGAATGTGAGGCAACTCGACGTGACCGGCGAGACAATCAGGGTCCGGCAGCCCTGACTCACCAGGGCCGCCAGAACTGAGGTGTGGTAATGGGAGACCTGTCGCTGGATGTGGTGGTGCAGGGGGTGTGCCTGGGGGGCATATACGCCCTGCTGGCCCTGGGATTCTCCATCGTCTTCCAGGCGTCCACGGTGATGAACCTGGCCTACGGCGCGCAGATCATGATCGTGGCCTACACCGCCTGGTGGTTTGCGGTCACAGCCGGCCTCCCCTCGTGGGCCGCCGTCATCATCGCCTTCGTGGTGAGCACCATCCTGTCTCCTATCATCGAGAGGGTCTTCATCAGGCCGCTTCGGGGGCGCGACATGCTGTCCATCCTCATAGCCACTTTGATGCTGGGGACGCTCCTGCGGGCCATCGCTATCCTGATCTGGGGCGGCCAGCAGCAGAGCTACCCCTTCACTCCGTCGGGTTTCTATGAGCTGGGCCCCATCAAGGTCCTGCCGGCTTACCTGTTCGCCCTGATCGCCGCGCTGCTGGTGTTCGTGGTCCTGTTCGTCTTCTTCCGTTACACCAAGATCGGCCTAGGGATGAGGATCATAGCCAACAGCGATGTGGTGGCCCAGAGCCTGGGGATCAAGGTGCGGCAGCTCATCCAGGTATCCTGGGTAGCCAGCGGCATCTTCGCTGCCCTGTCGGCCATCCTGATCGGGATGACGAACATGGTCACCGTGGAGATGGAGTACCTGGTCCTGGGGAAGGCGCTCCCGGTGCTGCTCGTTGGCGGGCTCTTCTCACTGCCCGGGACGCTGGTCGGAGGCCTCATAATCGGGATCGCCGAGACCGTGGGAGGCGCGCTCTTCGAGGGCTGGGAGCAGCTGATCCCCTGGTTGTTCATGCTGTTGATCCTCATCATCAGGCCCTGGGGACTGCTGGGCAAGGCCCTGGTCAGGAGGATTTGAGGCCGTGGAGCTGCCATTCGGCGTATACAACACCTCGTTCAAGCAGGACCTGGCCGTCGTCAGGACGAAGACCCAGTGGGGCATGCTGCTCGTGCTCCTGGCCGCAGTCTTCTGGCTGCCGGCGGTCATGCCCCGGGACTGGCTCTCCTGGTACACCACCGTGGGTATCTTCATTGTGGCCGCCCTGGGGCTGCACGTCATGATCGGACTCAGCGGGCAGTTCTCCATGTGCCATTCGGCCCTCATGGCGGTCGGGGCTTACACCGCCGCTATCCTGGCGCACTCCCACGGGTTCCCCGCCTGGGCCACCCTGCCACTGGCCGGCATTGCTGCCGGCATTCTGGGCATGCTCTTCGCCATTCCAGCCGTGAGGATAACGGGGTTCTACCTGGTGATGGTCACCATGGCCGCCCAGTTCGTCATCATCTGGGGCGTCGAGAATCTCAGCTGGACCGGGGGCAATCTCGGGCTGAGCCTGAACCGCCTGGTCATCTTCGGCCATGAGGTGGGCAAGGTGGGCTTCTGCTGGATGGTGCTCATCACCGTGGTGGTCTGCACCATCCTGGTCAAGAATATCCAGAGGACCAACCCCGGCCGCCGCCTGCTGGCCATGCGGGACAATGAGGTGGCGGCCGAGGTGATGGGGATCAACATCTTCCGCACCAAGGTCCTGGCTTTCTTCATCGGATGCTTCTTCGCAGGCATCGCGGGCTGGTTGTGGGCTTACCAGGTGAGCTATCTGAACCCGGCCCAGTTCAGCTTCCATCTGTCAATGAAGTTCCTGGGGATGCTGGTGGTGGGGGGCCTGGGAAGCACGACGGGGGTCATCCTGGGAGTAACGGCCCTTCAGCTGGCCGAGAAATCGACGGACTACGTCAATCCGCTTCTCTCGCACATCCTGCCCAGGGACATCGCCACCAACCTCGGCCCGTCCATGGCGCTGATCATTCTCTCCCTGATCGTCATCCTTTTCATCATGCTGGAGCCGCGCGGCCTCTACGGCAGGGTCCAGAGGATCAGGCTATGGTTCAGCATGCATCCCTTCTCGTTCTAGGCGCACCCGGGGTGGGAATCACTTTCCCTGAAAGCGTGGCTGGCGCTTCTCGAGGAAGGCCCGCACGCCCTCCTGGAAATCGGCGCTCTGCGCGCAACGCATGGCCATCTCCTGCACCTCGGCCTCGTCGGCGGGGGACAGCTGCCTGGCCTGCACGTACCTGGCAATGATCTTCTTGGTGGCTGCCAGGCCCAGCGGCCCGTTGGCCGCTATGGCGCCGGCCAGGGAGTAGGTAGCCTCCGCCAGACCGGCGGCATCCACCACCCGGTTCACCAGGCCGATCTCCCTGGCCCTGGCGGCGTCGACGAAGGCCCCGGTCAGCAGCAGCTCCCTGGTGGCTGCGGCCCCCACCAGGTTCACCAGCCGGTGCACGCTCTTGGGCGGGTAGGCCAGCCCGCGGCGGACGGCCGGGACAGCAAACCTGGCCGTGTGGGAGGCCAGACGCAGGTCGCAGGCTGCCGCCAGGTCGCACCCGGCCCCGACACAGGGCCCGTACACCATGGCTATGACCGGCACCGGGCAGTCCCAGACGGTCTCCACCGCCAGGTTCATGAGGTCCTCCTCGGGAGAGACATTCTCGCCCTGGCCCCTCTTCTCAGAGAAACCCTCCACCGTTCCAGGCAGGAGAGAGAGATCGTAGCCGGCGCAGAAGACCTTCTCCCCGGCCCCCCGCAGGACGATGGCCCGCGTCCCTGGGTCGGAGCCCGCCGACCGGATGGCGGCGGCCAGGCCCTGGAGCACCTCCGGGTTCAAGGTGTTCTGCTTCTCACCGCGGTTTATGGTGATGGTGCAGACGGCATCGCTCTTCTGGACCAGGACGGGTTCGTGTTGCATCAGCAGTCCTCCCGGCAATGCCGCCAGCGCGCCCGGGGGCATCGCCACCTGCTGTCCATGTTACGACTGCTGCCGCTGGCGAGTCAAAGCGGCGCCGGGCACCGGCGAAAGCCGCCTCCGATAGGCCGCACCGGCACGCCGCGTCCCCGGAAGGGCCTGTACGGTTTGCCCCGACAGCCCGGTCAGCATTCGACTGACAGACGGGGGCCCGGCCGCGAGGTATGGTAGACCGTGGAGCCTCCGGGCGGCAGTGCGGCCGGCAAGCCCGGAGCGAAGCGGAGCCGCCGGCAGCCGCCCTGTGGGGAGAATCCCCGCATTGATGAGACAAGGAGGAAGATGATGAAAGGGAATCGACTTTGCGCCCTCCTCGGAATTCAGTACCCGCTGGTCCAGGCCCCCATGAACTGGATCACCGGAGCGGACCTGGCCGCGGCCGTATCCAACGCCGGCGCCCTGGGCACACTGGGGCCCAACGCCGGGGCGAAGACCATCACCGCGGATGTCACCGAGACCGGCGAGAGGCTGCGCCAGCAGATCAGGAAGGTCAAGGAGCTGACCAGCCAGCCGTTCGCGGTCAACTTCCCCATCGGCATGGAGGGGCTGGAAGGAGAAGGAGGGAGGAAGTACTCCAGGCGGTGCCTGGAGGTGGCTCTGGAGGAAGGGATACCGGTGGCCATAACGTCCGTGGGCGCTCCCAACGTCTACACGGCGGCTCTCAAGAGCGCGGGCGTCAAGGTACTGCATGCCGTGTCAACGCCGTCTCAGGCCAGGAAGGCGGAGCAGGCCGGGGTGGACGCGGTGATATGCGAGGGCTATGAAGGAGGCGGGCACAAGGCCATCACGGAATTGGCCACCATGACCATGGTGCCCATGACGGCCGACGTCGTGAGCATACCCATCCTGGCCGCCGGCGGGATCGCCGATGCCCGCGGGCTGGTGGCCGCCCTGGCCCTGGGGGCCGACGGGGCGTACGTCGGAACGCGTTTCATCGCCACCCGGGAATGCGACGCCCACCCCGGAGTCAAGCAGGCCGTCCTTGAAGCCAGGGACGCGGCCACGGTCAGCTTGAGGAAATGGACGGTGGCGGCGCGCGATTTGAGGAACGCTTTCACCCAGGAGTTCTCCCGGATGCAGGAGTCCGGCGCTTCCATGGAGGCGCTGCTGCAGTTCCTGGCCGAGCACACCATGTACCAGGCCCTGGTGCAGGGGGACATCGAGCAGGGCGAGCTGCCCTGCGGCCAGAATGCGGCGATGATAGGCAGCGTGGCCAGCGCGGCGGAGGTGGTGCGGAGCATCGTGGAGGGGCTGCCGGCAGTCATGAGGCAGATCCAGGCCAAGACTGCCGGCTAAGGCGGCGCCCACGCCGGCCCCGACCCCTCGGCTAAGGCGCGCCCACGCCGGCCCCGACCCCTCGGCTAAGGCGCGCCCACGCCGGCCCCGACCCCTCGGCTAAGGCGGCGCCCTACGTCTTGAAGGCGGTCACGGTGCGCTCCAGGTCATCCGCCGTTTCGGTCAGTGACTGGGCCGCGGCCAGCGTCTCCTCGACCTGCGCCGACATCTGCTGCACCGAGGCCGATACCTCCTCCGCGGCGGCGCTGTTCTCCTGCGCCACGCCGGCGGTGTTCTCCACGGACCGGGTCACCGTCCCGGCACTGGTTGTCATCTGCATGGTGGCCGCCGCATTCTGCTCCACGATGCGGCTGATGCTGTCTATGGCTTCCACCATGCCGCTGCTCAACTCCTCCAGCTCCCGCGCCGCCCGGGATATCTGCCCCACCTGCGTGCCCACAGTCTGCGACCTGGCCAGGATGTCATCCAGAGCCACGCCGGCATCGGCCGCCAGCTTGTACCCCACCTCCACCTCCCGGCCGCCCTCCTTCATGGCGCCGACCGCCTCTCCCACACGGGCCTGAATACCTCCCACCAGGGCGGCGATCTCCTTGGTAGCCACCGACGACCTCTCCGCGAGCTTGCGCACCTCGTCAGCCACGACGGCGAACCCGCGGCCCTGCTCGCCGGCCCTGGCCGCCTCTATGGCCGCGTTCAGCGCCAGCAGGTTGGTCTGCGCCGCTATGTCGTCTATGGTGGCCACTATCTTACCTATCTCCTCCGACGTGCCCCCCAGGTCCGCCACCCTGGCCGACACGGCGTCCATAGCCGTCTTGATCTTGCTCATGCCGGCCACAGTCTCGTGGACCTTCCGCGCCCCCTCGGTGGCCGAGTCCGCCGTCTTCCCCCACTCCTCATCACCGGCCCTGGCGTTGGCGGACACGTTGGCGATGGCCACTGAGACCTTCTTGATGGTGCCGCTGGCCTCCTCGACATCCCGGGCCTGCTCCTGTGACCCCCTGGCAATCTGGTCTATGGCGCCGGACAGGGTCTCCACTCCGCTCGAAGTATCCTGCATCGACGTGGCCTGCTCCGAGGCGCCTTGGGCAATCTGCTGAATGGTGCCGGCTATCTGCTGGGTGGCCCGCGCCGTCTGCTCCGAGGCGGCGGACAGCTGCTTGCCGGCGCTGGCCACGCTGGTCGCGGTGCTCTTCACGCTGGCTATGAGGTGGCGCTGATTGGCCGCCATGTGGGCCATCGACTTCGAGAGCACATCCGCCTCGGAGCGGGGCCTCGGCTCCACCGTAAGGTCTCCGTCCGCGATGCTCCTGGCCACCGCGGCCATGTCCCGCAGGTAGGCAATCGCCTCCCGGTGGGCCAGGCCAAGCTCCGCTACCTCGTCATTGGTCTTAACCACTATCTCCTGGTCCAGATCGCCCCGGGCCAGGGCCTTCGAGGCCCGCACCATCGCGGCCACCGGCTTGACCACCACCACCCGCACGGCATACATGAAAATGACCACCACCACCACTGCCACGATCCCGCCAATCCCTCCCAGGGTCCATTTGTTGCTGGCTCCCATGCCGGAAAGGCTGCTTACGTCCACTGCCGTGCCCACCACCCATCCCCAGGGCTGGAAGGAGCTCACATAGGCCACCCTGGAGATCGCGCCGGAGGCACTGCCGTGGCCCCACCGGTAGCTGTAGAAACCCTGGCCGATATCCGCCATGTCGGCGAACATCCTCCGGCCGTCGGCATCGGTCAGCGCACCCACATCGGTGCCAATCCGCGACGGCATCGAGGCATCGGCCAGCAGAACGGGCTGCTGGTCCGTCACCCAGAAGTAGCCTTCGCCGTCCTCGCCGTAGGTCAGGCCGCTGATGGCCGTCAGCGCCTGCTGCTGGGCCTGGCTGCGGGTGGCCGCCCCGCTGTCCTCCAGGCCATGGTAGTACTCCAGGGCGCCGCAGACGGTCTGGACTTCGCTCTGGACGCTGGAGCGCATCTCGGTTTCCAGCCGGCCCTGGATGGTGGGAATGGCGATAACGTAGTTGTAGATATTGAAGGCCGTCAGGATGACGGCCAGTATCACAGTCAGCTTCCAGGTCACCGTGAGCTTGAACTTCCATGTCAGCAACTGCCCCATGTGGCCTTCCTTTCCAACAGGCAGCGCAGCCCGTAGCACCAGACGGCGCCTCAGCACCGGTGCGGCCCGTCCCGCTGTCGGTCGCGCTGTACCGGCGATTATAGGGGCAGCGGATCACAGAAATGTCTCACTCTCGGGCGAGGCGGTAACAAAACGATTACGACCCCTCCATCTGCAACGGATCCGGGCCGGGCAGCGGATCCCCGCAATGGAGGCGGGGCGCCGGCGGGAAGGGCCGCTACCGGAATGAGACGTTCAGCTCGTACACGCCGCCGTCTTCGCTGACGGTCTCGATCTCGAAACCCATCTTCCGGAAAAGGCGCAGCATCGGAGCGTTGGCCACCAGCACCGCGGCGGTGAAGCCCACCAGGCCGTTCTTCTTGGCCAGGTAGGTGAGGTAGGCCAGCAGCTCCCGGCCCACGCCCTTGTTCTGGTAATCATCCCGGACGGCGAGGGTCACCTCGGCCGTCCGGATGTCCGGGTTCAGGAAATAGCGGGCCACCCCGATGACCCTGGGGTTGTCCTCCGGCGGCGTGACAGCCACCAGCGCCATCTGCTGCGTGTAGTCGATGGCCACCATCTCCTGGAGACGGTCGTGCGACATGTCCCTCCGGGCTGAGGCGAAGCTCAGGTACAGGCTACGGTCCGAGAGGTTGTACCAGAAGTCCTGGATCAGGGGCTCGTCGCTGATCTTGATGGGCCTGATGAGCAGCTCAACGCCGGCGAAGGTCACCCGCCGCGTCTCCAGCTCCTCCGGGTACTCGCCGGCCTTGCCGTCCACGAACGCCTGGTCCCGGTAGACAAGGTTCAGCTTGCGGGCCTCGTCAACGAGCCAGCTGCGGAACTTCGGGTGGGCGATGGCAATGAGCTGCATGGCCCTGTGCCTGACGCTCTGGCCGTGAAGATAGGCGATGCCGTGCTCGGTCACCACGTAGTGGATGTCACCCCGGCAAAGCGTGACCCCGGCCCCTTCGCTGAGAAAGGGCACGATCCGGGAGATGGTGTCATTCTCAGTGGCGGAATGGAGGGTGACGATGGCCCGTCCGCCCTCGGCCAGCATGGCCCCGCGAGCAAAGTCAGCCTGGCCGCCGATGCCGGCGTAGAACGTCCTCCCGATCGACTCCGCCGTCGCCTGGCCGGTGAGGTCCACCTGCAGAGCGGCGTTGATGGCCGCCAGGTTCTTGTGCCGCGCCACTACCAGGGGGCTGTCGGTGTAGTCGATGGCCCTGAACTCGATCCGCGGGTTGTCGTTGAGATAGCGGTAGGTCTCCCGGCCTCCCATGCAAAAGCTGGCAATGGTTTTGCCCGGGTTGAGGGTCTTCCTGGAGTTGTTCACGGCCCCCTTCTTCATCAGCCGCACCAGGCCGTCCGTGAGTATCTCGGAGTGCACGCCCAGGTCCTTCTTGTCAGCCAGGCAGTCGGTGACGGCATCGGGTATCCGGCCGAACCCCACCTGTATGGTGTCGCCATCGTGCACCAGGCGGGATACGTAGCGGCCGATCTTCTGGGCCACCTCGTCCTTAGGCCTGGCCGTTATCTGCAGCAACGGCTCATCATGGGGAACGAGGTAGGTCAGCTCGTCGATGCTCAGGAAGCCGTCCCCGTGCACCCGCGGCATGTGCTCGTTGACCTGGGCGATCACCGTCGACGCCCGGGCCACCGCCGCCTTGGTAACGTCCACGTTTATGCCCAGGCTGACATGGTCGTGCTCGTCGGGAGGCGAGGTCTGGATCAGGGCCACGTCCACCGGTATCACTCCCCGGCGCAGCAGGTCCGGGATCTGCGACAGGCTGACCGGCACGTAGTCAGCCAACCCCGCATTCACCGCCTCCCTGGTGCTCTCCCCCACGAAGAACGACGTGTGGCGGAAGTTGGCCTCGAACCTCTTGTCGGTGTACGGGGCCGTTCCTATGGTCCAGAGATGCATCACCTCGACATCAAAGAAGGCCGTGGGGTGCCCCTCGACGTATTTCATCAGGGCGCGGATGAGGTACTGCGGTTGCCCGCAGCCAGTGCCGATGAACAGCCGGCTGCCCCGGTGGATGTGGCCGAAGATCTGCTCTTCCGGGGCGAACTTCCTGGGGTATCGCTCCCTGAGCTCGGCCAGCCTGCTGGCGCCGTCCTTCATCAGCCGGCCCCAGGGCCCTGCTGCCCGCCCGCCCCCTCTCCCGGCTCCTCGGGATCAGGCGGAGGCATCGGCTCAGCCGGGACCGGCACCTTTCCCAGGCCACCGCAGACGTCGCACACATCGCCCGACACGTGGCCCTTGCCCTTGCACTTGTAGCAGGTCATCTTCTTCATGATCACCCCCATGGGCCCGGTCTGCCAGCGCCACAGGCCGGCAGTCACCCCGATTCTACCACTGTCTGGCGCGGCACACGAGGGGCCGGCCTCCGGCGCACCCGGCGGGGGCCGCAGGGCTCCGGGCCGCTCTTGCACTAGCGCCTCCCTTTGTGAAACAATGGCGGCAGAATGCCAGACCTCCAGCCCATCTTCCACTCCGCATCGGTCGCGGTGGCCGGTGTCTCCCCGGGCAGCGCCGGTGAGCGCTACATGAACTGTCTATGTCCCGGAGCCGATGGACCTGGTCATCTGCTGCATCCCTGCCGAGCACGTGCCCGGGCTGCTCAGGGACTGCGCCCAGGCCGGGGCCAGGGCAGGGCCATAGGCCGGCTCATCCGGCACCATCGGGGCCGCCCGGGTCGCGCTCGGGCTCGAGGGGCGGTCGCGCCGGGACCGGCAGCCCGCTCTTGGCAGAAAGACAGGAGGCAGACATGATAGCTGACAGGTTCAACCTCAAGGGACGGGCCGCCATCATCACCGGCTCCGGGAAGGGCATAGGCCAGGCCATCGGCCTCGCCTTCGCCGAGGCCGGGGCAGACGTGGTCTTCAGCGCCAGGACCGAGAGCGATGTCCAGGCCAACGCCGAAAGGGCCAGGGCCCTCGGGGCCCGGGCGCTGGCGGTCCCCTGCGATGTCCGGGACGATGCCGGCCTGCAGGCCCTGGTGGCCAGGACCGTGGACGCCTTCGGCCGGATCGACATCGTGGTCAACAACGCCGGCGGGACCCCGCCCAACCCCCTCGCCCGCACCAACCGCCGGCGCTGCAACGAGGCCTTTGATTTCAACGTCACCTCGCCCCTGATGCTGGTGCGCTACGCTCTGCCGCACCTGAAGGAAAGCCGGGGCTGCGTGATCAACATCTGCTCGGCGGTGGGACGGGTGGTGCAGCCCAACTTCGCGGTGTACGGGGCGGTCAAGGCCGGCCTCATACACGTGACGAAGCTCATGGCCTCCGAGCTGGCTCCGGATATCAGGGTCAACGCCGTGGCCCCGGGGTCGGTGTTGACCGATTCGCTAAGGTCGCTCCTGGATGAGCCGTCCCGGCAGAAGATGGCCAGCCTGACCCCCATGAAGAAGCTGGGCGAGGTGGACGACATTGCGCTGGCCGCCCTGTTCCTGGCCTCACCCGCGGCCAAATGGGTGACGGGCAAGATACTCGAGGTGGACGGCGGCCTGGAGACCACCAACATGCCGTTCTAGCGGGCCGGGCGTCAGGACCGGATCATCACCAGGGCCATCTTGAACCGCGCCAGCGCCCTCAGCGAATGGGGCTGCCCGGCCGGCATGATGATCATCTCTCCCGCGGCCAGCCGGTTGGGCTGCCCGGAGATGGTGACCTCCGCCTCCCCATCCAGTATCTGGACCAGAGAGTCGAAGGGCGCCGTGTGCTCACTCAGTCCTTCGCCCTTGTCGAAGGAGAAAACGGTCACTGTGCCCGTCTGCTTCTTGATGATCTCCCGGCTGACCACCGCACGCTTCTGGTAGTCCACCAGGCCGGCCATGTTCACCACCCGGGCCAGCAGGCCCTCGCCTGCCTTGCCAGCGTCCTTGTTCACCATTGCCTGCCTCCATCCGGCCGGCACCTCGGGCCGCCTTGTCCACGGTCCGGCCGGCATTCCCGGCCGCCCGCCTGAGGTGCGATCCTTCCCAGGCTTGGCCCAACTCAGGCCAACCCCAGCTCCCGGTGCTTCCGGGCGATGGTCCCGGCCAGGGCATCCAGGGCCTTCAGGTCCTCCGCCTTCGGCAGCCCCTTGCAGTACACTGGCGGCAGCACCTCCGCTTTCAAGTTGGGGATCATGGCGCCCAGTTGCTCCACGGCCTTGCTGCCCCAGCCGTATGAGCCGATGATGGCCACGAGCTGCAGCTTGGGCCGGAGGGCATTGGCCAGGAAAGCGGCCTGGGCCACGACGGGGTGCGGGCCGACCAGGACGGTAGGCACCCCGATCACCAGCGTGCCGGCATCCACCAGCGCCATGGCCAGCTTGCCCAGGTCAACCGACTCCAGGTTGAACTGCTTGACGGCGACGCCCTCATTGGCCAGCGCGCCCACCAGGCGGTCCACCATGATCCTGGTGCTGCCGTGCATCGAGATGTAGGGCAGGACCACCTCGTTCCGGGGCCGGCCCACGGCCCAGTCGTGATAGGCTTCCATAATGAAGGCCGGCCTCCCGTACAGCGGGCCATGGCTGGGCGCTATTATGTCAACCTGGTAGCCCTTCAGGCGCTCCAGGTGCTTCTCGATATTGGTCCGGAAGGGCATCATGATCTCGGCGTAGTACCTCTTCGCCGCTTCATGTATCTGGCCCTCGTCACCGACGAAGAGCTCGGTGGTGGCCACGTGAGAGCCGAAGAGATCGCAGGAGAACAGCAGCCGCTCCTCTTCGAGGTACGTCAGCATGGTCTCCGGCCAGTGCACCCAGGCCGCGTGGATGAACTCCAGGGTCCGGTCGCCGAGGGATATGGTCTGCCGGTCATCTACGGTGGTGATCCGCTCCTCCGGGACGTTCAGCAGGTCCATCAGCAGCCCCTTGCACCGCGGGGTGCAGAGGGCCCGGGCCTGGGGATACCTGTCCAGAATGCGGGGCAGCATCCCGGAGTGGTCCTGCTCCGCATGGTTGGCCACCACGTAATCCAGGTGGCGGCAGTTGAGATCCTCCAGGTGGTGAGACAGCTCATGCTCCATGGTGGGATCCACGGTGTCGATGAGCACGGTCTTCTCGCTGCCCTGCACCAGGTAGGAGTTGTAGCTGGTGCCGTCGGGGAGCGGTATCAGCGAGTCAAAGAGCCGGCGGTCCCAATCAATAGCGCCGACGGCATGGATTCCCGGTTTGATCTCCCTGGGTTTCATGTGCCCCTCCTCTCCCAATTGCGGCGCCGACGTCACAGACCTGGCCCATAATGGCCCGGCCTCAAACCAGCGCAGCCCTCATCCCTAAGGTAAGACAAATGGTACCACAATCATCCGGATTAGGGCGCCGGCGTACCCGGGCCTCGGCTCGACAGGGCTATGCCGGTCCTCGGTTCCCGCCGTTCCGACGGCGTTCCCTGGCTGGCCCTGCCCGTCCGGCTGTAGCTGATCCCGCTCAGCTTGCAGGCCTCCACGCACCGATAGCAGAGGTAGCACTCCTGCTTCAGGTCTCGAGCCCCTGCTTCGCCGGTAGGACACGCCTTCTCGCATTTGCCACAATCCCGGCAGTTCTCGTTCCGCCGCAGCTTGAACAGGGATCCGGCCGCAACCAGCGACAGAATGGCGCCATACGGGCAGGCCAGGCGGCAAAGGGGCCGGTAGACGAACACCGACAGAAGGGCTATGGCCCCGAAGACCGGGAAGTACCAGGTGAGGTCCAAGTAGAAGAAGTCGCGGATGCCCAGGTATTCCAGCATCCCGCGGGAGAACCCCAGTGCCAGCACCAGGAAGACAGCCAGCGAGGCCAGCCGGAGGGCCTGGGCGGCCTTCTTGTGGCGCAGGTAGAGCTTCCTGCCAGGCAGTCGATAGAGCAGCTCCTGCACGGCGCCGATGGGGCAGGCGTAGCCGCAGAGAGACCTTCCCAGCACCAGCGCCATGGCGACGAAGAGGAAGAGCACAGCTCCCGCCAGCGGCACCGGCACACCCAGCAGCTTGGTCTTGCCCAGGAGCAGTGCCTGGAACTGGTTCGGCAGCATCGGGGCGAAGACCAGGAACCCCATGAGGGTCGCCGCCGCGAGCAGGGCCAGGCCCGCTGGCCGGCGGAACTTCCCCTTGAGCAGCAGCCCGGCCGCCAGGAGGGAGACCACCACGGCAAAGACTATTCCCACTGCCCTGGGTACACCCTCGATAACCATCACAGATCAACTCACCGCGCCACCGTTGATGCCACTGCCGTTATGCTAGCAGCGCGGGCGGCGGGGCGTCCATGATCTGCATCAGGTTAGGCGGCTTCACTCAGCCCACCGGCCATCCGGGGTCACCGTGTGCGGACCACCGAAGGCTTCAGCCGGAACCCTGATCTCGAACTTGCGGCCGCTGACCGCGGTGTGCCGGTCGCAGAAGGCCGCCCTCCTTTCGGCGCAGCTCATGGAGCGCCTGGAGGCCGGGGCCGCCGGACGGCGGCTCTACATCGTAGACGATTGATTCGGCTCCTTATTGACCGTCAGCGGCGGGCAATGATACGCTCAACTTGTTGCCGTCCGGCCACCATTCGCCAGCCGAGCCGGCCGGGTCGCCAGCGCCAACTCAAGATTTTCAAATTTAGAAAGGAAAAAGTGATGGCGGAGCAATTCAAGAACCTGTTCTCTCCGATCAAGGTGGGAACGATCACCCTCAGAAACCGGATCTGCAGCACCGGCCACGGCACATTCATACGCGAGGAGCACACCAACCTGCCCGGCGAGAAGCTGGCCTGGTACTGGGCCACCAAGGCCAGGGGAGGCATCGGCCTGATCATCACCGAGGGCCTGGGCTTTCACAGGCAGAGCTGCGGCGCCAACGTCTTCAACCAGAAGGACTCCGTGCCCATGCTCAAGAAGGCCGCGGACCTGGTGCACCAGTTCGGCGGCAAGATCATCGTGCAGGGCGGCAACCAGGGCTCCCAGGACTTCCCGCGGCGCGGCCCGGGCCTCACCACCTGGTCCTCATCGGCGCTGCCGCAGCCCCGCAACTGGGGCATGCCCCACCCCATGACCGTCGAAGAGATCAAGGAGCTCAAGGAGCACTGGGTGACGGCGGCCAAGATCAGCCGCGAGGCCGGCTATGACGGCTTCGAGATCTACTCCGGCCACGGCTACATGCTCCAGCAGTACATCTCGCCCTTCTTCAACCTCAGGACGGACCAGTACGGCGGCAGCCTGGAGAACCGGCTGCGGTTCCCGCTGGAGGTCATCGATGCGGTCCGCGAGGGCGTGGGCCCTGACTACACCCTGGCCCTGCGCGTGTCCGGCGACGAGCTTATTGAAGGCGGCTACACCCTGGACGACATGGTAGAGATCATCCAGGTGCTCACCAAGTCGGGAAAGATAGACTTCATCGACGTGACGGCCTCCACCTACCGGTCCCAGTGGGCCATGGCTGAGGTCATGTACTTCCCCATGAACTCGTTCGTGTACATGGGCGCTGCCATCAAGAAGGTGGTAAAGATCCCGGTGCTGGCCAGGGGCCGGATCATCGACCCCGCTCAGGCCGAGGAGATTGTGGCCTCGGGCCAGGCCGACCTGGTCAACATGTGCCGGGCTACCATCGCCGATCCCGATCTGCCCAACAAGGCCCGGGAGGGCAGGGTGGACGAGATCCGGAAGTGCCTGGGCTGCAACGAGGGCTGCATCAAGAACGCGGCCGAGATGATGCCCATTCGCTGTGCCATGAACGCGGAGGTCACCCGCGAGTACATTCCGGGCTGGCTGGAGCCCGTGCCGGCCAAGACCAAGAAGAAGGTAGTGGTAATCGGCGGCGGCCCCGCGGGGCTGGAGTGCGCCAGGGTGCTGGCCGTGCGCGGCCATCAGGTTTCCCTGTACGAGAAGGGCCCCGAGCTGGGAGGGCAGCTGCTGATAGCGGCCAAGGCGCCGGGGAGAGACGGCTTCCTGGAGTCCCCCAGGTGGTTCACCTACCAGATGAAGCAGCTTAAGGTCGACGTGCACCTCAACACCGAGGTCACCGCAGACATGGTCAAGAAGATGGACGCGGACGCCGTCGTGGTGGCCACCGGCTCCATCCCGTGGATGCCCCCCAGGGTGAAGGGCCTCGACGAGCCGATCGTGGCCGAGTGCCGGGACGTTCTCCTGGGCAAGGCCAAGGTAGGCGAGAACGTGGTGGTCTGGGCCGGAGAGCAGAATATGGAAGCTCTCACGGTCGCGGACTGGGCCGCCCAGCAGGGCAAGAAGGTGGAGGTAGTCACTGAAGAGTACTTCGCCGGCATTCACACCGATGCCCCCACCCGCATGGCCATCTACACCCGGCTGCACCAGAACGGGGTCACGTTCACCCCGCTGCACAAGGTCCGGGAGGTCACCGGCAACACCATAGTCATCTCCAACGTGTACACCCTGCAGGACCAGCGCATCGAAGGCGTCGACACGCTCATCATCGCGTACGGCGGGCAGGAAGACAGCGCGCTCTACTATGCCCTCAAGGGGCAGGTGAAGGAGCTTCACAGAGTGGGCGACTGCAATGGCGTAAGGAGGCTCCCCGATGCTACCCTGGAGGCATCCAGAGTGGGTCGGGCCATCTAGAGAGCACGGCAATCCTCCGGGTTGAGGAGGCAGGGTTTTTGACAAGGTCGATGAGAGCGCTAGACACCACCTGGGCTCTAGCGCTCTCATCTGTTCAAGGTAGCACAAAGCCTCAGGCACAGGCCTGCTGAGGCCTCAGGTACAGCCTGAGGGCTGAACAGAGGATAATGATGGTGACGGCGGCAACAGACAAAGGGGTCTGGGTACTCGCCGAGTACAGCGAGGGCGAGCTGGCGGACGTTTCCCTGGAGCTGGCCAGCGAAGGGAAGCGGCTGGCGGACAAGCTGCGCCAGGAGCTGGTGGCCATCCTCATCGGGACCGGCATCCCCCAGGGCCTGGCAGGCAAGTTCCGGGATTCCGGCATAAACCGGCTGCTGCTGGTGGATGGCCCGGGCCTGGAGGACTGCGTCGAGCTCCGGGTACAGGCCCTCTCCCGGATGGTGCTGGAGTCAAAACCGGGCATACTGCTCTGCAGCACCAGCATCTTTGGCCGGGAGATGGCGGCGCGACTGGCGGCGGCCCTGCAAACCGGCCTCGCCCCCAACTGCCTTTCCCTGGATTTCACCGACGACGGGCGTCTGCAGTGCACTCTGCCGGCCCACACCAACAAGACCAGCGCCAAGATGGTCTTTCCGTCGGCCCGCCCCCAGATCGTGACCGCGGCGCCAGGCACCTTCGACATCAAGCGGGCCAGGGGGGCCCGTCAGCCGGTAACGACGACCGTCACCCCGGTGACCGACCCCGATGCGCCCCGGGCTGCGACGCTGCGCATCGAGAAGGGGGACCCCCGCACCATGAGCGTGGAGGAGGCGCCCATCATCGTCTCGGGCGGGAAGGGCGTGGGCAGCAAGTCCAACTTCGCCCTCCTCGACCAGCTGGCCGAGTCGCTGGGCGGTGTGACCGCGGGCTCCAGGATCGCCGTCGACCTGGGCTTCGTCCCGGTCGCCAAGCAGGTGGGCCAGACCGGCAAGACGGTCACGCCGAAGCTGTACATCGCCTGCGGCATATCCGGCTCGAACTACCACACCATCGGCATGAAGGAGTCCAGGGTCATCATCGTCATCAACAATGACAAGAGCGCCACCATTTTCAAGATGGCGGACCTGGGGCTGGTGGGGGACCTGCTGGAGATCGTGCCGGCCATCACGGCGGAGCTGGCCCGGACGCTGGAGCCCCCGGCCCGGACAGCGCCGGAGCCGGCCCGGCCGGCTGCCGTCCGCCAGTAGGTCCGGGACCATGCAGGCGGCAATGAGAGACCGGAGAATGAGAACAGGATGAACGGAGACGGAGCGCTGATGCGGGTCCTGGTCTGCGTCAAGTGGGTCCTGGATACCGACGGTACCATTCCAGTTGACGCGGAGGCCAACGCCATACTGGAAAAGGGCCTGCCCTGGACGGTGAGCCCTTACGACAGGCTGGCCCTGGAGGAGGCCGCCCGGATGAAGGAGGCCGGCATCTGCGGGCACATCACGGCGCTGTGCCTCGGCCCGGCCCCGGCCGCCGAAGCCCTTCGCGTGGCCCTGGCATCGGGCGCCGACAGGGCCATCCACATATGCCATCCTGACCTTCAATCGGTCGATTCCGGAACCGCCGGGATGGTCCTGGCCAGGGCCATAGCGACCCTGCAGCTGGAATACGGCCTGATACTCTGCGGAGCCCGGGCGGCGGATACCAACGCCGGGCTGGCCGGTCCCGCCATCGCCGCCCAGCTGGGCCTCCCCCTGGTCACCGAGGTGGACCGGATTGAGATCAACGTCCGGGACAGGGCCCTGGTGAGGAAGAAGCTGGAAGCCGGGGACAAGGCCGTGGTGGAGGTCCCTCTGCCGGCCCTGCTCACCATCGAGACCGGCATCAACCGGCCCCGGTACCTCAAGCTGCGGGCAAAGCTGCTCGCGGCCCAGCACCCCATCGAAACCTATGACCTAAAGTCCCTGGGCCTGGCCCCGGATGACCCCGTGCTGGCGCCCCGGACCAGCGTCATCGGCGTCGGGCCCCCCAGGCCGCGGGGCAAGAAACTGTTCACCCCGGACAGTAGCCTTTCGGCTGCGGAGCGAATGCGGCAGCTGATGTCCGGCGGCGCCACCCAGAAGTCCAGCAGCGGTCTGCTTGAAGGCGATCCACAGACCCTGGCTACCAAGTGCGTCCAGTTCCTCAAGGAGAAGAACCTTCTGCCGGAAGCGCCTTCCGGCGGCCATTAGGCGCGCGCGCCTCCTTCCTCCGGGATAGCGCCAGTGCCAACGCCTTGCCGCCCCCACTGCCTCTCCGGTTTCTTGAGTAACATTGCCGTAATCTCCCCATGTCTGCTATTGTTAAGTCCGGGGGTACCGGCCATCCGCCGGTGCAGTCGGGGTAAGGCACATGAAGTCACGGATGTACGACTGGCATTTCGGCGACCCCTACTCCGACACGTGGGTGCTGCTGCAGCAGAGCTGGGAGGCCATCTCAGGCTATCTGCAGGGTGAGCTCAGCGACCTCGGCGTGACCTGGGCCCAGGCCGACATCCTGATGATCCTGAGCGCCAGCAGGGCCCCCCTCACCGCCACCCAGATTGCGGCCTACACTTTCCGCTCGCCCCAGAGTGTCTCCGAGTTGCTGGGGCGGATGGAGGCCGCCGGCTACCTGAAGAAGGTCAGGGGGGTCGGCGATCAACGGGTGGTCAAGATACGGATGACTCCCAGGGGCGACGACCTGGCCCGCAGGCTGAGGGAGGCCGGATTCGTCTATGGCTCCCGGGTGATGAAGTCCTCGCTCTCTCCGGCGGAGGTAGACCAGCTCAACCTGCTGTTACGGAAGCTGCGCGACGGCGTGCTGCGGGAGATCGCCCTGAAGACGGAGCCGCTCCCTGACGTCCTGGACCGGCCCCGCCTGGGTCGACAGCGCCCCTGACCCCGCCCATCCGATCTATGCGTATGCTCCCCATGGTGATCTCACACGATCTATTCGGCTCCTTATTGACCGCCAGGCACGCGGCTGGTACAGTCAAATTGCGGCCCGCAGTCCACCATTCTGCTAAGGAGGTTAAATTCACATGGCACTAGAGAAGCTGACCCTGGAAGAGCTGAAGAAAGAGCGCCCGGACCTGGTCTCCGCCCTGAAGACGGAGATTACCGGCAAGAAAGAGCTCAACGACCTCAGCGGCCCCTGGAACCCCAACCAGACCTTCGACGACATGTCCAAGGAATTCCTCATGAAGCTGATGAACATCTGGCAGCACGCCTGGATCACCCTCAGCGGCATGTGGTACGACCAGGTGAGGGAGAAGTGGGGCTTCGACGCGGCCAACGAGTGCGAGCTGGCCGCCTGGGTGAACATGGGCAAGAAGGTCAACCCAAGGTATGCCAAGCTGGGGAACGTCAAGCTGGACAAGGACGGCTATCCGGCCACGGTCCTGGAGTGCTTGAAGTGCCTGCAGCTGCCGCTGGACAACATCATGAGGGGCAAGAATGCAGGGCTCTTCGATGGCAGATTCGAGATCATCAATGAGAACAAGGTGCACGTGGTGTATGACAGGTGCATCGCCCTCGAGGGCCTGGAGAGGAACTGGCCCGAGAGGATCCCGCCCCTGTGCCACGTCCTTGAGAAGAAGATGATCGAGGTCTACGCGCTCAATCCCAAGTTCGAGGCCGTTCCGGTCAAGTTCCCTCCGCGGAAGGACCAGAACGAGATGGCCTGCGAGTGGTACTTCCAGCTTAAGGACTAGCCATCTCCCGGGGCACCCATTCGAGGGAGGAAAAGGAAGACAATTGGCGACAGCGGACACCGGGGCATCGGTCCCGGTGTCCGTTCGCCCACCAGCCGGCCGGCAGTGCATCGATCCGCGCTCGATGCCACCGCAACAACACTACCATCGCATAGTCTCAGCGGGCGCAACCCGCCACTATTCTAACCAAGGAGGACAACAATGGATCTGGGCCTGAAAGGCAAGACAGCCATCGTAACCGGAGGCAGCTCCAACATAGGGCGGGGCATAGTCCTGGCGCTGGCCAGGGAGGGCGCCAACGTAGTCATAACCTATCGCGACGAGGTCCAGGCCACGAAGACGGCCAAGGACGCCGATGCCCTGGGCGGGCGCGGCTTCCCCATCAGGACGGAGGTCGTGGAGCGGCAGTCCGTGGAGAACATGGTCAAGAAGACCATGGACACCTTCGGCCGCGTGGACATCCTGGTCAACAACGTGGGCGGCGGTAACGACGGGCCCGCGCTGCACGAGAAGTCCTGGGAAGAGATCGACGAAGAGATCAGGAAGAACTTCTGGGCGCAGGTCTGCACCTGCAAGGTGGTCTCGCCCATAATGATGAACCAGAAGTGGGGCCGCATTGTCAACATCGGCACCGACGTCTCCCGCAGCGGCAGCGCTCGGAATCCCATCTACGCCGCCACCAAGGCCGCGGTCGGCGGGTTGACCAGGTCCATTGCCAGACAGCTGGGCCGGTACAACATTACCGTCAACAGCGTTCTGCCGGGCTGGACCCTGCCGGAAAGCCCGAGCGACGTGGGCGTAGGCAGCTTCTGGTACGGGGGCAAGGCTGAAAAGCTCTTCAGCCCGGAGTTCATGGAGAAACAGGTTAAGGCACTGCCGGTGCGCAGAACGGGGACCCCGCGGGATATCGCCGCCATGGTGGTCTTCTTCGCCTCCGAGCAGGCCTCCTATATCACCGGGCAGACCATCGCCGTCGATGGCGGCGCCACCATGGAAATGTAGTTTGGAGGACAAACATGGCACAACCGACGGAGCAGATATTCTCCCCTTCCGGCATACCGATTAAGGACGTGTACGTGCCGGCGGACACCGCCGGCATCGACTATGACCGGGACATCGGGCTCCCGGGGAAGCCCCCGTTCACCCGCGGCGTGTACCCCACCATGTACCGGGGCCAGCAGTGGACCATCAGGCGCCTCTCCGGATTCAACACCCCGGAGGAATCCAACAAGCTGTTCCGCGAGGAACTGGAAGTGGGCCAGACCGGCTTCTCGGTTGCCCCGGACATGTCCTCCAACATCGGGATGGACTACGACGACCCCAGGGTGGTGGCCGACGTGGGTCATTCCGGAGTCCCGCTGGCCTCCATAGAGGACATGAGGGTCCTGTTCGATGGCCTGCCCATTGAGAGGGCATCAACGTACCTGGCGGAGAAGCACGGGGTGCTCACCGCGATGTACTTCGCCATGGCCAGGGAGAGGGGTCTGGACGTGTCCAAACTTCGGGGCACCACCGCCAACTGCATGCTGGCCTGGACCGTCTTGAACCTGGCCAACCAGATCCCGCCGGAGGCGTACCGGAGGTATGCCGTCGACTTCGTCGAATGGTGCGCCGACCATGCCCCCGGCTGGTATCCCGCATCCTTCAACAGCTACAACGCCCGGGATTGCGGACTGACGGCCTGGGAGGAGCTGGGCATCCTGTTCTCCTGCCCCATCGACTACATCGAGGAGGAGAAGAGGCGCGGCCGGGTGCCGCTGGACCGTTTTGTCAGGCGGTTCGCCTTCAACATGGCGGCCCACAACGACCTCTTCGAGGAGGTGGCCAAGCTGCGGGCGGCCCGGCGCATGTGGACCAAGATCATCAGAGACAGGTACGGGATAATGGACCCGCGCTGCTCCGAGTTCCGGGTGCACCTGCAGAGCTCAGGCTCCACCCACACCACCCAGGAGCCGCTCAACAACCTCATCCGCATCGCCTACCAGGTGCTGGCCGGCGTCCTCGGGGGAGGCCAGTCGATACACGCCAATGGCTATGATGAAGGCGTCTGCCTGCCCACGGACCAGTCCATGCTGCTCTCCATCCGGACGGAGCAGATACTGGCCCTGGAGACCGGCGTCACCAACACCATCGACCCTCTGGGGGGCTCGTGGTACGTGGAGAAGCTGACCACCGAGCTGGAGGAGCGCGGCTGGGAGTACCTGAAGAAGATCGAGGACATGGGCGGCCTGGCCAAAGCCATCCACAGCGGCTGGGTGCACAACGAATACAAGAACGCCTCCATCCGGCGGGCGGAGGCGATAACCTCCGGCCAGCTCCCCGTCGTCGGCGTCAACAAGTTCCGCCTGGAACAGGAGCCTTACGAGGTGCCGGTATTCCGCCCCGATCCCAAGTCGTCACAAGAGCAGATCGACAAGCTCAAGCGCCTGAAGGCCACCCGCGACAGCGCCCGGGTATCGGCCGCCATCAAGAAGCTGGAGGAAGCCACCCGCCGGGGCGACAATGTGATGCCGGCCACTGTGGAAGCCGTCAGCGCCTATGCCACGCTGGGTGAGGTAATGAAGGTCCAGCTTGACGTGTACGGCGAATGGCCGTTCCCAATCTTTGGTTAGAAAGCAAGGAGACTTCGATGGCTGAGGGCAGAAAGAGACTGAGAATCCTGATGGCCAAGCCGGGCCAGGAGGGACATTGGACCGGCCTGGTGGTAGTGAGCAAGACCCTCCGCGATGCCGGATACGAGGTCGTCTATGCCGGCAATATGACACCCCAGGGCGTGGCCGCGGCCGCCGTTCAGGAGGACGCGGACGCGGTGGGGCTCTCCATCCTTTCGGCCAACTACCTGCGCCTGGTCCCCGAGGTGATCGCGGAGCTGCGCAAGGTGGGGAAGGGGGATGTGAAGGTCCTGCTCGGGGGCATCATCCTGCGGCAGGACTTCCAGAAGCTAAGAGAGATGGGGGTGGCCGGGATATATCCGTCCGGCACTCCTCTCCCCGAGATCGTACAATCCGTGCGAGAGAAGGTCGGCTCCCCGGTCTGATCAATCAGGTAACCGGAGCCGGTCAACTGAATGACCGGCTCCGGCGGCAATATCACACGTCATCCCATATCCCGGGCCGTCCCTACCCCGCCACCCCCCGCCACAGGTGCGGCCCGGCATGCAAAAGGAGAGCGCTATGGACCTGGCTTTGAGCGAAGAACAGGAAATGCTATGGAAGTCTGCTCGCG
>CAYRGJ010000038.1:0-24907 GCA_964423835.1 uncultured Dehalococcoidia bacterium | reverse complement strand
CTTTGGCGATGCCGACTTCCAGCGCGAGATAGTGGCCCAGGAACTGGGCATGTAGCCCGTACTGGTTCGGTACGGGGCGGACCATATAGGTCCGCACAGGCGGACCGGTTTCGGTACATAGCGTCAAGAGTCCGCACAGGTGGACCGGTTTCGGTACGTAGCGTGAAGAGTCCGCACAGGTGGACCGGCCGGCGGATTCGGCCCGGGTCAGGCCGGGCCTGTCGGGGCAGATAGTCAAATCGGGAAGGAGGTTGGACAAATGGTTGACTACAGCAAATACAAGTACATCAAGGTAGAAAAGAAGGAGAGGGTGGCCATTCTGACCCTCAACAACCCGGATGCCATGAACGCCATCGGCAAGCCGGAGCACCACGAGATCGAGAGCATCTTCGAGGACATGAATGAGGACCAGGAGGTCCTGGCGGTAATCCTCACCGGCGCGGGGAAGGCGTTCTCCGCCGGTGGCGACATCAACCTCATGGTGCAGGGCTACACGGACCACTCCATCCGCATCTCCAGCACCAGCGTCAAGAGGATCGTGCTCAACCTGCTCAACTGCCGCAAGCCGGTGGTGGCGGCCATCAACGGGGCCTGCGCCGGGCTGGGCGCTACCCTGGCCCTGCAGTGCGACGTCGTGATCGCTTCGGAGAAGGCGCGCATCGGCGATCCCCACATCGGCGTGGGCATCCTGCCGGGTGACGGGGGCTGCCTTATCTGGCCGCTGCTGGTGGGCATGGCCAAGGCCAAGTATCACCTGATGACCGGCGAGATGGTCACCGCCCAGGAAGCGGAGCGGATGGGCCTCATCGCCAAGTGCGTCCCGCCCGACAAGCTGATGGAAGAAGCCTGGGCCCAGGCCAAGAAGTTCGCGGACGGCCCGTTCCTGGCCCTCAGCCTGACCAAGCTGGTCCTGAACAAGGTCCTCATCGACCGCGTTAACCTGCTGTTCGACACCAGCATTGCCTATGAGTATCACACCCTCAACTCGGGTGACCACTTCGATGCGGCCAAGAGCTTCCTGGAGAAGAGGCCTCCCAAGTTCAACAGCGGCAACATCGACCCGTTCGTATTCTAGAGAGACACCGGCCTGCCGGCCCGCAGCGCGGGCCGGCAGGGTCTTTGGCCCATAGCTGAATACACGCATAAGGAGGGAATATGGACCTGGGGTACAGAGGCAAGGCAGTCATCGTCACCGGAGGGAGCTCCAACATCAACCGCGGTAACGTGCTGGCGTTCGCGAAGGAAGGCGCCAACGTGGTCTGCGCCGACATCGACGAGAAGCAGGGACCGAAGGTGGTGGCGGAGGCCAACGCCCTCGGCGGCGGCGGTAAGACCATATTCGTCAAGACCGACGTCACCAGCCAGGACTCGGTCAACGCCATGGTGCAGCAGACCGTCAAGGAGTTCGGCAAGCTGGACGTCCTGATCAACGGCGTGGGCTGGCAGGAGTCCCCCTGGCGGCTGTTCATGGAGCAGGAGAAGGCCACCTGGGAAAAGATGATCGCCCTGAACCTCTACAGCGTCATCTACGGCACCAGGGCCGCCCTGGAGGTGATGATCCCCAAGAAGTACGGCAAGATCGTCAACATCGGCTCCGAGGCCGGCCGCATCGGCGAGTTCCGGCAGACCTTCTACTCCGCCTGCAAGGGCGGCGTCATCGCCTTCACCAAGGCGGTGGCCAAGGAGGTGGGGCGGTACAGCATCAACGTGAACTGCGTTTGCCCTGCCGGCGTCATCCCGGAGAAAGCCGAGCACGCGTCCGAGCTGTCCATGACCCAGGGCGTCACCCAGGAGAACATGCCCGAGGAAATGAAGAAGATGCAGGTCAAGATGTACCCCATCGGGCGCATGGCGGTGCCCCAGGATGTGGCCAACATGATGCTGTTCATTTGCTCGGATTCGGCCTCGTTCATACACGGCCAGACCATCAGCGTGAACGGCGGCTACAGCACCCTTTAAGAGAGCGGACACAGTTGGGTTTTCGGTAAGGACCGGCAGGAAAGCAGGCAACTGCTTTCCTGCTGTTCGGTTTGGAGACAGTGGTGGGAGACATCAAGAGCGCCTGGGAACTGGCGATGGAGAAGGTGGACAAGCTGGGCAGGCTGTCTCCGGAGGAGTTGCGGCAGCAGAAGGAGGACAGGTGCCGGGCGATAGGAGAGGGCCT
The DNA here is from genome assembly GCA_964423835.1 of uncultured Dehalococcoidia bacterium. Taxonomy (GTDB): domain Bacteria; phylum Chloroflexota; class Dehalococcoidia; order UBA2247; family RBG-13-53-26; genus JAFGCL01. The sequence goes on along the minus strand of CAYRGJ010000038.1, from coordinate 22,743 downwards.
GGCCGAGAGGTACCTCGCCGGACTCCCGCTGCGGGACCTGAAAGTGGACCTGGACAAGAACAAGGGTGAAGACAGGGACCTGGTGGAGGCCGCGGTGGCCCTGTGGCTGGTGGCCTCCATTGAGCTGGGCGACATCGATCGGCTGGAGAAGGTGCTGGAGGCACTGGCGGCCGTCAGCGCCAAGCCCCGGGAGGGCCTGCCGGAGATCAGGGCCGAGATCGAGGCCCTCTTTGCCGAGTATCGCCAAGCCGATCAGAAGAGAAGGCGCGAGGTGGAGACGGCGGCCCGCGGCGTGCTCCACCAGCTCCGCATATCGGGCAGCGCCATCGGCAGCGTGAACCCGGAAGTGGTCCCGGAGTGGAAGGGTGAACTGGACCTGATCGCCCGGCCTTATCGCGAAAGGCTGAGCGGCATCAAGGCAAGGCTCGCAGGGTTACCTGCAGAGACGATTTCGAAAGATAGCTAAGGAGGTGCAATGGAAGTAAAGAGGATTGGTGTCGTGGGCTGTGGCCTGATGGGGTCGGGCATCGCGGAGGTCAGCGCCCGCTCCGGGTACTCCACGATCGTGCTGGAGGTCAACCAGCAGTTCCTGGACAAGGGCTTGAACTCCCTCAAGTCGTCGCTGGAGAAGGCGGCCAGCAAGAACAAGATAACGGCCCAGGACAAGGAAGCCACCCTGGCCCGGCTGACCGGCACTATCAAGCCCGAGGACTTCAAGGACTGCGACCTGGTCATCGAGGCTGTGATCGAGAACATGGACGAGAAGAAGAGGATCTTCTCCACCATGGACAAGATCTGCCCGCCGCATGCCATCCTGGCCAGCAACACGTCCTGCCTGTCCGTCCTGCAGATGGCCATGGCCACCAACAGGCCGGCGCAGTGCATCGGCATGCACTTCTTCCAGCCGGTCCCGGTCATGCGCATGGTTGAGATCGTGAAGACCATCGCGGTGTCCAAGGAGACCGTGGAGACCGCCGAGAAGGTGGGCAAGTCGCTGGGCAAGCAGGTGGTCTTCGCCAAGGATACCCCCGGCTTCCTGGTGAACCGGATGGGCTTCCCCTTCATGATGAACGCCATCCGCATGCTGGATGAGGGCTGGACCACCGTAGAAGAGATGGACGCCGCGTGGACCATGGCCACCAACTCGCCGATGGGGCCCTTCACCCTGATGGACTTCACCGGGCTGGACACCATGTACAACATGGCCCTGGCCATGTACGACGAGTTCAAGGACCCGGTCTATGCTCCGCCGCCGTTGCTGAAGGCCATGGTCACCATGAACCGGTTCGGCAAGAAGAACGGCTGGGGCTTCTACAAGTACACCTAGAGACGGCATCAAGAACGGCCCGCCGGCATCAAGGCTGCCTTGGCGGCGTCAAGACAGGGCCGCGGCCCTGCCCGGCCCGCTTCCGGAGCGGAATGCAGGCCGGCAACCTGCCAGGAATCAAGGGGGGCTGGTTTCACAGACCAGCCCCCTGTTCCGTGCGGGAAAGCGGCCCCCGAATCTGGTAAACTGAAACCGGCATCTGACGATGAAGATCCTGGTCACCAACGACGACGGCATCGAGGCCCCCGGCCTGTGGGCCCTGGCGGAGCAGTTGGCCTCCGTGGGGGAGATCGCGGTCTTTGCCCCCGCCGGCGAGCAGAGCGGGGTGGGGACTGCTATCAGCCTGCACCGCTCGGTGGGGCTGTCCCGGGTGGACCCCCGGATCCCCGGGGTGCCGGCCTATGCCGTGGACGGCACGCCCGGCGACAGCGTCATCCTGGGGCTGGAGGTGCTGAAGGACGTGGGTTTGGTGGTGTCCGGCATCAATACCGGGGCCAACATGGGCTGTGACGTGCTGCTCTCCGGGACCGTGGGCGCAGCGCTGCAGGGCTACATCCACGGGATACCGTCGCTGGCGGTCTCCATACAGTCCCGGGATGACTGCCGGTTCGAGAGTGCCGCCAGGGTCGCCGGGCTCCTGGCGCGCCGGGTCTATGGCAACGGCACCGGGCCGATCCTGCTGAATGTTAACGTGCCCAACCTGCCCCTGAAGGAGATCAAGGGGATCGAGCTGACCCGGGTGGGCAAGGGCGGGTTCAGCACCGCCATCACCATGGGCCGTGACGGCGGGTGGGAGCAGTACAAGATCGCCGTCGGCAAGCCCTGGTGGGCCGGCGACGCCGGTACGGACATCCATGCGGTGGAGAACGCCCGCGTATCCATCACGCCGCTCGAGGGCGTGTTGAGCACCGCCGAGGAGATCCCCTTCCCCGAGGACCTGCCAGCCGCGCTGTTCCGGGAGCTCTAGCCGCCGGTGCTGCGGCGGGAAGAAGCCGCTCTGAAGTCGGCGTCTCTTTCGAACGATGGAGTCACTGCACATTACCGTCCGAGGCGTGGTCCAGGGGGTTGGCTTCCGGCCCTTTGTCTATCGGCTGGCCCGCCTGCACGGGCTGTCCGGGTGGGTGCGCAACACTTCGGGGAGCGTGGAGATCGAGGTGGAGGGAGACGGGCCCGCCGCAGGGGCCTTCCTGGATGAGGTCCGCAGCTCGGCTCCTCCGATGGCCCGCATCGAAGAGGTGGTGGCCGCTCCCATTCCGCGGCAGGGCCACACCGGCTTCCGGATACTGGAGAGCCGCCCCCAGCCCGGCGAGTACCAGCTGGTGTCACCGGACATCGCCACCTGCGAGCCTTGCCGACAGGAGATCTTCACGCCCGGCGATCGGCGCTATCACTACCCCTTCACCAACTGCACCAACTGCGGCCCGCGCTTCACCATCATCGAGGACATCCCCTACGACCGTCCCCTGACCACCATGCGGTCGTTCACCATGTGCACCATGTGCCAGAGGGAGTACCACGATCCGCTGGACCGCCGCTTCCATGCCCAGCCCAACGCCTGTCCCATCTGCGGCCCGAGCCTGGCCCTGGTGGCTCCGGATGGATCGCCGGCGCCCGCCGGCCAGGCGGGCACAGGAAGCCCGCTGCACGCCGCCGCCGGGCTTCTGCAGGACGGGAAGATAGTGGCGCTGAAGGGCCTGGGTGGCTTTCAGCTGGCGTGCGACGCCACGGACGATGAGGCGGTCCGGGTACTCCGGGAGCGGAAGCGCCGCCCGTCGAAGCCCCTGGCGGTGATGATGGCCACGGTGGACGACATCCGAAGGCACTGCCTGGTGTCCTCCAGGGAAGAGGCCCTGCTCCGGTCGCCGCAGAGCCCGATCGTGCTCCTATCCTGGCGGAAAGAGGAATCCTCCATCTGCGCCGGGGTGGCGCCCGGGCTGCGTTACCTGGGGGTGATGCTGCCCTGCACCCCGCTCCATCACCTGCTGCTGCGGGAGACGGCCTGCCCCCTGGTCATGACCAGCGGCAACCTGAGCGAGGAGCCCATCGCCAAGGACAACGGCGAGGCGCTGCGGCGGCTGGGCGGGATCGCCCACTTCTTCCTGGAGCATGACCGGGACATCTACGCCAAGTACGACGACAGCGTCTGCCTGGTGGAAGAAGACGTCCCCCGCCTGGTGCGGCGGGCCCGCGGGTACGCGCCCTATCCCATATCCCTGGCCTTCGAGACGCCGCCGGTCCTGGCCTGCGGCGCGGAGGAGAAGAGCACCTTCTGCCTGACCCGGGACCGGCATGCCTTCGTCTCGCAGCACATCGGCGACCTGGAGAACGAGGAAACCCTGGACCATTTTGAGAGCACCATCAGCCTCTACCGCCGCCTCTTCCGCATCGATCCGGAGGTGATCGCCTGCGATATGCACCCGGAGTACCTGGCCACCAGGTACGCCCGCGGGCTGGCCGCCGGCGACGGCCGCCTGCGCCTGGTGCCGGTGCAGCACCACCACGCCCACATCGCCAGCTGCCTGGCGGAGAACGGCAGGCGCCCTGATGCCGGGCCGGTGATCGGAGTGGCCTTTGACGGCACCGGGTACGGCAGCGACGGCACCATCTGGGGCGGCGAGTTCCTTTTGGCCAGCCTGGCGGGGTTCCGCCGGGTGGGCCATCTGGAGCTGGTCCCCATGCCGGGCGGGGCGGCGGCCATCCGCAAGCCCTACCGCATGGCCCTGGGCTACATCCATGCCCTCCTGGGGCCGGACTTCCCTCTCCACGGGCTGCCGCTGCTGGGCCCCCTGGATACCGGCGAGCTGGTGGTAGTAGGACGGCAGATGGAGCGCCGCGTCAACTCCCCGCTGACCTCCTCCGCCGGCCGGCTCTTCGACGCCGTTTCGGCCCTGGCCGGGGTGCGGGGTGAGGTTGACTATGAGGCCCAGGCCGCCATCGAGCTGGAGATGCTGGCTGCGGGGAAAACCCGGGAGCCGGCGGCATACCCGTTCTCGGTGGCCGACGAGGACGGCTGCCGGGTGGTCAGGCTGGCGGACCTGGTGGCCGCGGTGATCGCAGACGTGAAGGCGGGGACAGGGGCCAGCGTGGTCTCCGCCAGGTTCCATCAGACCATGGCCCGGATCATCGTGGACGTGTGCCGTGCCGTCTCCCGCGCCGCCGGGATCCGGACGGTGGCCTTAAGCGGCGGGGTCTTCCAGAACCGGCTCCTGTTCAGGCTGGCGCTGCATGGCCTTCGCCAGGAGGGGCTGGAGGTGCTGACCCAGCGCCTGGTCCCCTGCAATGACGGCGGCATCTCTCTGGGCCAGGCGGCCGTCGCCGCCTGCGAGAGGGCCTGATCCGCCTACGCGAGCGCCGCTCGGCCTACCTGAGCGCCGCTCGGCCTACGCGAGCGCCGCTCAGCCTACCTGAGCGCCGCTCGGCCTACCTGAGCGGCATCATAACCCGGGTCTGCAGGTCCTCCGGCTTCGTCTGGCCCGGATCGTTCAGGTAGACCTCGTAGGCCACGCCGGTAGCCTGGTACCCCTTGTCCGTCATCCACCTGGCCAGGGCCTCGTAGGCCACGCTGACCTTGTCGTAGGGGCCGGTGTGCAGCACTGCGGCGAACCGGCCGCCCGGGATGCGGCTGGCCTTGATATCGTCCTTGCCCGGGAGCTCCTTCGCCACGGGGAAGCCCAGCTCCACGTCGAGGTCCTGCATGTCCATGTTGTAGTAGGCGGCGTAGGGCGGGCCGGCCGGGTACTGCCCCAGCTGCCCCAGGTAGGCGGCGATGGCTCCATAGGTCTGCCCGACGAGCGCCGGCAGGTCCTGGGCGGATGTCCGGGTGCGGACCGCCAGCGTTGGTTGGAGTGTCTGCTGTATGAGCTCGCACTGATACGACATGATGCTCCTCCTCCGCCCTCAACTATAGCATCATTGGCCCTGCGGTATGTCGTGTGGTTTAATTAGGCTTGGAGGGTTCCAGCGGGGAGGACGAAGGGACCATGTGCCTGGCCATTCCGGCCCTGGTGAAGTCCATTGATGGCCTCGAGGCCGAGGTCGACCTGGGCGGCGTGACGCGGCGCACCAGCATCATGCTCACGCCCGAGGCCAGGGTGGGCGACTACGTCCTGCTTCACGCCGGCTATGCCATCAACGTGCTGGACCAGGATGAGGCCGAGGAGACGCTGGCCATCCTGCGGGAGCTGGTTCGGCTGACTCCGGACGAAGGCCAATGAAGCTGGCTGACGACTTCCGCAGCTCGGATCTGGCCCGGGGCCTCATCGCCGCCATCCGGAGGACCTCCAGCAGGCGCATCCGGCTCATGGAGTTCTGCGGCGGCCACACGGTGGCCATCATGCGGCACGGCATCCGGCAACTCCTGCCAGACACCATCGAGATGCTCTCCGGGCCAGGATGCCCGGTGTGCGTCACGGACAATGCCGACCTTGACCGCGCGGTGGCCCTGGCCAGCCAGCCGGGCGTCATCCTGGCCACCTTTGGGGACATGCTCAAGGTGCCCGGCAGCCGGTCCAGCCTTCAGGAGGCGCGGGCCGAGGGGGCCGACGTGCGCATCGTCTATTCCACCCTCGATGCCCTGGACATCGCCCGCCAGAGCCCCTCCCGCAAGGTGGTCTTCCTGGGCGTCGGCTTCGAGACCACGGCCCCCACCGTGGCCGCCTCCGTCCTCCAGGCGGAGAATGAGGGCCTGGGCAACTACTTCGTCCTGTCCATGCACAAGCTCTGCCCGCCGGCCATCAAGGCCATACTGGACTCCGGCGAGGTGAGGATCAGCGGGCTCATCTGCCCCGGCCACGTGAGCGCCGTCATCGGCTCCCGGTCGTGGGATTTCATCGCCCGGGACTATGGCATTCCCTGCGTGGTGTCGGGATTTGAGCCTCTGGACATCCTGCAGGCCGTCTACATGCTGGTGGACCAGCTGGAGAAGGGCCAGTCCCGCGTCGAGATCGCCTACCGGCGGGGGGTCACCGCCGAGGGGAACCGGCGGGCGCTGGAGATCATGTACCAGGTCTTCCAGCCCTGCCCGGCCCGGTGGCGGGGCATGGGGGCGGTGCCCGGCAGCGGCCTGGGGCTGAGGGAGGCCTACCGCCGCTTTGACGCCGCAGTGGCCTTCCAGTTTGACCCCGGGCCCACGCTCGAGCCGGAGGGCTGCATCTGCGGCGAGGTCCTGAGGGCGGTCCGGACGCCCCGCGACTGCCCGCTGTTCCGCACCGTGTGCACGCCGGCCAGCCCCGTGGGCCCCTGCATGGTGTCCTCCGAGGGGTGCTGCGCCGCGTACTACCTGTTTGGGGCGGCGGAGTGAGCGAGAGGATACTGCTGGCCCACGGCAGCGGAGGCCGGCTGGCCCACGACCTGATAGAAAAGGTCGTGGTGAAGCCGCTGTCCAACCCGCTGCTGGACCGGCTGGATGACGCCGCGGTCTTCGACGGCGGGGGCCGGCTGGCGTTCACCACCGACAGCTACGTGGTCAAGCCCATCTTCTTTCCCGGTGGCGACATCGGCCGGCTGGCCGTCTGCGGCACGGTGAATGACCTTTCCATGGTTGGGGCCACCCCGCTCTACCTGAGCCTGGCCCTCATCATCGAAGAGGGCCTGCCGCTGGCCGACCTGGAGCGGGTGCTGGTCTCAGTGCGCCAGGCCGCGGGCGAGGCCGGAGTGCAGATCGTCACCGGGGACACCAAGGTGGTGAACCGGGGCAGCGCCGACGGGCTGTTTGTGAACACAGCCGGGGTGGGCCGGCTGCCGCCAGGGGCCGGCGTCTCCGGCTCCAACGCCCGGCCGGGCGACAAGGTGATTCTGAGCGGGACCATCGGCGACCACGGGATCGCCGTCCTGAGCCAGCGCGAGGGCATAGGCTTTTCCACCAGGCTGGAGAGCGATTGCGCTCCTCTCAATGGCCTGGTGGCGGACATTATGGCGGCCAGCGCCCGGGTCCACGTTATGCGCGATCCCACCCGGGGCGGCCTGGCCACCACCCTGAACGAGATCGCGGCCCAGTCGAAGGCCGGCATCGGCATCGAGGAGGAGGCGGTACCGGTGCGGCCGGAGGTTCGCGGGGCCTGCGACATGCTGGGCATCGACCCCCTGTACGTGGCCAACGAGGGCAAGCTGGTGGCCATGGTGCACCCGGATGACGCTACGGCCGTGCTGAAGGCCATGCGGGCCCACCGCTACGGCCACGACGCGGCCATCATTGGCGAGGTACGCGCCGGGCACCCCGGCCGGGTGGTCATGAAGACCGCCCTGGGGGCTTCCCGGATCGTGGACATGCTGGTGGGGGACCCCCTGCCGCGGATCTGCTGAAGGCTGTACCGGCGGCCGGGCTCATCCGCCGGTCCGCAGCAGCTCCCCCGGAAATGCCTGGCCGTGTCCGGTGTACACCATACGGGCCGGCAGGCCCTTCAGCCTCTCGAAGCTGGCCTGCGCCGCCGCCCGGTCGTCGATGATGCTGTTCAGCGCCGGCTTCCCCTTGTACTCCAGGAGATCGCCGCAGAAGAGGTCTCCGGCGGCGGTCAGGATGCCGATCGATCCCCGGGAGTGACCCGGGAGGTGCAGCACCGTCGCCTCCAGTCCATACCCCGAGAGGTCATCACCCTCGTCGAGGAGGAGGTCCGGGGCGCACCTCTGGTCCCGGCCGAAACGGAAGAGAAGGGCGGCCAGCGCCCTGACGACGGGGCCGCGGCCCCTGCGGTTCCAGAAGATGTCGCCGCGCTCTATCATGCCGGCATCGTCCCGGTGCATGGCTATCCTGGCGCCGTACTTCCGGCGCAGGCTGGCAGCGTTCCCGGTGTGGTCGAAATCACCGTGGGTGAGGACGATGAGCTTCAGGCCGCCGGGATGGCAGCCCGCGCGCTCCAGCTCCTTCTCGAGGGCGCGGCGCCCGTTGGAGGCCCCGGTGTCGACGAGCACGAATCCATTGCCGGTCTGCACTACGCAGCAGTTCACCCTGCCCAGCCGGAAGGGCAGGGCCAGGGTCACCTGCCGTATCTGCGGCCGCGGTGCCTGCTTCATGTTTGCTTCACGGCCTGGCGATGACGCCAGCGTGCTGGCGTCGATCGTACCGCGCCTGCGCCGGCCGCGTCAATACACCCCTCCCCCCTGGAGGCTCTTGACATATGCTGTTATCATTTTTTTATCGAATGTGTCTGAGGCTATTCTGAGAGATCGAACTGACACTGTACCGAAACGGGCCTAGACTGCCAGCTGGCAGGGTTCTCTGCTCTGGACTAGCACGGTGCGTGCCGCACCGGGTCAGGATGCGATGCTGCCAGGGTCAGAGAGGGAGGGATGGCTAAGCGAATGGCGTCGGCTCGGGTCCGCGGACTGGCGGATATCCGCCAGGGGACACACCTGTGTCAGTTCTACCGAAACCGGAAGGACCTCCTCGATGTCCTGGTGCCCTTCTTCCGGGAGGGCCTGGAAAGCCGCGAGTTCTGCCTGTGGATCACCTCTGATCCGCTGGGCCGGCTAGCAGCCCGCCGGGCCCTTAGAGAGGCCGTTCCCGGCCTCGATGCGTTGCTGGCCGCCGGCCAGGTGAAGCTGGTTGACCACGGTGACTGGTACCGGCGCAACGGCTCCTTGGATGCCGCGCAGTTGGCCCGGGCCTTCATCAGTGAGATCGAGCTGGCGCTGGAGGCCGGCTTCGGCGGTGTGCGGATAGCGGCCAATTTCAGCTGGCTGGACCGGAAGGACTGGTCCGGGCTGACGCAGCTGGAGGAGGGCGCCGACCGGTTTGTCAGCGGCCGCCCCGTGCGCGTCATCTGCAGCTATCCCCTGAACAGGTGCGGGGCCGTGGAGGTCCTGGACGTCGTTCGCAGTCACCACTCGGTGATCGTGCGGGAGGACGGCCAGTGGCGCCTGGTAAAGAGCTCCGGCCAGCAGACCATCCGCAGGCTGCTGAAGGACACCGAGCGCGAGTATGAGCACCTCTTTGCCAACGTCCTGGACGGACTGCTGGTCTTTGACATGGAAACCATGAAGGTGGTACTGGCCAACCAGGCCGCGGCCGCCATCACCGGCTTCAGCTCCCCGGACGAGCTGGAGAAGGTGGACATGAACAGGGAGATCGGCGGCGCCGACCGGGACCGCCTGCTGTCACTGCTTTCCCTGGCCCAGCGCGAAGAGCACAGCCCCGTAGTGGAGGGTGCCCGGATGGTGGCCAGGGATGGCCGGGAGGTCTGGGTGGACGTGGTCTGCCGGAAGATCGACTACCAGGGCCGGCCGGCGGCACTGGTGGCGCTGCGGGAGGTGACGGACCGGAAGCGGGCCGAGGAGGAGCTGCTGGCTTCGCAGGAGACCAACCGCGTCCTCATCGAAAACGCCAACGAGGCCATCGTGGTGATACAGGATGAGGTGCTGAAGTTCGCCAACCCGCGGACGGAGGAGCTCTTCGGCTGCCCGGCGGAGGACCTGATGTCCCGCCGGGTGACGGAGGTGATCCATCCCGATGACCGTCAGACCGTCATGGACCAGCACTTCCGGAGGCTGAGGGGCGACGGGGCGCCCCCGGTCCATGAGTTCCGGATCGTGGACAGTGCCGGCGGCACCAAGTGGGTGGAGCTGAACGGGGTGCTGCTGGCCTGGGAGGACCGGCCCGCGGACCTCTGCTTCCTGCGGGACATCAGCGGGCGAAAGGCGGCGGAGGAGGCGCTGCACCAGAGCGAGGAGCGCTTCCGCAACCTGGTGGAGAACACCAGCGACTGGGTCTGGGAGGTGGACACCGCCGGGACGTATACCTACGTGGCCCCCCGGGTGCGGGACATACTGGGGTACGAGCCGGAGGAGGTGGTGGGCAAGACCCCGTTCCACTTCATGGCCTCCGCGGAGTCGGCGCGGATCCAGCGCATCTTCCGTTCCTGCGTGTCCGAGAAGAAACCGTTCGCCTTCCTGGAGAACGTCTGCCTGCATCGCGACGGCCATGCCGTCTACATGGAGAAGAGCGGGGTGCCATTCTTCGATGCCTCCGGCCGGGTCTGCGGCTTCCGTGGCATCGACCGGGATATTACGGCGCGGAAGCTGGTGGAGGAGAGGCTGCAGGAAAGCTACCGGAAGCTGCAGGAGACGCTGGACGGGGTCATCCAGGCCATGGCCCTGACGGTGGAGACCAGGGACCGCCACACGGCGGGCCACCAGCGCCGGGTGACCGAGCTGGCGCAGGCCATAGCCGCGGAGATCGGGCTGCCGGTAGAGCGCAGCCGGGCGGTGAGTATTGCCGGCATGCTTCACGACCTGGGCAAGATAACCATACCGACCGAGATCCTGAGCAAGCCTGGCCGCCTGACGGCGATGGAGTTCGCCATAGTCAAGACACACCCGAAGGCCGGCTACGACATTCTGAAGAACATCGAGTTCCCCTGGCCGGTGGCGGAGATAGTGGTGCAGCATCACGAGAGGCTGGACGGGTCGGGTTATCCCTCTGGTCTGACCGGCGAGCAGAGCACCCTCGAAGCCCGCATCCTGGCGGTGGCTGACGTCGTCGAGGCCATGGCTTCGCACCGGCCATACCGCCCGGCCCTGGGCATAGACCGGGCGCTGGGCGAGATCAGGGGCAACCGGGGACGCCTCTACGATACCGAGGTCGCCGACGCCTGCCTGGGCCTGTTCGGAAGAGGTGTCTTCAGGTTCGCCGACCAGGGGGTCTAGTTCCCCGGACGAGAGACCCGTCCCCGGGCAGCTGCTCCCCGCCGGGCCGGGGCCCGGCCACCGGTACGGGCGATGGTCCCGCAGGAGATGTGCCCTCCCACCCCGAAAGCGATATAATCACTTCTGACGGCACACGGCCACAGCAGCCGGCGAGAAGGAGGGCGTAATGCTTGTTGCGGCAATGATCCTGGGGCTCATTGGGGGGATCACCTACTTCGTGGGAGGTTGCACCGGAGTCATCAACTGGGAAGCCGGCACCGCACCCTGGTGGATGATCATGCTGGTGGTGATCGGCCCGGTGGGAGCCATGGGGGCCTCGATGGCGCGCACCAAGCCTTCACTGGCCGGGGTGGTGATGCTGCTGGCAGCCGCCGTGGCCCTGGGGGTAGGCCTGGCCTCCTACGATGACGTTCAGTCGCAGTTCGAGTACTTCTGGCTCAACCCGTCCTCGGCATATGCGCTCCCGGTCCATCCCCTCATGGGATCGCTGCTGGGGCTGCCCGTTCCACTGCTAACGCTGGTCATCGGCGGCATGCTGGCCCTGTCCTCAGGCAAGAAGACCGCCGCGGAGGACTAGGCCGGGTACCGTGCCGGGCGCGTCCGGCGAAGTCCGCTGCGGGCGTGACGCGTCCGGGGCGGGTGAGGAAGGATGAGCAAGGGACTGCTGGCCGGCATCGCTCTCTGCCTGCTGGCCCTGGTTCTGGCCGGCCTCTTCTTCGTGCCGGACTATCACGAGGCCTACTGGTCCAGCCCGGCCGTGTTTGTCCCGGTGACGCTGTTGGGCCTGGCGGCCTCGCTCGCAGGCGGTTTACTGGTCGGCGGCGCGCTGGCGGCGGTGAGGGGCCGGACCGCGGGGGAGCTGGACCGCCTGCTCATCAGGCTGGGGGCCATAGTAGCCGCCGTGGGCCTGGTCCTGGGGGTATCGGCGGTGGGTGGGGCCCTGGGAGTGTCCTCTACGGGGTACTGGGGGCACCCGCCCTACGTTTACGAGGGTGATTACGTGGTCATGCGCCTGCAGATCGATATGTTCCGGGTCGCCGTCATCCCGCTGATCATCGGGGGTCTCCTGCTGGGCGCGGCCCTGAGGATGAGGAAGGCCCGGGGGGCGTAGCATGGATACCTCGCGCAAGCTTCAGATCGTCTCCGCCGCCGCCAGGTTCGACGTCTGCGGCCTGGAAGCCGGGCGGCGCGCGCCGGCCGCTCCGGACCCGCGCCGCTTCATCTTCCGGGCGGCGCTGCCGGGGGGCGGGTGCATGAGCCTGTTCAAGGTCCTGCTCACCAACGTCTGCTCCAATGACTGCGCCTACTGCGTCAACCAAGTGGGGCGGGACCATCCCCGGGCCGGCTTCCGGCCCGACGAGCTGGCCGGGCTCTTCATGGAGCTGCACCGCAAGAGGCTGGTGCGCGGGCTCTTCCTGAGCTCCGGCATCGCCGGCAGCCCGTCGCGGACCATGGAGGAGATGGTGGACACCGTGGAGATACTGCGGCGGCGCCACGAGTTCGCCGGATACGTTCATCTCAAGATCATGCCGGGGGCCAGCCGCGACTGCGTGGAGGCGGCCTGCCGGGTGGCCAACCGGGTCTCCATCAACATGGAGGCGCCGACGGCCCATCACCTGGCCCGGCTCAGCTCCAGGAAGGACCTGTACGATGGGATCGTGGAGCGAATGCGCTGGGCGAAACAGATCATGTCCGGCCTCCAGGGACTGGTCCCATCGGGGCAGACCACCCAGTTCGTGGTCGGCGCGGCCGGAGAGACGGACGGGGACATTCTGCGGACTACCGGCGCGCTGTATCGGGAGATAGGGCTGAGGCGGGTCTACTTCAGCGCCTTTCACCCGGTGACGGAATCGCCGCTGCAGGGGCTCAGCCCCACCCCGCCCCTGCGGCAGCACCGGCTCTACCAGGCGGACTGGCTGCTCCGGGTGTACGGCTTCTCGCCGCCGGAGCTGGATCTGGCCCTGGGGGACGGAGGGCAGCTCTCCCTGGCGAAGGACCCCAAGCTGGTCATTGCCCGGCGGCAGCCCTGGCTGTTCCCCGTTGACGTGAACCGGGCGGCATACGAGGACCTGTTGCGGGTGCCGGGCATCGGGCCGGTCTCGGCCTCGAGGATGGTGGATGCGCGCCGCGACCACGCCATCTCTTCCCTGGCGCAGCTGGCGAAGATGGGGGTGGTGATCAGGCGGGCGGGCCCGTTCATCCGCCTGTCCTGGGCCTCGGCCCACGAGAGGCAGATGTGCTTCCTGCCCCTGCTGGATGGCCAGCCCGGGGAAGCGCCATCGCTGGCTGCGGCCATGCGCTAGACTCGATTATAGAGGAGGTCTTCCGATGTACCAGAAAATGCTTCTGCCCCTCGACGGCTCCGATCTGGCCGAGGAGTCTTTATCGTATGCGAAGGGGATCGCCGGGCGGCTGGGCCTGGAGGTGGTCCTGCTTCACGTGGCGGCCAAGGGCATGGCGGACTCCGCCATGCACCGGGCCTACCTGGACCGGGTCTGCGAAAAGCTCGGGCAGGCACTGGCCGAAATGCCGGCAGCTGCCGGCGGCCGCCGGGCCACGGTGACGGGTGAAGTAGTGACCGGGTACCCCCCGGACGAGATCCTGCGCTGCGCCGGCGAGATGGACATAGACCTGATATTGATGGCCACCCATGGCCGGTCTGGCGTCAGTCGATGGGTCCTGGGGAGCGTGGCGGACAAGGTGCTGCGATTTGCGGCGCAGCCGGTGCTGCTGGTCCGTGCGGGCATGCCCCGGGATGCCGCCTATGACAGCTGGTTCGCGCCGAAGCTGCTGGTGCCCCTGGACGGGTCGGAGCTGGCCGAGCTGGTGCTGCCGCATGTGGGCTTCATGGCCGCCCGCGAGCAGGGCGCGGAGGCGGATATCGTCCTGGTGGGCATATGCGAGCCCCTGGTCCTGCCTCCGGTGACCGCCCCGGAGACGACCGTGAACTGGGCGGCCGTGGGCGACGAGTATCTGTCCAAGTGCCACAGGTCCACTCAGAAGTACCTCGGCCGGGTGCAGCAGGAGATGGCCGCCGCCGGTCTGAAGGTGAGCGTGGAGGTCCTGGACGATGAACCCGCCGGCGCCATTGTGGACTACGCCTCCAGGAGTCAGACCAACCTGATCATCATGGCCACTCATGGCCGGTCGGGCCTCGGGCGGTGGGCCTATGGCAGCGTGGCCCAGAAGGTCCTGCACGGGGCTTCCAGCCCCATACTGCTGGTCCGGCCGCCCTCTTCACCCAGCATCACGCCCAAGATAGTGGCCTCGCTGAAGAACCTGCCGGGAAGGTAGCGCCGCCGGCGGCCAGCCCTACCTGGGCTTGATCAGGAGGATAGGCAGGCCGGCCTTGCGCACCACGAGGTCGGCGACGCTGCCGAAGACCATCCTCTTCAGGCCGCTGCGCCCGTGAATGGCCAGGGCCACCAGGTCGAACTTGTTCTCGTCGGCGTAGCTGATTATGGTCTCGGCGGGATGCCCGATCATGGTGACGCACTGGACCTTGAGCCCCCGGTCCCGGAGGGGGCCGGCCAGGGCGCTGAGATAGTCCATGGCGGCTATTTCGGCGTCCTTCAGCAGGGTGTCCGGCACCGCCATGGGGACGGACTCGATGCCCGTGGGCGTGGGGATGGAGGAGAGGCTCACCACCTGAAAGAGCACCAGGCTGCTGCCGAATCGCGCCGCCTGCTCGGCGACGTACGGCATTATCTGTTCGGCCAGTTTTGACCCATCCAGGCAGACCAGGATCTTCTGGAACATGGCTACCTCCTTGACGAATTATATCACGCCGGAGACCAAGGCCCTGCCAGCGTGCTCGTGGCAATCGTGGAGAGGGGGCCGCAGTGATCAAGGCGTGCGGCGGCCATCCCGCCCAGCCGCGATGTCCTGCTCCGGCCATCCCGCCGGAGCCCCCCGCCCCTACGCCGGAGAGCGAAAAACAGCGCCAAACAGGTTGACCGCGCGCACGCCGGGAGACTATCATGAAGCTGAATATCCGCATTCGGACGGGAGATGGCCGCAAAGAAGGATTACTACGAGCTGCTGGGGATATCGCGGGATGCTTCCCAGGACGAGATCAAGAAGGCCTTTCGCAAGCTGGCCTTCCAGTATCATCCGGACCACAATCACCACGATGAAGCCTCCGACCGCTTCAAGGAGATCAACGAAGCCTACCAGGTGCTCAGTGACGCCCGGAAGCGGGCCCACTACGATCACTTCGGCCACATGGGCTCCGGGCGGGGCTTTGAGGGCTTCGACGATTTCTTCGGCTTGGGGGACATCTTCGACGCCTTCTTCTCCGGGGCCGCCGCCACCCGGCGCCGGGCGCCGCAGCCCGGAGCGGACCTGCACTACCAGGTGGAGGTGACCTTCGAGGAGGCGGCCTTCGGCACCGAGAAACGGGTTGACGTTCTGCGGACGGGCTATTGCTCCCGCTGCCAGGGCAAGGGGGGAGAGCCGGGCACCGGCCAGGTGAAGTGCCCTTCCTGCGGCGGCCTGGGTGAGGTCCGCCGGGTCCAGCAGAGTGTCTTTGGCCGGTTCGTGAACCGGGCCATCTGCGACCGGTGCCGCGGAGACGGGATGGTGATGAGCCATCCCTGCGTGCAGTGCCAGGGGGCCGGCCGGGAGAAGGGCGTGCACGCCGTGAAGGTTACCATTCCCCCCGGCGTCAGTGACCGCCACCAGATCAAGCTCAAGGGGGAGGGGGATGTGGGAACCCTGGGCGGCGGCCCCGGCAGCCTCTACGTGAGCGTGGCCGTCCGCAGCCACGCCTTTTTCGCCCGCGATGGCAACAACGTGGTCTTCGATCTCCCCATCAACTTCGCCCAGGCCGCCCTGGGGGACGAGGTGGAGGTGCCGACACTGGACGGCAAGGCCCGGGTCAAGATCGCCCCCGGCACCCAGACGGACGCCGTGGTGTCCCTGAAGGGGAAGGGCATACCCTACCTCGATCGCCAGGGACGAGGGGACCAGCTGGTCCGGCTGAAGGTAGTGACGCCTGAGAAGCTCTCCGAGGAGCAGCGCCGGCTATTCCTGGAGCTGGCCGGCAGCCTGGGCGGCCGGAGCCAGACCGGCGATTCGGCGGGCAAGAAGATCATGGACCGCTTCAAGAAGGGCCCAAAGTAACCGGCGGCGCTGCCCGGGTGGCCCCGTTCTTGGCCTCCGTGTCGCCGGACTCCGGCAGCAGGGTGGCTGGCTGATACCAGCGTACCCGGAGATAGTCCAGCAGGAACCGGAGCAGCTTGGTGACCTCCAGCGATTCCCCGTCCACCGGGTACTCCACCAGCTCGGCCACGGCCTTGCGCACGTCGAGCTCTTCGTAGAGCACCTTGTAGATCTTCTCCACGATGGGCAGGCTCAAGCCCGACTTCTGCCCCAGCTGCCAGGCTGCCTTGGCGGTGGAGACGCCCTCGGCCACGTGGGGCATCGAGCTGGCGATGTCCTCCACCGAGCGCCCCTTGGCCAGCTCCTTGCCCACGTAGTAGTTGCGGCTGAGCGGGCTGAAGGAGGTGACGATGAAGTCGCCCAGGCCGGAGAGCCCGATGAATGTCAGCGGGTTGGCGCCCATGGTGGTCCCCAGCACGATGGCTTCGCTCAGCCCCCGGATCACCAGGGCCGCCTTGGCGTTGCTTCCGTTGCCCAGGCCGTCCGCCATCCCCACGCCCAGGGTGAAGACGTTCTTCAGGGCCCCTCCCAGCTCCACCCCCACCAGGTCAGTGCTGGTGAAGACGTAGAACTGGTTGGAGTTGACCAGCTGCTTGACCCGCTCGGCCACCGCCGCGTCCCGCGCGGCGACCACGGTCACCGAGAGGAGGCCCTGGGCCGCTTCGTGGGCGATGTTGGGGCCCGAAAGGCAGCAGATGTTGGGATGGAAGCGGGGATCGATCTCCTCGGCGATGACCTGGGACATACGCTTGCCGGAATCCACCTCCAGCCCCTTGGTGGCGCTGACCACCAGGGTGGAGTCGCCCAGGCAATCCTTGAGCCGGGCCACGTTGGTCCGCATGGTCGCCGAGGGGACCGCCAGGATGACCATGTCCGCCTTGTCCATGGCTTCTTCCATGGAGGCGGTGGCGGAGAGACGGGTGGGGAACCTGGGGCCGGGCAGGTAGGTGATGTTCTCCCGGGCCTGGTTGAGCCTGTCGGCCATTTCCTGGGTTCTGGCCCAGATCTTGGTGGACACCCCGCTGCGGGCCAAGACAATCCCGAGGGCAGTGCCCCAAGCGGCACTCCCTATGATGGCTGCCTTAGACATTCGACACCTCTAAATCCGTATCCCAGCAGGACACTGCGAGGTAGCCGCCGTGTTCCGGATCGACCCCGCGCAAGGCGGACCGAGATTCCAGCCTATTATGCCTGTTGGTCATGAGCGAAGTCAAGGGACAATCACGCGCGGGGGCGGTCGCGGCCGGCCCGGCCCGCCGGCGGCTCCTCGCCCCGTCCTCTGAATGTCAGCCGCAGGGGCGTGCCGGCAAAACCGCAGTACTGGCGGATCTTGTTCTCCAGGAAGCGCTGGTAGGAGAAATGCACCAGCCTGGCGTCGTTGACGGAGAAGCTGAAGGTCGGGGGATTGATGCCGGTCTGGGCCGCCCGATACACCTTCAGCCGCCTCCGCCCCTGTTTGGGCGACTGTTTGGCGGCCTCGGCGTCCGCCACTATGGTGTCCAGCAGGGCCTGATCCAGCTGGCGCAGCCGCTCCCGGTAGATCCTCCACGCCAGGGGCAGTATCTTCTCCACCCCCTGCCCCGTCAGGGCGGAGATGAAGAGGGTCTCGATGTAGGGCATGAACCTGACCTTCTGTCTCACCACCTCCATCCAGGCCCTGGTATCCTTCACCTCCGCCAGGTCCCACTTGTTGACCAGCAGCGCTGCCCCCTTGAAGGCCTTGTGGATATACCCCAGGATGTGCAGATCCTGGGCCGTGAGGCCCTCGACGGCATCGACCACCAGCAGGGCCACGTCCGACCGCTCGATGGCGTCCCCGCTGCGCTGGGAGCTGTACCGCTCGACCCCGGCGTCGATGCGCCCCCGGCGCCTGATCCCGGCGGTGTCGATCAGCGTCATCTTCTCTCCCCGGTACAGGAGGGTGGTGTCAATGGTGTCGCGGGTGGTCCCGGCGACTTCATCCACTACCGCCCGCTCCTCACCCAGGAGGGTATTGAGCAGGAGCGACTTGCCCACGTTGGGGCGCCCCACTATGGCTATCTTCGGCGACTCGGGCTCCGGCGCCGCGGCTGCCGGGGCCGGCAGCTTCTCCACCACCTTCTGCATGAGCTCGGTGATGCCCTTGTTGTGATAGGCGCTGATGGGGATGGGGTCTCCCATGGCCAGCTCGTGAAACTGGGCTGCCTGCGCCTCCAGGGCGGGGTTGTCGGCCTTGTTGACTACCAGCATGGTGGGCTTCCTGGCCCGCCGAATTATGTCGGCTGTCTCCTGGTCCGCCGGCAGGACGCCGTCCTGGGCATCCACCAGGAAGAGGACGAGGTCGGACCCCGCCAGGGCCTTGTCCACCTGGTCCCGTACCTTACGCCTGATCGACTCCCCCGGGCGGGCTTCCAGCCCCCCGCAGTCCACCAGCGACAGCTCATGCCCCTCCCAGGTGATGTCGGACTGGATGCGGTCGACGGTGGTCCCGGGCAGATCCTCCACGATGGCCTTCCGCCGGCCCAGGAGGCGGTTGAAAAGGGTCGACTTGCCCACGTTGGGGCGCCCAATGATAGCTACGATCGGTCTGGGCATCGTCTCCTCCCGGCGTCACTGACGCCCTGCGATGCGGTATGGCGCCTCAGGGCGCCCGGCGGGCCTTGACGCCCAGGGCCCTGATGAGGATGGCCTTCTGAATGTGGAGCCGGTTCTCCGCCTGATCGAAGACCACGGACTGCGGATGATCCAGGAGCCCTTCGGCTACCTCCTCTCCACGGTGCGCCGGCAGAGGGTGCATGAACAGGGCCCCCCGGCCGGCGCGGGAGAGCAGGGCCGGAGTAACCTGGTACGAGGCAAAGGCCTGGCGGCGGACCTCCGACTCAGCCTCCTGGCCCATGCTGGTCCAGACGTCGGTGTAGACCACATCGGCCTCCTGCACGGCGGCCTGGGGGTCCGACATGGTCGTCACCCGGGCCCCGCTACGGGCTGCCAGCTCCCGGGCCCGGCGCAGCGCCGCGTCATCCATGACGTACCCCGGCGGCGAGGCGATAACAAAATCCATGCCCACCGCCGTGGCGGCCAGCATCAGGCTTCTGGCCACGTTGTTGCCATCGCCCAGGTAGGCCAACCGCAGGCCCTTGAGGCTTCCCTTCTTCTCCTGGATGGTCAGCAGGTCACCCAGGGCCTGGCACGGATGCTCATGGTCCGAAAGGGCGTTAATGACCGGCACGGCGCCATGCTCCGCCAGCAGCTCCAGTGTCCTCTGGGCGAAGGTGCGGGCCACAATGGCGTGGACGAAGCGGCTGAGGGTCCGGGCCACGTCCGATACGCTTTCCCTGCGGCCCAGCCCCACCTCGGCGGGAGACAGGTAGAGGGCGCGTCCCCCCAGCTCTGACATGGCCACCTCGAAGCTCACCCGGGTGCGCAGCGAAGGCTTCTCAAAGAGAAGGGCCGCGGTCCGGCCGGCCAGATGGGTTTCCGTCCTCCGCCCGCGCTTGTGGAAAGCAGCTACCTCAATCAGGTGCTGGATCTCTTGCGGGGTGAGGTCGGCTACTGAGAGCAGGCCTGTTGAAACTGCCAAGACTTGCCTTCCGTCCTTATAGAGGGCGCGACGACCATCTCCACGTCGTGCATCTGGGCGATGGTGGCGGCGCCGCAGACGCCCATGGCGGTGCGCAGTGCGCCGACCAGGTTCTGTGAGCCATCGGTGACCGTGGTGGGGCCATACAGAATCTGGTGCAGCGGGGCGTGGGTGTCCACCTTGATGCGCCTTCCCCGGGGCAGGGCCGGGTGCGGGCTGGCCATGCCCCAGTGGTACCCGTGGCCCGGGGCCTCGTCCGCCTGGGCCATTATGGCGCCCAGCATGGCCCCGTCGGCGCCGGCCGCGAAGGCCTTGCACAGGTCACTGCCGGTATGGATGCCTCCATCGGTAATGACCGCCACGTACCTTCCGCTTTTCTTGAAATAGTCATCCCTGGCGGCGGCGCAGTCCATGGTCGCCGTCACCTGGGGCACCCCGATGCCCAGCACCTGCCGGGTGGTGCAGGTGGCCCCCGGACCGACGCCCACCAGCAGGCCGGCTATGCCCGTCTTCAGCAGCTCCATGGCGGCGCTGTAGCTGACGGCGTTGCCCACCACCACCGGTATGGGGACGGACTTGCACAGTTCGGAGAAGACCAGCCCCTTCAGGCTCTTGGACACGTGCCGGGCGGTGGTCACGGTTGAGGCCACCACCAGCAGGTCCGCGCCGGCCTCGATTATGGTGGGAACCAGCTTCTTGGTGTTGGCCGGCGTCACGGAGACGGCGCAGGTGCCCCCATTCGACTTTATCTCCCGGATCCGCTCCCCCACCAGCCGCTCCTGAATGGGCTGCGAGTAGACCTTCTGCAGGAGCGAGGTGGCCTGGCTCGCGGGCGCCCCGGCGATCTCCTCCAGCACCTGGCCCGGGTTCTCGTAGCGGGCCTGCACACCCTCCAGGTTGAGCACGGCCAGGCCCCCCAGCTTACTGTAGACCACGGCGAACCGGGGATCGACCACCGCGTCCATGGCGGCGGCGATGAAGGGAACGGGGAAGGTGAGGTTGCCCAGCTTCAGGTCGATGTTCGTCTGATCGGGATTGACGGTGACATCGCCGGGCACTATGGCCACTTCTTCGAAGCCATAGCAGCGGCGCATCTCTCTCGCTTGACGAACAGGCATACTCTCTGCAGGGTCCCCGGATTATTAGCACCAAAGCATAGCAGGGGCCGTCCGCAAAGTCAATTTGGTGGCACTCGCGGCCCGGCAGGGACTTCCCCGGCCGTAGCCTGTATACTGCTTAGGGTCGGGAGGACGCCGTCTTGCCTGTGCTCTATCTGGTGGCCACGCCCATAGGGAACCTGGAGGACATCACCCTCCGGGCCCTCCGCATCCTCAAGGAGGTGAAGCTGATCGCGGCCGAGGACACGCGGCGGACCCGGCTGTTGCTCGATCACCATGGGATCCGGACCGCGCTGACCAGCTACTACGAGCACAACAAGTCCGCCAAGCTGGGGTACCTGCTGCGCTGGCTGGAAACCGATGACCTGGCGCTGGTGTCGGAAGCCGGGATGCCCGGCATAAGCGATCCGGGGTACGAGCTGGTGGCCGCGGCGCTGCGCCAGGGGGTGCCGGCGATGGCCGTGCCGGGGCCCTCGGCCATCATATCCGCGGTGGCCGTATCGGGGCTGCCGGCGGACCAGTTCGTCTACCTGGGCTTCCTGCCGCGGCGAAAGGCCGGCCGTGTCCGCCGGCTGGAGGAGGTGGCCCGGGAGCCCCGCACCCTGGTGGCCTTCGAGGCCCCCCACCGCCTCCCCGAAGCCCTGGAAGACGTGAGGCAGGTCCTGGGGGACCGCCGCATGGCGGTGGCCCGGGAGCTCACCAAGCTGCACGAGGAGGTATTCCGGGGCACCGTCAGCGAGGCCCTGGAGCGCTTCCGCGAGCCCCGCGGGGAGTTCACCCTGGTCATCGAGGGCTGCCGCGTAGAGCAGGCCCGGGAGATCACCGGCGCCGTGGAGGACGAGATCCGGGCCATGCAGGGGAGGAAGGTCCCGGCCAGGGAGGGCGTAGCGCTGCTCTCCGCCAGCACCGGCCTGCCGCGGAAGGCCCTCTACCGGGCCTGGCTGGCGTTGCTGCGCGACCGCTGATGCTTTGTATGCTAGAATATCTATTCAGAGTCTGACCTCCATGGAGCGTATACTCGTCTGCGTAGCCTGGCCCTATGCCAATGGCTCGCTGCACCTGGGGCATATCGCCGGGGCCTATCTGCCGGCCGATATCTTTGCCCGCTACCATCGCGCCAGGGGCAACGAGGTCCTCATGGTGTCCGGCAGCGACCAGCACGGGACACCTATCACCATCCGCGCTGACCAGGAGAACACCACGCCGGAGAAGGTGGCCTCGCGCTTCCATGCGGAGTTCCTGGAGTCCTGGAAGAGGCTGGGGATCGACTTCGACCTCTTCACCACCACCGGCACCGCCAACCACGCCCGGGTGGTCCATGACATCTTCGAGACGCTGTTGCGGAAAGGGTACATCTACCGTGACAGCATGCCCCAGCCCTTCTGCGCCCGCTGCCAGCGCTACCTGCCGGACCGCTATGTGAACGGCACCTGCCCCTACTGCGGCTTCGAGGAAGCCAGGGGCGACCAGTGCGACCGCTGCGGCAAGCCCACCAACCCGCTGGAGCTGCGGAGCCCCCGCTGCCGCATCTGCGGGGGCGCCCCCGAGGCCCGGACCTCCGAGCACTTCTTCCTGCGCCTGTCCGCTTTCCAGCAACCGCTGCTGGACTGGGCCCGGCGCCAGAGCCACTGGCGGCCCAATGTCCTGAACTTCACCCTGCGCTATCTCGAGGAGGGGTTGAAGGACCGGGCCATTACCCGGGACATAGACTGGGGCGTGCCTATTCCGCAGCCGGGCTTCGAGCAGAAGCGGATTTATGTCTGGTTTGAGGCCGTCATCGGCTACCTCTCCGCCAGCCACGAGTGGGGGCAGAGGCACGGCCAGGATGACGCCTGGTCGCGGTTCTGGCAGCAGGACTGCCGCAGCTACTACTTTATCGGCAAGGACAACATCCCGTTCCACACCATGATCTGGCCGGCGATGCTGATGGGGTACGG
>CAYRGJ010000037.1:3095-28518 GCA_964423835.1 uncultured Dehalococcoidia bacterium | reverse complement strand
CCAGGTACGAGCCGATGGTCAGCCCGTTGGGGCCGCCACCTATGATGATCATGTCAAACTTCTGTGCCACCTGTACCTCCTATAAATGGATTTCTCTGGTGCCGTGCACCAAAACACGAGACCGCCGCTCTAGCTTGATGTGCGGTCCGGATACCCCCCCCGATCCAGCGGTCCATCACGCCGTTGACCGCTGTCGATCGGCAAATGCAGCAAAGCTGCAACAGTATACCAGCGTTCCTCTTGACTGCCAAACGGGAGGATCTTTTTCCTGCCCGGCGTCCCCGCCATCCGGAGATTCCCCCGGATCAGCGCCTCCCCTGAGGGCAGGCGCCAGCGCCGGGCAGTTGGGATGCCCCCCCCTTGGCTACACCCAAAATATATGAAATCACGAAGTAATGATTAGAACATGATGATGGAATGAGTAGGATATGAGGTGTATAATCATGGGCCATGAAAAGAGGCAAGGTGCGCAGAGCCAGTGACGTCCTGGCGGAGCTGGTGGAGATGCGGGCGGAGAACGCCCGCCTGCGGACGCTGCTGGCCAGGTACACCGCCGAGCCGGGAGACGGGCGAACCGCCACCCCGCTGTCGCTGGAGCAGGTGGCGGAGATTCTGGACGGCGCGGGAGACGCCATCCTGGTGGTGGACCTAAGTGGCACGGTGATCTACATGAACAACAAGGTGGCGGAGATCTACGGCGGCCGCGAGATCCTGGGGCGGCGCTTCGTGGACGTGGACATCTTCGGCAGCGAGAGCCTGCAGGAAAAGGAGATCTGGTTCTATGACCTGGCGGCCCTGATGCAGCAGGACCGCCCGCCCCTGGCGGAGGTCGAGCTACTGCGGGGCGATGGCACGCCCGTCTACACGGAGGTGAGCGCCAGCTCGCTGCACCGTGGCGGTGAGGTGTGGGGCATGGTGGTGGTTATCAGGGACATCTCCGAGCGCAAGAAGGCCGAGCAGAGGCTGCGGGAGCTCTATGCGGAGGAGAGGAAGGCGCGGCAGCAGATCGAAGCGGAGATGAAGAGAAGGCAGGACTTCATGAGGGCCGTGGCCCATGAGCTGAAGACGCCGCTGACCCCAGTGCTGGCCTCCATTGACACCCTCATCGCGGAGCTGCAGGATGCCCGGCTGCAGAAGCTGGCGCGCAACGTGGCCCAGGGGGCCGCTGCCCTGGACAGGAGGGTCGATGAGCTCCTCGACCTGGCCCGGGGTGAGGTGGGCATGCTGCACCTGCGCCTGGAGTCCACGGACCTGCGGCCCATGCTGCGCACCGTGGCCGACAACATGACGCAGCTGGCGCTGGCCAATGGCCTGTCGCTGACGGCCCAGCTGCCCCCCAATCTGCCCAGGGTGCGGGCTGATGTCACCCGCCTGGAGCAGGTGCTGACCAACCTGATGCACAACGCCATCAAGTTCACCCCCAGGGGCGGCAAGGTGACCCTCACCGCCGGGTACCACGGGACCAGCGTGGTGGTGGAGGTCAAGGACACGGGCCCCGGGGTCTCCGAGACGGAGAAGAAGCACATCTTCGAGCCGTACCGCCATCTCGAAGGCGGCGTAAGGGTACGGGCTTATGGTATGGGGCTGGGGCTGGCGCTGTGCAAGCTCTTCATCGACCTGCACGATGGCCAGATATGGGTGCGCAGCCGGCTGGGCAAGGGGTCAACCTTCGGCTTCTCCCTCCCGGTGGAGGCCGGAGGCACGTCTTTCCCGCCGTCCAACCGCCAGGGCAAGCTGTGGAAGGTCCTCGTCATCGAAGACAACCCCCAGATCGTGAGCTCCATCGCCCTGGCGCTGGAGGCCGAGTGGCCTCACGCCGCGCTCCTCTCAACCAGGATGGGGGAGGAGGGCGTGGACCTGGTGGGGTCGGAGCACCCTGATGTGGTCATACTGGACCTGGGCCTGCCGGACAAGGACGGGCTGGATGTGCTGCAGGAGATACGGCTCTTCTCGGCCGTGCCCGTCGTGGTGCTCAGCGTGAGGCAGGAGGAGCAGGACATCACCCGGGCCCTCACGCTGGGGGCCAACGACTACGTGACCAAGCCCTTCAAGATGAAGGAGCTGGTGGCCCGCTTGAAGGTGCAGCTGCGCCGGCAGGCTCCGTCCGAAGAGGATGCGCCGGTGGTCTACGGGCCATTGCGCCTGGACCCGGCCACCTTCGAGCTGGCCTACGGCGCCCGGGAGATCAGCCTCACGGTGGTCGAAGGCCAAATCCTGAGGCAGCTCATGCTGAACGCGGGCCGGGTGGTGACGTACGGCCGGCTGGCCGAGGCCGTGTGGGGGGACGAGGACTACCCCGGGGCGGTGGTCACCCTGCGGACCTACATCAGGCAGCTGCGGCGGAAGCTCCAGCCGGCGCCCAGCGACCCCCGGCTGATACTGACCAAGCCCAGCGTGGGCTACTCGCTGGTGCGGCTGGCATGATGTGCCGGGGCGGCTGGTGCCGGAATGGCCCCGGTGCCGTCCGCAGCGCTGAAAATTTCGACAGGTTTGACGATTTGCCTTTTCCTTGGTATTCTCCCTTGTCGGGGGTACCAGACCGCCTTTCTTGATTCGGCAGCGGCATGGATGGGCCGTTCCGGCCCTCTTCTGCCCGGGGACGGTAATTCCTGATGGGGAAAGGAGTCGTTGACGAGAATGGCTGACACACAGGCTAACGGCAAGTGGGATGCGGACGTTGACGTAATCGTGGTCGGCTTCGGCGGCGCGGGCGCCTGCGCCGCGCTGGAGGCGGCGCAGAAGGGGGCCAAGGTGCTCCTGGTGGACGCCTGTCACGGCGGCGGGGCCACGGCGGCCAGCGGCGCCATCATCTACGCCGGCGGCGGCACGCCCTACCAGAAGGCAGCCGGGTTCGACGACACACCCGAGGAGATGTTCAAGTACCTCAAGTCCGAGATAGGCGAAGGCGTGATGTCGGACGAGACCCTGCGCCGGCTCTGTGAAGGATCAGCAGCGGACATCCAGTGGCTGGCCGATGCCGGCGTCCCCTTCGAAGGATCCATGTGTCCCTTCAAGACCTCCTACCCCACCGACGACTACTATCTCTATTTCTCCGGGAGCGAGAACAACGAGCTGTCCAAGGCCATAGCCAAGGCGGCGCCCCGCGGCCACCGCGCCAAGGGGGCGGGCATCTCCGGCCTGACCCTGTTCCACAGCCTGGAGAAGACAGTCCGGGGCCAGAAGGGCATCCAGGTCCGCTGCCAGACGCGGGTCACCAAGCTGGTCCAGGGCCAGGACGGGAAGATCATCGGCGTCGAAGGCCGCTCCATTCCACCGAGCTCCATTGTGCTCCGCCCCCTGCACGGGGGGATGACCTGGGCCAACGCCAAGCTCAGCACCTACATGCCCCCGATCGCCAGCCTGCTCAACCTGGTTACCAGTGCCATCGCCGCGGTCCGGGCCCGCCCCTTCCGCGCCAGGGCGCACCGGGGCGTGATCCTGGCCGCCGGCGGGTTCATCTTCAACAAGAAGCGGGTCGGCCAGTGCAATGCCGACTACACCAAGTGCCTGCCGCTGGGCACCTATGCCGACGACGGCTCGGGCATCGCCCTCGGTGAGAGCGTGGGCGGGGTCACCTCCCACATGGACAAGATGTCGGCCTGGGGCTTCTACCTCCCTCCCGAGGCCCTGATGCAGGGCGTCCTGGTCGACAAGCAGGGGAAGCGCATCTGCAGCGAGGACCTCTATGGCGGCAAGCAGGGCGCCATCATAGTGTCGAAAGCCGGCGGCTTCGCCAAGCTGATCATCGACAGCCAGACCTACGAAGAGGCCAAGGTCCACCTCAAGGACCAGCTGGCCACCTTCCAGAAGCTGACCCAGATCCCGATGCTGCGCCTCAGCCGCAGGCGGGCGGGGTCAATAGCGGAGCTGGCCCGCAAGATCGGGGTGGACCCGGCCGGGCTTGAGGCGACCATGAAGGAATACAACGACCGGGCCAGGAACGGCCAGCCGGACGTGCTGGGGAAGTACCCCAAGCGTTTCGTGCCGCAGGACAAGCCGCCGTTTTACGCCCTGGACTGCGGTCTGCGGGGCTTCGGCGACATGCTCACCAAGTTCGGCATACCCACCGCCGCCATCACCCTGGGCGGACTGGTGGTGAATGAGGAGACCGGGGAGGTCAAGCGGGCGGACGGCTCATCCATCGAGGGGTTGTACGCCGCCGGGCGAAACGCCATCGGCCTGTGCTCCAATAACTACTTCGCCAGCGGCTCGTCCATTGCGGACTGCATCTTCGCCGGCCGGCGGGCCGGCCGCCACGCCGCCTCACGGCCCGTCAAGTAGGCCGAAGGGTGGCCGCCGCCACCGCTATTCGAGCAGTTTGATCTCGGGGTGGCGGGCGGCTATGACGCGGCGCAGGCCGTCCCGCCAGTTGACCCGGCACTCTCCGGCCAGCTCGCGGCGCCGGGTGCCGTCGACCACCACCGTCTTGGCCGCCAGGGGATCGTCCCCGGCCTCCACGAACTGCGCCTTGAGCCCCGCGATCTCTGCCATGTAGCTGCAGTAGGTCCGCACGTCCACGGCCTCGTCCCCTCCCCAGTTCACGATGGTGGCCGGGACGCTGGCCGCGGCCAGGAGGCCGCCGGCCTGGTGATTTATGTCGTCCTCGTGGATGGGGGTGCACACCGAGGCCCTCTGCGGTTGGACCGGCACCGGCAGGCCGGCCAGCATCCATTCAAACTGCCACGGCGGCAGGCCGCCGTACTCCCCGTAGTACACGTTCATGCGGGCGATGGTGGTGGGCAGACCCAGCAGCCGGGCCGCGGACCTGGCCACTGCTTCCTGGGCCATCTTGGACGTGGCATAGGTGGGGCAGTGGAGAGACCGCGGTCCTCCCAGGGGGTCCGACTCGTTGAGGGGGCGGTAGGGGTCCTCCGGCATCTCGTAGATGGCGCAGCTGGACATGATCAGGGCCCCGCGGGCCCGGCGGCAATGGTTCATCAGCAACCCCGTCCCCTCCGCGTTGACCCGCAACGCCATGTCGAAATCCAGCCCGCCCTCCTGGTACACGGCGAAGTGGATCAGGAAGCCGAAATCGTCGGGCAGGCCCCGGAAGTCGGGGGCCGCCAGGTCCATGGCGTGGGTCTTCACGCCCTCGCCCTCGAGATGCCGGCGCTTGGCCTCATCCCTGAAACGGGCCACCCCCCAGACCTCGTTCGTCCGGGCCAGGTACGAGGCCAGGCGGTAGCCTATCTGCCCCGTAAGGCCGGCAAACAGGATCTTCTCGTTCTTCAGCGGATTCACAGCGGTCCCCCCTTTCAGATGGCGTGCGGTCCCCCGCGCCGCCGCGGCCTCGGCCGGGCCGCGCCCACTATACATCCGCGTGATGTTGCCGGTCAAAAGCGGCCGGCGGCTTGCCTCCGGCCGCTTTGCTTGACATCCCCGGGCGGAGGCTGCTATCGTCCGGGCCATCGCCCATAGGTATGCAGCCGCCCGTGGGGCGTCCGGGCCCGGGCGCTCGTTCCGCCCCGTGCGGCTGAGGAAGGAAGCGCGCCAATGATCAAGACCATCTCCTTTATCTCCCGGAAGCCGGGCATGTCCCGGGAGGACTTCGTCCGGCACTATGAGGAGCATCACGCTCCGCTGGCCCTGAAGCACTTCCCCACCTTCAGGAAGTACGTGCGCAACTACCCTGTCGCCATGCCCGGGACGGAGGAGCCGGACTTCGACTGCATCACCGAGTTCTGGTTTGATGACGTGGAGGGCGCATTGAAGGTGCAGGAGATACTCGGCGACTACAAGACGGAGGTCGGCCGCATATTCCTGGCCGATGAGCAGAAGTTCCAGGACCGCGCCCGGACGCGGACATTCATCATTGACGAAAGAGTCTCGGAGATTTAGATGAGGGCCCTGGTAACCGGGGGGCTGGGCAATGTCGGCCGCAGCTGCCTGGCGGAGCTGCTGCAACAGCGGCACTCCTTCCAGGACTTCACCCGGGACGTCTCCCGCTCCCTGGGCCCGCTCAGACCGGCCCTTCGGCTGCTTTCACCCCTGATACGGTGGTGGATGCTGCGACAGTCTCCCTACTACAAGGGGCGCCAGGAGGTTCACCATTGAAGACGGCTCATTTTCACCGGCTCTTTCAGCCGGGCCGCATCGGCACCATGGAGGTCAAGAACCGCTTGGTGATGCCGCCCATGGGCACCAACATGGCCACCCTCGACGGCCAGGTCACCGAGCCCATCATCGCCCACTACCGGGAGAGGGCCAGGGGCGGGGTGGGACTGATCATCGTGGAGACGACCTGCGTGGATGCGCCGGGGGGCAAGACCACGGCCTGCCAGCTGGCCATCAGCGGCGACCGCTTCATCCCCGGCTTGAAACGGCTGGCCGATACCATTCATGAGCACGGCAGCCGGGCGGTGCTGCAGCTTCAGCACGGCGGCCGGGGGACGAAGTCGTCCATCACCGGGGTCCAGCCGGTGGCGCCTTCGCCGGTGCCCATGCCGTATGGCACCCAGGTGGGATACGAAGGGGAGATGCCCCGGGAGCTGGCCATCACCGAGATCAGGGAGCTGGTGCGCCGCTTCGGCGAGGGGGCGGCCAGGGCCCGCGAGGCGGGCTTTGATGGGGTGGAGATCCACAGCACCGGGTACTACCTGGTGGCCCAGTTCATCTCGTCCACGGCCAACCTGCGCCGCGACGAGTACGGCGGCAGCCTGGTCAACAGGGCCCGCTTCCTGACCGAGATCGTCCGGGAGGTAAGGAAGACGGCGGGCCGGGACTACCCCCTGCTGTGCAAGATCAGCGCCATGGAGCTGGGGCCCGGCGCCGGGCTGACGGCCGAGGAGGGGCAGGAGGTGGCCCGCCTGGCCCAGGAAGCGGGGGCTGATGGCCTGGAGGTCGCGGCCATGCTCTGGGGGGTCATTCCGCAGATCCCGCCGCCGACCGCGGAGGCCTCCGGCGGGCTGCTGCCATTCATGCCGGGGCTGAAGAAGGCGGTGAGCATACCGGTGATCGCCGCGGGCCGGGTCACGCCCGAGCTCGGTGAGAAGGCCCTGGAAGAAGGGCACGCGGACTTCATCGCCATGGGCAAAGCGCTCATCGCCGACCCCGAGCTGCCCCTCAAGGCGGCGGCGGGGAGGCTGGACGAGATCAGGCCCTGCATCGGCTGCCTGCGCTGCATAGACAGCCAGACGGTGAAGGGGCAGGGGATCATGTGCTCGGTGAACGCCGCCGAGGGCCGGGAGGCGGCGTCCGAGATCAGGCCGGCGGACAGGAGCCGGAGGGTGGTGGTAGTGGGTGGCGGCCCGGCCGGGATGGAGGCGGCCCGGGTGGCGGCGCTGCGCGGCCACCATGTTACCCTGCTGGAGCGGGAGGACTCCCTGGGCGGGCAGCTCCGCGAGGCGGTCATCCCGCCGCACAAGGGCAACCTGAGGCCTTTCCTGGACTACCTCAGGAACGAGGTGTCCCGGGCGGGGGTCCGGGTCCGCACGGGGGTGGAGGCCACCGCCCGAGCAGTGTCCGAAAGCCAGCCGGAGGCGGTGGTGCTGGCCGCCGGCGTGGCGGCAGACAGGCCGGCGGTCAAGGGCTTGAGCGCAACACCGGCACTGACCGCCAGGGAGGTACTGCGCGGCGCCAGGGTCGGGGAACGGGTGGTCATCGTCGGCGGCGGCCTGGTCGGCTGCGAGACTGCGGAGCTCCTCGCCGAACAGAAGAGGAGCGTGACGGTGATAGAGATGCTGGACGAGGTGGCCGGCGTGATGCCGCTGGCCCTGCGCCAGATGCTGCTGGCGCGCATGGACCTGGCCGGCATCACTGTTCTCACGGGGGCCGCCTGCCGGGAGTTCAGGCCGGGCAGCGTCCTGATAGACCTGGCGGGCGTGGAGAGGGCCGTGGCCTTCGACACGCTGGTGCTGGCCGTCGGCGGCCGGCCCGACCAGTCGCTGCGGGGGGAGATGGAGAAGACCGGCAGCACCGTTCACCTGGTCGGGGACTGCCTGGAGCCCAGGGGCATAGCCGAGGCCATGGCCGACGGCCTTCGCGTCGGGCTGACGATCTAGCGGCAGGCCCACGGTCTCATATTCGGCGGACGAGTGGACTGCCTTTGAGTGGCCGCCCCGGATCGGCTAGAATTATAGTGGCGAAGCGAAGACCCGAGGGTCCAGGCGGTGCCTGGACCGCTACCTGAAAGGAACCCGGAACGGCACTCAAATGCGGGCTGGTCGGCCTGCCCTCCAGCGGCAAGACCACCATCTTCAACGCTATCACGGCTGCGGGCGCGGCGAGCTACGGCGGCTCCGAGACGAACCGGGCGGCGGTGGGCATTCCCGACGGGCGCATCAAGGCCCTGGCCGCCATCTACCAGCCCCCCAAGATAACCCCGGCCACGCTGGAGGTGGTGGACATACCCGGGCTCTGCGCCGGGTCCACGGCGGGGGAGGGGCGGGGGGCCAGGCTGCTGGGGCATCTTAAGGATGTGGACGCCCTGCTGCACGTGGTGCGCTGCTTCGAGGATGATGGCGCTCCATCGGACGGAAGCAACGTCAACCCGGCCCGCGACGTGGAGACCATAGACCTGGAGATGATGGTGGCCGATAGCCAGACCCTGGACAACAAGGTCAACCGGCTGGCCCGGAGGGCCCGCACCGATCCCGAGGCGGCCCGGCACGTGGCCACCTGCCGCCGGGTGAAGGAGGGCTTCGAGCAGGGCGTGCCGGCCCGGCGCCAGGGCCTTTCGGCCGCAGAGCTGGCCTGCATCAGGGAGTGCAACCTGCTGTCCCTGAAGCCGGTGGTGTACGTGGCCAACGTCCGGTCCATGGAGGACGCCGGCAGCCGTCACGTGAAGGCCCTTCGGGGCGTGGCCGAGGCCGAGGGGGCTGAGATGGTCATCGTCTGCGGGCGGGATGAGGCGGAGATCAGCCTCCTCGACCCCGCGGACCGCCCCGAGTTCCTGGCGGCCCTGGGCCTGACGGAGTCGTCCATGGAGCGCCTGCTGCGCGCGGCCAACCGCCGGCTGGGCCTGGTCAACTTCTTCACCGCCGGGCCGAAGGAGGTCCACGTGTGGACCTGCAGCCGGGGCGACACGGCGCCGGTGGCCGCCGGAAAGATCCACACCGATATGGAGGAAGGCTTCATCCGCATGGAGGTCATTCGCTGCGAGGACCTCATCGAGCTGGGCAGCGAGGCCGCGGTGGCCCGGGCGGGGAAGCAGCGCGTTGAGGGACGGGCCTACGAGGTGCAGGATGGAGATATCGTGGTGGTGCTCTTCAACCAGTGAGCCGAGCATATGAATGACATCCACTGCGCGTCTGTAGCCCTCGAGCTGGCCATACCCCCGGAGCGGGTCCGGGCCGTGGCGGCCCTTCTGACTGAAGGGGCCACGGTGCCCTTCATGGCCCGCTACCGCAAGGAGGCCACAGGATCGCTGGACGAGGTGGCCATCGCCGCCGTGCGCGACCGGCTGGCCCAGCTGGCGGAGCTGGACCGGCGGCGCGAGGCCATCCTGAAGTCCCTGGATGAGCGCGGCCTGCTCAGCGATGAGCTGCGGGCTGCCATCGCCGGGGCATCGGCGATGGCAGCCCTGGAAGACATATACCTTCCCTTCCGCCCCAAGCGCCGCACCCGGGCCATGATAGCCCGCGAGAGAGGGCTGGAGCCCCTGGCCCGGATGCTCCTGGCGCAGGAGCCCGCCACCGATCCGATGAAGGAGGCCGCCGCCTTCGTCAGCGAGGACGCCGGTGTGCCGGGCATAGAGGAGGCCCTGGCTGGGGCTAGAGATATCATCGCGGAGTGGGTCAACGAGGACGCCGGGACCCGGCAGGCCATGCGGGACCTGTTCGCCAGGGAGGGCCTCCTGCGGTCCAGGGTGGTCAAGGACAAGGAGCAGGAGGGCGCCAAGTACCGCGACTACTTCGACTGGCAGGAGCCGATCATGAAGGCCGCCGGGCACCGCATCCTGGCCATGCTCCGCGGGGAGGCGGAAGGCTTCCTGAAGCTGGCCGTCAGGCCCGGAGAGGAAGCGGCCCTGTCGCTGCTGGACCACCGCCATGTCAAGGGGCACAGCGCGTCCTCGGAACAGGTGTCGGAGGCCGTCCGCGACAGCTATTCCCGGCTCCTGGCGCCCTCCATCGAGACCGACGTCCGCAAGGCGGCCAAAGAGTGGGCCGACGAGGAGGCCATACGGGTCTTCGCCGGCAACCTCCGGGAGTGCCTCATGGCATCCCCGCTGGGGCAGAAGGCCGTCCTGGCCCTGGACCCGGGCTACCGCACCGGGTGCAAGGTAGTCTGCCTGGACCCCCAGGGCCGGCTGGTGCACCACACCACGGTGTTCCTGGCCCAGTCGGAGAAGCTGGCCGAGGAGGGCCGGCGGGCCCTGGCGGACCTGGTGCAGCGCTTCTCGATAGAGGCCATCGCCATCGGCAACGGGACCGCCAGCCGGGAGACGGAAGCGGCAGTGCGGGCCATGGGGCTGCCGGACTCCATCCCGGTGGTGCTGGTCAACGAGAGCGGGGCCTCCATCTACTCGGCCTCCGAGGTGGCCCGCGATGAGTTCCCCGACCAGGACGTCACCGTGCGGGGCTCGGTGTCCATCGGCCGCCGCCTGATGGACCCCCTGGCGGAGCTGGTTAAGATCGACCCGCGGTCCATCGGGGTGGGCCAGTACCAGCACGACGTCGACCCGGCCCGGCTGAAGGGAAGCCTGGATGATGTGGTGATGAGCTGCGTCAACGCCGTCGGCGTCGAGGTCAACACCGCCAGCAAGGAGCTGCTGACCTACGTGTCGGGCCTGGGCCCGGCGCTGGCCAGGAACATCATCGTCTACCGCGACCAGAACGGGCCGTTCCGGAGCCGGCAGGACCTTCGCCAGGTACCCCGGCTGGGCCCGAAGGCCTTTGAGCAGTGCGCCGGGTTCCTCCGCATCCGCGATGCGGGCCACCCCCTCGACGCCAGCGCCGTTCATCCGGAGAGCTATGCCATCGTGGACCGCATGGCCGCCGATGCCGGGTGCTCTGTGGGGGACCTGATGCGCTCCGGCGAGGCCCGCGCCCGGATAGACCCGGCCCGCTACGTGACCTCGACGGTGGGCCTGCCCACCCTCAACGACATCCTGGCTGAGCTGGCCCGCCCCGGGCGGGACCCCCGCGTTCAGTTCGAGGCGTTCTCCTTTGCTGAAGGAGTCCGGAGCATTGAGGACCTGCAGCCCGGCATGAGGCTTCCGGGCATCGTCACCAACGTGACCAACTTCGGGGCCTTCGTTGACGTCGGCGTGCACCAGGATGGCCTGGTGCACGTGAGCCAGCTGGCCGACCGCTTCGTGCGGGTCCCCACCGAAGTGGTGAAGGTGCGGCAGAGGGTCATGGTGACCGTGCTGGAGGTAGACCGCGAGAGGCGCCGCATCTCCCTTTCAATGCGCCGGGATCCCCAGCCGGCCAGGGCCGCGGGCGCGCCGGACCAGGACGGCTCTTCCGGTGCGCCGGCAAACCCGGCGGCCGGGCAGCGGCGCTCGCCCGGAGGGACAAAGAAGGGCTCTGCGGCGCAGCGGCCGCTGCCGCCCCCGCCACGTCCCCGCTCGCCCAACTGGTTCCTCGACGCCCTGGAGAAGGCCCAGCACGACAAGAACGACCGGGAATCAAGGTAGACGGCGGGGCGAAACCCATGGGAGCCCGCCCGTGAACTACCGAGTACTCCTGGTCAATCCCAACCGGATGCAGCCCCCGGTGACGCCCATCGCCCTGGACTACCTGGCGCAGGCGCTGGCGGCACAGGGGATTCAGGCCGAGGTGCTCGACCTCTGCCTGGCGACCGACTGGCAGGCCGCGGTCGACGAGCGCCTGCGCGGCGCCTCCTTTGATGCCATCGGGGTGACGCTGCGCAATATCGATGACACCAGCTTCTCCAGTCGCGAGTTCTTCCTTCCGGGCTTCAAGGAGGTCACCGACCGCCTGCGGCAGCGATCCTCAGCGCCGATTCTCCTGGGCGGGTCGGGGTTCTCCATCATGCCAGAGGATGTCCTGTCCTTCTGCGGCCTGGACCTGGGCATAGTCGGCGACGGCGAGGCATGCCTGCCCCTGCTGGTGCGGTGCCTGGTGGAGGGAGGCGGCTGGCAGGCGGTCCCGGGGCTGGTGTACCGGGAAGGAGGGCGCTTCAGGCGAGTGGCCCCGGAGTGGCAGCCGATGGATGGCGCCGGCGCGCCCCCACGGACAGCGGTGGACAACCGGCGCTACCTGGCCGAGGGGGGCATGGGCAGCCTCGAGACGAAGCGGGGGTGCCCTAACGGCTGCATCTACTGTGTAGACGCATCCGGCAAGGGGCGCCGGCCGCGCTGCCGGTCCCCGCGGGCGGTGGTGGATGAGATACAGGCGCTGCTGGCCCAGGGCATCGACTGCATCCACCTTTGCGACGCCGAGTTCAACCTGCCGGCGTCGCACGCCGAAGAGGTCTGCCGCGAGATCGTGGCCCGGGGGCTGGGCGGCCGCATCGGGTGGTATGCCTATGCCAGCCCGGCGCCCTTCGACTCCGCCACGGCGGCCCTGTACCTCCGGGCCGGCTGCCGCGGCCTCAATTTCGGGGTGGACAGCGCCGATGACTCCATGTTGCGCGCCCTGGGCCGCAACTACGGCGCGGACCAGCTGCGGGCCACCGCCACTGCCTGCCGCCGGCAGGGCCTGGTCTTCATGTACGATCTGCTGCTGGGCGGGCCGGATGAGACCCGGGCCACCCTGCGCCGCACCATCGAGGCCATGAAGGACATGTCGCCCGAGAGGGTGGGCGCCGCCCTGGGGGTGCGCGTATTTCCGGGGACGCGGCTGGCCGACATGGTGCTGGCCTCAGGGCCGCTGGAGGCCAACCCCCACCTGCACGGCGCCGTGGAGGGGAACGGCAGCTTCTTCCGCCCTGTGTTCTACCTCTCCGCCGGCCTGGGCGACGGCCCGGCGGAGTACCTGGAGGAGCTCATCGGTGGCGACCGCCGTTTCCTCTTCATGAAGCCGCCCCGGTCGGGCGACCTGAGCTACAACTACAACGACAACGCCCTTCTGGTGGATGCCATCCGGCACGGGTGGCGCGGGGCTTTCTGGGACATCCTGAGAAGGATGGAAGGCGCGGTCCGGGAGGGTGGCCCGCAGGCCACCGCCGGCCCTTATTAGGAGCCGGCAACCAGCAGGGCCCCGGCCATGGCGGCCGGGGCGGGGGACGGCGAGCCCCTATGCCTCGGAGTAGGCCACCTCCTGCGCCGGGTTGTCCTCGAAACCGTCCAGAGCGAAGGAGCCGCCGGTGAAGACGCGGCTGCAGGCGTGCACGGCCTGGGCATCATAGAGCTTCCCCTTGTTGGCCTGGATCTCCTTGAGGGCCTCGCCCAGGCTCAGGGCGGGGCGATAGGGGCGTTCGGAGACCATGGCCTCCACCACGTCGGCCACCGCTATTATCCTCGCCTCAAGCAGGATGTCGTCTCCCTTGAGGCCCAGCGGGTAGCCGGAGCCGTCCAGGCGTTCGTGGTGCTGGTGCACGATGTCGGCGATGGGGCAGAACAGGTCGATGGTCTTGAGGATCTGGTACTCGGTCTCCGCGCTGTCCCTGATGGCGCTCAGCTCCTTCTCCGTCAGCTTCCCGGGCTTGTTGAGCATGTCGCCGGGGATGAGTACCTTTCCCAGGTCGTGCAACAGGGCGGCCAGGCCGATGGTGTCCACCTGGCTCTTCTCCAAGCCCATGTCCCGCCCTATGGCGCAGGCCAGCTTGCATACCCGCGCCTGGTGCCGCGCCGTGGGCGGGTCCTTCATCTGTACAATCATCTGCAGCGCGCCGATGGTATCCTCCAGCAGCCCACCCAGCTTGCGGAAGGCGTTCTCCATGAGCTCCTCGTCCTCCGCATGCACCGAAGCCTCGCTCTGCAGGACCTGGTTCAGGCGGGCCACTTCGTCATGCGACCGGGCGATGCTGGCCTCCGCCTCCCGGCGGGAAGTCACATCGCGGGCCAGGACGAGAAGCTCCCCGGCGGCGCCACTGGAGGCGCCAATCTCCCGGAAGGTCGTCTGGCCATTGTGGACCACCGCCAGCACCTCGCGGGCGGCGCAACCGGCGGCGCGGATCTCGTAGTGCCGCACCTGTCCATCATGGCTGATCTCCATCTCCAGTGTCTGGACCTCCCCGCTGCGCCGGAAGGCGTCCATTATCTCTGGCCCCCGGCGGGCCAACTCGCTCCTCAGGCCGTGCCTGGGATCAATGATCTGCTCTTCCGATGCCGGAGCGCTCTCAGCGGCCGGCTGGCCCCCGGGCCCCTCATGTCCCCGCCCATCTGTCACCGAGACGCCTATGTCCGGCCGCACCCTGATGCGGAACACCTGGTCCGGTATCATCCGCAGGAGCACTTCCTGCTCTGCCTCCGCTGCCGAAGGCACACCCCGGCCCTGGCCCGCCTCGTCGGGCAACAGCCAGTCGGCGGGCGGGCCACCGAACACCGCGGGCAGGCGATCGCCAGCCGGCGCTGCCTCGGCCGCGGCCGGCTCATCGGGCGCCACGCTCCCGTCCATGGCCACACAGGCCCTTTCCGGCTGGGGCTCGCCGGCCTGGACCATGAGCGCGGGCAGGCTCTCGCCGGCGGGCGAGGTCTCCGCCACCGCCGGATCCTCGGCCGGCGCCGCCGCCGGTGCGGCGATGAGGGCTTCCGCCTCCGCCACGCATGTTTCCGCATCCAACGCCTGCGCTTCGGCCTCCGTCAGGCATGGAGCGCTGGCCGGCGCTGGCATGATCTCCGGCGCCATGCCGTCGGGGGGGCCGGGCGCTCTGCTGCTGATTGACGTGTGCTTGCGCTTGCTCTTTTTAGACATGGCATGACCTCCGTCGCAACAGGCGGTTTTACGGGATGGGGCTCGATCAGATGATGATAGAGGGGCTGGATTACCGGGCGGTCTCAGAGGTGTGCGATATTGTCACAAATTCATCTGCATGCGGGCGCCGAACGGTTTCCGGGCGGCTCCCCCCCCCTGGCAGTCTTACCTCGGCTGTCCCGGCGCGTTGATGAGGCGCTCCAGGAGGTCCCCCGCCAGCGTGACGTCGCCCTCAATCCGGACCTTGCCCATGAGAATGGCGTCTGTGGGTCCCAGCTCGCCGCTCTGCATGGCCTCAAAGTCCTCCGCGGACAGCCGGAGAGTGCTGGCCGGCCCCTCCGCCTGTCCATCGTGCCTGCTTATGCGCCCGTGGTCGAAGAGGGCATACCAGCCGCGGGGCGCCGGCCCGGTGAAGTGCACCTGCAGCGCCACCTTCATGTCCTCGATCCTGGTGACCTCCTTCTTCTTGCCCGGCGCCGGCAGGTCCAGCAGGCTGGCTATCCGCTGCGTCATGGGGTTGTTCAGCTCCGCGTCCTCGGCCAGCATGGTGGCGCCCATGGACCGGATGTTCTTGTAGACCCTCACCAGGGGCACCGCCAGCCTCAACGGCGCCAGGACCTGGTTGAAGAGGAGGTTCTCCGCCTTCCAGCCGGTCAGCTCCTCATAGCGGCGGATGGTCTCCTCCTGCCCCGGGGTTCCCTCCAGCCGCGGTATGCCGTAGGCCTCGCTGTGGTGCCAGTCCAGGAACAGGAACCAGGCCAGATCGCAGATGGGGTCCCCGAGGTAGGTAAAGTCCCAGTCCAGCAGAGCCACCACATCGCCGTCGGCATTGTACAGGGTATTGGGCAGGCGGCAGTCGCCCCAGCACAGGGTGATGCGCTCCGGGACATAGCGGTTCTGCCGCAGCCACTTGAAGGCGTATTCCAGCACCGGCTGAGGCTCGTCCTTGACCACCCATTGCAGCATGGACTCGAAGTAATCCAGGAGGCCATCGATGGTGCTGGTGCCGCCCTTCGGCGCCCCCAGGAAATGCAGCCGGGCCTTCTGCCAGTCAAGCTGGTGGCACGTCACTATGCCTTCCAGGGTCCCCCACCACATCCTGGCCCGCTTCTGCGGGGAGGCCTCGAAGTACGACCCGGCGCTGTGATAGAGCGGGAAGTCGGGCGGGGTGGTCCCCGGCAACCTCTCCATGACGTAGAAGGGGGTGCCCAGTATGCCCTCGTCCTGCTCCACCCGCCAGAAGACCCGCGGCACGGGGATGCCGGTCCCCTGGAGACGCTGCATGACCAGGAACTGGCGCCTCAGGTCGTAGTCCGGGAACACCGGCAGCAGCGGCGGGCG
Organism: uncultured Dehalococcoidia bacterium; assembly: GCA_964423835.1. Lineage (GTDB taxonomy): Bacteria > Chloroflexota > Dehalococcoidia > UBA2247 > RBG-13-53-26 > JAFGCL01. Next base: position 12,415 of record CAYRGJ010000037.1, on the reverse strand, counting down.
GCGGAAGACCATCTCCCGCGACCTCCTCTGGCCGGACTCAGTCCAGTCGAGTCGGAACATGAAAGTCTCAGCCACGAAGCCGGCCTCGGGCGGCTTCATGTTGGACACGGTGATGTCGGTGGCCCCGGGCATCTTGCCCTGGAACCACGGAACCAGCTTGTGCTGCAGCTCTTCCAGGTTGGCCCTGCTTCGTGAAACCATCTTGTCCCCCCTCTCCTCCAGTCCCCAGCTGCGGCGCGCCCGGCCCGGCGGCCCGGGCTAGTATCCCCGGTAGCCGTACTTCGGGTATTCCCCCACGTTGACCATCTCCACCAGCCCGTAGCCCACGTCCTGGCCGCAGCGGACCTCGCAGAGGGTCTCGGTGAGGAACGATATCCGTTTCAGCTCTTCGGGGTCCGTCAGGTTCACCGTGAACCCGTCGATGTAAGATGGCCCCTTCCACATACCCGAGGCGTAATCCCGGTAGAGGTCGTATCCGGCCGGGCCGGGATAGAAGGTGGTCCTGGGGTGGAGGGAGATCTTCCTGCTGGTGCCATCGGCGGCAGCGACGGTGACCGTGCCCGACTTCACCACCCTGACATCTGGCCGAAACCGGAAGCGGTGCTCCAGTCCGGCCATCCTCAGCTCCTGGCCCTCCTTCCGGCTGCCCAGCGGATAGGTCTCCCACCCCTCAAAGTGCCATACCTGGCCGTCCCAGTTCTCTCTCTGCGCCACGTGGATGGCCCGGGTGCCGAAATCGAGTATGCACATGAAATAGAAGGCCCCCTGGGGTATCTCCCCCGGCTGGGCCCAGGGCTCCGGCCAGTTCCCGCCTCCAACTCCCCGCCTCACCCCCCATGAGTGGTCCCGCCCGCCGCGATACTGCGACCGGTCTATCCGATAGGTTTTCTGGCCGACCTTGAACCAGCCCTGGAAACCGCCGATCTGGTAGTAGCGCCGGGCGTCCTCCATTACGCGGCCGCGGTCCCGGAAGAACATCGGCACCTGCTCGTAGGCCGGGAACGTCCCGTCGAAGTCCACCTGGAACGCCAGGCCGCGCCCGTTATCGGCCAGGCTCAGCCGCACCTTCTTCAGCGGCTCCAGGATCTCGTAGGAGAATGGCCCTACATTCATCCCGGCGGCGGTCTCGGGCCGCAGCTCGGCCGAGGCCCGCACCACGTGTGCCGTCCGGTTCTTGATGGTGACCATGCCGTAGGCATCGATAACGTTGCGGTTGGGATAACGCGCCATCCCGGTGATGAAGTTCAGGTCGCCCGAGATGTCGAACCCGTAGAGCACCACGCGCTCCGTCCATCGGGCATCGCTGGTGCACACGTGATCAAAGGTGGTCGCGGTCTGATGGCAGATGAGCTCGTCGAACTTGGTCAGCATGTTCCCCCCTTCCGATCGAAATCCGGCTGGCCGGCCACGCAGCTCGCGGGCACAGCATACACCCGGCTGTCATTGCCCTGTCAACAGTCTACAAGGGCCTGGACGAGCTCACTGTCTCAGATTCGACCGGACGAGATCAGGGGGCGTGACGGTCAGAGCAGCTTGAGCTCTCTGGCCCGGGCCACTGCCTGCGTGCGGTTGTGCACGTCCAGCTTGCGGCAGATGCTGAGCACGTGGGCCTTGACCGTGCCGGTGACCAGGACCAGCTCATCGGCGATCTGGCGGTTGGAGGCTCCGCTGGCCAGGAGGCGCAGCACCTCCAGCTCGCGCGGGCTGAGGGGCTCGATGGCCGGGGTCACCCGCGGGCCCCGGAGCGCGGCCCCGTTCTCTCTGGCAGCGGCGCCGCTGAACGAGGCCAGGATATCCGATACGTATCCCGGCCGTAACTGCCTGGCCAGGGCCTGGCGGAGCAGGTCGGCCACCGGCTCCCCCCCGTCCACGAACACGCGGATGTAGTCCTCCGGCTCGCCCAGCGAGAGCGCCCGGTGCAGGGTGGCCAGCGCCTCTTCCGTTCTGCCCTGGGCCCGCTGGGTGGTGGCCAGCATCACCAGCACCTCGATGACGCTGCCCATGCGGCCTTCGGCCTCCGCCTTCCGGCGCAGCCGCTCCAGCATGGCCGGCACGCCGTGGACGTCGCCCCGGGCGATCTTCAGGCGGGCCAGGGTGAGGTACTCGAACTCCAGGGGGAACTCCAGCCCCTCATCTGGGGCGCTCATGCGGGCCTCCGCCCCGGAGGCCCACTCCAGGGCCTCCGCGACATCGCCCCGGGCCAGGGCCAGGCGGGCCCGCCAGGCGGCGGTGATGCGCGACATCATGGCGCTGCGGGAGGCGGTGGCCACCCCCTCCAGCTCTTCCACGGCGTCCGTGAGGGCGGTGGTCTGGCCGATCAGCTCGGTGAGTGGCGCCAGCCCCGGCATGGCGATAACGGCAATGGTCAGCTGGACCCCCTGCCGCCCCAGCTCCACGGCCCGGTTCACGTAGTGGATGGCCTCATCCAGCTCGTTCCACTGGTAGAGGATCTGGGCCAGGCAGATGTGGGCATAGCTGGTGGCCGGGAGGGGATCGCCGCCGCCCCACTCCGTTCCCAGCCTTATGGCCTTCCGGCTGGCCTCGGCGGCCTGGTGCAGCCTCCCCTGCCGCACCGATATGTCCGCCAGGTGCCCCATGGCCACCAGGGTGATGAAGTAGTTCCCTGTGGCCTGACCGGTCACCCTGGCCTCCTCCAGGCACAGCGCCGCCTGGGGCATGTCAGCCTTCATCCAGAGGGCCAGCCCCAGCAGCAGCACCACCATGCAGCGCACCGTGGGTTGATCGTCGGGCAGCTGTTGGATGGCCTCGCGGCAGAGGCGGATGGCCTCATCGATCTCGCCCCGGGCCAGGACCGGCGGAATGCGCAGGGAGATCAGGTGATTGCGGATGCGCCGGTCCGATTCGGCATCGACCGGGGCCCCGCCTGCGGCTGCCCGGGCCAGATGAGCCTCCACGGCCTCCACCAGCGGCTGCACCGCGGCCAGCTGCCCCCGGGCGGAGCGGACGTTGGCCAGCCCGATGCACAGCCAGGGGCGGGACAGGATAACGTCCGAGGGCAGCTTCTCCAACCACCCCTGCGGCCCTGATATCCGGCCCTGCGATATCAGCGGCACGGCCACCGACTCAATGTAATCTGCCGCTCGCTGGTAGTCCCTGGCCGCCAGGGCATGGTGAATGGCCTCTGCGGTCAGCCCTTCGGCCTGGAACCACTCGCTGGCCCGCTGGTGCAGGGTGCGCACCAGCTCCGGCCGGGTCTTGCGCAGGCGGTCGCGCAGCAGGTCGGAGAAGAGATGGTGATAGCGGAACCACTGGCGGCCCTCATCCAGGGGCACGATGAATAGATTGCTGGACTGGATGTGGTCCAGCATCTCCTGGGCCCGGTCTCCCCCGGTCACTGCGTTGCACAGCGGCGCGCTCAGCCGCTCCAGCACCGAGGTCCGCAGCAGGAAGTCCTGCACTGCGGTGTCCTGGCGCCCCAGCACCTCCTCCACCAGGTAGTCCATGATGTGGCGGTGGGTGCCGGCGAACCCGGCGATGAATCCGGGTATGCTATCGCAGGACTGCATGGAGATGGCCGCCATGCGGATGCTGGCTATCCAGCCCTCGGTCAGCGACTCCAGCGCCTGCACGTCGTCGCTGGACAGGCCCAGGTCCATGATGTCGTTGAAGAAGGCGGTGGCTTCCTCGATGGTGAAGCGCAGGTCGGCGGCCCGGAGCTCGCACAGCTGCCCTCTGACCCTGAGGCGGGCCAGGGGCAAGGGCGGATCCACCCGGGTGGCCAGCACTACGTGCGCCTGCGGGGGCATGTGGTCCACCAGGAAGGCCAGGGAGTCGTGCACCGATCGCGAGGAGATCTCGTGGTAGTCGTCCAGTATCATCACGAACTCCCGCCCGGCCTCATTGATGTCGTTCACCAGGCTAGTCAGCACCGCCCTGATGGAGGGTGCCTTGCCGGTCTCCAGCAGGGCCAGGGCGGCGCGGCCCAGCTGGGGCTGCACGGTCTGCATGGCGGTCACGAAATAGGTCCAGAACCGCTCCGGGTCGTTGTCCTCCCGGTCCACGGACAGCCAGGCGGTCGGCGGCCCGTTGCCCCTGGCCGACTCCGCGGTCCACTCGCTCAGCAGGGTGGTCTTGCCGAACCCCGCCGGCGCGCAGACCACGGTGAGGCGGCAGCGCCGCGCCGCTTCCAGCCGGCCTCCCAGTCGGGGCCGCTTGAGCCACCCCGGAGGAACGGGCGGGACGTGCAGCTTGGTGACCAGCAGACGTTCTGGGGACGTAAGCGCCTCCTTGAGCGTAACCAGCGCGATTCTATCACTCAATGGGGCGCCGGGCAAAGCCGGCGTGGCCATCACGACGGCCCCTGGGACCCATGGCGGGCGCCGGGCCGGCAGGTCAGTGGAGTGGGCTCGCCCGGATTCGAACCAGGGACCAACCGGTTATGAGCCGGCCGCTCTGCCGCTGAGCTACGAGCCCATGGGTATGGCAAGATTATAGTGGGTCAACCGGGCTTTTTCAAAGGAGCAGATGAGGGGACGCCTGTGGGGATGAATCACAGCCCCAGGAGCCGCTTCTTCTTCTGATTGAACTCATCCTCCGTGATGATGCGACGGTCGCGCAGGGAGGCCAGCTTGGCCAGCTCATCCAGGTCGGTGGCGGCGGTGGCCGGCGCCCGCGACGGCCCACCCCCCATCCTCTCCTCCAGGGCCCCCCGGAAGCCTTCGAAAGAACGCTGCTGGCTGGCCTTGAAGGCCACCACGCACTCGCCGCCGGACCCGGGCGCCGCGTCCGGGACCTTATCGTCATCCGTGGCCGTGATCTCCATGTAGCCGCGGCTCAGGAACCCGGCCTTGACGAAGCGTATGCTCTTGATATGCGATATGGCGATGTCCCGCTCCGTCCGGGCGGAACCCCGCAGGAAGCTCATCATCCCCAGCCTCTGCACGCGGACCACGTTCCGCAGCAGCATCAGCCGGCCATTGAGACCCGCCGCCTCCAGAAGCACATCTTCCATGCTCACCTCCGCCTGCGTGCCCGTCCTGAGCGGGGCATCGGGCCTTCACCATCTCCCCCGCAGCAGGCCGGGGAGGCCGGGACGGCCCCGGCCATCCCGCAGATATTGTACCCCCGCCAGTCCAGGCCCCCTGGCAGCGGTGGTGTGCTGACGCGGGCCTAACTCCCCGCTTCGTCCTCGTGCTGGCTGAGCAGCAGCGAGGCGTCGATCACGAACTGCCTCACTTGAGGGCCGTCAGCCCCCGCCGGGTCGGCGGCGAACTGGCTCGCATAGCGGCTGAGGCGCGAAGCTATGGAGATGCAGAGGTCGATGTGCTCCAGAAGCTCCTGCTCCTCCGACTGGGAGGAAACCGTCTTCAGGTCATCGACCTGGCGGGCGATGATCCTGATAGCCTTGGACCTCAGGCTCAGCACTTCCCTCTGCATAGCCCGGCAGGCCGGGCTGGCGCCCGCGCTGCCGGCGGGCTTCGCGCCGTCTGCGCCCGAGTCCGCTTTGCTCACGTTCCCCCCCCTCTTTCTGGGACCATTCTACTCCTTCGCGGCTCTTCCGTCATCACTTCCCTCTCCGCCCTCCGGGGCCGCTTCAGCGGCCACTTGCGGCTAATGAAGATCGCGCCAGATATCTAGGGTGTTTAACCCGCCGGAAATACGGCCCTGTACCGACCTCCAATACCGTGGGCATGGCAGGCAATGGGGCCGCCGGCATTCGGGGCGGGACCGGACAGGAGAGGGTGATGACAGCGGACAGAACAGAATGGTCGGGGTGAGAGGATTTGAACCTCCGGCCTCATGGTCCCAAACCATGCGCGCTAGCCGCTGCGCTACACCCCGCAGAGCGGAATATACCACCCGGTGAGCACCAAGTCAAAGGGCAACGGCGCCCGGCTCCTCTCGATCAGCCACCGATCAGGCACCCGCGGAAGTGCGGCCGCAGATTTATGTTGGCCGCTGTAGTTGTGCAACCGGTTTCCCATGTCCTATAATAGGATTCACTCATGATCGAAGTCAGAATCCACGGCCGTGGCGGTCAGGGCGCCGTCACCTCTGCTGAAATGCTGGCCCTGGCTGCCATCGGATCGGGCAAGTACGCCCAGGCCTTCCCCAGCTTCGGCCCCGAGAGGCGCGGTGCGCCGGTGCAGGCCTTTGTCCGGGTATCCGACCAGGAAATCCGGGTCCGGGGCGAGATCCGGGAGCCGGACGTGGTGGTGGTGCTCGATCCGGGACTGCTCAACATCATCGATGCCACCTCAGGGCTGCGCGAGCATGGCAAGGTGGTCATCAACAGCAAGCTACCGGCCGCGGACCTCAAGGCCCGCTTTAAGGGCAAGTGGGCGGTGGCAGCCGTGGACGCCTCGGCCATAGCCCTGGAGACCATCGGCGTCAACATCGTGAACACCACCATGATCGGGGCCATCCTCAAGGCGGCGGACGTCGTGCCCATGGAGGCGCTCGAGGAGCCGCTGAAGCATCGCTTCGGCGCCCGGGCGGCGGCCAACTTGGAGGCCTGCCGCAAGGCCTACGAGAAGACGGTCATAGCCTGATTCATCTGGACAGAAGGACATCGGGGAGAGCGTTTTGAGCGCACGGAAGAAGGACTCGGAGATCACCTGGCAGGAGATCGATGTCGGCGCCGTGATACGGACGCCGGGCAACGCCGCGGAGTACAAGACGGGCGACTGGAGGTCCGACAGGCCCAAGTGGAACAAGGACCGCTGCATCAAGTGCGGCATATGCTACCTCTACTGCCCCGAGGGCTGCGTCGGCCGGGATGACCAGGGCTACTTCGAGGCCGATTTCTACTACTGCAAGGGATGTGGCATCTGCGCCCGGGAGTGCTGGACACAGGCCATAACCATGCAGCCGGAGGAGCAGTAGGATGGCAATGGTAGGGATGGAAGGCTCCCTGGCCATGGCTGAGGCCGTCAGGCTGGCCAACGCGGACGTAGTGGCCGCCTATCCCATCACCCCACAGACCCATATCGTGGAGCGCCTGGCCGAGATGGTGGCCAATGGTGAGCTCAGGGCCGAGTACATTCCGGTAGAGTCCGAGCATTCCGCGCTGAGCGCCTGCCTCGGATCCTCCGCCGCCGGGGCCAGGACCTTCACCGCCACGGCCGGCCAGGGGCTGGAGCTGATGCACGAGGTCCTCTACGTGGCCTCGGGCCTGCGCCTGCCCATCGTCATGGGCGTGGCCAACCGGGCCCTGTCCTGCCCTCTGAGCGTCTGGGGTGACCACTCCGACGTCATGGCGGTGCGCGACACCGGCTGGATACAGATATTCGCCGAAAACGGCCAGCAGGCCTTTGATCTCACGCTGTGCGCCTTCCGGATTGCGGAGGACCCCAAGGTCCTCTTCCCGGTGATGGTGCACATCGACGGTTTCCACTTGTCCCACGTCGTGGAGCCCCTCTTCCTGCTGGAGCAGGAGCAGGTCAACGGGTTCCTGCCTCCGTTCCGGCACCCGTTCCCGCTGGACCCGGACAGCCCGGTCACCGTGGGGGCCTTCACGGTTCCCATCCTCTACAGCGAGGCCCGCAAGTCCATGGAGACCGCCCTGCGGTCCACCAGGGTCCTCATCAATCATGTGTTTGCCGATTTCGCCAGGGTCAGCGGGCGCCAGTACAACCCCCTGGAGCACTATTGCACTGAAGGCGCCGACACCCTCCTCCTGACCATGGGCAGCTTCAGCCAGATCGCCATGGACGCGGTGGACCAGCTGCGGGACCGGGGGGAGAAGGTGGGCTTGATCAGGCTGCGCCTGTGGCGGCCCTTCCCCTTCGAGGAGCTGCGCCAGGCGGTGCAGGACTGCCAGACGCTGGTGGTGCTGGACCGGTCCGTGTCTCCCGCGGGGCCCCCTGGCCCCGTCTGCTCGGAGGTTAAGGCCGCGCTTTATGCGGAGAAGAAGAGGCCCAATGTGGCCGGCTTCATCGGCGGGCTGGGCGGGCGCGACCTGACGCCGGCCGAGTTCATCCAGATGGTGGAGAGGGGCCGGGCCATAGCCGCCGACGGCGGCGGCGAGATCGAGATGATCGGAGTGAGGGGCTAGCAGAGTGGAGAACTACGCGGTATTCGTGCCCAGGCTGCTGCCGCAGGAGGAGTACCTGGCTCCCGGCCACCGCGCCTGCATCGGTTGCGGCGAAGCGCTGGCCATGCGGCTGGTGGCCAAGGCCCTGGGGCGCAATGTCATCATATCCAACGCGACGGGCTGCATGGAGATCATCTCCACCCCCTACCCAACCACGTCCTGGCGCGTGCCCTGGATCCACACCCTGTTCGAGAATGCCTCGGCCGTGGCTTCCGGCATCGAGGCGGCGGTCAAGATCATGAACGAGAAGGGGACCCGGACCAACACACCCAAGGTGGTGGCCATGGGCGGGGACGGGGCCACCTTCGATATCGGCCTGCAGGCGCTGTCGGGCGCCTGGGAACGGGGCCACGATTTCCTTTACGTCTGTTACGACAACGAGGCCTACATGAACACCGGCATCCAGCGCTCCAGTGCCACGCCCTTCGGCGCCGCCACCACTACCTCACCGGCGGGGAAGGTGAGCATCGGCCAGGGGACCTGGAAGAAGAACATGCCGGCCATCGCCGTGGCCCATGACATCCCTTACGTGGCCACCGCCTGCCCCAGCTATCCCTTCGATCTGATGGAGAAGGTGAGCAAGGCCGTGGCCACCAAAGGCCCCTCGTATCTTCACGTGCTCTCTCCCTGCCCCACCGGGTGGCGGCACCCAGGAGACATTTCGGTCAAGATGGGCCGCCTGGCGGTGGAGACGGGCGCCTTCCCGCTCTTCGAGGTGGTGAATGGCCAGTACCGGCTGACCATGGACTTCCCGCAGCTGCGGCCCATTAAGGACTACCTCAGCCCACAGGGCCGCTTCCGCCACCTCCCCAAGGATGAGATCGAGCGGATACAGCAGGGCGTCATCCGGGAATATGAGAAACTGAAGAAGAAGGCGGAGGCTTAGGTGGCGAGCAAGATCGAGGCTATCGTCAAGAAGTACGGCGGGGACACGGGCCAGCTGGTGTCCATCCTGCAGGATATCCAGGTGGACCAGCACTACCTGCCGCGGGAATCGCTGGACGAGGTCTCGGCCCTGATGGGCATACCCATCAGCCAGATCTACAGCGTGGCCACGTTCTTCAAGGCTTTCAGCCTCAGGCCGCGGGGACGCCACCTGATCAAGGTCTGCCTGGGCACGGCCTGCCACGTCCGGGGGGCGGCCAGGGTGGCGGAGAAGATGGAGCTGGACCTCTGCATAAAGCGCACCGAGAGCACTCCTGACATGAAGTACACCCTGGAGACGGTGAACCTCTCGGTTCTGAACGACGAGGGCTGTGTGGTG
>CAYRGJ010000037.1:0-3085 GCA_964423835.1 uncultured Dehalococcoidia bacterium | reverse complement strand
ACCCTGGAGACGGTGAACTGCGTGGGCTGCTGCGCCCTGGGGCCCATGGTAATGATCGATGAGGACTATCACGGCCAGATAACCAGCGACAAGGTGACCCCGCTGCTGGCCAAGTACGAGTAGACATGAAGACCAAGGAAATCAAGGGCCGTCTCAGCTCACCGAAGCAACTCGAGACCCTGCGCAAGTCCATCCAGGCCAAGAAGGATCCCAAGCGCCCCTGCATCGCCCTCTGCGTCGGCACCGGCTGCCTGGCCTACGGGTGCCTCAGCATCCTGCAGGCCTTTGAGGATGAGGTAGCCAAACAGAAGCTCCTGAACAGCGTGGACGTCAGGGCCACCGGCTGCCCCGGCTTCTGCGAGAGGGGCGCCCTGCTCACGGTCTACCCCCAGGGGATCTTCTATCAGCGGGTCAAGATCGAGGACGTGCCGGAGATCGTCACGGAGACCATCGTCAAGGGCCGGGTGATCCCGCGCCTCCTTTACAGCGACCCCGTGACCAAGGAGCACTACGAGAAAGAGGCTGACGTGCCCTTCTACAAGCGGCAGCAGCGGCTTCTTCTCGATGCCAACAACAAGATCAACCCCACGTCCCTGGACGACTACCTGGCCATCGGCGGCTACTCCGCGCTGGCGAAGGCGCTCTTCAACATGAAGCCGGAGCAGGTCATTGAAGAAGTGCAGAAGTCTGGCCTGCGCGGCCGGGGCGGCGGAGGCTTCCCCACCGGCAACAAGTGGCAGTCGGCCCGGGAGGCCGAGGGGGACCTCAAGTACGTCATCTGCAACTGCGATGAAGGCGACCCGGGGGCGTTCATGGACCGCAGCCTCATGGAGGGCAACCCCCACAGCATCATCGAAGGGATGATCATCGGGGCCTACGCCATAGGCGCTCACGAGGGGTATGTTTACATCCGCAATGAGTATCCGCTGGCCGTCGAGAACGTGACGCTGGCTATCAAGCAGGCCGAGTCCCGCGGGCTCCTGGGCAATAACATCCTGGGCAGTGGCTTCCACTTCCGGGTGAAGGTCGTCCGCGGCGGCGGGGCCTTCGTCTGCGGCGAGTCCACCGCCCTGATGGCTTCCCTCGAGGGGAAGGTGGGCGAGCCCCGGGCCAAGTACGTTCACACCTCCGAGAAGGGCCTCTACAACCGCCCCTCCAATCTGAACAACGTGGAGACCTGGGCCAACGTGCCTCACATCATCAACAGGGGTGCGGAGTGGTTCAGCGGCATCGGCACGGAGGGCAGCAAGGGCACCAAGATCTTCTCGCTGGTGGGCAAGGTCAACAACACCGGCCTCATCGAGGTCCCCATGGGCATGAAGCTGCGCGACATCGTCTACGACATCGGCGGCGGCATCAGGGACGGCAAGAAGTTCAAGGCCGTCCAGACCGGGGGCCCCTCGGGCGGGTTCATCCCGGAGAGCCTGCTGGACCTGCCGGTGGACTTCGACGAGCTCACCCGCGTTGGCTCCATGATGGGCTCCGGGGCCATGATCGTCACCGACGAGAACACCTGCATGGTGGACATGGCCAAGTACTTCGTCTCCTTCCTGCAGGAGGAGTCCTGCGGCAAGTGCCTGCCCTGCCGCGAGGGCCTGAAGCGGATGCTGGAGATCCTGACCGATATCACCGAGGGCAAGGGGCGCGAGGAGGACATCGAGCTGCTGGAGCGCCTGGCCTCCATGCTCAAGGACACAGCTCTCTGCGCCCTGGGCAGCACGGCCGCCAACCCGGTGCTGACAACCATCAAGCATTTCCGGCCGGAGTACGAGGCCCACATCAAGGAACGCCGCTGTCCGGCCGGCGTCTGCAAGACCCTGATCACGTACAGCATCATCGATGACAAGTGCCCGGGCTGCGGCCTGTGCGTGGAGCCCTGCCCCACCAAGGCCATCAAGCTGATGGCCAAGAAGCAACCCGTCATCCTGGATGCCGAGAAGTGCATCAAGTGCGGCACCTGTTTTGACATCTGCAAGTTGAAGGCGGTGGCGGTCCAATGAGCAAGCTCCTCAACCTCACCATCGACGGCCGGAAGCTTCAGGCGGAGGAAGGCAAGACGATCCTGGAGGTGGCCCGGGCCAACGGCATTGACATCCCTACCCTGTGCTACAACCAGGAGCTGGAGCCATACGGCGCCTGCCGGCTCTGCCTGGTCGAGGTAACGAAGGGGACACGCACCCGCCTGGTCACCTCCTGCCTGTACCCGGTTGAGGAAGGCCTGGTGGTCAAGACCAACACCGAGCGGGTAATCGCCAACCGCAAGATGCTCATGGAGCTTCTCCTGGCCCGCTGCCAGGGGGTCAAGCCCATAGAGGAAATGGCCAGGAAGCTCGGGGTGGACCGGCCGTCCTTCAAGCCGGAGTACTGGGAGAAGAACGACTGCATCCTCTGCGGCCTCTGCGTCCGGGCCTGCGCCGAGGTGGTGGGTACTTCAGCCATCAGCCTGGTCAACCGCGGCGTGAACCGCGAGGTGGCCGCGCCCTACCTGGAGACAGCCAACGACTGCATCGGCTGCGGGTCCTGCGTCTACGTCTGCCCCACCAAGTGCATCCAGATGGAAGAGACCGGCGACACCCGCACCATCAAGAACTGGAAGGCCACCTTCAAGATGCAGAAGTGCGCCAAGTGCGGCAGGAACTTCGCCCCCGAGAAGCAGCTGGCCTACTTCGCCAAGAAGCTGAACCTGCCGGCGAGCACCTTCGACGTCTGCCCGGACTGCCGGTAGATCTCCTTCGCTTTGACCCCCATCCCGGCTCTCAACATGCCGTGTCCCATGGTGGACTTGTTGGCTGCTCCCCCCGCGCTGAGCCGCCGGGCTGCAGGCGACCGCCGGAATCCCTATCGAAAAGGGCGGCTGTCAGGGAGCGGCGATTGGTGCCGTCGTGCCGGAGAGAGGAAGTACCCCCAGGGCGACTCGAACGCCCGCACCCGGCTCCGGAGGCCGGTGCTCTATCCGACTGAGCTATGGGGGCACGCGGCATATCCATCATACAGCGCCCGGGCCGCGGCAGGCAACAGCCTGACAGTGCCCGTAACTGTCAACCCTTAGTCGGCGGAATCCTGCTTTCCGTGTTTGAGCGATTTG
>CAYRGJ010000036.1:0-29939 GCA_964423835.1 uncultured Dehalococcoidia bacterium | reverse complement strand
TCGACGACGCCCACTATGATGCTCTCCGCGGGCGGCCGCGCTACCGGGAGGTGAAGGTGGTGCCGCGGATAGAGACTCCGCCCCTGGAAGTGGAGCGCCGCTCACTGGCTGAGTACCAGGCGATTGCGGAGGCCGTGAGATCACGACGGGCCTCACCTACACCAGTGCTTGGCCTGCCCGACGCCGTCGGCTGGACGAGCTCACGGTGCGCACCAAACCTGTGATGTTGCCGATGTTCGGGCGTCGTAGCTCCTTAGGAAGAACCGCGGTAGACGATAAGCCCATCCTGGGCAACAGCCGCTGGCGGTTGTAGAAGGTCTGCCTCAACGTCTCCCCTAGGGAGCCTGTCCCTGTAATCCCGCGCCGTGAGCCCCAGTGCGCGGTATGGCGTGTCAGGTAGCCCAAAATAGAACTCTGTACGACCGGTTGTCTACACTGCAGTTGTCCGTGGGCCGTGTGCCGATGGCCGGCTCTTGTACTCCTGCCGAGTCTCGTTGCCGCGCTCTGTACAGCTTGAGCAGGTTGTGCCCGGTGCAGATGAGCTGCCATTCGCCCGTTACCTTGTCCAGTCCACGCAGTGAGAACTGCCTGAACCCTCGCCCTTGCTTGATTTGGCCGAATACGGGCTCCGGCAACTCCTTTCTCAGCGCGTAGCATCTGCGCCCTCTCTTCGTCCTCAGCTTTCGCCGCATCCGGTCCGCTGTGGAAAGTCCGCGCGGTATCCGGCCGCGAGGAGCTGGCGGCTCAGCATACGCATGCCGCAGCTGGCCCGGCGGCATGTAGACGTCGATGCCCAGGTTGGTCAGATTCTCCACGGCAGTCCTGCAGAAATATCCGGCATCGGCGGACATCTGTTGTGGCATTCGGCCTGTGTTGGCTTGTACCTCCTCCATCATGGGCTCAGCCTGTTCATTGTCTGACGGCTTGTTGGTCACCGCGGCGGCCACTATCACCTGATTGGCACTGTCCACCGCCGCCTGGGCATTGTAGGCCTGGATGAAATGCCGACCTCCGGAGGTCGGCATGATGTGCGACTCGGGATCGGTGAAGTTACGCTGTGCTTTGTCGTCAGGCACCACAGGCTCCTTGTGTTTGCGCGAACCGGACTCCTCTGCATCCTGGCGGGCCTCCTCTTCCAGGGCTTCCATGGCCTCCCGGATCTTCTTCAACCGGCTCTCCCTGAAGGCCAGCTCGCGGGGGATCTCATCCCCTCTCTTATCGGGTCCATACTCCCGATCTTCCTCCTCGTCGACTTGCTGGGCTCGTTTCAGGAGCTCCTCCACCTCACGGTGCAGACGATCTTCATCCTTCTTCATCCGGCCGTAGCTCATCGCCTTGTGCTTGGAGGCATTGGCCTTCACCTTCGTCCCGTCCAGAGAGACATGGCCCATCTTGACCAGCCCCGCCTCCTGGCACACCCTCAGCACCTGCACAAACAGGCCAGCCAGATCCCGGAGATGCTCCTGGCGGAAGTCCGAGATGGTGCGGAAGTCAGGGGCGTTGTTGGCCGCCAGTACCCGGAAGGCAACATCCTCCTCCAACCTCTTGGCGATCCTCCGGGAAGATGGAACGCCGATACAGTAGGCATACAGCAGCACCTTGACCATCATCACAGGATGGTACGGGGTGTATCCCCGCTCCTCACGGGTGTACCGCCGCATAATGCTCGACAGATCGAGCTGGTCGACCACTTCCGACAGAAAGTACACCAGATGATCATCGGGCAACCAGTCTCGCATTGATACCGGCATCAGAAAAGCCTGGTCGGGCTGATAGGCACGGAAGGTCTTGCTCACGGGGGCCTCCTCGGTCAGAGTCGCCCTCTATTATATCGCCCACGCCCTCCCCGCGCGATTACTCGGACAGGCTCCTAGGCGGGAGGCCGGATCATGAACCTGTTCAGAGCTTTGGCCGCGTCGGCTGTGGAATTGTACACTGGCAGGCCGGCTTGGCTGCAACGACGCTGAAGGTCGAGCAGTCTCTCCAGATCCCGTGGCACGAGAATCCCATAGAAGGCCGCGGCTACTGCTATGCCGGTCTCAGTCCGGACCCTGGCTAACGCGTTTACGAAGATGTCGGGCCAGGTACTATACGGCGAAGTAGGCATTGGCCATCCCGAGTTGTTGATACTGACGTGTCCGACGACTAGATCGAAAACACCAGAGCTGGCCAGCTCGCGAAGCGATAGGTAAAGGCCTTCTCCCAAGCCGAAGCCGCCTATGTCATAGGGGTTTCTCAACATGACTCCCGCATCCGTGCCAGTCAAATCCTTCTTGAGACGTTCGAGGCGTTCTTGCGACCCACTCGGCAGTTGGGGCAGTCCGAAACCGGCATCAATGAATTCATCCGCCGCAAGCACGGAAAAACCGCCGCTGCCGCCAGCCAGTGCCACTTGTCTGCCGCGGGGATTCGACATGAATGAGAAGGTGACCATCATGTCCACGAGCTCATCCAGATCGTGAACCTGGGCAACTCTCGCTCCATCCAACAAGCCTTTCCAGACCTGGCTGGACCCGGCCAGTGAGCCCGTATGCGAGGAGACTGCTGAGGCACCCTCCAAAGTCTTGCCGGCTTTCAGGACGGCAACCGGCTTGAGGAGCGATACATCCTCCAAAAGACGGCGAAACCTACGGCCATTCTGCACGCCCTCGATATAGCATGCGATTGCGCCAGTCTCCTTGTCAGTCTTGAAGTACTCCAGGAGATCGCTCTCGTCCACATCCGCGGCATTCCCGTAGGAAACGACTTTGCTGAAGCGGACGCCGCGCTGCGCCGCAAAGCGTATCACGTGGATTAGGTTTCCTCCACTCTGACCGATGAGCGCTATGCGGCCGATCTCCCGTGGTAGACCGGAGGCAAATGACATACCCACGCGCGGCACATAAAGGCCCATACAATTGGGACCCAGCAACCGCAATCCACCTGCCTCGGCTGCCTCTCGGATCTTCGACTGCAATTTGCTGGCCTCTTCACGGCCAAGCTCAGAGAAGCCAGCCGTGAAGAGCGACAAGACCTTCACATCCTTGGCAACGCAGTCGCCGACCAGTCGCAGCACCGCATCTTTGGGGACGCAGGAAACCACATAGTCAACCCGGCCCGGGACTTCGCTGAGGCTCGGATATGCGTTCAGCCCTGATACATCGCCGCCTCTGGGATTGAGGGGGTAGATCTTGCCGCTGAAACAGGAGTCTAGTAGTAGATCGACATAAGCCTTGCCAGGGCTGTCGGTGCTGGACGCTCCCGCCACGGCGATCGAGCCGGGGTTGAAGAAGGAATCGTCTATTGCCTTCTTGCGCATGGTGTTATGTATCAGTTGTGTATCATCATAATGCTGGCCGCCAGACTGGCTGCCTGAACGAGACGTTCAGAGACATCCCGCGGCCTGACACAGGCGCCTACTGAATGGGTCTCATAATGCCCAATCCCTCCAGTCCCCTCGCCAACCGATTCTCAAGCTGGTGTCCTACTGAGGAACTCACCGTGACTGCCGGCATGAGCCGGTGTCTTGCCAGGCTCATGTAGTATCGAGATGCACCGTGCATTCCCCCGGGGACTCCGCCGGACCGAAGTCCGGATCAGACCGTACGGTTGGATACGCATCGTCACGAGATTCGTGGACCTCGATTTGCGAACACTTGTGCCTGCATCTTGGGACTCATCTTGGGAACGCCTGCGGTCCAACCACCATCCACGACCGCAGCCGCTCCCGTAACGAATGATGAATCGTCCGAAGCCAGGAATAGCGCTACCTTCGCTACTTCACCGGGCTGGCCGATCCTCCCCATCGCCTGAGGCTGTCTAAACAGGGGTGGGTTGTCCCGATCCAGGGCAGCGGCTGTGATTGGCGTCATAATGGCACCTGGGCAGATACAGTTGATTCTGATATTCCTATCTGCATACTCAAGGGCCATGACCTTCGTCAAGTGGATCACTCCTGCCTTGGATGCGCCGTAGGCAGCAAAACCTGGTTCACCCACCATGCCAGCGACGGAAGCAGTGTTGATTATTATGCCACCTCCCTGCCTTAGCATCACCTCGATGGCGTATTTCGAACCAAGAAAGACCCCCTTCAGATTCGTAGCTAAGACCCTATCCCATGCCTCTTCCGTCATATCAGCGGTCATTGTGGACTTGCCGCTCAATCCAGCATTGTTGAACAAGATGTCGAGTCTCCCGAAAGCGCCGAGAGTTGAATGTATCATCTCTTGCGCGTCGATCGCCTTCGACACGTCTGCAAGCACGAAGACAGCCTGTCCGCCAGCTTGCCGAATCTGCGTGACTGCGTCCTGGCCAGTGTCCGCCGCGTGGTCAACCACCACGACCTTGGCCCCTTCCTCGGCAAACAGCAGAGCTGCGGCTCGCCCAATTCCAGATCCCGCCCCAGTGATGATGGCTGCTCTTCCCTTGAGCCTATCCATGTTCTCCTTCCCGGCCTAGTTGCGTTCCGAGAGATTGTGTGCCAAGCCCAAAACCACCATGGACGGGGGAAAGTGCATGCCATCGGGCGGACTGTCCTCTTTGCAGACATGAGAGGTCCGCTCAGACATGGTATTCCACCACCCTGGTCTTTCGTATAGACTCATCGGGCTCACGTCGGCTCTATCTGGCCGACTATCGGGCCAACGCCGCGTGTATCAGCTGGGTGAAGGGTGTACTCCTTGTACATCTTGAATCTGCCATGAAAATACTCCTCGATCTCTTCAGGACTGTAGTCAACAAGGGGCTCGACTCGGACATTCATTTCTTCGGCGGTTCGACAGCAGGCGTCCACGTCATCGACAGCGAAGACCACACCCATCAGTCCCTCACCCCGCTTGTCAATGAACTTCTTGATGATGGTTTCGCATCCTGGCAGCGGACTAACCAGCTCTATACCCGCATCCCAGCTTATGGCGCATCTGACACCCAAGGATTGAGCTGCCTTGTCCTGGTCAACGAAAGTGGCGCACAGAAGCCTCGAGTAGAAGGCCACTGCTTCGTCCAAGTCCATGACGGCTATCGTTACTCTGTTCACTCCCTGAGGTTTCATTCCCTGCTCCTCTAGATTGGCCTTCTCGATTCAAGCTACTTGCATATCTTCGAGCCTTGACCTTCTCTTCGGCCAATATGGGCCAGCGGCTCAGATGCTAGTCATGTCATGACTCCGTCTTATCTCGGCATGAGTTCATTTCGCGCCAAGCCCGAAGCTGAAGATGACGCCCGCTGGCGCAAGCAGAGACTGCGGCCACAGCACCCAGGCCGCAATCCAGAGTCGAACCATTAGTGAACGATGGACGCCGGGCCAGTAATGGTGGCTGGAATGAAGTCCAATTGCCTAACCTGCTCCATTCGCATCGCGCCTGGAGCACACCTGAGAACACACAGGCCACAGCCTACGCACCTGTCGGCGCTGACCACTGCCTTGCCTTTGTCAGAGCCAGCCACCTTCTTCATCTCAATGGCATTGAAATAGCACACTGGCACGCATTCAGCGCAGCCGTTGCATAGATCGTCTTCTATTCTCACTAGGAACCTGCTCGGCGCCAGAGCCTTTAGTACAACTCCTGACCGTATAGTAGGGGCCAACACCAAGCAAGCATCATTACAGCAGTAGCAGATGTATTCCAAAGCGTCCATACTCGAGAGGTTGGTGACCGTTGGAACCAGTCCAGCGTCAGTTGCCATGATGGAAATCGAGATGGCTTCATCGGCCGATGCCTTTTTGCCACCCCCGCGGAAGAGGTCGAACTCTGCCCTCGCGCCGAATTGCGTGCAGGTGAAAATAGGGTGACGGCATGTCGTGCTAGCCGCCGACTGAGCTCCAACGCGACAGCAACAGTTCCGCACGCTGATGAGGTCTTTGTGCGCGTTTATGATCTGCTCGATATCCTCACAAGGCAACAGCTTGACTTCCGCTGGCCTTGCCTTGAGTGGCAGAATCGTTCGAAGCGCAGGAGTGGGCAGGGTTCCTATCGCATTGGCAACATCCTTCCACCATCCGGCTTCGTAGTATTCTGCCCATAGCTTGCCGATCCCCATCGGGATGTACTTGGGGTCGCTGCCCAGGATGTTGTCATGCAGAGTGCCAGGATCACCTGGATATCTGTAGCCCTTCCTTGATCGCGTTACCAGCCCCCGCCTTGCCAGACCAAGGATCTTGTCTTCGATGGTCTTCTCATCTGTGTGGAATTTCTCTGCCAAGTCGGAATTCGATGCCGGCAACGCCAGCAAGAATAGTGCCTCCTCAGCTGTCATGGCTTTCTTCAGTATGTCAATGAACTGCTTCGAATCGGCTTTCCGATTCTTCTCTGCCAACCTCACATAGGGTTCGTCGCTCGTCACCATCAACGTCTCCTTCTTCGTGAGCCCTAATCACTAGATGCCTTGGTTCAGGGATTCCCGCTCCTCGTCTTCTCAATCCACCAGCCGTCACATCTGGGCATACAGTCGTGCTTGGCACGCATCGTCAAATTCGGTCGAGATGATCCACCGCAGTCACTTCTTATGTACATTAGTTAGACCCATGTGCCGGGCAGCAATGTAGCCAAAAACCATGCTCTTGCCCTGCGCTGCACCGCTCTCATAGTGGTGGCCCAGCGGCAGCATCGCCTGCGTGTTGCTTGTGCAGTAAAGCCCCTGAATGACGTCTCCCCGAGCATCCAAGACCTGCGCGTTTGCGTTCGTCACCAGTCCTCCCAAGGTACCGGCTGTCGTCAGTCCCACCTTCACTGCGTAGAATGGCGGCTTCTCCAAAGGACCAAGAACTGGGCTTGGCTTGCGGCCCGGAAACACGGCCTCACCCCACTGGCGGTCATATGTGCTAGCTCCGCGACGAAAGTCGGGGTCTCGGCCCTCGCGCGCAAAGATGTTGAAGCGTTCCACCGTCTCGACGAGGTTTTCCCCCGGTATGCCAATAGTATCGGCAAGTCCTAGCAGGGTCTCGCTTCTCGCGACCCAATCGACCATGTCGGTACCTCTCCGAAGAGTCATTATGGGAAGAGTATCCCTGAACGACTGGTCGCAAACAAAGAACAATGGCCAGTTGGCATATTCCCCACTTATGCGGTCGTATTCTATGATGGCTTTTCCTACGTCGGGATAGAAGCATTCATTGCAGCAACGTTTGCCGTGACGATTGACCATGATGCTGCCCGGAAAACCAGTGATGAAGGGCCGAGAGAAACGCCGGCCATCGGCGACAATGTCGTTGGGCAAACTGAGGCCCGGCTGGAA
Organism: uncultured Dehalococcoidia bacterium; assembly: GCA_964423835.1. GTDB lineage: Bacteria > Chloroflexota > Dehalococcoidia > UBA2247 > RBG-13-53-26 > JAFGCL01. The sequence continues at coordinate 22,727 of CAYRGJ010000036.1, read as the reverse complement.
GAGGCTATGGTCCATAAGGGCTAACGCGGCACCAACCTCCATCCCCATGACGTGGCCATCGCCCTCGTTGGACGGCGCCGTGTATGAAAGGCACTCCGGCGCATAGATGAACCGCTTGGTCATCTCGGCATTCCATTCGAATCCACCTGTGGCCAGCAGAACCCCTCTTCTACCTCGAACAAAGAGGTCATGCCCATCGCGTTGCGCTCGTAGCCCGATGACCCTGCCGTCTCCGATCACAAGTTGCATGACTCTTGTATTGAGAAGCATAGTAACCTCTCGGTCAACGCAAGCCGCCACCAAAGGTCCGATCAGAGCCCTGCCTCGGGTCCATTGAGGTCGGGATCCCAGGATGTATGGTTCCTTCCGCACATTGGCCAGCGCTGGCCTCGTCTTCTCCACTTCAGCCATTATCTGTGGCATCGCGTCGGGGTCGGGCCAGATCTTGCGGCCCATGGGTTTGCCTCCGGGAATGTCGGGGCAGTACTCCGTGCGGGTAGCATCGGTCTCGCACGACATTCTGAGAGTTGAGTTCTGCTCCACGTACTCCAGCATCGGGTTGCAGTTGTCCAAGTACGCGGCCAAGAGTGACTCGTCATGATGTCCCATACTCACCCGGCGAATGTATCCTAGTGTCTCTTCACGAGAGTCGCTGATGCCTAGTCTCAGCATGTGCTTGTTAAATGGCATCCAAATGGCACCACCAGAGAGAGCCGTGCCTCCGCCAAAGCTGTCTGACTTCTCCAGTACGGCAGCGCTCATGGCCAAGTCATGTGCCGCCATGGCAGCCACCAGCCCTCCTGAGCTAGAACCAACAGCTACTAGGTCTACTTCTAAGTCCCACTTGTCTGGAATAGCATGGTTGATCACGACCGAACCTCCTTTGTGCTGCTGCGTCATCTAAGAAGTGAGTCTGACGACATCAGCCGGGACTGGAATCCCTCGATATCACCGTTGGCGCTTTGCCTAGACGTCTGACGCGTACACCGTCTGCCAGCATATGCCATACCTAGCAAATGCTACCTAAACGCTTGAACCAACGCAATCAGAGAATGTCTGATTCTGGCAGTCAGAATGTATCGCTCAGGCTGCTTTGTAGCCTCTTCGGGCTGCCAGTTTGGGGTCGTGTCAATCACCTGAATCTTTGACCCAGGCCTCATCACATTCTTTCACCCACCCGGGTGATAGGTTGTACTACTTCTGCTCCGGGGGGGTCAAAGCTCCCTTCTGCGCCTCCTTTCTCCGGTGCAACGATAGCCTCTGGCGGTAACTGGTGCCCTCGATGACGATCTGGTAGCTGGCGTTGGCCAGCCGGTCGAGGGCGCTGTTGCCCAGGATGGGATCGTCGAAGAGCCCCAGCCACTCATCGACGGCACGGTTGCTGGTGATCACGAAGCTGGACTGCCGGTGCCGGGCGATGATCAGTTCATAGAGGTCGGTGGACTGCTGGGCTCCCAGCCGCTGCAGGCCGAAGTCATCCAGTATGAGCAGGTCGGGAGCCAGGAAGGACCGGAAGGTCTTCTCCAGGGTGTGGTCTATCCTGGACTGCGCCAGGGTGCGGAAGAGGGCATCGGCCCGGATAAAGCGGACGCTGTGGCCGGCCCGCACTGCGGCGTAGCCGAGGGCCTGCGCCAGGAAAGACTTACCCACGCCCACGGGCCCGGCCATGATTACGTGCTCGTGCCGGTTGAGGAAGTCCAGGAAGAAGACGGTGTCCAGCATCCGCCGGTTCACCGTTATGGCGGCGGTCCAGTCGAAGTCGACCGTCTCCGTCGTCAGCAGGTGGAACGGGCCCGCAACGAAGCTGAACTGGCCCAGCGGCGCTACCTGCGCGTCGATCCCGACAACCGCCTGGTCGCCGATTCACTGGAGGCGGACTGGAACCAGAAACTGCGGGCGCTAGCCACCGCCCAGGAGGGGCATGACCGCCAGAGTCACTCCAGTGGCCTGTCACCGGATGAGGAGAAGCGAGCACAGGTCCTGGCCTTGGCCACAGGCTTCCCTCGCCTCTGGAGCGACCCTTCTACCCCGCATCGGGAGCGCAAGCGCATGGTCCGCCTGCTCCTGGAAGACGTGACACTGCTGCGATCTGAGGAGATCGTGGTCCATGTCCGCTTCCGAGGGGGCGCCACCCGCACCATTCGTCTTCCCATCCCGCGCAATGCCTGGCAACTGCAGCAAATCGACCCCGCGGTGATTGCCGGAATCGATCGCCTCCTTGACGATCATGCCGACGGTCAGGTGGCCAACATCCTCAATGCCCGGGGCCTTCGTCCCGGGGTCGCCGACAAGTTCACCCACTTCATCATCTATCACGTGCGTCGCAAACACCACCTTGAGGACCGCTTCAGCCGTCTCCGTCGCCAGCACCTTCTCACCGTGGCAGAAATAGCGGCAGCGCTGGGAGTACATCCGGATAGAGGCGCCAGTCGCAGGGTTGCCTCGCCTCGGTAGCCTATAATGATAAAGGTCAACGGCTCTACCTGCCGCCCGGTGAGGCCCGGCTGAGAACGTGCCTGCGTTGCGGCAAGGTTATGCGCGAACGTGGCGAGAGAGGACATCTCCGCAAATACTTCTCCGCCGCCTGCCGAACGGCGGCCTGGAAGAAGAGCGGTCGGGTTCGCCCTCCGCGTCAACGCCTTCATATCCAATCTAACCTATGAGGTGCAGTCAGATGCGTAAGCCTTGCCCTTGGCATGCCCGGGCCGGGTCGGCGATGAAGCCGCGGTACCCGGCGTACTCCAGAAAGCCCCAGGGCAGCTTGGGGTTCAAAAGATCGGGGCCGACGACGGCTGCCAGGAAGTTGTCCAGCACCAGGTACCGGGGAAGGCCGCCGAAGAAGGCCCATTTCTTCTCCATCCCCTCGATCACAGCCGGGAGCTGCTGGCTGCGGAGTGGCCAGACGAAGGTGTGCCGGGAGTAGCCCAGCACGGTCACCATCCCCCAGGTCAGGCGTCTCCGGCCGGTTTCGGGATCCCGCACCAGCCCCAGCTGGCCGAAATCCACCTCCGCCATCTGTCCGGGCTCGGTGTCCGCCATGCGCACCGTGGACCGGGACCTCCTGCCGAACCAGCCCTTTCGGGTGACGTATCGCTCCAGGCTGCTGTAGGACACCAGGCAGTTCCTCGGGGCCAGCAGCTCCTGGATCCGGGTGAGCTTGGCCTTGTCTTCCTTGATCCAGCTGTGAATCTGGTCCGCCCACGGCTCCAGCACCTTGTCAGTGGGCACTGCCGCATCCCGCGGCCCGGCCCGGCCGAGCTGGACCAGGGCGATGATCTGTGATTCGTCCGGGGGCGGTCCATCCCGGGTAACACCGCAGCTCTGGGCCGCCAGAAGGTACTTCCGGACCGTGTTCCGGGCAATGCCTGTCGACCGTACTATCTCCCGTATCTTGCGGCCGGCCTGCCATTGCCTGATGACTTCGATAATCTCCACACGGGTGACCGCCGTATACGCCATCGCCGCTCCTCTACCGACTAAGCGACAATGGTATTCAGTTGCCCGGGTGGGTCAAAGATCGTGATGAAATCGCCGGAATGTGGGTCAAAGTTCGTGATGATTGACGGGTCGTTGTAACGGAGATCAGATCCTGCTTGCACATTCAGCGTTCTCCAGTCAGCAATCGAGGTCAAGACCGAGGGCACGACTGCTGACCGTAGTCTCCGTTCGGCGAACACTGGCGAGGACCAACTGCCTTCACTGCTTTGAGGATGCCCCGGTGAAGGCGACGACAGGTCTTTGCGAGGCAAGAGTTCAGGCATTTGCCGATGGTGTTTGCGGGCCCAACTGTGTAACCTACCTGCGTTTGGACTAGCGACTGAATCTCAAGATAGGAGGCTCAGTGATGAACTCGATGTTTTCGCTGGAAGGCAAAGTGGCTATTGTGACCGGGGCGAGTGCCTGGACTGGCAAGACTATCGCCTTGGAGATGGCCAAGGCAGGGGCTGATGTGTCCGTCTGTGCCCGGACCGCTGATGCCGTTGCAGCCACTGCAAGTCAAATACGTGGGTTGGGAAGACGCTCCATCGCAGTTCCCACCGACGTGCGCGTGACTGAACAGGTAGAGAACCTCATAGCACAGACGCTGAACACCTTTGGACGAATCGACATACTGGTCAACAATGTTGGCGCTAGTTTCATCTCGTCCGCCCTCAAACTTAGCGAAGGTGGTTGGGACGCTTTGGTGCGAGAGAACCTGAAGCCGACATTCATGTGTAGCAAAGCTGTGGTCAGCTCCATGATTCAGCAGGGCGGCGGATGCATAATCAACATCGCCTCCACAGAGGCATTTCGAGCTGCGGCGACCAACCCCGCATACAGTGCCTCTAAGGCAGCGGTGCTGAACCTGACTATGAGCCTGGCCGCGGAATGGGCTACATATAACATTCGCGTGAATGCAGTAGCTCCCGGATTCATCGACATGGGAAGACTCGAGAATGCAGTCACTGAGACTCCAAGTCTCAAGCGTCAATACGAAGGCATTCCGCTGAAGCGGGCAGCCAAGCCAGATGAGATCGCTGGTGCGGTTATCTTCTTGGCATCAGCAGCTGGGGGATACTGTACTGGCACCACAGTGGTTGTTGATGGCGGCTTGACAGTTAAGCTGGGTTGAGCGGCAGAGTCGTCATACTAGTCTGTGCATGAGGGGGGACAAGTGGGGCATCGGCTGAGTTCAAAAACGCTAACGAGTCTGTACGACGAAGCAACGGAAAAGATGCCGGTGAGGGACAGGCAGGAATGGCTCGACATGCGACTGGGCAAACAGGTCGGCTTCGCCTATAGGCATGCCCCGGCAGTGAGAGCTTGTTTCGATCAAGCGGGTGTCTCGCCGCGACATGTGAAGTGCATGAGAGACCTGGAGAGGCTGCCCATAACGACGAAAGACGACTTGGTGAAGCTACAGCGGGCAAGTCCGCCGTTCGGTGGTCTTCTGGCCACACCGCTGAACTCACTCAACAGAATATACGTGTCGCCCGGTCCCATTTTCGATGCGTTTGGCACGGAACGGGTGCGTGCCGCCGTGCGATCGTTTGTTAGGTTTGGCTTGCCAAGACCGGGCGACATAGTAATGGTCTCTAACGCATATCACATGGTCCCCGCAGGGCTATTTGTGACTGATGCCTTGGATGCTCTGGGATGCACTATCGTGCCGGCGGGAACGGGTCAGACTGAACTCCAAGTGCAACTTCTTCATCATTTGAATGTCGCCGCTGTCTTCAGTTTTCCAAGCTTTGTAATGACTCTACTTCAGAAGGCCGAGGAGATGGGCTTTGATGTTCGGCGAGATCTGAATCTGAAGTACGTCAGCGGCGGCGGAGAGAGGCACATCCAAGTATTGAGGAAAACGTTCGAGGAGAAGTACGGGCTGAAGGTTGGTGATTCTTATGGCACTGCAGATCTTGGAACTGTAGCGTATGACTGTGGGCTGGGCGACGGCTACCATTATGAGGATCAAGAGGCAGTCATCGAGATCGTTGATCCACAGACAGGCAAGCAGGTGAAGCCCTTGGAGGTAGGGGAGATTGTTGTGACACTATTCAGCAGAACATACCCGCTTGTCAGATTCGGGACCGGAGACCTGGCGTCCTACACTGATCAAGTGTGTGGCTGTGGCAGGACTTCTCCGAGGATAACTCGCATCATGGGCATGATTGGCGAACATGTCAGAGTGAAAGGTATGTTTGTACACATACGCGAGATTGAAGAAGCCTTCTCTGGCCTGCCTGAAGTGCTCAAGTACCAGTTGCTGCTCAAGCTTGACGGTCACCGGGACCGAATTGAGCTCAAAGCGGAGACCAATGCAGCCTCAGACCGCGCATTGCTGGCGCATGCTGTGACTAGACGGTGCCAAGAGGTCTTCAAGCTTAAGATCGACCATATCGAGTTCCTACCGAGCGGCGCACTTGCCTCCGAATGCCGGAAGGTCGTCGATACGAGATGGGCATAGAGCGCATCACCGCGAGAGCTGCTTTCAAGCCACGCAATCGGACGGCGGGTCCCACACTCAAGCAGGTCGACACACGACCGTCCACGACTGCTGTCGCTGGCCTGGGTGACCTCACCGCCAGTAACGATGCAGGACTATCCAGGAGGCCTCAGAAGCTACGCCCGACGTCTCACAAAGCATCACGGGAACGAAGGAGATGAGATGATCGACAGGCCTCTAGCAAAGCTATTCAGTCCCATCAAGATTGGCTCGATGGAGTTGAAGAACCGCATTGCGCTGGCTCCAATGGATACCAGCTATGCCAATCGCGACGGGACCATATCTGAGCAACATCGCGCCTATATCGAGGCACGGGCCCAGGGCGGCGCCGGTCTTCTCATACTGGAGGTCACATCTATCGACGGCAAGTATCCGTACGTGCCAAATACCGTAGGCATGTGGGACGACCAGCAGATAGCGCCGATGCGCGGGCTGGCGGATGCGGTCCATGCCTGCGGATCAAAGCTCATCCCGCAGATCGCTCACCCCGGTCCGGAGTCCGTCTGCTTCCTATCCAAGGTGCAACCCATAGGACCATCGCCGGTCATGTGTTTCACCTATAAGACGACTTGCCGAGAGGTGTCAGTGGAGGAGATCCACCACATCGTCGAGCAGTTTGGCGACGCGGCGAGGCGCGCCAGGGAATCAGGCTGCGACGGGATAGAACTGCACTCGGCGCATTGCTACATGTTGCTGGGATCATTCATATCAGCCTTGCGGAACAAGCGCTCCGATGAATACGGCGGCTCCATAGAATCACGCCTGAGGATTCACCTCGAGGTGCTCAAGAACATCCAGGCCAAGGCTGGTCGGGATTTCCCCATCGTAATGAGGCTTTCCGGCGATGAACTGACGGCGGGCGGGTGCGACATTGAGGAAACCAAATACATCGCTCCCATGCTCGTCGAAGCCGGTGTGCACGCATTCCACATCTCGAGTGGTACCTTCCCGCAGATGTCGTGGCGCATATTGCCGCCACACGGCACGCCGATGGGGTTGAACGTGCCCTATGCGGCCGCAGTTAAGGAAGTGGTCAAGGTTCCCGTATTCACTGTTGGCCGAATAACCGACCCCAGGTTCGCAGAATCAATACTGGAGAGGAATCTGGCGGACGTCATAGTGCTGGGGCGGGCGCTTCTGGCTGACCCGGAATGGCCTAACAAGGCAGCCAAAGGAAGACTGGATGACATCACTCCCTGTATCGGTTGCGGCCTGGGCTGCATAGCAGGCCGAAAAAACCGGATGATGACCTGCCTCATGAATCCATCGGTAGGCCGGGAAAAGGAGATGGCGCTGACTCCGCCGCCCAAACCGAAAAAGGTCATGGTTATGGGCGGCGGTCCTGGCGGACTTTACGCGGCAATGGTAGCAGCCAGCAGGGGCCACAGAGTGACCCTCTATGAAAGGCGGGACAGGGTTGGCGGCCAGTTCAACCTTGCAGTCGTTCCGCCCGGCAAACAGGAACTTACCAAGGCCACGCAGTTCCTATCGCTTCAGGCGGCCAAAGCTGGAGTAGAGGTACACCTCAACAGCGAGGCAACGCTGGAGACTGTCGAACAGCAGAGACCCGATGTGGCCATAGTAGCCACGGGCGGTGAGGCGCTGATCCTCGATATCCCTGGCGTGAAGGGCAAGAACGTGGTTACCGCCCACGATGTGCTCTCAGGCAAGGTGCGCCGTCCCTTTGGCGATGTACTCATTGTCGGTGGCGGCATGGTTGGGCTGGAAACCGCCGAGTATCTGGCGCACCCGGGCCACAACCCTATCATAGGGCGCACGCACATAACCATCATCGAGATGCTGGACAGAGTGGGCATGGACATGGTGCCGGAGGGCCGGACCCTGCTCATGGAACGCCTCAACGACAACCAGGTCGAGATACTCACCAACCGCAAGGTCAGAGAGATCCTCGAGGATGGGGCCCGCGTGGTTGAGACCATAATGGAAACCGAGCCCGACCGGGCCGTGGTTTGCAGGGAGGGCCATAAGGAGGAAGTTATACGCGGCATGAGAACCATAGTGCTGGCGATGGGGGCCAAGTCTGTCGACGTGCTGAGTCCGCAATTAACCGGCAAGGTGCCCGAGGTCTATGTTATCGGCGATGCCAAGAAGCCGCGCAAGGCGCTGGAGGCCATTTCAGAGGCCTCGGAAGTAGCCCGGAGTATCTAGTGCTTGGCCCACCTCATCTCTTCTTGGTGCTACACGGCGTTTTGGCAACCGGCCAGGCTGAAGGCCTGGCCGCTATGAGATCTCTCCAAGTTCAGATCTCTCCAAGTGCGGAAAGACAACGATCCAACTTTCTGCAGACCCAACCTGGCGAAGTCGCGCAACAGCTCCAACTCAGGATAGTTGGCACAATCAACTTGTTGTCCGGTTCTGCTGTGTACGGGCGCAAACTCAGTGGGGCAACCCAAAGTGAGACCTGACCCTAACCAAGTCGTTTCGTCCAGGAGTCACATAGTTTCTGGTCCTACTGGTCAAGGGTAGCCCTGTCTTGTTCCTAATATCTGCGGCCATTTCGGTCATCTTGGCAGCTACCATCACGGGGTCAAGAATCGGGATCTCTTGCCCACTGAAGGTCAGCTTGTTGAAACCAAGACTACTCAGAATCGGGCCTATACCGCAACAACCGATAACCACCACATCGGCACCGTCAATAACACACTGTCGGGCGACTTCCGAGACGCTATCGGCAGAGGTCCGCGGGTCTCTCAAACCCTTCTCGTAGGCCGGGCCAAACGGCTCCTTCTCGGTCCTGACTCCGTTCGCAATCAGCCTGCCCTCCAAACCGTGTTGCCTCACCTGCTCCTCTACTTGTGCTATTTGCCCCGGCATATTCGCCGCGATAATGGCAAACTTGCGACCCAGTTGGCAGGCCAAATGCAGGGTGGCCTCGCAAGGTCCGATGATTGGCATTCGGACAACGGCCCGCGCTTCCGGCACACCTGGGTCACCGAAACAGTTCACCCAGGCGGCGTCAAATCCCTCCTTGTCTGCCTCTATTAGCGCTTCAACAATTGGCCTCTTGTTCAAGAGAACAAAATAGGGATTGTCAAAATCTAGATAGTTGTTACCCTTGAGTCCCCCTCTTGCTGGCTTAAGTGTGACTTCAGTGTCAGGTCGCAAGACACTGTGGAAACTCGCCCGAATACTCGCCAACGCTTCTCCAATCCATTTGTCCGACACATCTCCTATGGTGACAACGCACAGCTTCATCAGTTCATACCCCCACGAGACTGTCCAAGTTCAGCTCGACCACAAACCCTAGGAGCCTGGGCCACGACTCCTCAACAGATTGCGATGCCAGGCATGCCCGGGGTGTTGATACCTGAGTATAAGCGGCATGGTGGTCCCGTGCAGGAAAGTCGAGAGCCAGTAACAATGACGCAGGGCTTGTACTCCAAAACACCCATCTCCAACTCCTGTCTGCGCAGCGTTGGGACAGGTATAGCCAATAGCGCGCAGATAGGAGGTATCACTGGATAGATAGTCGCTTCGAACCGGCCTATTAGATCGAGTCCTGACCCAAGCTAGGCTGCGGAACCTCCCACAGGTGTAAAGTGATAGCGACACTCCTCCTGCCACACTGCGCTCGACCTCAAATCAAATACGCTTGTTTCTGAAAATCGCGCACAAAGGTGCAGTCTGGCCACCCGCATTCCTCAAGCCTGCTCTTCGCCTTCTTGGCCCGGTCACACCTTATTACGTACGAACAGCTAGCGGTCTCATTAGGGTAGACCATAATTACAACGAAATTCTTGATCCGATCGCAAACGATAGCAGTTGCAGTCACTTGCCAATCCATCATCCTGGCGCCCTCCAGAACTCCGCAGATACTACCCCAACCACCGCTTCCGTCTCTTGTAGTGCTTGACGCCGCGGTAGCTCTTGGTTTCTCCGACCGTGCCGAGACCCATGTAGAACTCCCGCACATCCTCGTTTTCCATGAGTTTTTCAGCAGCGTCATCAAGTACGATGCGACCGTTCTCCATAACGAAACCGTAGTGCGCGAGATTCAACGCTGCCTGGGCGTTTTGCTCCACCATGAGTATGGACACCTTTTCTTCCTGGTTGATGCGCCCGAGTATGCGGAATACCTCTTCAACCATGAGGGGCGCCAGGCCCAATGATGCCTCATCCACCAGCATCAACTTGGGATGTGACATCAGGGCTCTGCCCACGACGACCATCTGCTGCTCGCCCCCCGACAAGTAGCCGCTCGTCTTGCGACGAAGTTGCCTGAGTAGGGGGAAGTACCCGTATACCATGTCCAAGTCCCTGGACAAGCTAGAGCCGTTCTGCGCTATGTAAGCGCCTGCCCGAAGGTTCTCCTCCACGGTGAGATGTTCGAATACTCTCCTGCCTTCAAGCACCTGGATGATGCCAAGTTTGGCAATCTTCTGAGGGTCGCTATTCTCTATGCGTCTACCCTCGAATTCGATAGTGCCATCCGTAACCTTGCCCTCCTCGGTCTTGAGCAAGCCCGATATGGCCTTCAGGGTAGTACTCTTGCCAGCACCGTTGGCACCGAGTAGCGCAACAACACCCCCCGCTTCCACCTCTAGAGAGACCCCTCGGAGGACTAACATTACGTCCATGTATTTCACTTCTACGTTCTGGAGCCGCAGGAGCGCCATCTTCTACCCCCTAGGTTGGATCCCTTGCTTCTCCCCCAGGTACGCCTTGATAACCGCTGGTTCGTCCTTGACTTGGTCGGGAGTCCCATCGGCTATCTTGGCACCGAAGTCCAGCACCATTATTCGATCGGTGATATCCATGACCACGCCCATATCATGTTCAATTAAGACTATCGTCGTACCCCTCTGTTCCTGGATGTCCAGGATGAATCTGGCCATGTCTTCCTTTTCTTCCGCGTTCATGCCTGCCATAGGCTCGTCGAGGAGCAGGAGTCTGGGTTCTTGGGCCAATGCTCGGCCTAGATCAATGCGTTTCCGGACTCCATAAGGTAGCAACCCGACGACCGACTTGCGCCAGCGTTGCAGCTCCAAGAAATCGATGATCTCTTCGACGGTCTCGCGGTGCCGGACTTCTTCCCGATGTGCTCTGCCGAAATAGAGAGCTCCCTCTATCCACGTAGACTTGAAGTAGAAGTGCCTGGCGGCCATCAGATTCTCGACGACCGTGAGGCCCGTGTAAAGCTGAATGTTCTGGAATGTTCTGCTGATGCCGAGTCTGTTGATCTTGTCTGGGCTCAGCCTGGTGATCCGGCGGTCCCCAAAGTATACTTCACCCTTCTGGGGACGATAGAACCCACTCACGCAATTCAATACAGTCGTCTTGCCGGCGCCATTCGGCCCAATAATGCCATAAATCTGGCCATCACTGACCGTGAGGTTTACTCTGGATAGGGCTTTCACACCGCCGAAGCTAAGTTCCAGGTCTTTCACGAGGAGAACAACTGCTTCTCCATTTGTGCCTGCTGCGGTCACTGCGCTGCCTTCCTTGGCTTCTCAGCCTGCAAATCTGACGTGCATGCAGAAGTCCTCTTTGATGCCATGCCACGAGTCCCGGACTGCGCCCAACAGAGTCAAGCCATCTTGCACTGGCGACCTCAGGCGGGACCTCTTTTTCACGAGAGTACCGCGGACTGCCCGGTACCACAATCGGAGAACTGCTGATTTTGTGCTTCTTCATGTCTCAGCCGACCGTGAGGAGTTCCTGGCTGTTCAATGGGAACGGCATCTGGTAGTTGCTTCTACCAGATTCAAGTCAAAAGTCCAAGGTCGTGAGCCCTTCTCGAATGGCGTACTTGGTAAGGGCCGCTACACTATTGATGCGGAGTTTAAGCATGATTTGATACCGGTGCGTCTGTACTGTCTTTGAACTAACGTTGAGCACCGCGGCGATCTGGTTAACGCTCTTGCCTTCGGCTATCAGCTGGAGTACCTCGCGCTCTCTGCCGCTCAAGACAGACACTCTCTTGCCGTCGAGATATCGCACATAAGCTACGGTCACCTTACTGGCTACACCAGGGGAGAAGTGCGGTCTTCCATTGATTACGTCCCTGATTGCCTGAACGAGTTCCTCATGAGCGCAATCCTTCAACAGATAGCCCGAGGCGCCAGCCTGCAGAGCCCCATCAACAAAGCTAATGTCCGAATGCATGGATAGAGCCAATACCTTGGCCCGCGGACAATCGGCCAAGATGCGCTTGATCGCTTCAATGCCGTTGCAGCCAGGCATTGTCAGGTCCATTAGGATCACGTCGGGATTCAGCTGGCGCACCAAATCCAAGGCTTCATGACCATCAGCCGCCTGTCCGCATACCTCCATGCCCGACTCCGCCGCTATCAGGAGAGAAAGGCCCTCACGCATGATCGTGTGGTCATCCACAATCATGACTTTCACGGTCATGTCTGCGCGCAGCCCCCCTCGGCAGCAGAGTCGGGCATCGTGAGACGAACGGTAGTCCCGCAACCCTTCTTTGAATCCACCTGCATCCGCCCGCCAGCGGCTCTCAGTCGCTCCTTTATATTAAAAAGCCCAAAGCCCTTGCCGTCCCAGCCGTCGAACCCAACTCCATCGTCCCTGACTGTCAGTGACATTCCCTCTTCAGTTTCGCGAATTGAGATAACCACTTCGCGCGCTTGGGCGTGCTTTACGACATTCGTCATCAACTCACGAACAGCACTGAATAGAAGGCTGCGGATGTCGTCCCCCAATTCCCTCGAGTTGCCGTCATCTTGGAGACTACATGATATGCCATGGGTAGACTCGAACTGGTCTGCCATCCACTTTATGGCCGGCGCGAGCCCCAATTCATACAGTACGGGCGGGCTGAGCTCGAAGGTTAGAGATCGAGTCGTCCGAATAGCGTGATCAAGAAGGCTCTCTGCTTCGACCAGAGCTTGCCGAATAGCTGGTCTAGGCTCCATGTCTCTGACCAGGCCGAGTCTAATCTTGACCAACGCTAGATTCTGCCCAACCTGGTCATGAAGGCCTGTGGCTAGGCGCCTCCGCTCTTGTTCTTCCACCCGCGCCAACTGAGCTGACAACCGTCGGAGTTGGCTCTGGTATGCCTGCAGTCTTTGTTCAGCATGCTTCAGCTCGGTAACGTCCAGTGTCTGGGACATGTATCCTAGCACTTCTCCGGATACGCCACAACCCAGGTGGCTAACCACCACATCAACTTCGCGGACTCCCGAAGTCGCTCCTCCGTAAACTCCCCGCGCTCGGAGATGGTCGTAATTGACCGCGGTGTGATATCTCCCCGTTTGACGCCGGATCACCATTTCCTTAACGTCTGCCGGGATGGTGGGATCGCGGAAGAGATTGGTCCACAGCTTCGAATTGGATGTGTCACCTACACCAACCATATCGAGGCAAGATTGGTTTGCAGCGATCGCAGCTCCGGTGCTGTCATAGAGGATGATAGCTATAGGCGATTCCGAGAATATCCTCTTGAATATCTCAGGATGCCGCCGAAGCGCTCTCATCTGTCTTGCTTGGTGTTTCGTTTCCCATGGATTGATGCTAGCTCGTTTCCTGTCGTCTCTCGGTCGAACCATGGCTCCCCCATCTTTGTCCACGCATTATCACGCAGCTCACTGTTTACGTCAAGGCCATGTACTCGTCCACCACATATGAGACAGCTGGGCCATCCCCGGTTGGCATTCAGTAGGATACTCTGCTGGTGTCTTCCAGTCCAATGCCTGATGCGGTCGTGGTGGCTATGGTTGCCGCATCTTGTCAGTCGGCAGGGGTTGGCGTAGAGAGAAGAGACCCCGCAGAATCCTGAGATTAGGCGACAAAACCAATCTTCGGATCAAGGAGGTCTCTTGATGGATAGCATGGAAGGGCTGGCGACGATTCTCAAGGGGGAGGCGGGGCGGTGGGAGGATGTGATCTTCCGGTGGGCCTGCGATCTGGCCAGGAAGGCAGCCGAGTATCTTCTCCAGAGGATCGACCAGGACCTCATGAAGGGCAGGGAAGGCGGCCTGAGGATGGGAGGCAGGATTCCGCCAACTAGGAGCCTGTCCGGGTAATCGCGCTTGGAGAGTGCGGACGATATAATAGAGGGCGACTCTGACTGAGGAGGCCCTCGTGAGCAAGACCTTCCGCCCCTATCAGCCCGACCAAGGGTTCCTGATGCCGGTGTCGATCCGGGACTGGTTACCCGACGATCATCTGGTGTTCTTTCTATCGGACCTGGTAGACCAGCTTGATGTGTCGATGATCATGCGGCGCTACACCCGTGAGGAGCGGGAATATCCCCCCTACCATCCTGTGATGATGGTCAAGGTGCTGCTATATGCCTACTGTATCGGCATCCCGTCTTCCCGGAGGATCGCCAAGAGGCTGGAAGAGGATGTTGCGTTCCGGGTGCTGGCGGCCAACAACACTCCGGATTTCCGCACCATTTCGGACTCCGGCAGGACCACCTCCGGGCCCTGGCCGGCCTGTTCGTGCAGGTGTTGAGGGTATGTCAGGAGGCGGGGCTGGTCAAGATGGGCCATGTCTCTCTGGACGGGACCAAGGTGAAGGCCAATGCCTCGAAACACAAGGCCATGAGCTACGGACGCATGAAGAAGGATGAAGATCGTCTGCAACATGAGGTAGAGGAACTTCTGAAGCGGGCCCAGGAAGTGGATGAAGAGGAAGATCGGGAGTATGGCCCGGACAAGAGGGGGGATGAGATACCCCGCGAGCTGGCCTTCAGGGAGAGCCGGTTGAAGAAGATCCGGGAGGCCATGGAAGCCCTGGAAGAGGAGGCCCGCCAGGATGCAGAGGAGTCCGGTTCGCGCAAACACAAGGAGCCTGTGGTGCCTGACGACAAAGCACAGCGTAACTTCACCGATCCCGAGTCGCACATCATGCCGACCTCCGGAGGTCGGCATTTCATCCAGGCCTACAATGCCCAGGCGGCGGTGGACAGTGCCAATCAGGTGATAGTGGCCGCCGCGGTGACCAACAAGCCGTCAGACAATGAACAGGCTGAGCCCATGATGGAGGAGGTACAAGCCAACACAGGCCGAATGCCACAACAGATGTCCGCCGATGCCGGATATTTCTGCAGGACTGCCGTGGAGAATCTGACCAACCTGGGCATCGACGTCTACATGCCGCCGGGCCAGCTGCGGCATGCGTATGCTGAGCCGCCAGCTCCTCGCGGCCGGATACCGCGCGGACTTTCCACAGCGGACCGGATGCGGCGAAAGCTGAGGACGAAGAGAGGGCGCAGATGCTACGCGCTGAGAAAGGAGTTGCCGGAGCCCGTATTCGGCCAAATCAAGCAAGGGCGAGGGTTCAGGCAGTTCTCACTGCGTGGACTGGACAAGGTAACGGGCGAATGGCAGCTCATCTGCACCGGGCACAACCTGCTCAAGCTGTATAGAGCCTGGCAACGAGACTCAGCAGGAGTCCAGGAGCCCGCCATCGGCAACCAGTTCACGGACAGCTGCAGCACCGACAACCAGTCGTACAGAGATCTGTTCTGGGCTACCTGAGACGCCATGCCGCGCACGGGCGGGCACGGCGCGCGATTACCCCGACAGGCTCCTAGGGGTTGACAGTTACCGTGGCCATACACCTGCTGCCGATGATAGGCGTGATGTGGTATGCTTGCCCCATGGGCAGAGCATGTGACCTTCAGATGACCACGAAAGATCGAAGTGAGCCTGAATCCTGCTGAGGAAAGACGCGGGGGGGGCTGGTACCTCGAGCCCGCATCGTTTTGGAGGAAGGATAATGCAGAAGTGGTATTTGGATGACATACCTTTGCACCAGCAAAGGGTGACAAACAGTTATGTTGTGCCGGAGGAGGAGCTTATCGCATTCGCCAAGCGATGGGATCCTCAGGCTATTCACATAGATGGTGAGGCTGCGAGACAATCCCCGCACAGAGGGTTGATAGCACCCGCGGCATACACCTTTGCCGTGGCCACTTCGCTCGTAGGTGAATTCGAGCCGAAGATTGCTGTCATCGCTGCTGCTGACTGGAGAGGGCAGTTTACGGCCCCAGTTCGTCCGGGTGATTGCCTTGTAGCCACATGGGAATACGTCCATAAGCGTGCTTCAAGCACAAAGACCGATCGCGGGATTGCCAGATTAGTGAGCACGTTGCGCAACCAGAAGGGGGAGGCCGTACTCGTCTGGGAGAGCAATGTGGTTGTATCCAAGAGCACATGATATGCGTTAGGAGATGGCACCACCTGAGGAATGTGACAGCTTCTTGACTTCAACCTGTATCAAATACTGTTCACTTAATCCTTTTTGATGTATACTATTGTGCCAGGACGAGACCGAAATGGCAAGAACGACGGCGGCATTGTCCCGGGGTTCGCGGATCACGGACTACATCAGCCTCGGCGTGATAACCAGGGCTTTCCCCGCCGATAAGGTCAACAGCATACTCGAGGGAACCGGCAGGAGTAGCCGGAGACAGCGGGATCTCCCGGCCCTTGTAGTAGTCTACTATGTCCTGGCCCTGGCTTTGTTCATGCAGGTATCCTACCGGGAGGTGCTCCGCTGCCTCCTGGCCGGCATCGAGTGGCTCTCGCCACCCGGCACGCAAATGAGAGTGACAAGCAAGTCAGGGATCTCTCAGGCTCGGACACGGCTGGGATCCGAGCCAGTCAAGGAGTTGCATGACGCAGTGGTCAGGCCCATTGCCACCAGGGATACCAGGGGGGCCTGGTACCGCCAGTGGCGCTTGGTTACCCTTGACGGGAGCACCATGGAGACAGCCGACAACTGGGAAAACGAGGCCGCCTTCGGCCGGCCGTCCGCCAGCCGGGCGCGTTGCAGGTGCCCTAAGGTACGGTTCGTCTCCCTGGTGGAGAACGGGACCCATGTCCTCTTCGGAACGCAGTTGGAGACCTACCGGAAGTCGGAGGCCACCCTGGCCCGGGAAGCGGTCTCCTATCTTGAGGCGGGGATGCTGTGCCTGGCCGACCAGTGCTTCTTCGGATATGAGCTGTGGCAGAAGGCCCGGGCTACCGGGGCCCAAATGCTGTGGCGGGTGGGCCGGAATGCCAAGCTGCCCTGCCTGCGGCCTCTGCCGGATGGCTCTTACCTCAGCCGTATCTGGCCCCATAAACAGCACTGCCTGGACACAGGAGGGACTGATGTGCGGGTGATCGATCTTGTCCCGGAGAACGCCGCGTCCCCCGAGGTCTGCCGCCTGGTCAGCTCTGTTCTGGATCCCGAGGATGCACCGGCTCAGGAGTTGGCCGCCCTGTACTCCGAACGCTGGGAGATCGAGACGGCCCTGGATGAGCTCAAGACCCACCTACGGGGCTCCCGCATCCAGTTGCGCAGCAAGACACCCGATCTGGTCAGGCAGGAGTTCTGGGGCCTGATGATGACCCATTTCGCAGTACGAGGGCTGATGCATGAAGCCGCTCTCCGGGAGCACATTAACCAGGACAGCTGTCACTCGCGCACGCCATGCGCATGCTGAGAAGAAGAGTGGCAAGAACCAGGTCTTCCCCCCCCCCTCAGCGTCTGGCGATGCATAAGGCGGTGCTGGCCGAGATACTCCAGGAGTGTGTGGTCTCCAGCCGCGGCAGGTGGAACCGGCGCTGCGTCAAGCGCAGCATGAGCAGCTACTCCACCAAAGGCCCGACGCAGTACCCCTCCGGTACCAATGGGCCAGGGACGATCATGATTCTTAAGTGAACATTATTGAGGCTAGCCCGGAGGACATGATGGGCCACATACACATAATCGACGTCACCAACCGGGACGGGGTGCAGACCGCCAAGCTGGGGCTGTCCAAGCTCGAGAAGACCATGCTGAACCTGTACCTCAATCACATGGGGATCTTCCAGTCCGAGTTCGGCTTTCCCACCACCCGCCACGAGAAGAACTACCTCTCGGCCAACCTGGAGCTGGCCGGGAAGGGGGTGCTGCAGCCCATGCGGCTGGCCGGGTGGCTCCGGGCGGTGCCCGCCGACGTGGATCTGGCCTTCAGACTGGTTCCCGGGCTGCGGCACGTCAATCTCTCTATCTCTACATCCGACCAGATGATCCAGGGCAAGTTCCTGGGCCGGAAGACCCGGGAGGACGTCCTGCAGACGATGGTGGAGGCCGTGGAGGCCGCCCGCTCGCACCACATCGACTCCATTGCGGTGAACGCGGAGGATGCCTCCCGCACGGAGTTGGACTTCCTCGTCCGGTTCGGACTGGCCGCTAAGGAGCGGGGGGCGGTACGAATGCGGTACTGCGACACGCTGGGGTACGACAATCCCTTCACCATCTACGACACCGTCAAGACCCTGGCGCGGGAGACCGGCATGGGCATCGAGGTCCATTGCCACGGCGACCTGGGCATGGCCGTAGCCAACTCCATCGCTGGCGCCAGGGGGGCCATCGACGGCGGTCAGGATGCCTACATCAACACCACCGTCAACGGCGTAGGCGAGCGGGCCGGCAACGCCGACCTGGTGGCCGTCATCCTGGCCGCCACCAAGTCCAAGGGCTTCGCCGAGCAATATCCGCTGGGGGACCAGATCGACCTCTCCCTGGCCTGGAGGATAGCCCGGTACGCCAGCTACGCCTTCGGGGTCCCCATCCCCATCAACCAGCCCGGGGTGGGCGCCAACGCCTTCGCCCATGCCTCCGGGATCCATGCCGACGGAGTGCTGAAGGATACCAGCAACTACGAGCTGTATGATTACCTGGAGCTGGGCCGGGGCGAGGCAGAGACGGTGGAGACCGGGCGGGAGATATGCACCGGCGAGTACGGCGGCATCTCCGGCTTCACCCACGTCATGGGTCAGATCTCAATCTCCTTCGCCGACCGGGAGGAGGCGCACCAGGTCCTGGAGCTGGTCCGCTACGCCAACGTGGAGGCCCAGAAGCCGCTGGTCGAGGAGGAGTTGCTGTTCATTGCCCGCCAGCCGGCCATCGCCCGCAAGCTGCTGACCCTCAGTCCGCTGTGCGACGACTGAGGCCTCAGTCCCGCTGTGCGACGGCTGAGGCCTCAGTTTCCCGCTGTGTCCATGATTCAGGCCCGAGTCCCCTCTGCGACGGCTGAGGCCAACCGGCGTTGACCTCCCGGGCCGGCCCGCCTATACTTCACCTGGCGCTATGGAGGGGCCTGGTACATATCCCAGACGAGAGGACCTTGTGATCCGGCCGCCGGGGGCTGAGACCCCATGGTGAGACGCCTGAACTACTCTGTGCCCCGGGACTGGAGATGAAGCGCGCTCTATTCGTGTTCGTCATCTGCGCCGCCCTGGCGCTGGGAGCCGTGCTGGCTCCCGCCGCTCCCCCGGTCCGGGCCGCAGGCGCCGCCGTGACCAACGATCCGGCCGGCGAGCTGACGGTCTTCAGCCAGGACTACACCGCTCTGGGCGCCGTCCCGGGCAACATCTGCCTGGCCTCGGAGGTCGGGAACGGCTACATGGAGAACGTTACCCTGGCATACAACCAGGTCGATCACTGCGTCTCTTTTGACGGTACCCAGGGCGCCCTGGGCAAGCTCTTCGTCGGGGGGCTGTCACCGTCCCTGTCTACCACCATCACGCTGGACATGGGGCTGGTGAGGACCGAGGACCATGCCAATGTGAACATCTTCGCCGGCGGGGCCTGGCTGGCCATCCGCCTGGTCGACGGCTCTCCCACCGATCGCCTCTACGTAACGTCCTGCTACTACAATCCCACGCTGCACTATAGCACCCACATCGAGCAGGACACGGGGTTCAACAACGGCGGCCGGTTCGAGATCGCCATCAAGTCCAACAGCGTCACCGGGACCAACCGTATCTACCTCAATGGCGCGGAGGTCCTGGCCACCCCCTTCACCGGCTACCGCGAGGGCACGCCCACCACCCTCTACCACCGGTTTGTGAATCCCCTGGTCTTCTGCTCCTTCGATTCCATCTATCCGGGGCAGTCGGCCCATCTTCAGCTTTACTCCATGGAGCAGACCGTGCCGCAATACAGCTACGTGACTCCGGTATCCGACCCCAGGGTGACCTCCTTCGGAGTGGATGGCCCGCACGCCTGGGACACGGTGGATACCGGGCTTTCGCTGGTGGGCGGCGGGACGATATGGGCCGACCCCACCTACATCGATGACTACTCCCCCTCGGACCTGGCGGAGCTGAAGGCCCTCATCGCCGGCGGTTGGGAGCTGGGGATACACTACAGCGCCAGGCTGTCCGACATGCCGTTGGACCTGGCCTTCGAGCTGATGGACAATGAGACGGCCCAGGTGGCCACCATGTTCGGTCAGGCCCCGACGACCTGGTGCGCCCTCCAGGGCGGGGACAACCTCACGCATGCCGACTATGCCTACACCGACCTGGGGCTGCTGACCAGGAATGCTTTCAACGGCTCCGGGGCCAGCCTGGGCAACATCGCCAACATGAGTGACAACTGCTGGGGCTTCTGGAGTCCCGTGTCGGCGGCCGGCATAGTGATCCCCACGTTCACCCATGAGTTGGACATCACCCCGGCCCTCTCCTATTCCATCAGCCCCGACAATTTCACCGCCTTCCTTTCCAACTACGCCGCCAGCGGGGTCCGCTTCGTGGGCTTCAGAGAATACTGGGAGAGGGCCCAGAACTCGTACCACACCACCATCGCCGATGTGGTGTCCGACCCCGGCGTGTCACTGAGCTTCACCGTCAGCAACATGGGCGGCGTGTCCCGGCTCCTGGTTAACGCACCGTGGGCCAGTGTCGTGCGGGACGGCTCGGGCGGGAACGTGCCCTTCGAGGCCTCCGGGTCCGGCATAGTAATCGAGGCCGGCGACGGGAGCTACACCGTGGCCGCGGCCCCCCTGGCCGGCTTCTCCGCTGACAGCACCATGGTGCTGGTGGGCCAGGCCGTCCAGTTCACCGACCTGACCACGGGCGGGCTGGCGCCACTGTCCCGCCAGTGGGACTTCGGCGACGGCAGCCAGAGCACGCTGCAGAACCCCTCCCACAGCTACTCCAGCGCGGGCGCCTTCACCACGGTGCTGAGGGTGACGGACGCGGCCGCCGCCACCGATACCGCCACCAGGACAGACTACATCGCCGTGGTCGAGCCGCTCAGCGTGAGCAGCCGGCCGGCGGTGGCGGTGACCGAAAGCTCGGCCACTCTCAATGGCGACCTGACCGCGCTCGGCCTGGAGGCCTCCGCCGGCCTGCGCTTCGAGTGGGGCCCCACCACCGCTTACGACGCCATGACCCCGGCGCAGCCCGTGACAGCCGCCTCCGCTTTCAGCGCCAGCCTGACGGGGCTGGCCGATAACACCACCTACCACTTCCGGGCCAAGGCGGAGGCAGGCGCCTCCACGGCGCTGGGTGAGGACCTGACCTTCACCACCCTGGCCAAGGCGCCGCCGGATACCGCGGCACCGGCCCTCTCCCCGCCTGCGGCTGAAGCCGCCCGGGCGGGCGCCACCATCACCTGGAGCACGAATGAGGCCGCGACGTCGAGGGTGGAGTACGGCCTGACGGAGCAATACGGGGAAACCACGGCCGAGGCCCTGTCTCTCACCACCAGCCACATCGTGGAGCTGGAGGGCCTCCTGGCGGGCCGGACCTACCACTACCGCGCGATATCGAAGGATGCGGCCGGCAACGAGGCCGTGTCGGCGGATGCCGTCTTCAGCACCACCCCGGAGCCGGGGAACGGTATCCCCGCCTGGGCATGGGCCCCCATAGGGCTGGCGGCCGTCCTGGGGCTGGGCGCCGGGGCCTACTTGATCAGGCGGAGTGTGGCCAACGGCTCCGGCCCTGCCGGGCCGCCTTCATCAGAGGGCCAGGCCGATCCGCCCCCGCCGGCTTGACCGGAGGCCAGGCCGATCTGCCCCCGCCGGCCGGGAATCCCCGGCCACAGTTCCGGATACCGCCGCCCTACAGGTCACCGTCGTTGGAGAAGCCGTAGCTCTCCCAGTAGCCCAGGTACTCGGGATCATCCGACAGCTCGATCTCGGTGACCCACTTGATCCACTTGTAGCCCCACTTGCTCTCCGCCACCAGCTGGAACGGCGCCCCGCGCTCCGGGGGCAGGTCCACGCCGTTCATCCGGTAGGCCAGCAGGATGTCCCGGTCCGCCAGGTAGTCCAGGGGCAGCGAGGTGGTGTAGCCATCGTAAGCGTGGAAGATCACCGTGTTGGCCCCGGGCAGCACCCCGGCGCCGGCCATCAGGTCCCTGACCAGCACGCCCTGCCACAGGATGGTGGCGTTCCAGCCCTCCACGCAGCTCAGGGTGACCACCTTCTCATGGGCCGGAAAGCCCCCGGCGGCCTCCGCCAGCGTGTACTCCAGGGGTGACTGCACCAGGCCGTCAACCTTGAGCCGGTAGCTATCCAGATCGAGATACTGCGGGCCCTTGATGGAGTTCTCGTGGAAGTCCGCGATCGATGACAGGTCCGTCCCCTGGTACTCAGTGACCTCCACCTTCTGCAGCTCATGCACCCTGGCCGAGTCCCTCACGGAGTTCCTGACCAGAACCACCCCCACCGCCACCAGGCCGGCCAGAAGCACCAGCGCCAGCGCCAGGGTCCTCTTCCTGATCCTCATCACAGCACCTCCACCTCCTATGCTAGCAGCGTGCCGGGCATGCGCAAGCGAGACTGCCTCTCAGCCAAGCTGGAGGGCCTTGGCTCCCGACGGTCTCTGCCCCCGGCAGGGCCTGACAGCCGGGCGGGCGCCGGCGGTCGTTTCAGGCCGGAAGGGGCTTATGTTATACTGAAAGTTGAGCACCACACACCCACGAGGAGGAACACCATGGACGCTGCGATTCAAGAGCTCAAGAAGAACGTGGTTATCAAGGCCGT